>CAZKMR010000021.1:0-31465 GCA_964553795.1 uncultured Bifidobacterium sp. | reverse complement strand
CGGCTCTGGTGAAACGGAGAAAGCGGGAAAACACTTTGGGCAGTGCGCAAAACTCACACGTACATGCAGGTTCTAGAACAAACGTCTCGAACAAATTTCTTTGCACCGCCGTCGAAGTTGCTAATTTCAAATCCAGCAGACCAATACGCATCAACGTCATGAGCAAAGAGTCCATTTCTCATTCGGCCTCCGGCGAAACCCGCCGGTCTTTTCTGAAGAAAACCGCCACCCTGGCCGCAGCGGTGTCCGCGCCCGCAGTGTTGAAACCCACCGTTTACGGGCAAGCGCCGTCGGCCAATGTCACCGGCGCGAACAATCGCATCGTGGTCGGCGTCATCGGCACCGGCAAACAGGGCACGGCACATTTGCGCATGCTCAAGAACGGCGGCGCCAACTGGAATGTCACCGTCGGCGCGGTGTGTGATTTGTATCAAAAGCACCTGGGAGCGGCGCAGAAGTTTGCCGACCTCGAATCCAAGGATGCCTTTGGCGATCACCGCCGCTTGTTGGAACGCAAAGACATTGACGCGGTGGTCATCGCCGCCGTGGATAACTGGCACGGCCCGTGTTCAGTTGATGCGTTGGACGCCGGCAAGCACGTTTATTGCGAAAAACCGATGACCCGTTACGCCGCCGAAGGTTGGGCGGTTTATGACAAGGTGAAGAGCACCGGGAAAATTTATCAGTGCGGCTCGCAATACACCGCCGATCCGATGGTGCACAAGGTCGCCGAGTGGGTGAAAGCGGGCAAACTCGGACCGCTCGCGTGGGCGCAAGGTTCGTATTGCCGGAACAACAAAAAGAACGACGAATGGGATTTTCCCATCGATAAGGATGCCAGCCCGGCCAATCTGGATTGGGAACGCTGGCAAGGCCAGGCGCCGAAGATTCCGTGGGGGCCGGCAGCGGCGCACCGTTATTTCTCCTGGCACAAGTATTACGATTACAACTCCGGCATTCTGGGCAACCTGCTGAGCCATCGCTTTTATCCGCTCATGCTGGCGACCGGCAATCCGGAGTTCCCGCAGCGCGTCGTTTGCACCGGCACGCGCAAGATTTCGACGAATCGCGAAATCACGGACACGACGCATGTGCTCGCGGAATTCCCCAGCGGTCTGACGTTTGTGATTGCCGGCAGCACGGTCAATGAGGTCGGTTTGCCGGACATCATCCGGGGCCGGAACGCCACCGTTTACCTCGCCGCCAGCGCCAATCAGGCAAAACTACAGCCGGAGAAGATTTTTGCCGATGAAGCGGACGTGGAGGAATTCAACGACCCGGCCCCGCATGGCCGCATCGATAATCTGCATCGCAATTTCTATCAATGTATTCGCGAGGGCGGCACGCCGTTCTGCAATGTGGATCTGTCTGTGCGCGCCAACACGGTGTTGGCTCTGGCGGAGATGTCTGAACGTATGGGCGTGGTTTGCTTCTTCGACGAAAAGACCCGCACCATTCACGATGCCGCCGGCAAAGCCATGGCGCCGCTGAGTTATGATACGGTCGTTCCAAAAATCATTTAATCCTCAGTGAACGCCTCTCTCCGCAAGAAATTCTGGCAACGCTCGGACACGATGAAAGCCGTTCATCTGGTTCTGGTCGGCGTCGCGCTGGGCGTCGCCGTCCGCTGGATGAATGCTTCGGCCCCGCCGCTGCCGGTGTTGGCCATCACGCCGGAATCCGCCGGCAGCACCAACGCGCCCGCGCCGCTCAAAAGCGAAGATGCTTCACCGTCAGTCCGTGATTGATTAATTGCTTCAGCGAATCGATTCCGATTTGCAAATGCGCGTCGGCGAATTGTTCCGTTACTTTCCGGTCGCTGGCGGCGGTCTTCACGCCTTCCGGTACCATCGGTTGATCCGACACGAGCAACAGTGCGCCGGTGGGAATTTCATTATGGAAACCGGTGATAAAAATCGTGGCCGTTTCCATGTCGATCCCGATGCACCGGATCTTTCGCAGGTATGACTTGAACTTGCTGTCGTGTTCCCACACGCGGCGGTTCGTCGTGTAAACTGTGCCGGTCCAATAATCACGCTGATGATCGCGGATGGTGGTGGAAATGGCCTTTTGCAAACTGAACGCCGGCAGGGCGGGAACTTCTGGCGGATAATAATCGTTCGACGCACCCTCGCCGCGTATCGCCGCGATCGGCAACACCAGATCACCCAGCGTGGCGACATGTTTGATGCCGCCACACTTGCCGAGAAACAAAACCGCCTTGGGACTGATGGCGGTGAGCAAATCCATGATGGTGGCCGCGCTGGCGCTGCCCATGCCAAAATTGATGATGGTAATGCCATTGGCGGTGGCATTGGGCATCGGACAATCCAACCCGCGCACCGGCACGCCGTGCCATTCGGCGAACAGGTGGACGTAGTTGCTGAAATTAACGAGCAGGATGTGGTTGCCGAAGTCGTTCAGTGGCGTGCCCGTGTAGCGCGGCAGCCAATTGGCAACAATCTCCGTTTTGGTTTTCATATCGTATCGTTGCCGGAGGTGTTTCACATGGAACTTGCGGAAGCGCAAGCGGAAACCGGCCACGCCGCAATTGAGTCGTCCGCTCGAACCGCCTAAGTTCAGACGCTATCGTTGCATCACCATGAGACGATTCTGGAATTATCGAAGCCAAAGTTTCGCCCTGTGCACAGCAGGCCTGCTCCTCGCCGGAAGCGTGGCGCTGGTGGGCAATGGCTGTCAACGGGCCGCGGCCGCGAAACTGTCGGAAACAGACCGCGCCACCATTCAATTGCGCGTCACCAATCATTTCCCCCATGCGGTCATGTTCAAACCGGTGCAGGGCGGCTTTGAAAGCGCCCTGCCCGCACAACTGGCCCCGCTGCTCCTGCAAGCGGTGACGACCACAAACACCGCCGCACTCTGGCGCGACCGCCCGACTGCCTCCGCCGCTGCGGTCACACTCTCGGCACATACCAACACGATCACCATCGCCACCAATCGCTATCTCCAATTCAGTTACGTTTGGAGTTATCCTGACACAGAATCTTCCGCTCCGGCGGCGCTCCCGAATCAGGGCGTGCGCATCACGCTGGATTCGCGGGGCGCTCCGGTCATTTGGGAAATCCTCGCAGACACCACCGGTGCCGATGTCATTTATGTCGCCCAATCCATCGAACTTCTCGCACAAGCCGAGTTCGGCGCGCCGCTGCCGGGACGCAAATATGCGGTGGAACGCGGTGTGATGGACGCGCCACGGACGGTCGTGGCCAATGTCATTGATGACGGCCCCGTGCCGATGGGCCCGATTCTCTACCTGGCCAATGGTTCGCGCGACGTTGCCGCCTTGATTTGCCGGTGCATGCCGTCGCAAGTCGGCACATTAGCGGAGCAACAGGATTATCAATTGGATGACACCCCGGCCAACGCCCAGTTTGCGAAGCCGCCGCTCGAAGAACGCTTGCGCCTGCCGCGCCGGTTTTGATTCCACCATCTGAATCTTTCGATAAGCCAACGCGCGCTTGATTGGGCCGCGCACTTTTGAAACCATGCTCGTTCTATGGGACACGTTAAATTGCACATTCCAGGACCGGTCGAAGTCAGCCAAAAAACCTACCAGGCGTTTTGCGCTCCAATGATCGGCCATCGCGGTCAGGGCTACAAAGATCTCGTCGCCAAAGTTCAACCGCAACTCCAGCAACTGCTTTACACCAAACAACTCGTTTATCTCTCCACCTCCTCCGCGTGGGGCGTGATGGAAGGCGCGATCCGCAATCTCGTTTCCAAAAAAGTGCTCAACTGCATGTGCGGCGCGTTCTCGGACAAATGGTTCGACGTGTCCAAAAAATGCGGCAAGCAAGCCGAAGCGCTCCAGGTCGAATGGGGTTCGCCCATTCGCGCCGAAGCGATTGACAAGAAACTCGCCACGGGCGAATTCGACGCGCTGACGCTCATTCACAACGAAACGAGCACTGGCACGATGAGCCCGCTGGAAGAAATCGCGGCGCTCAAGAAAAAGTATCCCGACGTCATGTTCATCGTGGATTCCGTCAGCTCTTTGACCGCACTGCCGATCAAGTTTGATGAACTCGGCATTGATGTGTTGTTGGCCGGCACGCAGAAGGCCTTCGCGCTGCCGCCCGGCTTCGCGGTGTTTGTCTGCTCGCCCGCCGCGCTGGCGAAAGCCGCCACGATCAAGGATCGCGGTTACTACTTCGATTTTCTCGAGTTCCAAAAGAACGCCGAGCAGAACATGACGCCCAGCACGCCGAGCATTTCGCACACGTATGCGCTCAGCTCGAAGCTCGACGAGTTTTTTGCCGAAGGACTCGAGAATCGTTATGCGCGACACAAGAAAACCAATCAACTGACGCGCGACTGGGCGGCAAAACATGGGTTCACACTGTTCCCGGAAAAAGGTTTTGAATCCGTCACCCTTTGTTGCATCAACAACGGTGCGAAACCCGGCGGGCGCTCGGTGGACGTCGCCAAACTCCAGAAGCTCGTGAAGGAACAGGGCTTCCTGATTGACGGCGGTTACGGCAAGATCAAGGGCCTGACGTTCCGGCTCTCCAACATGGGCGACGAAACCGATGCCACGATGAATCAGCTCTACGCCGCGCTGGACAAGGCGATGGCGCAGTTGTGAGCCGGACACAAATTCATTGACCCTCCGGGACGGCTTGGTTACTGAACTAGCGTCGTTCAGTTCAACATTCCAAATCTATGAGCGAAACCAAACCTCCCGGAGCAGACAAAAAGATCGTTGCCGGCATTTGCGGCATTCTCCTCGGTGCCCTCGGCGTACACAAATTCATCCTCGGTTACACCAAGGAAGGAATCATTCAAATCGTCATCTCCATCCTGACGTGCGGGATCGGGGGCTTGATCGGTTTGATCGAAGGCATTCTCTACCTGACCAAGAGCGACGAGGAATTCTCGCGCACCTACATTCAGGGCAAAAAAGGTTGGTTCTAAAAAATCCGCCCCGTGAGTTCGCCTTCCGTTGGTCCGCAGTTTGAACTGGTGCGGCTGCCCAACGGAACTTACTCCGTCTTTGCGACGGATTACGCCGAGAAAATGCATCCCGGCCTCGGCCCGCAAGCCGAGGCCGATTTGCTGTACGTGCAACAACTGAAAATCCCGGAACGGATGCACGCCGCTTCGGGCGAATTCGTCGTCTGGGACATCGGTCTGGGCGCGGCGGCAAATGCCCTCGCAGTTTTGCGGGCGACGAAAGAGATTTCCCGCCCGCTGCGCCTCGTCAGTTTCGATAACACCGCTGAACCGCTGGCTTTTGCTCTGAGAAACGCCACCCAATTGGGTTATCTGGCCGACTATCAATCAGAACTGGAAAGCCTGTGCCGCGAGGGAAGCATCAACTTTCAGAACGGAGAAAGTCAGGTGAATTGGACGTTTCATCTGGGCGACTTCCCCGCGTGGCTGGAGCAACGACCAACCGCCATGCGTCAGCCGGATAATATTCACCGCCGAACCGATCAGGAGAGCGGCGCTCCGCATGTCATTTTGTTCGATGCCTTTTCGCCCGCGAAAAATCCGGCGATGTGGACGCTGCCATTGTTCACAAATCTATTTCGCGCCCTTGATCCCGGTCGCCCGTGCAATCTCACCACCTATTCGCGCAGCACGATGTTTCGCGTGACGTTGCTGCTCGCTGGATTTTTCGTCGGCCGCGGCGTCGCTACTGGATTGAAGGAGGAAACCACGGTGGCGGCAAACGATCTGGGCCTCATCGAAAAACCACTGGACCAACGGTGGCTTGAACGCGCCCGCCGCTCGGATAGCGCCGAACCGCTCACCGATTCAGCCTATCGCCGCGCCCCATTGAGTGACGCTACCTGGAAAAAACTTTGTGCCCACCCGCAATTTCAGCCGTAACGCATGCCGCGACTCATCGGAAACGTGTTCGGCAAATGCCGCACCTCGCGCACTTCGCCGTCCTGCAGCAACACCTCCACGATGTCGAACCGGATTTTCACCGGCGGATTTTTGATCAGGCGCAAATAATCCAGCGCGGTTTGGCAAAGCAACCGTTTCTTGCGCGCATTCACGGCGGCGGCCGGTCGCGTCCACTCTTCGGAAGAACGGGTTTTCACCTCGACGAAGACCAGACAATCCTCGGCCCGAAAGATGAGATCAATTTCCCCGCGGTGGGAACGAAAATTGGCGGTCAAAAACTTCAACCCGCATTGTTGCAGATGGCTTTTAGCCGCCCGCTCGCCGAGTGCGCCGCGCCGCAAATGTTCCGGACGCGCCTCTCGCCGCCACCACGTCCTGATGCGCGCAATGAGTCCCATGTGTTATCACGTCAGAATTGGCACCACGCCTCATCCAACACCAGATTATTTCCGCCTGCCGCGAGCACCGTCAGGCGACCTGCGCAAATAAAATCACGGCACGAGCAACACGCGATAAAAACGCCGCGCTTGACCGGTAACGGTGGTGTCCGAGTGCGACGCGGTCGTGCCAGTCGCGGTAATTCTACCCGGCAACGTCTGCCAATTCGCATCACTCAAAGCGTTCTTAAATTGCAATCGATAAGCGCGACCCGGATTGGCTTCCCACTCCACCGTGACCGAGTTGGTGGCGACGATGGGATTCCCCTTCACTTTCAAATACGAACTTCCGTTGTTCGCTGCTGTTCCCGCCAGAAATTCAAACGCGTCGGTCGCGCCGTCGCCGTCAAAATCCTCGGTGCCATTTCTCGATAAACCGCCGAAGTTCTGGTGTTCCCAACCGTCCGGCAATCCGTCCTTATCGTCGTCGCCCGAAGCTACCAACCGGATGCGATAAAACCGCGCCGGTTGATTCGCGCCGACAGCATCGATCTTTTGCGCGATCAGATTTGTCGCCGTCACATCGCCTGCGACTGCGCTCCAAGCGCCACTGCCGGCGATGCTACGTTGTTCCAGGCGATAAATCCGCTCCAGCGCCGCCGCCCAATTGACCGTCACCCCGGATTCATTCACCAGCATCGGCGGAATAATCTTCAGCGCGGAATTCGCATCGGCGGGGTTTGTTCCCGCCAGAAATTCCTCGTAATCACTCATGCCATCGCCGTCAAAATCCTCCGTTCCATCCCGCGTCAAATCGCCGAAGTAAAATTTTTCCCACCAATCCGGCAAACCGTCGTTATCCGAATCGCCGGTCGGGCCACCACTGCCGACGGTGAATACCGCGCCTTCAATCGCGAAATCTCCCGTCGGCGTGGCATCAAACGAAAACGGATTGATGTATTCCGCATCCACCACTTGCGCGTTGGTCAGAATCAACTGCAGCGACGCGCCCGCCGCGGCTCCCGGCGCGAGCGAAACCGCAACGACCCAGCGTTGCGTGGAATTCGCCGCGATTACCGGATTCAAGTTGGCGAACGTGACGCGGCCGTTGTCATTGGAGAAAGTCAGCGGTGCCCCGAGTAAACTGTCCGCAGCATTGATCAACCCGTTTTCATCGTTGTCGCGATACAACTTCAGCGCGGTGATCGCCGTCACGTCCGGCAACGAACCACTGGCGTCGAAGGAAATCGACCGCACGCGTACATCGGCGTTGAGCGCCTTCAACGACAGCAACAACATCGGCGCATCAGTCGCGCCCGCCGGAACGGTTCCCTGCGTCGCGGCATCCGTGCGCGCGATGCTGAATCCCACGACATTCGTCGAGCCGACGCCGAACTCCGACGTCGAACCGGTCACCGCATGCGTCGCGGTCATGGTGATGATGGGATGGATCAAGCTGCCCGGCACAACCCGCCACGTGCCATTGGAACTGACGACGCCTTCGCCGAGAAACGCGTCGCCCTCGGGATCGCCCGCATCCGGGTCGGTGAACAATTGCACCTTGCTACCCGGCGGCGTGACACCGAGATCCGCCACGTTGCCTGTGATAAACTTCCCGTCGTAAGCGAGGAACACCGGCGGCGGCTGTGAATGATTGCCTCCGCTTTCGTGTTGAATACCCAAACCTCCATTGCTGGTGATTTGGTTGTAAAGAATGCGATTACCCGTCGTGCTCCCGCCCACCACCCGCACTCCCGCTTGCAGATTATCCGCAATCACATTTCCGGTCGGCACCGTTCCCGCGTGCCGCACTCCACCCACCAGACGCGAGAATGACGCCAGCCCACCGATGAAATTATCGTGCGCACCGAATTCAATCCGGATGCCGTCGCGCGCATTGGGTTGCGCTACCCCGCTCCGATTGCGCCCGATGAAGTTGTTGAAGAATTGATTTCCGAAACTGCCGTTGCCGCTGATGACCACGCCATTCTCGCGATTGCTGATAATGGTGTTGCCATTTGCTACAGCAGCGCCGCCGATCAGATTATTCCGCGCGTTCGTCAAGGTCATCCCGATCGCGCCGCGACCAATTTCATTTCCAACCACCACGTTGTTTGAAGTCGTCGAAAGAGCGATGCCGCTCCAGTTGGTTTCCGTGCCGATGCCGGTGTTGAAGATCAAATTGCCGAGTTGCCCGCCGTCGCCGCCAATGCGATTGGCCGTTCCACCGCGCACCACGATGCCGGCATTCTGCGAATTCGTGAGCGCAAATCCGGAAATGCTGTTGCTCGAACTGTTGGCGAGATAGATGCCGAGGCGATTTCCGGAATTCAGCACGTTGCGCGTCACCAACGATTCGCCAATCGCGTGCCCGCTGGAATCCGTCAGCAGCACGCCAACGCCGCCATTGGGTGTGTTCTCCAGATAATCGAAAAAGCGGAACGACACGCCCAGCCCCGGCCCTTGAATGAGATTGTTCTCAATGCGATTTCGCATGCTCGGCCCGGGCACGTCGTTCTGATCAATCCAGATTCCGGCGCGATACCAGCCGCGAATGCGATTGCCCAATTCTTCCGAGCGTCCGCCGATGACGTTCGCCCACGCGCCCGTGCCCAGCTTGATTCCCGCGCCTTCGCCCGATGGACCGAGATTGCCGTTGTCAATTTCGCCAATGTGATTCGCCTGAATGATGTTCGCGCCGGACAGCACGCCATCCGTTCCCACTGTTCCGCTCGCGGCTTCGATCAACACACCGGCATTGCTGCACGTATTGATCGCGTTCCAGCACTGCACCGGTGTGCCCAACGGATCACCGGGAAATCGCGGCGCGATGAGTCGCGCGCCAGGAAAACCGATGATGTTGTCGCGCGGTCCGTCGTGCAGCCAGATGCCGTTGCGATTGCGATTCGCCGAACCGGTGCTCATCACCCACATGCTGAAGAACGCGCCGATTTGATTGCCGTAAATCAAATTGGCGTCCGTGCCGGGATCGGCGATTTCAATGCCCGCATCCGGACAGGCAAAAATCGCATTCGCCAGATCGCCGAGATGATCACCAATCACGTTGTCATGCGCGCCATTCCGCAACGCGATGCCGCTGCGGCCATTGCCGGAGAACTTCAAGCCTTGCACGCCGATGAACGGATCGAGCACGCCGATGTTTTGCGCGTTCACGGTGTTGAACGCGGTGTTCGGCCCTTCGAGCAGAACGCCATCGTCGCGATTGCCGCTGATGCTGCCGTGTTGACCGAGCGAGATGAATCGCGTGCCGATGAGATTGCCCTGCGCGCCTTCGGTGAGGCGGATGCCCGAGCCTTGATTCGGAATCGTCAGCGACGTGCCGCCTTCGTAAAGATTCACGCCGGCATACGTGCGATCCACAATGTTGTTCGAACAACCCGGTCCTTGCAGCAACACCCCGTCGCCTTGATTGTTCAGCGGATTTAGATAACGAAACACGTTGCCCACCGCTCCCGGGCCGAGGTGCGCGCCCGCGCCCTGATTGTTCACGAGATCGTAATGCCGCAATAATTCATCCGTCACGCGACCGAAGAAATTATTCGTCGCCGTGCCGACGTAAATTCCCGCCGCGCCCGAGTTGCGAATCACTCCGGGAACAATCGTGTTGAAACTCGCCCCATTATCCACGCGCAGACCGTTGCCATCACAGCCCACTAATCCATCGTAAACCGACGGCGGGAAGTTGCCGCCTTTCGTCGAAGAAATCTTGTTCCGCTCCGTGCCCGCGCCCGTGAGATGAATGCCGTGCCCGGTGACATTCGTGACACCCACGTTCATGAGTTCGTTCGCCGTGCTGCCGCCTTCAATCAAAAAGCCGTTACCGCCACAATCCTTCACGCTGACGCCTTCGAGATAATTTCGGGTCGCACCATTGCGCAAATGCACGCCGTTGCCCGTGAAGTTTTGAATTAACAATCGGCCACTCACACGCGCGCTGTTGATTCCATCCAATAGCATCCCGGACGTGCCCGCGGGCGTGCCAGTGCCGTCCAGAGTGACCACGCCCACGCCCGCGCCAAAAATGTAGCGGTCGCCTCCGCTGAGTTCCGGCAACGCCCCGGGAATCACCATGCCGCTTTCGAAAATAATTGTGTCCACCGGCCCCAGCGTCGAGCCGGGTTCATCGCCGCTGACGAAATCCGTTTCGCGCGGTTGCGGCGGGCAGTAACCCGGATCGTCGGGCGGCAACTGTTCGCACGGCGGATGTTGTTCGATGGGCCGACCCAATTGACCTTTTATGATGAGAAACGCCTCCAGCACGCTGATCTTCCCATCGGCGACATTGCTGAAATCCGGTTGATTCACCACGATGCCGTAACCGGGAAACTGGCCATCGGGCGTGGTGTAATCCGGCAATACCACCGTGAACGGAAAACTCGCGCTCGTGCTGCCGCGCAGTCGAATCGCAATCTCGTGCGAGCCGGCGGAAATATCCCACGGCATCACAAAACCCATCCGCGTTCCGCCAAAATTTGCCATGAGACCAATGCCCTGCGATTGCCCGTCGAGCAACACTTCGTATTCACGCGCGGTTTCATGATCAAAACCCAACCCGCGCAATTCCAGAATGTCACCGGGCCGCACCGGATTCGGGAACACCGAGGTAATCGTCGGCGGCAACAAAAAGCGAAACTCCCGAAAACGCGGCGCGAGCACGGCGGAACTGCCGATGAAATTCGTATTGCCGCGCTCGACCACCACAAACGCGCGTTGCCCCGGAAACAGGTTTGCGAGATTGGTCGTGGGAATGCGCGCGACGATGCTGGAGATCGTGTTGGTGAGAACTTCCAACTCCAATCGCGCCGTGAAAGCGGTGGGATCGTCGGTGCTGGCGTATTGCCGAAAACTCACGCTCAAGCCATTCGTCGTAGTGCCGAAATTCGCGCCTTGAATCGTGAGGGTTTCTCCGCCGCGTCCGGATTGCGGAAAGAAACTTTGGATGCGCGGCGCGAACGGATTTCCCACCACCACCACGGAACGTTCCAGCGCGAGCACGCTGGACGTCAGCAATCCCCCGGCTCGTTCGATGCCCTGCAACGCCGCGCTGAACTTGCTCAGCACGTCCAACGATTTGCCGACGGTTTTGATCACCTTCTCGCCGTATTCCTCGACCCCGGCAAACTCCGGATTTTGCAGCGCGTACGCGGAGATATTCTTCACCAGCGAACTCGCCGCGTTCTTGAGCAGGTCGTAGAAGAAATCGGTTGTTAACGGCGCATTACCATGAACCGCCAAACCTTTCGCGACATCTTCCGCCACGCCTTTCAAAATCTCCATGCGCGCGGAGGTTTTTTCCTCATTCGATCCACCCGCGCCGCGCGATTCCTTCATCAGTTCGCGAATTCCCCCGATACCGCTCACGAGATCCACCGCCGCCACAAAAATATTTCCGCCCAACGCAATCGCCCACTCGGTGCGGCCATTGATATCCGTGATCAATTGCGATTGCCCATTCGTGCCCGAAAGAAATTCCACGCCGTTATAAAGATTGCCGCTGAAGCTTTCCGCGAGATAAACGCCCGGGCGCAACGCGGGCACTTTCGCTTCATTCGGTTTCAACGCGAAGAGCGCGCCGTCCACATTGCGGGCGAACAAAACGTCCATCAACGCCCCAGCCGCGATGTCCAACAGGTCGAGATTCTTCGAAAACAACTTCGCCGTCACCGCCGCTGAATCCACGACGCCGTACGATAATTTGTTCGGCTTCGCCTTGGCGCCGAGCTCACTCACGCTTTCCAGCCCGTTCGTAAATTGAAACGGATCGAGTTCGTAAATCTTCACGAACCAATCCAGCGGATTCTCCACCGGCGCGAATCGTCCCGCGCTGTCGAACCCCATCAGAAAGTCGTCGGGATGTTTGCTGTTCGGCCCGGCCAGGTCCGCTTTCAGCCGACGCAAACCGACATTTCCCGCGGAAGTTTCCGGCGGATCGAGATAGCGCAACTTCGTGCCGCTCGGCGTGCCGGACTCGAACAGATTTCGCATTCGCAGCGGCGCCTGCGCCGGCAAATTCAACAGGAACTCCACCGCATTGCCCCAGGCCGTTTCCACCGCCGCATCGTCGAGATAATCGCGTCCGCCGCTGCTGGCATTCTGAATCGCGGCCACGAGCGTTGTGAATTGCGCGGAACTCCGCAGCGGCCCGACGAAATTCGTGTAGCGCTGAAAAGCGCGCGCATTGATCGCCGGATTGATCAACACCAACGCCTCCGCTGTGCTCGCGGCGTCAATCGTCACCTCGTTTGTCGCCGGATGAACAAGCGCCAGAAACGCAGGCGCGCTTCCATTGCGAAACGCCCACAGCAACGCCACTTCATCTTTCTCCACCGCGCCAGCGAACTCGCCGGTTGTGGCATCCACTGCCGCGAAGTTTCCGCCCGCCTCCACGCGATAGCCCGTGCGGCTGATTCCGGCTGGCGGATTGAACGTGCCTTGAATCGCGCGCTTCACGGTGAACGGCGCGGGGTTCGTGTACCACACATTGTTCACGCGAATCGCCGCGAATCCCGACGTCGCATTCGCGGGCACGGTGAAGTTCACCTGCGTCGCCGTGTTCAGCGTGATCGACGCGCTCAGGCCATTGAGTTCCACCTGCGTCGCGCTCTGGAAACCCGAGCCGCTCAGCGAGACGGTTGTTCCCGGCACGCCCGAAGGCGGGGACAATTGATAAAGTGAAACTTGAGCCGAGACGCCACAGGTCAAGCCGGCGCAAACGATCGCAAGGAGTCGAGCTTTGGGTTGCATAGAAGTGCTACGACTGCCGCCACTTTACCGGGCGCAACCAACCGGTCAAACGGCTAATTCAGAAAATTATTACGGATTGTTCAATGAGGCGACGGAGCGCGGCTCTATGAGCCGCAGCACGTTTCTTTGCAAACCCTGCTGCTGCGGGTCACAGACCCGCGCTCTGATAACCGACGGTCACTTCAACGCCTGATAGTAGCCCGTCTGAAACGCGGCGAAGAACTGGTGCTCGTTGAACGGAAAATGTTGCGCGAAGGCAATCGCCACAATCCGCTCTTTCGGATCAATCTGACAATACGTTGTCGCCGCGCCGTACCAGCCGAATTGCCCGAGCGACGACGGCATCGAAATCCGGCCGAGATCCGTGGTCACTTCCACCCCGAGGCCGAAGCCTTTTTCCCGCGTCGCCGCCTGATTATTCGGCAACGTCACGAGATGATTCGCCGTCATCAACTCGATGGTCTTGCGCCCCAGAATGCGTTTGCCGTCGAGCGTTCCACCGTTGCACAGCATCTGCGCAAAGCGCGCAAAATCTCCCGCCGTCGAAAACAGTCCCGCGCCGCCCGCTTCGATACCGCGACCCGCTTCTGGCCACGTCTCGACGATGGGCTGATCCGCCACGAACTTTCCATCCGCGCCGTGTTTGTAGGTGATGGCCAAGCGATTCATTTTATCCGGCGGCACATCGAAGCCCGTGTCTTTCATGTCGAGCGGACGAAAAATTTTCTCCTCCAAAAACGCGCCGAACGTTTTCCCCGTCACGCGCTCAATGATCGCGCCCTGCACGTCTTGATTGATGCCATACGTCCACGCGTCACCCGGCTGATGCGCGAGCGGCAACTTCGCGAGTCGTGCGACGAAATTGGAAAGGCCCGGGCCAGTCCACAAATCCGCGTTCTTCCACAACTTCACCAACTCCGGATTTCCCGCCGAGAAGTCGTAATACATTCCGCTCGTATGCGTTAGCAGATGTTTGATCGTGACCGGGCGTTTGAGCGGTTCGAGTTGCGGCGATTCCGCCGTGCCGCCCGTCCACACTTTTAGATCGCTCAACTCCGGCAAATACTTCGCCACCGCATCATCGAGATTTAACCGCCCTTCCTCCAGCAACATTAACGTGGCGACGCACGTGACGATCTTCGACATCGAATACACGCGGCAAATCGTGTCGCGCTCCATCGGCAACTGCTTTTCCACATCACGAAATCCGTAAGTCTGAAAATCCACGACCTTCCCATCGCGCGCCAGCAACGTGATGATGCCCGCGTGTTGACCTTCGTCCACAAACCGCTTCGTCGTCGCGTGCAAGACTTCCAATCGCGCGACGTCGAACCCCGCCGCTTTGGGTGAAGTAACCGGCAGTTGTGCCCGCGCCGAGACGGCGGCGAGGAATGTCAACAGAAGGAAAAACGTTCTCATGTAATTCAATGTTTGGTTGCGAGCAGCCTATTGATAGGAAACTGTCGAAGCAATATTTTGACATCCGCTGCAATCCCGATCGGAAGGTCAGTTTCGCCTGAAATTTCCCGAGGCCGTTGGAGTTCATTTTCCGCGCCGACCGGATATCGAGGCACCGTCACTCGCTCAAACTGGCGACGCGGCACAAATCCTTCGTGCCTTCCGCTGGTTCTCGACTATGCTGGGCGCATGTTCGACGACTTGAACGACCTCTATCAACAGGTCATTCTTGACCACTGCAAGAAGCCGCGGAATTTCCACGAAATGCCCGAGGCGAGTTGTTCCGCGCAGGGGCACAACCCGCTCTGCGGCGATCAACTCAAACTCTTTCTCGCGCTCGATGGCGACACCATCAAAGCCATCAGCTTCGTCGGTTCGGGCTGTTGCATCTCCAAAGCTTCCGCGTCACTGCTGACGGAATTCGCCAAAGGCAAAACCAAATCCGACGTGGAAAAAATGTTCGGCGAAGTGCGGGACATGGTGACGACCGGCAAAGTCGCGGACGATGTCGGCAAGCTCGCGGTGTTTGCGGGCGTTTACAAATATCCCGCCCGGGTGAAGTGCGCCATTCTCGCCTGGCACGCGGTGATGGGCGCATTGAAAGACGGCGGCGGCTCAGTCACGACGGAATCCGAACAGATTTAAGCGCCGGGTCTTTACTTTCTTCCGCCGTAAACCTGAAACACTCCTGCGGTCAGCAGGACCGCGCCGCCGACATACATCCAGGTGATGCGATTCTGCGTGGAAGAACTCACCACCTGATGCAACCGGCCTTTGAGGGAATCGCTCTCGCGATAGCCCCACACCAGCATTCCCGTGCCCGCCACCAGACAAAGAATCGCAATTGCCTTTTTCACAGTTAATCTTCTTTTGACTCGTTGTTGCCGTCGAATTCCGGACAGCAGGAGCAGGCGGAGGCGTAACAATCCGGGCAAAGTTTTTTGTCGCCGAAGTCAATCGCGCCATACCGACCGCACTGGTCGCACGCGAGGCGCTCGTCAGTTTTTAGTTCCGCGCTCATCTCCCTACGCTGCCATCACATCTTGTGCTTGGCCAGTTTCATGGCCAGATAGATTCCTTGCGCCAGCCCAAACAGAATCAAGCCGACGCCGGAAACGCGCTCCATTTTCAACAGGGTTTTCTCGGTGAATTTCTTGTGCCCGAACGAAATCGCCCAACTCAATCCCGTGAACCATAAAGCAACGCTGATGGTTACGCCCAATAAACAATACAGTTTTCCTTCCAGATCGGGTCGCACCCAGCCGCGCGCTACGAAGATTGCCCCTAAAATAATCCAACCCAGCAATACGCCCGGGTTCGCCAGCGTGCGCACAAAGCCGATCATGAAGGCCGAGTGCGGATGCAACTTCTCCTCGATGCGCTCCTCAATGCGATGCTCCAGCCGCTCCATCCCGTGCTCCAACTTCTCCATCACCGGCCCGGGCCGAGCGACGAGAAATCGCACCCCCAGGAACAACATGAACGCGACACTGAACACTTCCATCAAGGCCTTGACGATGCCTTTTTGAAAAAATGAGGCGAATCCCGTGAACGCAATGGCGCAATACAACACTTCCATGACCGTGGCGCCGATGCCGATCAGCGCCGCCCAGCGGAAGCCCCGGCGGGCGCCTTCGTTCAGGATCGTGATATTCACCGGCCCCACCGGAATGCATAACAGGAAGCCGGCGAAAAAGCCCGTCAGCGCAGCGATCAGTTGGTGAGGTAGCTCCGGCATGACCCATTAACCCGGGCGCGGCGGCGCTTCCGCGTCATCCTCTTCTTCCTCGTCGTCCTCCTCAATCTCGTACCGGATCTTGCGCGAAATACGCGGCCGCACAAAGCCATAGACCAGATACGCAGTGAAGAACAACGGCAGCACGTAATACAACACCTTTTCGCGCAGCACCAACAAACCGCCGAGCACCGCCGCCGCGAGAATGGCTTTCAAAAATGTGCTGGTCGAACGCAAGCCCAACGTCTTGAAACTCGGATAGCGCACCGTGCTGACCATCATCGCGGACAAGAACACCAGCACAATTGCCGGCACGTACTTCCAAATGCCCAACGTGCGGTCCTTCTCATTCAGATGAATGATCAACAGCGTGACCGAGCCGACCAATCCCGCCGCCGAGGGAATTGGAAAGCCAAGAAACTCCTTGCCCCCGCCGCCACCAGCCATCGTCGCCAGACAATTAAAACGGGCCAACCGAAAGGCGCCGCACAGCAGGTACATCGAAGCAATGAACCAACCGACTTGCGGATGATCTCGAAACACATCGCCCAACACCACGCGATGTACTAGAAACGCCGGGGCCACACCGAACGACACCAGATCCGCCAAAGAATCGAACTCCCGGCCAAACGGACTTTCCACCCCGCCCATCCGCGCGACGCGTCCATCGAACAAATCAAAAATGCACGCCGCGAGAATGAAGGCCAGCGCCAGTTTAATGTCGGTGAAATCGCCGGTGCTTAAATCGGCTTCCACAATCTTGGTCAGCGCCACAAAGCCGCAGAAGAGATTGCCCGCCGTCAGCAGATTCGGCAGGAAATAAATCTTCAACTTCGGCGCGGGCGCGTCCCCGTTGGAAAGCTTGGTTTCGTCGGCCATATTTGTGACAAGCGTTTAAGTGAACCGGAAGCAGGTTCGCTCGACCCGCCAAACTTGTGCTTTACCCGGTTAATTCACGGGTTCAAGGTAGAGTCGCCTTTCACGCGGGCAAAGAACAAAATCCGCGCCGGGCAAGTCCGGTCATACGGCATGACGCCACTCTGGGACAAACTGAAACAGCTCGCGCAGCGCGAAGTCGAAGCCACATTGGCAGCCCTGCCCGCGCCATTACGGGAACGGGCCGCCGCCTTGCCGATCACATGCGAACGGGTGCCCAGTGCTGAATTTGTGGCGGAAGGAATCGAACCGGACACGCTCGGGATTTTCACCGGGCCGGCCTTTGCCGATGAATTTCACAGCGCTTCGCCCGTCCCGCCGCAAATCATTCTGTATCTGGAAAATCTCTGGGACTTTGCCGCCGGCGACGAGGAAGGCTTCCGGAGCGAAGTCCATACCACCTACCTGCATGAACTCGGCCATTATCTCGGGCTGGATGAAGACGACCTGACCGAACGTGGATTGGATTAAGCGCTGCCCCGCCAGAACCCTCAGCGGGTCATCAACATCTTAACGCCCGCCACAATCAGCACGACAGCCAACAGGCGGCGCATCGTCACGGGCGCGAGGCGGCGACTGCCCAATTCCGCCCCGATGCAGCCTCCCACCAACGCCGCCGGCGCCCACCAGACGATTCCGCCGGGAATGTTTTTGACGCTGGCCAGATGGCCGAGCAGTCCCGCCGCCGAATTCACCAGAATAAATGCCACCGAGACGCCCGCCGTCTTCCGGATGTCGGCCCAACCCAAAAACAGCAACAGCGGACTGAGGAAAATGCCCCCGCCCACGCCGGTCAAGCCGGACAAAAAACCGAGTGCGGCTCCGAACACGAGCGCCTGCGGTAGCACCACAGGTTTCAGAGGCGCCGCGACATGACGCGCCGGGTTAACCACCAGCCGCCAGGCCGCGAACAGCAACACGCCCCCGAGAACCACTTTATACGTGGCCACCGGCAAACGCATGGCGCCACCCAAAAATGCCATCGGCACCGACAGCGCCGCGAACGGCCAGAACAATTTCCAATCGAAATGTCCGGCGGTGGCAAACCGAATTGTTCCCACCGTGGCCACCACCAAATTCAGGGTTAAAGCAGTGGGCTTCATCACGGCTGGCGCGAGACCAAATAAAGCCATCGCCGCCAGATAACCCGATGCGCCGGCGTGCCCCACCGAAGAATACAGCAAAGCCGCAATCCCAATGCAAAGGGCCAGCGTCAGAGTTTCCGTCATGCGACGAGCCCCCGGTTCAAGCCGGCGGCGCGGTAATGTGCCGCACCAGCAGCGGAATGCTGGCCTGAACTTTTTCGTCGAACATCACGTCCAGCGAATACAACCCGGGTTCTTCGAATTTCAGTTGCTGGATGTTGAGAATGTAATTGCGCGTGCCGAAGTGCATGTCGCCCGGCAACGAAACTTCGATGGGAATTTCAATCGGCGGCATGATCGCGCGTCCGTCGGCATCCACGAAATTCAACTTCAACTGGCGTTTGCCTTCGTCCTCGTTGGAAAATGTGACGCGCAACGCAACCGCGCATTGCGGATGAATGGCGGGCAGCTCGCGCGCATAAATCGTGTCGAATGCTCCCAGCAAATTCAATTTGCCATTGTCATCCGTTGCCGCATCGCAAAGCACTGCCACTTGAATGTTCATGCGCGCTCAGGCTAGCCGGAGTCCGGGCGCGTTGGCACGCAAGATTTTTGCCCGAAGAACTCCACTGGCCGCACCTGAAAACGGCCACCGCTCCAAGCCAACCTCGACAGTGACGTGAACTCGGCTTAAAGTCGCGGAGTAATTAAGATCAATCATGGAACTGCTCGTACTCATTGCCTTTCTTTTGCTCGCGGGATTCTTCTTCGTCGTCCTGAGCCGCTGGCAACGCGGCAGCTCGGCGCACCAGCATGACGCCCATTGCGGGCATGATCACGGCCATTGTCAGCACGACCACGACCATAAGTCGCCCGACGCCAAAGGCGGCGACCCGGCACATTGAGCCGCGCTCCGGCGTTGTTCCCTCCTCGGCTGAACGGGAAATCCAGTTGAATCCGCGTCCCAGAGCCCTATGCTCTCGCCCGGCACGCCATGAAAGCTCAAGTTATCACGGTTGATAAATTCTTCACCGAATACAAAGACGAACTGAAGCTCGAACTCGTCGTCGGCGAAAACGGATTGAGTCGCGAAATCATCGAGCCTACGGTCAACCGCCCCGGCCTGGTGCTCGCGGGGTTCACCCGCTATTTCGCCTACAAACGCGTGCAGGCGCTCGGCAATGCGGAGATCTTTTTCCTCCGCTCGCTGACTCCCGACGAACGCATCGGCTGTTTCCAGCAATTGTTCCGCTTCAAACTCCCTTGCCTCGTGTGCAGTCGCAGTTTGAAGCCCGATGACCAGATGAAAACCGCGGCGGTGAAAGCGCACATCCCGATATTCAGCACCTCGTTGTTGACCATGAACTTCATCAGCCAGGCGACGCTGGCGCTGGAATCCATGTTTGCCCCGCGCGGCACGGAATTAGGCAGCATGGTGGACATTCTGGGCGTGGGCGTGATTATCAAAGGCGAGAGCGGCGTCGGCAAAAGCGAGAGTGTGCTGGCCTTGATCGAACGCGGTTACAGCCTCGTGGCCGACGACGTCGTCAAAGTGCATCTGGAAGACGGCAAACATGTCATCGGCACGAGCGCGCCGTTGACGCGCGACCGCATGGAAGTGCGCGGCATCGGCATCATCAACGTCGCCGCGATGTTCGGCATCAAAAGCATTCGCTCCAACAAACGCGTGGACCTCGTCATTTCGCTCAAAGCCTGGCAGGACGTGCCGGACGTGGACCGCCTCGGTATGGAACAACAGTACACGCAAATTCTAGGCGTTGAGATTCCGCACATGATCATTCCGGTCCGGCCCGGCCGCGACATCGCGCGTTTGATCGAGGTAGCCGCCATGCACGCCAAGTTGACGATCACCGGCTACAACCCGGCGCAGGAATTGAATGACCGGTTGATCGCCCAGATGACCGGCCCGGCGAGCAAACAGAAATAATTGGCGCAGCCCCCGCGCCTTGACCTAGAATCAGCGCGTCTTGATGAGCGCAAAAAAGCTTACCAAAGAGTTGATCGTGCAAAACAAGCTGGGCATTCACGCCCGGCCGGCCGCCATGTTTGTGAAAACCGCCAGCCGTTACACCTGCGAAATCATGGTGGAAAAAGACGGCGAAACGGTGAACGGCAAAAGCATCATGGGCCTGATGATGCTCGCCGCCGGCCCGGGCAGCAAACTCACGGTCCACGCCAACGGCACCGATGCCAATGCCGCCGTCACCGAATTGGAAGCCCTGCTTAAACGCAAATTCGACGAGGATTAAACCGTCCCGCCGCCCGCGCCCCGAGTTGAAACTTGGAACTTCAGCGGCAACCCACTAACTTCCGCGCATGGCTGGCACAGATTTCGATGTCAAATACGTGGCGCACCTCGCCCGACTCGCGCTCACGCCCGAAGAAGAAAAAAAACTGGGCGCGCAGCTCGGCAACATCATCGGCTTCGTCGAGCAACTCAAATCCGTGGATGTCGCCCAGGTGGAACCGACCGCGCACGCCGTGCCCACCGTCAACGTCACCCGCGCCGACGAAGTGCGACCTTCCCTGCCGCACGAGGAAGCGCTTCGCAACGCGCCGAAAAAAGCCGGCGGCTTGTTCGTCGTTCCGAAAATCGTGGAGTGATTCCCCTCGAACCCGCCTCCCACGATGCTCAATCAACTGACGATTTCCCAACTGACGGCCCGCATTGCGAAACGCGAAGTTTCCGCGCGCGAAGCCGTGCAAGCCTGCCTGGACCGCGTCGCCAAAGTGGATGGCGACATCCACGCGTTCATCAGTCACGACGCCACCGATGCGCTGGCTCAAGCGGACGCGATTGACAAAGCGATCGCGCAAGGCGACGCCAACCGGCCGTTGCTCGGCGTGCCCATCGGCATCAAAGACGTGCTCGCGGTAAAAAATCATCCGCTCAACTGCGGCTCGAAAATTCTCGGCGACTTCGTTTCACCTTACGACGCCACCGTCATCGAAAAACTGAAGGCGGCGGGTGCAATCATCTTGGGCCGGTTGAACATGGATGAGTTTGCCATGGGTAGTTCGACGGAAAACTCCGCATTCGGCCTTACGCGCAATCCGTGGGACACAACACGCATTCCCGGCGGTTCATCCGGCGGCTCGGCCGCGGCGGTGGCGGCGGATGAAGTCATCGCCACTCTCGGCACGGACACGGGCGGCTCGATTCGCCAACCCGCCGCACTCTGCGGCTGTGTGGGCTTGAAACCCACTTACGGCCGCGTTTCCCGCTACGGTCTGGTGGCATTTGCGTCATCGCTCGATCAAATCGGACCGTTCACCAAAGATGTTCGCGATACGGCCACATTGCTGAATGTCATCAGTGGTCATGACCACCGCGATTCCACCAGCGTGAACCAACCCGTGCCTGATTACACGAAGGCATTGGATGGGAACATCAAAGGTTTGCGCCTCGGCTTGCCGAAGGAATACATGATCGGCGGGCTCGATCCCGAAGTGAAAGCCGCCGTGGACGCCGCCGTGAAGCAACTGGAGTCTCTAGGCGCGACCGTGGAAGAGATTTCTTTGCCGCACACCGAATACGCGGCCGCCACGTATTACATCATCGCGCCGGCGGAGGCTTCGGCGAACCTGGCGCGCTTCGATGGCATCCGTTATTGCGCGCGCGTGGATGGTGCGGATCCGCTTGAACTTTATTCCCGGACCCGCGGCGCCGGGTTTGGCCCGGAAGTAAAACGCCGCATCATTCTGGGCACGTATGTGTTGAGCAGCGGTTACTACGACGCGTATTACCTGCGGGCCCAGAAAGTGCGCACGCTGATTCGTCAGGACTTCTTGAAGGCTTTTGAGAAAGTGGACGCCATCGTGACGCCGACGTCACCGACCGCGGCGTTCAAGATTGGCGCGAAGTCAGACGACCCGCTGCAAATGTATCTCTCCGACGTGTTCACCATCTCGTGCAATCTCGCCGGCATCTGCGGCGTGAGTTTGCCGTGTGGTTTCACGAAAGCGCCGAAGCTGCCGATCGGCTTGCAATTGCTCGGCAAACCGTTCGGGGAGGAATCGATGCTGAAGATTGCTCACGCCTACGAGCAAAGCACGGCCTGGCACACCGAACGCGCGCCGCTGGCGCAATAAGCCGTTCGCCTCTACATTGGTTTCCGAACGCGATTCGCGTTGTAAGGGTCAATAGACCAGAACCGACATTCTTTTGACCGATTATGAAATCACTTTTCATCCTGAGCGTGCTGGCGACGACGGCGCTAATCGTTGGTTGCAATTCGGCCCCGAATTCCAATCCGACCGCAGCCCCCGCCGCGGTCAACCCGCCCGCTGAAACCGCTTCCCCTGCCATGAACGCCAAAATCACCAAAACCGACGAGGAATGGAAAACGCAACTGACGCCCGAACAATATCGCATTCTACGCGAGAAAGGGACGGAACGCGCCTTTACGGGTGAGTATTGGAATACGAAAACAGCAGGCACGTACCGTTGCGCAGGTTGTGGTGAAGTCTTGTTTGAATCCGACACGAAATACGATTCTGGCTGCGGCTGGCCCAGTTTTTATGCCCCGGCTTCCAAAACGGTGATTGCCGAGGCGCAGGATAACAGTCATTTCATGCAACGCACCGAAGTGCTCTGCGCCAAATGCGGCGGCCATTTGGGTCACGTCTTTGAAGACGGCCCGCAGCCAACCGGCCTGCGTTATTGCATCAATTCCGGAGCGCTGGCCTTTGAGCCGGAAAAAGACGCTGCGGCCAAAAAGTAACTTTTCTTGCCGGGCCAAGGCCGTTTTGCCAGCGACTTCTATTTAGAATAATTCTAAACATTGACTCCCCCCTTCATCCGGTTAAACTTGGGGTTTGACGGATGAAACCGGCCGAACACCCGAACCACAATTCCGAGCGCGAGCTGGGCGAACGCCTGGCCACGAGTGGTTTTCGCTTGACCACGCAACGCCGTTGCGTTTACGACGTGTTGCTGGCCAAGCGTGATCATCCCACCGCCGAGGAAGTCTTTCGGCGCGCCAAAAAGGCGATGCCGGAAATTTCACACGCGACGGTGTACAACTGTCTGGATGCCTTGGTGGCCTGCGGTCTGGCGCGGCAGGTGCAATTGGAACGCGGTGCGGCGCGGTTTTGTCCCAACATGGAAGAGCACGCGCATTATCACTGCGATGCCTGCGGTGAAGTGTTCGACGTGCCGATGCCCGCGGACGGGGCGATGATGCCCAAGCCCAAAGGGTTTCAAGTGGATCATTACGACATCGCCGCGCATGGCCGTTGCGCCGAGTGCGCGCGCAAACAAAAATAATTTCTCATGAGTACAGCGACCGAAATCGAGAGCCTGGTCAAACAGGAATACAAATACGGCTTTATCACCGACGTGGAAACCGAGTCCGCGCCGCCCGGATTGAACGAGGACATCGTCCGCCTCATTTCCGCCAAAAAGAAAGAGCCCGCGTGGATGACCGAATGGCGACTCAAAGCCTTCCGCCACTGGCAGACGATGAAAGAGCCAACGTGGCAGTTCGTGAAGTATCCGTCGGTGGATTTTCAAGACATCACCTATTACGTCGCGCCCAAGTCGCAGTCCGAAGGCCCGAAGAGCCTCGACGAAGTGGATCCGAAATTACTCGAAACCTACGAAAAACTCGGCATTCCGTTGCGCGAGCGCGAGCGTTTAGCCGGCGTCGCTGTGGACGCAGTGTTTGATAGCGTGAGCGTCGGCACAACGTATCGCGATCAACTCGCCGCCAAGGGCATCATCTTTTGCTCGATGAGCGAGGCGATTCGCGAGCATCCCGACCTGGTAAAGAAATACATCGGCTCGGTCGTGCCTTACACCGACAACTTTTACGCGTCGCTCAACAGCGCCGTATTCAGCGATGGCTCGTTCGTTTACATCCCAAAGGGGGTCCGTTGTCCGATGGAACTCTCGACGTATTTCCGCATCAACGCGGCCAAGTCGGGTCAGTTCGAACGCACGCTCATCGTGGCCGAAGAAGGCGCGAGCGTCAGCTATCTCGAAGGTTGCACCGCACCGATGCGGGATGAAAATCAATTGCACGCGGCAGTCGTGGAACTCGTCGCGCTCGACAACGCCGAAATCAAATACAGCACCGTGCAAAACTGGTATCCGGGCGACGCAGAAGGGCGCGGCGGCATCTACAACTTCGTGACCAAGCGCGGTCTTTGCAAAGGCAAGAACTCGCGCATCACCTGGACGCAGGTGGAAACCGGCTCGGCGATTACGTGGAAGTATCCGAGCTGTATTTTGCTCGGCGACAATTCCAAGGGTGAGTTTTATTCCGTGGCCGTGGTGAACAACAGACAGCAGGCTGACACGGGCACGAAAATGATTCACATCGGCAAGAACACGAGCAGCACGATCGTGTCAAAAGGCATCTCCGCCGGGCGCGGGCAGAACAGCTATCGCGGGTTGGTGGAGATTCGCAAGAGCGCGGCGAACTCGCGCAACTTCTCGCAGTGCGACTCGATGTTGATCGGCGCCAAATGCGGGGCGCACACGTTCCCGTACATCGAAGTGAAGAACACGACTTCGAGTGTGGAGCACGAAGCGACGACATCAAAGATCGGCGAAGACCAGATCTTCTACTGCAACCAACGCGGCATTGAAACGCAGGATGCGGTGAACATGATCGTGAACGGCTTCTGCAAGGAAGTCTTCAAGGAGTTGCCGATGGAGTTTGCAGTAGAGGCACAGAAACTTCTCGGGGTGAGTCTCGAAGGCAGTGTCGGTTAAAATTTAGACCATGAGCAAGCAACCTATCCTTGAAATTAACAATCTCCACGCGGGTGTGGAGAACAAGCAAATCCTCAAAGGACTGACCCTGACGATTTATCCCGGCGAAGTTCACGCGTTGATGGGCCTCAATGGCAGCGGCAAGAGCACGCTCGCCGCCATTCTCGCCGGTCGCGAGGGCTACGATGTGACCGCCGGCAGCGTGAAGTATCTCGGCCAGGATTTGCTGGAACTCGATCCCGAGGAGCGCGCCCGCGAAGGCGTGTTTCTCGCGTTTCAATATCCGGTGGAAATCCCCGGCGTGAACAGCACGTACTTTCTCAAGGCGGCATTGAATGAAATCCGCAAGCACAAAGGCGAATCCGAACTCGACGCGATCGAATTTCTCTCACTGGTCAAAGAGAAAATGAAGTTGCTCGATCTCCGCGAAGATTTGCTCAAGCGCTCGGTGAACGAAGGCTTTTCCGGCGGCGAAAAGAAGCGCGCGGAGATTTTCCAGATGGCCGTGCTCGAACCTAAACTGGCCATTCTCGATGAAACCGATTCCGGCCTCGACATTGACGCGCTGAAAGTTGTGGCCAGCGGCGTGAACAAGTTGAGACGCCCCGACGGCGCGCAACTGGTCATCACGCACTACCAACGCTTGCTCAACTACATCATCCCGGATCACGTGCATGTGATGGCCGATGGGCGCATCGTCAAATCCGGTGGCAAAGAGCTCGCCCTCGAACTCGAATCGCAAGGTTACGACGCCATCATGAAGGGGCAACTCACGCCGGCGTGACGCGCCGAACGCACTCTCCGGGCGGCCTGCGGGCCGCCCTTTTCGTTTCCGCAAGCTTGCTGGGAAGCGCGCGCGCAGATTAGCCTCCCGGCGATGCGTTTGTTGGACCGCTATCTGTTGCGCGAGTTGCTGTTGCCGTTTGCCTATTGTCTCGGCGGCTTCCTCGTCGTTTGGATTTCTTCGGATCTGTTCGACAAAATTGGCGACTTTCAATCCGCACAACTTAAACCCTGGGACATCGGGGAATATTACCTGATCAAAGCGCCCGAGCTGGTCGTCATCGTTCTGCCCATCGCCCTGTTGCTGGCCTTGTTGTATGCGCTCACGCAACACGCCCGGCACAACGAAATCACCGCCATGCGCGCGGCGGGAATTGGTTTGTGGCGTCTGGCCAGGCCGTATCTCGGCGTCGGTTTCCTGGCGAGTCTGGCGTTGTTTTATGTGAATGAACGTTGGGCCGCCGATGCGGGTGAACGCGCTGAACTCATCATGGCGCGCCGCGCCCAAGGGTCACCCGCACTCTTCAACCAGCACATCGTCCAAAACCTCGGCTTCGTCAACGCGCGGGACGGCCGCATCTGGACCATCGTCTCATTGAACACGGAAACCATGGAAATGACCAACCCGGTCATCGTGTCCAAGCTCAAAGATGGTTCGCAACTTCAGTTTTACGCGAGTCGGGCCGTTCGCAGCAACGACGTCTGGATGTTTTACAATGTGCGCGAATTTCGCACCGCGCCCGGCCCGAACGCTGAACCCATCCCGACCTTGCAGGAAGCCGTGTTGGCGCGGCCCGACCTGACGGAAACTCCGGAGGAAATTCGCAGCGAAGTGGCCATCAGCAAACAGCAGGCGTCGCTCAAGAAACGGCATCGCACCGAAATCTCGCTCCGCGAAATCTGGAATTATCTCGCGCTGCATCCCGAACCGCCGCCGGGCATGCGCAGCCTGTTGGACACCAAATTGCACGCGCGCATCGCCGGGCCGTGGAAATGTCTCGTCGTGGTGCTGATCGCGCTGCCGTTCGGCGCGGCGTCAGGCCGGCGCAACGTCTTTGCTGGCGTCGCGGGCAGCATCGTCATTTGTCTCGCGTACTTCGCGCTGCTGGAAATCAGTCTGGCCGTCGGCACGGCGGGCTACGTTCCCGGCTGGCTGGCCGGCTGGTTGCCCAACATTCTTTTTGCGCTGACCGGCATTTGGTTAACTGGACGCGTGCGCTAGTTCAGCAAGCGGATGACGAACCATGAGCGAACTCGCCAAACTTAAGGCCAAATACGAGCGGCTAAAGCTGCTCTATCAGGTGGGCAGCGTGATTCACTCCACGCTCGAACCACAGCCCGCGTTGTCGTTGATCGCGCGCGAAGCCGCGCGCCTGATGAATGCTTCGAGTTGTTCCGTCGTTCTCATCAATCCCACGACCGGCTTTTTGGAAATTCAGGCGTCGCAAGGACTGCCGACCGGCGCGCAGGGTTTGAAACTCAAGCTTGGCGAAGGGCTCACCGGCTGGGTCGCCCAAACGGGCAAGCCCGCGCTCGTCGGTGACGTGGCGGACGATAAACGCTACATCATGCTCCGCTCGGAAGTGCGCTCGGAATTGGCCGTGCCGCTCGAAGTGGACGGCCGCGTGCGCGGCGTGCTCAACGTGGATTCCGACCGGCTCAACGCGTTCACCGAAGACGATCAGGAATTACTCGAATCACTTGCCGCGCAGGCCGCCCGCGTGATTCAAAATACCTGGCTCTACGAACAATTGCGTCTCAAAGCGCGTTTGCTCGAATCGCTGGCCAGCGTCAGTCGCACCATCAATTCCGCGCTCAATCTGGACGAGGTGTTGCAAACCATCACCCGCAACGCCGCCGAACTGATGCAGGCCAAGATGTGTTCCCTGCTCATGCTCGACGATTCGCGCTCGTGGCTCGACCTGCGCGCCAGTCATGGCGCGGGTGAAACCTATCTCCGCAAGCCGCGCTTGAGCGTGGCGGAAAGTTTGCTCGGTGCAGTGGTGCGCCGCAAAAAGCCGATCCAAGTGGACAACGTGCAAACGTCCGCGCGTTATCAGAACGTGGAGATCGCCCGGCAGGAAGGCCTCGTCTCCCTGTTGAGCGCGCCGTTGTTATTCTCCGGGGAAGCCATTGGCACGCTCAATATCTACACTTCTGCGCCGTACAAGTTTTCCAACGAAGAAATCCGCATTCTGGCCGCGTTCGCGGAATTGTCCGCCATCGCCATCGAAAAAGCCCGGCTCTACGAGCGGCTCGTGGATGCCGAGGAACAAATGCGGCAGAACGAAAAACTTTCCGCGCTCGGCTTGTTGGCCGCCGAAGTGGCACACGAAATCCGCAATCCACTCACGGTGATGAAGATGTTGTATCACTCGCTGGATTTGCGTTTCCCCGACTCCGATCCGCGCGCCGAAGACGCGCGCTTGATGGGCGAGAAAATCGAGCTGCTGAATCGCATCGTCGAGCGGATTCTGGATTTTGCCCGCACCACGGAACCGCAACTCGTGCCCGTCAACCTCAATGCCGTCATCGAGGAACTTTGCCTGTTGGTGCGCCATAAACTGTCGAATCAAGGCGTGCACTTGCACCGCGAACTTCAGGAAGACCTGCCGAACGTCCTGGGCGACGCCATGCAATTGGAGCAATCGTTCCTGAACCTGATTCTTAATGCCTCGGAGGCGATGCCCACCGGCGGTTCGTTGACGGTTTCCACCCGTTTTGTTCGCGGAGCGGCCAAGCATCAGCCGGATTGTGTCATCGTGGAATTTCAAGATACCGGCGCAGGTATGAGCGAGGAACAATGCTCCCGCGCCTTTCGCTCGGTGCTCAATACCACCAAACCCAAAGGCACGGGGCTGGGCCTCGCCATCGTCGCACGCACGATTGAAACGCACGGCGGCGAATTGGACATCCAATCGCGCCTCGGCCACGGCACGACCATTTCGATTCAATTCCCGCTCAAACCGCGCTAAGTCGGCCCGCCGTTTTGTCAGTTGCAATTTTGCCGCAGCTGAAGAGAATTGCCGTCATGCAAAAGTCCCTTTTTCTCTGCGGCGCCCTGGTGGTTTGCGGCGGCGCGATTTCCTGCTTCCAAGGTTTCACGGCGGATTCGCCCGTTGGCTACACGGACACTCCCATTATTCCCGGCCAGAAATGGCACGTTCACGATCCCAATCGCCCGCAACCGCGCATCGTCACGCCGGCGGCGACGTTCAGTCACAACGCGGGCGCGCCATCGGATGCCACGGTGCTGTTTGACGGGAAAGATCTGTCGAAATGGCAGACCGGCAACGGTGGACCCGCAAAGTGGAAAGTGCAGGATGGCTATCTGGAAGTGACGCCCAAAGCCGGCAACATCCGCACGAAGGAAGAGTTCGAGGATTTTCAATTGCACGTTGAGTTTGCGGCGCCGGAAGTCGTCAAAGGCAACAGTCAGGGCCGCGGCAACAGCGGCATTTTCCTGCTCGGCCAATACGAGGTGCAGGTGTTGGATTGTTATCAAAACATCACGTATCCGGACGGACAGTTGGGCGCCATGTATGGTCAATACGCGCCCTTGGCCAATCCGGCGAAGAAACCGGGCGAATGGCAGAGCTACGACGTCATTTTCGAAGCCCCGCGCTGGGATGCGGACGGCAAATTAATCAAGAAAGCCGCCGTGACCGTCATCGTCAACGGTGTGGTGCTGCAACATCGCCGCGAATTTCTCGGGCCGTGCCGCCACAAGGAAAACACCAGCTACGACGGCACGAAATCCTCACGCGGTCCGATCGCCTTACAGGATCACGGCGATCTGGTGCGCTTCCGCAACATCTGGATTCGGCCACTGGGCGAAATGGACAAGCCTTAATTTTCTCTTACGCAGTCTCACCCTTCGCGAGCCATGCTTGCGAAGGGTTTTTGTTTGGCACGATGCTTCCGCGGACCGCGCCCCGGGACTGACCCGGTGGCGAAACCCGGCACGACCTAATTGCGCTCCAGTCGCGACGCATTAAGGTAAGCCGTCCATGAGCAATCATGGGTGCATGACAAGGAGCGGCTTAACCAACTCAGAAATCGGTCGGGACTCCATCCCGGTCGCGGTGCGGGCGCATTGTCACTTTTCGCCGTAATCGGCGGGCAACTTGAGCCGCCACCGGGGGCGCTGGCGGCTTGCGACTGGTCTGTTCGTGCCAACGTTCTCTCCGGCGCGGGCAGGCCAGCTCGTTTGTACTTCAAAGCCACGCCGCTCATGAGTCGGCGGTAACGTCGGGCCTCCCGGCCTGACGCAGAGGGCGTGCATCCTTGCCGCCCGGAAAAAACATCGCGGTTGCAATGGCTCGCGAATTATTCCACGTATTAGATTTGCGAAAGGCTTCTTCCGCCGGGCTGGGAAGCCCGGCTCTACGGCAAGCACGGATGCTTGCCGCTACAAACGCGGGCTGAATTCTTGCCATAACGAGCGTTCTATTGCTTAATGCGCGCCGCTCATGAGTTCTGGAAAGCGCAAAAAAGAATCGGATCAGCCGGAATTGCCTATTGAAGGGCAGAAAGCCGCGGGCGCAGCCAAGCCCGCGAAGAAAGCTGCCGCCGCGAATGGCGATGGCGAACAGCATGTCGTCGCTGAACAAGTCGAAGGCATTACGCACAAGCCGTTTGATCCGAAACAGCTCAACGCCGGATTGCACACGCGGGTGGATCGCGGGTTTCTCGATTATGCGAGTTACGTTATTCGGGATCGCGCGATTCCCAATCTCGCGGACGGTTTGAAGCCGGTGCAGCGGCGCATTCTCTGGGCGTTGCACGAGAAAGATGACGGACGTTTCATCAAGGTCGCCAATGTCGTCGGGCACACGATGCAATATCATCCGCATGGCGACGCTTCCATTGGCGACGCGCTCGTGGTGCTGGCGAACAAGCGCTATCTCATCGAAGGCCAGGGAAACTTCGGCAACATTTTCACCGGCGATCCGGCCGCCGCGCCGCGTTACATCGAATGTCGCCTGACCGAACTCGCGCGCACGGAAGTTTTCAATGATTCCATCACGGAATTTGTTCCGAGTTACGACGGGCGGAACAAAGAACCGGTGACGTTGCCGTGCAAATTGCCGCTCACGCTGATGCTTGGCACGGAAGGCATCGCGGTCGGTTTGAGTGCCCGAATCCTGCCGCACAATTTTCCGGAACTGCTCGAAGCGCAGATCGCCATTCTCAAGAAACAGCCGTTCAAGTGTCTGCCGGATTTTCAGACCGGCGGCTTGATGGATGCGCGCGATTATCAGGACGGCAAAGGCTCGGTCAAAGTTCGCGCCAAGATCAAGGTGAAGGACGATTCCACCGTCGTCATCAAAGAGATTCCGCCGGGCACGACCACCGAATCGCTCATCGCGTCCATCGAAGACGCAGTGCGCAAGGGCAAGTTGAAGGTGAAGTCCGTCAACGATTTCACCTCGGAAGACGTTGAGATTGAAATCAAATGTCCGTCGGGTGTTGATCCGGAAAAGCTGATTGATGCGCTCTACGCGTTCACCGGTTGCGAAGTGACGATTTCGAGTCGCATCGTGGTCATCAAAGACAATCGACCGGTCGAGCTGACCGTGAGCGAAGTGTTGCGCGAGAACACGGATCAACTCGTCGCCATTCTCAAGCGCGAACTCGAATTACGTGAGAAGAACCTGCTCGACGAACTGCATTACCGCACGTTGGAACGCATCTTCATCGAGGA
>CAZKMR010000020.1:25172-60181 GCA_964553795.1 uncultured Bifidobacterium sp. | reverse complement strand
GGGGGGACACAATTCCTCACTTTCATGGGAAAAACGCCTGCTGGTGGGGCGGTCCGCCCTAATTCAATGCGGCGAACGCCCTTGACCGAGTTGGGGTTATCTGTTCTTTTCGCCGCAGTAAAACCCGGGCGACTCAGAGGCGTATTCAATCTCCTTGGCAATCAGATTTCGTGAAAACTCGAGAACCAGTTTTCGTTGTAGCGGCGGTCTATGACCGTCGCAGATTGATCTGGCAATCCCTCTCCGCTGCATTCGTGCTGCTCGCCATCTGCACCGCCACTGCTGTTGAACCCGGCGCAGAAATTCTCCTCTGGCCCGATGGCGCACCCGGCTCGGAAGGCAAAACCGGCGCCGAGGTCGTCCGCATCGTCAACGGCGAACGCGTCCTCTCCAACATCCACAAACCCAGCCTCACGCCGTATCTTCCCGCCACCGATAGCGGCTCGACGCGCCCAAGCGCAGCGACGGCGGTAATCATCGCGCCGGGTGTCGAACGAGGACGAGACGGTGGTGTTGCGTACGCTGCTGGAGACATTCATCAGCCGGGCGTGGTGTTTGCGACAGCCGACCGATGGCTCGGCAATGCTGACGTTTCCGAGCTATTTCCGCCGCGAGCGGAAGGAACAGCCAAGTCACCCCAACGTATTGGTGACTTATCGCTTCGATGGCCCTGCAGACGACATCTATGCAACGCTTGTGGTGCGACTGCACCACACGGTGGCATTTCAGAGTACGGAGCTCTGGAATTCGGCAGCGGACTTTAAGACACAAACTGGAGCCAAACTAGGCTTTACGTTGCTAAGAGAAGGTGAAGGGACTTCGCGATTGGAGGTCTATTTCGAACCGGATGTGGATACGAACTCTCGAGTTGTGTTTCTTCGATACATTCATGATCACCTAATCAGCCACGCAAAGAATGTCTTTCGCCTAAGGAACTACAGTTGTGCGAACAAGAAGTGTGACGCTTTCGGCCAGACTTTTTCTGACCAACCGAAAATCGACAAGGCATTGGCTTCTGGTGGCAAGGGAAAAGTGTTCTGCTCTGATTGCGGCAAACCGATCTTGCTCCGTGATGTGCTTGAAGAAAAATTCCACTCTCCGGAGTCCACTGTTGAAGCGCGCAAACTTGAAGCCGATGCACAGGTTGTGATCGATAACGAAAGCCGAGAATTGATTCTTGTTGGTCACACCTTTGCAATTGTAGCGGAAGCCGGACAAATTTATCGCGGCTACACGAACAGCGATCACGGAATTGATGGAGAAATCGAATTCAAAGACAACCAAGGCCGTGCTACTGGGAGGCGGTTGTATATGCAACTCAAGTCCGGCGACTCATATCTCAGAAAGCGCCGTCGTGAAGGAACAGAAGCCTTTGAGCGGGTCTTTCAAATTAGCAATTCACGCTGGGCCGGCTACTGGCAACAGCAAGCTTATCCAGTGATGTTGGTTATTCGTACATCGGATGGCGAAATCCGCTGGATGGATGTGACTGCCTATCTTAAACGCGAAAGCACCGGAAGGAAAACCGTGAAGCAGATTGTGTTCGAGGGCGAGCGTTTTGATGCAACGAGTGTGCAGAATTGGCGGAAGAAGTTATTGGATTTATCTTGATCTCCAATATTGCGATTACATGGAAACCGAACCCACCGGCACTCTCCATCGGCAACAATTGTTCCATTGCTTGGTTGCGCTTTTATTCCTCCTGAGCGTTGCCGTGTTGCGCGCGGAGGAACGGAACGTTTGGTCGAATCATTTGGCGGAGTTGAATCAGCGTGTGCCTGCGGGTTTTGTGATCGTGGTGCAACCGCAGTTTGTCGTCGCTGGGGATGAAGCGCCCCGAATGGTTTGGTCGCGCTTCTCCCGTTTGGCCAGACGGCTTTTGGAAACGATTTGGCGCGAATTAGGGACGGACATCGCGGCGCGAATGTCCCTACCGATGCCATTGAATTAGTGTCAATTCGCGGAATTCACGTCTCACCCCGTCGGCCTGCGGAACTACTTTTTGTATTCCAAAATATCTCCCGGCTGACAGTCCAATGCCTGGCAGACGGCTTCCAAAGTTGAAAAGCGGATGGCTTTCGCTTTGCCATTTTTCAGCACGGAGATGTTGGCCATGGTGATGCCAACTTGCTCGGCCAGTTCGGTCACGCTCATCTTCCGCTTGGCCAGCATGACGTCAATGTTGATGATGATTGCCATGGCGCTCTCCTTACACCGTCAGGTCGTTTTCGGACTTCAAGTCCACGGCATTTTGCAACACTCGTTCAAACACCGCCGCTGCCGTAGCCACGATGACTGAGCCAAACGTGACGATGAGGCGCATCATGACTCCCGGCGGCCGGTCTTCCGGGTCGCCATGAAACATAAAGACCACGCTGACCACCACAAAGCCGATGATGGCCAGCGCGCAGTATTTGATCGTTCGCAGCGCTTTCACTGCCTCGGGCGAGAAGACTTTGTTTCGTTTGGCAAAGCCCAGGACTTTGAACGCTTGATAGAGCGCCGTGAAAAATGCGATGGACGCGACGTACGCATACGCGAGAAACGGGTCTTTGAAATAGATTTCGAAGACCGTGGCAGTCGCGTTCTGGCCCTCGCGGTGAGGCATCCCGAGCATGAAGGCCAATGCGCCAAGGCCAATCAGCACGATGACGACTTGTAGAAATATGGCGGAACCTTTTTTCATAGGTGATTCAATTTACCCTTCCAGCTTTTAATGCGGATTTATCGTTTGTCAATATATGATTATCGAATAGTGGTAAATAAATCTCGTTTTAATTGTTCGAGATTTGGGGCGGGTTGTGGAAACGTTCGACGCGAATTGCGCTAATTGTCGCGAATGGAGACGGATATCGCGGCACGAATGCTTACATCTAGGGTTTTAAAATTGGTGTTAATTCGTGCCATTCGCGTCGGACGTGTCTTCGATAGCCCGAGGTGGTTTTGCGGCTCTTGTGAGTTTTTGTGGCGACTGAGTGTTGATCGGTGTTCATCCGTGGTTGCAATCGGAGTTGTGAGTTGAGCGGGGTGCGAATTATTATGGAGCGTTTCATTCGCTTGGCCGTCTAACCCGGATGAAAAAACATCTTGCTTCAATTCTCGTGGGAATTTTCGGGTTTGTGGTTGGCGGAATTGTTTTGGTCATGGCGGCTGAGCGTGACGTCGGGAGTTTTAAGCCCAAGGATGGATTTGTCCCGACGTCGGAGGTGGCGATCAAGATCGCGGTCGCGGTGTGGGAGCCGATCTACGGAGCCGAGAAGATTGCCGCCGAACAACCTTACCGGGCGCGCTTGACCAATGGGATTTGGCGGGTCACAGGGTCATTGCCGCCGGGCGTGCTGGGCGGGGTGGCCGAAGCGGAAATTTCCAAGGCGGACGGCAGGATTCTGAGAATCAGTCACGGGCAGTAGTCTTGTTGCTGTGTTGATGGTTACGCAGCCCGAGTTTGCCGACTGCCGTTGAGAAAGCAAAAGGTCCGGCGTTGCCGCCGGACCTTTTCCCCAACCCAACACCACATCGACTCCTTGTAGGGGATTTATCGGGTCGGATGCGAGTTTTCTGAACTAGGAGAATCCTTGGCGCCAACGTCACTCGCAGACTGCGTTCTTCGCGCGGCGTCTGGCGTAGCGGAATGGCTATGACGCGGGCTCATCGAGCAGTTTTTTGACGACGGCTTCAACGTTGCCGGGTTTCAGGCCGATGGCACGCACGACGCCTTTGCGGTCAATAACGGCGTAGGTGGGGTAATAATGGACGGCCCATCTCTTGGCGACTTCCTGTTGGGCATCGCGGGCGATGGGATAAGTGATGTCGTGTTGTTTGGCGTTGCTGGCGTATTTGTCCTGACCGCGGGACGAGGTGCAAACGCCGAACAGCACCAGGCCCTTGGTTTTGTAGTCCGCGAGCAATTTGTGGTTTTTCGGGATGGCGGCCATGCACGGGCCGCACCACGTGGCGTAAAAGTCCACGACGACGACTTTGCCTTTGATGTCGGCGGAAGTAACCGTGCCGTTGAGCCACTCGCTAAGTCCGGCGAGGGAAGGCATGGGTTTACCTTCGAGGGCAACGTGATTGTCGCGGTGTTCCGCTTTGGAATCCCAAAACCAGGCATCGGGAAATTCGCGGGCGGTGGCGGCCAGCAGGCTTAGCAGAACAACGCCCAACGTCGGGAGGGAGAATTTGTTGGTGGTCATAAGTCGTGGGTAGCACGGCGGGGCAGGGCAGGCAACGGGAATTTTTGACCGTTGCGGGCCATTGTCGGCGGCTGACGGCCAAGGCAACGAGCGCAGTTGTCAGAGCAAAGTGTCGCGTGATTTCTGGTCGCCGATGCGGAGTTGACCGACGATCACCGCGCCGGGTTCGACGACGCAATGGCGCGCGGTGAGATTGCCGAAGAGACGTGCGGTGGCTTTCACGGTGACGGTGCCGGTGGCGTGCAGCGCGGCGACGAGTTCCCCGGCAATTTCGGCGGTGTCCACTTGCAAGGGTTGGGTCCAGCCAAAATGATTGCCCTCGGGGATGATGAGGCGCGCGGTTTGGAAACTGCCTTTGATTTCGGCGGTGGAATAGATGGTCAGGGATTGCTCGGCAACGATTTTACCGAGCAACCGGCCTTTGATGGTGGCGTGGCCGACGACGGCTTCGGTGTTGAAGACATAGCCCTTGGGTTCGATGACGAAGTCGCCTTTGGTTTTGAAGTTTTTGGAGACAGCGGCGGTGATGCGGTAATCCTTGAGGTCCACGTAACGGCTGCACTTCTTGCACATGGTGGACTCGGCGCTGACGGCGACGTCGAGTTCGGCCCGGCATTCGAAACAAGTGATGCGGCGCTGGGCCGGACCGCGGACTTCGGCTTTGGGGGCGGGATGCAACACTTCCTGGACCTGGAAGTGTTGCCCGCATTTTTTGCAAACGGAGGAAATAGCCGAGGGCGGCTCGGCCTGTTTGTTGCCGCAGTGCGGACAAGCGAGCTGGACTTTAGCCGGCTTGCGGGCAGGCATTCAGCTTGGATTTGGTCCGGACGCAGGTTTAACGTCCGGTGAATTTCAGGGCGTCGCTGGATTTGGCTGCATCAGCGGATTTGGTTGATTCCGCAGCGCGATTGGCGGAGGCGGTGGGAGAAAGTTTGTTGGGGTTGACGTCGGTTTTGCCGACGAAGGTGACACCTTCTTCGATGACCAGTTTGGTGGCTTTGATGTCGCCGAAGAGTTCGGCTTTGGCTTTGATGTCGATTTTCTCTTTGGCAGTGATGTTGCCGTTGACTTTGCCGCGCACGACGACGGATTGCGCGTCAATGTTGCCGTTGATGACGGCGCTGTCGCCGAGGTTCAGCGTGCCGTCGGTGTTGATCTCGCCTTCCAACTTGCCTTCAAAGGTGAGTTCCCCGGTGAATTTGAGTTGGCCCTTGATTTCCACATCGGAACCGAGGGTGTTCTTGGAATTGCTGGCTGGTGTGCTCATGTGAATGTGAGTTTGTCCTGGTTATTCCTTGGTTAACAGACGAGTCATAACTAGGGAACTTGGCGGGGGGCGTCAAAGGATTTGTGCCACGAGTTATTCACCGATGCTTTTGCATTGCGTGAGGCGGGCGGAGCAGGCTTTCTATGCGGCGTGTCGAAGCTTCGGTTTTTTCTGAAATACTGGTTGCCGGTCGCGTTGTGGGGTTCGTTGATTTTCACCGCGTCGGGGGACACCAAATCCGTGGCGCGGTCTTCGCGGATCATTGAACCGTTCTTGCGTTGGTTGTTTCCGGATTTGTCGGATGATGTCATTTGGGGCGTGGTTCTGGTGGCGCGCAAATGTGCGCATCTGACGGAGTTCGGGATTCTGGCGCTGCTGTTGTGGCGCGCGTTTCGGGGGACCTTCTGGCAAGACAGCGACGGTTGGTCGCGGCGTTGCGTGGCTTGTGCGTGGGGCGGGGCGCTGGTGTTCGCGATGTGTGATGAATGGTATCAAACCATCGTGCCAGGGCGGCAAGGCTCGTTGTGGGATGTGGGCATCGACAGCTTGGGCGCGGCGCTCGGGTTGTTGGCGTTCTGGCTGATTTGCGGCTGGCGACAGGGGCGGCGCCATCGGAGCAACGGGGCGGCGTTATCGAAACCGTAAAGCCGGTAGCCCGGCAGCCACCGGAGCCGGCGATCAAGAATTCTCGGCTGAGCCGTTTTGCTTTTGGGGCTCGGAATTGGTTTTTGGCGGCGTCGGATGTGTGCCGTTGATTTTGGGTTTCGAGCTTTGTGCGCTTAACTTCTCAGCGATGCGATTGGCGAATTCCGGATAAAGCCGACTGGCGCATTCGGGACACAGACCATGCGAGAAGTCGATTTGTTCGTGCTGCTGGAAGTAAACCTCCAACTGTTGCCAGTAGCCGTGGTCATCGCGAATTTTTTTGCAGGACGCGCAAATGGGCAGAAGGCTCCGCAGGGTTTTCGCCTGCGCTAACGCCTGGGTGAGATCTTCAATCAGTTTCAAGCGCTCGGCTTCTTCCTTGCGCCGTTCGGTGATGTCGCGCGTGATGGTGGAAGCGCCGATGATTTCGCCTTCCGGTCCGAGAATGGGCGACATGGTGATAGACACTTCCACGGGCGAGCCGTCTTTGCGGCGGCGAATTGTTTCAAAGCGGGTGACATGATTGCCTTGTCGAATGCAATCCAGCGCGTCATTGAACTCGGTGGCGCGGCCGGGCGGCAGCAACACGCCGACAGATTGGCCAATAATTTCGTCGGCGGTATAGCCGTAGATACGTTCCGCGGCTTTGTTCCAGGTTAAGACGACACCGGTCAGAGTTTTGCTGATGATGGCGTCGTCGGACGATTCGACCACGGCGGCGAGGTGCGCGGCGGCGTTTTGCATACGCCGGTGTTCGCGGCGCGCCTGGGCGGCTTGTAATTCGCGCGAAATGCTCGGGGCCAATCGCTCCAGATTGGCCTTCACGATGTAATCGTGGGCGCCAGCGCGCATCATTTCGACGGCGCGGTCTTCGCCCAGACTGCCGGAGAAACAGATGAAGGGAATATCGAGGCGCGACTCCTGGAAGATCTTCAGCGCGGCGGCGCCGCTGAAATTGGGCATTGAGTAGTCACTGATGACGGCATCCCAAATTTTTTGTCGCAGTGCGGTCGCCAGGTCCTGCGCCGTCTCGACGCGCTCGTAAACCAGATCAAAGCCATGTGCCGACAAGTGGTCCACTGCCAAGGAGACTTGGTCCTCGGAATCTTCGACGAATAGAATTCGCACGATGGCATTCATAGCAGGTCCGAATTTGTCGGCAGTTCACTTGTGCAGGCAGTTCGGCAAGACCTTCAGTTCCTGGATAGTTCCCGCGTGCGCCGCCCCAAAACGATTGGCGCGAACATCGGTGTCTTAACGAGAGCGCCTGAATTTGTCTGCGCAAAACCTAGACCCGCGAACACGTTGTGTCAAATAGCTGACGGCTTGGAGGTTAAATGAACGTGTTGCTTAGCGAAAGAGGTCACGTGAAGGCGACAAAAGGGTGGTCGGGCAACCGCATTTTTGTGCGCTTTGATTCGCGGTAGGCTTTTGTCACCATGCGCTGCCAAATGAAACTCAGTCCCGCGCAATCTCTGGTTGGTATTCTCGAACCCGTTTTCGCCATCCGCACAGAAAATGATCTTGGGGTGGGCGACACCGACGGCGTGCGGCAGATGATTGATTGGTGCGCGCGGCACGGGTTGAACATTTTTCAGACGTTGCCCATCAACGAAACCAGCGACGACAACTCGCCCTACAATGCCATCAGTTCGCTGGCGATTGAACCGACGACGCTGGCGTTGAGCCCCAAGACGGTGCCGGATTTGACGGCGGATAACTTCAAGGCGATCGCCACGGCGCGCCGCGTCAACGGGTTGCGGGAAGGGGCGGTGAATTATCCACGCGTGAAGGAGTTGAAACAGGAATTGCTCGTTGCAGCGTTCGCGGCATTTCTGGAAAAACACTTCAATGCGGAGACGAAACGCGCCGCGATGTTTCGCGCCTTCCTGCTGGAGAATGCGGATTGGCTGTCTGATTACGCTTTGTTTCGGGTGTTGATGGAATTGAATGCCAATTCGCCGGCGTGGGATCGGTGGCCGAGTGAACATCAAGGCCCGCGCCGCGCGCGGACGTGGTTGTTGTCGCTGCCGGAAGCGCGCCGGGAGGAACTGGGGCGGCGTCAGCTCTTTTTTGCGTACGTCCAATGGCTCGGCTTTTCGCAGTGGGAAGAAATCAAAGCCTACGCGACGAAAAAGCAGGTGTACCTGATGGGCGACATTCCGTTCGGGGTGGGGCGCTACAGCGCGGACGTGTGGGCGAATCGCTCCTTTTTCGATCTCGATTGGAGCGGTGGCGCGCCACCAGAAAAGACGTTCAAGGTTGATCCGTTCACTGAAAAGTGGGGACAGAATTGGGGCATTCCGAACTACCGGTGGGAAGAATTGCGCCGGCATAACTTCGATTGGTGGCGTGTGCGCGTGCGCAACATCCAGAAAGTATTTCATCTCTTCCGCATTGATCATGTGCTGGGATTGTTTCGCATTTACTCGTTTCCGTGGACGCCGGATCGCAACGCCGAGTTTCTGCCGCTCAGCGAGACGGAGGCGGCGGAGCGCACGGGTGGACGATTGCCGGGCTTCAAGCAATTCCCAGACGACACGCACGAACATAAAGCCGTTAATCAGGCCCAAGGTGAGGAGTTGTTGCGCATGATACAGGATGCCGCGGGAGAAACCGTAGTCGTGGCCGAAGATCTCGGGCTGGTGCCGGAATACGTGCCGCCGACTTTGGAGAAACTGGGCATTCCGGGTTTTCGCATCCCGATGTTATTTCGCGAACACGATCATAGTTACGCCGATCCGAAGAAATATCCGCGTCTGTCGCTTGCGCAACCGGCCACGCACGACCACACGCCGTTGGCTTTGATGTGGCAGGAATGTTGGGCGAACATCGATGCCGGACGGGAGGTGGAGCACAATCGTTGGGAATTGCGCCGCATGATGAAGTTTGGCGGGCTTGACCACGAAGAGCCACCCCGGGAGTTTGCCGACCACATACATAAGGCCTTCTTGCGCGCGGTCATGGCATCGAATTCCTGGCTGGCGGTGTTTCAAATTCAGGATGTGTTCAAGCTAACGGCACGGTTCAATGTGCCAGGATCAACCTCCGCCTCAAACTGGTCGGCTCGCATCGAGCAAACGGTCAGGGAACTGGACACTGATTCTGAATTGTCGGCCAAAACCAAGGAATTCTCACATCTGGCTCGGGAAGCGGGACGGGTGATTTGACGACAGCGCCAGCACCCGAGAGCGGTTTTTCAACCGGGGAAGGTGTGCAGGGGTTTGGTTGTAAGGTGTTAGGCAACAAATTTTTATCATTGTGGTGCTTGGTGTTGCCCGGCTTTCCAGATTGACGCAGTCTGGCTTCACCACCACACTAGCCGCCTAACCGCCGGGCGCATGGTGCGTCGCGGACGGCGAACCCATTTATGGCCGAAGGATACTGCGTTAAGTGTAAGGCGAAGAAGGAAATCGCTGACGGCATCGAGGAATCCATGAAGAACGGTCGCAAAGCCATCAAAGGCAAATGTCCCACGTGCGGCACGGTCATGTTCAAAATTCTCGGCGGGAAACCCGCTGCCCCGACCACCCCAACGCCGCCAACCCCGCCGTCTTCTGCCAACTAATCTATGTCGCAACAGCTTGCTTACGCAATCATCACCCCCTATTCCCTGCACAAGTCCCGAACGGGCGGCATTTTGAGCCGACTCATCTCCCGTACCGGCTTGGATCTTGCCGCTGCGCGCATGTTTGCCCCGAGCGCAGAACTGGTGCAAAAATACTCCGAGGCCATCGTTTCCGCGAACGATCCGCAAGACCGCAAAATTCAAGAAATGTTGCGGGAATATATCCTGAAACATTTCAGCCCGGACACCAAAACCGGGCGGCGGCGGCGGGCGATGCTGCTGTTGTTCCGCGGGGAAGACGCCGTGCGCAAGGTGCGCTCGGTCGTCGGTAATCTCGACCCCAATCGCCGCAGCGGCGAAACCATTCGGGACACGTATGGCGACCTCATTTACGACGACGAGGGTGAAGTGCAGTATTTCGAGCCGGCTGTATTGGCGGCCCCGAATGTCGAGGAAGCCGAGGTAAAGCTGAAGTTGTGGGCCAAGTATTCCGACAGCGACGGTGGTTTGCTGGAGGACGTGAACACTTATGCCTCCGACGAAACGCCGCAACGGACGTTGGTATTGATCAAGCCGGACAATTTCCGTTTTGCCACCGGTCGGCCCGGTAACGTAATCGATTTCTTTTCGCGCACCGGCCTCTACATCGTCGCTATTAAAGTGCATCGCATGAGCGTGGCCGAGGCCTCGGAATTTTACGGCCCGGTGCGCGAAGTGTTGCGCACCAAACTCAAAGACGTGGTAGCGGCCAAAGCCAAGACTGCCGTGGAAAAGGAATTGGGTTTTGGCATTCCGGTGGAAGCCGAAAAACAATTGGGCGACATCCTTGGACCGTTGTTTGGCGACAACCAGTTTGAGAACATTGTGCGTTTCATGGCCGGCCGTTCGCCATCGGAATGCCCGCCGGGAGAAATGGATCAACCCGGTTCGGAAAAGTGCATAGCGCTGATTTACGAGGGCATTGGCGCTGTTTCCAAGATTCGCGATGTGCTCGGTCCGACCGACCCGTCCAAAGCACCACCCGGCTCGATTCGTCGGGAATTCGGCTCGAGCATCATGGTCAACGCCGCGCACGCGAGTGACGCGCCGGAAAATGCCGCGCGCGAAATCGGCATCGTCAAACCGGCGGATAACAACTTCCGTCGCGTGGTCGAATCGTTTTACGGTTCGCTGTAATCCACGCGGAAATGGTTGGTTGCTTGGTTGCCAATGGTTGCGGCCTTAATAAGCCTTTGCCGTGAATGCGGGCTGGTCGGTGCGTTCCGATAGAATTGTTCCGCGGCCTTCATTCGTCTATGGCTGAATTTCTGAGACAGGAGAGCCATGTCGGTTTTCTTTGATACCCACGCGCATTTGGATTACCCGGATTTTGTGCCGGACTTCGGGCCGGTGATTGAACGCGCGCAGGCGGCGGGAATCACCCGGCTCATTTCCATCGGCACGGACTTTGAGAGCAGCGAGCGAGCAATCAAACTCGCCGCGCAATACGATTGCATCTACGCCGTCGCGGGCTGGCATCCGGGCCACGCGCCGGACGCGCCGGATGATATTCGCCCGCGTCTTCGCGAACTGGCACTGCATCCCAAGGTCATTGCGATTGGGGAAACAGGATTGGACTACTATCGCCTGCCCAGTTCGCAAGGGCAGGGGACGCCAGCCGACGACGAGCGCTACAAACAAAAGCAGGCGCAGCTTTTTCAGCAGCAACTTGAAGTCGCTGCCGAAGCCGGTCTGAATTGCGTTATTCATCAGCGCGGCGATTGCTTTGAGGACACGCTGAAAGTGATGCAGCCGTTTGTCGGAAAAGTGCGCGGCGTGTTCCATTGTTTTGCGGGCGATACGGCGGCAATGGAGCGAGTGTTGGCGTTGGGCTCGCTCGTGAGTTTTACCGGGATTGTCACGTTCAAAAACGGGCAAAATGTGCGCGATACCGTCGCGGCGACCCCGCTGGGACGGTTCATGTTGGAAACCGATTGTCCGTTTCTCGCGCCGATTCCGTATCGCGGCAAGCGCTGCGAGCCGGCTTACGTGAGGGAAATCGCGACCACGGTGGCACAGGTGAAAGGCTGTTCCCTGGAGGAATTGAGCGCGGCGACGTGTCAGGCGGCGCAGGAGTTTTTCCCCAAGCTGGCCTGATGCAAATACCTGTTTTCGGACGGGATGAAACTAGGTTTGCCACTCGGGTGAACCTGTGTTCTACTGGACTGGCCGTGACGGCGCCGTCGCGCCGTTGCGCCGATAATTTATGCTGACTGAATCCGAACAAAATCTGGTGCTCGAGAAAACCCGGGAATTGTGTTCCACCATTCTCGCGCAACCAAACATGACCACCATTCGCAAGAACATCGACTCCTTCATGGCCGATGAAAAAACGCGCGCCCAATATGAAGCGCTCATGGCCAAGGGCCAGGAATTGCATGAGAAGCAGCATCGGTCGCTGCCGTTGACCGGCGAGGAAGTCGGCGAATTCGAGAAACAACGCGAGGCTGTGATCAACAATCCCGTGGCCCGCGGCTTTTTGGACGCGCAACAGGCGTTGCATGAACTTCAGGAAACCGTCAGCAAGCACGTGACCAAGACGCTTGAACTCGGGCGTATGCCGACCTCGGAGGATTTTAGCGAAGGCAGTTGCGGTCACGGTTGCGGCTGTCACGGTCACTGACTTTGTCCTTCTGTTTTTTCAGCGCGAGGTGAAAACATCTCGCGCTTTTTGTTTGCGCTGGGAGCTGCGAATGATTTGCGGAATCAACGTCAGTGAGTAGCATCGGGCGGTAATGACACTGCCCGCACGCGTTTTGGAGGAGATCCGGGGGCGCGAATTGTTTCCGCGCCGGGCGCGCATTCTCCTGGCAGTTTCCGGCGGACTGGATTCCATGGTGATGCTACACGTGCTGTGCGCGCTGAGCGCAAACGCCGATTGGAAGCTGTTCGTCGCGCACTTCAATCATCAACTCCGCGGGCGCAGCAGTGACGCCGACGAGCGGATTGTGCGCGCTGAGTCCGAGAAGCGAGGTCTTGCATTTTCGGCGGGGCGAGGCGCCGTCAAAACCGTAGCCAAGCAGCAGGGCATTTCTCTGGAGATGGCGGGACGCGAGTTGCGCCATGAGTTTCTGGCTGCAACGGCCCGACGATTGCGATGTGCGATCGTGGTGACCGCGCATCACGCCGACGATCAGGTGGAACATTTCTTTCTGCGATTGTTGCGTGGCGCCAGCGGCGAAGGTTTGGCGGGAATGAAATGGAAATCAGCTTCGCCGGTGGACGCAAAACTCCAGATTGTTCGACCGTTGCTTGGTGTGTCCAAGGCGGAGTTACTGCAGTTCGCCAAGGAGGAACGAATCCGCTATCGCGACGATGCCAGCAATGCGACCACAGACATTTTGCGCAACCGCCTACGGCATGAATTGCTGCCCTTGCTGCGACAAGAATATCAGCCGGGGCTGGATCGCACGATCTTGCGGCTGATGGAGATTGTGGGCGGCGAAGCGGAGGTCGTGAAGCAGGCGGCGCAAGCGTGGTTGGCGAATTCAGGTCGGCAATCAACGTGGCAAAACTTGCCGGTAGGCGTACAACGGCGGGTGATTCAGCTCCAGTTGCAAACTTTGCGCAGTCCGACGGATTACGACTTGGTGGAATTTTTGCGAACCAAGCCCGGACAAATCACGTGTGTCGCTCCCGAGCGTTATCTGGTTTGTGCCGAATCCGGTAAAATCAGTTGGGCGCGACCGGACGCACCAACATTTCGGGAACAAACCCGCAAATTGAACCTCAGTGCCCAAGCACGTGTCATATTCAGCGGTTTGGAGGTGCATTGGGAAATTAAACAAAGGCCGGCCCGAATCCCCAGGCAACCGCAGGCTGCGAGTGAATATTTTGACGCGGAAAAGGTTGGTGCAAAAGTCGTTCTCCGCCATTGGCAACCCGGCGATCGGTTTCGGCCCATTGGCATGAAAGCGGCGGTGAAATTACAGGATTGGTTTACAAATCAGAAAATTCCGCGGACGCAGCGCCATGCCTTGGTGGTGGCCGCGACGGCGCACGGAGATATTTTTTGGGTGGAAGGTCAGCGCATCGGCGAAGCCTGCAAGTTGACGTCGGAAACGCGCAAAGTATTGATTTGGGCATGGCGCCGCGGCAAGGGCCGAAGTCCTGCATTGCGGGGCTTCTGACCCCGTGCTAGGTTTCGCCCGCTAACTATCATGGCAGACGACAATAAGATGAACAGTGAAGATCGGGGTCCGCGGAAAACTCCCGGCGGTGGACGGATGCAACCCAGCACCATCGCGGTTTGGATCGCGATCATCGGTGGCATGTTGTTGCTCTTCTCCATGAAAGGGAAGTTCGGCGAAAAACCACCGACGGAAATCTCCCAATACGATTTCGTCCTCAAGATGGAATCGAACCTCATTGCAAGCGCCAAAGTCAATTTTGGGCAACAATCGTCGCTCACCGATATCACCGGTACTTTTTACAAGGTGGACGAGGCGGGCAACAAGGCGATGGGGCCGGAAGGCAAGCCGGTGGAAGTTCCCTTCAAGACGAAGGTGTTCATGACCGAATCCTTCGCGGATCGCTTGCGACAGGTGGAACAAATCGAACCGCGCGAAACCAGCGCTCTGTTGTTCAACATCGGCATCAACGTCCTGTTCCTGCTGGTAATGGTGTTCTTGATTTGGTTCTTTTTCATCCGCCCCATCCGCATGGCCGGCAAAGGCGCGCTGAGTTTTGGGAAAAGTAAAGCGCGCTTGCTGGCGAAGGAACGCAACAAGACCACCTTCAAAGACGTGGCCGGAGTCGAGGAAGCCATTGAGGAAGTTTCCGAGTTGGTTGAATTCCTCAAGGACCCGAAAAAGTTTCAACGCCTTGGGGGGCGTATCCCTAAAGGCGTGTTGATGATTGGCCCGCCCGGCACCGGCAAAACGCTGCTCGCGAAAGCCATTGCGGGCGAAGCCGACGCCGCGTTCTTCAGCATCAGCGGTTCGGATTTCGTGGAAATGTTCGTCGGCGTCGGCGCGAGCCGCGTGCGCGACATGTTCGACCAAGCGCGCAAGAATACTCCGTGTCTGGTGTTCATTGACGAAATTGATGCCGTCGGCCGTTCGCGCGGTCACGGTCTTGGTGGCGGCAACGACGAGCGCGAGCAAACCCTTAACGCGCTGCTCGTCGAGATGGACGGCTTTGATACCCAGGAAGGCATCATCATCATCGCCGCGACCAATCGTCCCGATGTGCTCGATCCCGCGTTGTTGCGGCCGGGACGTTTTGACCGCCAAGTGACGGTTAATTTGCCCGACGTGCGTGGGCGCGAAGCGATTCTCAAAGTTCACGCCAAGAACGTGAAGCTTCTGCCAGAGGTGGATTTGTCCATCATCGCGCGCGGCACGCCTGGCTATTCCGGGGCGGAATTGGCCAACTTATTGAACGAAGCCGCATTGCTCGCCGCCCGCACGAATAAAAAGGGCATCGGCATGTCCGAACTCGAAGAAGCCCGCGACAAAGTCCGCTGGGGTCGCGAACGGCGCAGTATGGCGATGAGCGACGAAGAGAAACGCGCCACGGCGTGGCACGAAGCCGGTCACGCGCTTGTTAATGTTTTGCTGAAACACACGCACCCGTTGCACAAGGTCACTATCATTCCGCGGGGCCGCGCGCTTGGGGTTACGATGTCTTTGCCCAAGGAAGACGTGCTCAACATGCGCAAGAAGCAAGCGATTGATACCATCGTGATGACCATGGCGGGGCGCATCGCCGAGGAATTGGTGGTGGATGACATTTCCAGTGGCGCCGCCAGCGATATTCAGCAAGCGACGTCCATGGCCAAGGCCATGGTCATGCATTGGGGCATGAGCGAACGCCTCGGGAACGTGCTTTATGGCGAGAGCCAGGAATATGTTTTCCTCGGCCGCGACATGATGCGCGCCAAGGATTACAGCGAACAGACAGCGCAGGAAATCGACACCGAAGTCAAACGCATCATCGACGAAGCCTATCGCAAGGCGAAAGATTTGATTGATAACAATCGCGACAAACTGGAAATGATCGCCAAGGCATTGCTCGAGTTTGAAACTCTCGATGGCGCGCAAGTCGAAGAAATTGTTCGCACCGGCAAATTCACGCCACCGCAGAAACCATCGGATTCTGGTCCGATGATGGGTGCGCCAGCGGGAACGCCGCTGCCCGAGCCGACGCCGAAACCGAATCCTCCGACATTACCCGGGCTCGGCACGCCGGCGCCGGCGCCCGCCGCCAAAATCCAGCTTCCGTCCCGCGACCGCTTCTGAGTAGCATGCGCGCATGATCATAGCGCCGTCGCTGCTGGCTGCTGACTACGGAAATTTTGCGAAGGACACCGCGCGCGCCGACAAATCCGGCGCGGAATGGTTGCACCTGGACATCATGGACGGCCACTTCGTGCCGAACATTTCCTTCGGTCCGCACGTGGTGAAAACCATTCGGCCGCTGACGAAGATGTTTTTCGATGTGCATCTCATGTGTTCGCGTCCGGAGATTCTATTCGAACCGTTCGCGAAAGCCGGCGCCGATCAAATCATCATTCACGTGGAACTGGGCAATGCGGTAACGCCGTTGTTATGGAAGATTCGTGCACTGGGCAAGAAGGTCGGTCTGGCCGTGAATCCCACCACGGCAATCAATCTGGCGCTGCCGTATCTCGACAAGATTGATCATCTGTTGATCATGACGGTGACGCCGGGATTCGGCGGGCAGGAGTTCATTTACGAAATGCTGCCCAAAATCCAACAGGCCAACACCTGGCGACGTGAGCGCGGGCTTTCGTATCGCATCGGCGTGGATGGTGGCGTAAATTTCAAGACCGTTGCGGAATGTGCGCGCGCAGGGGCGGATGTTTTTGTCAGCGGCAGTTCGCTTTTCGCTGCGCACAGTTTGAAACAAGCGGTCAGCAAAATGCGCAAGATTGCGCACGAATACGATCCGGCTTTGGCCGACTTGAAAGTTTGATTTTCTCATGAGCATTAAATTCGGTACGGACGGTTGGCGCGCGGTTATCGCGGAAGATTTCACCTTCGCCAATGTGGCGCGGGTCGCGCAAGCGACGGCGGATTACTGGAGCGCCAATCCGGTCGCCGGCACGGAAAAGAAAGTTGTGGTGGGTTTCGACCGTCGGTTTCTGTCGAACGAATTCGCGCGGCAGGCGGCGGAGGTTTTTGCGGCGAACGGATTTCGCGTGACGCTCACTCCGGCGCCGACGCCGACGCCGTCCGTTTCGTTTGCCGTCAAGGCGCAACGCGCGATTGGGGGCGTGATGATCACGGCGAGCCACAATCCCCCGACGTTCAACGGCTTCAAACTCAAGTCGCACTATGGCGGTTCCAGCGATCCGGAAACCTGCAAAGGTGTCGAAAGCTGGCTCGATAAGAATCCGGTGCGACAGGGAAAAAAGGACGCTGCGCTCAAGGCCAAACAGATCGTTGTCAAAGATGTTCGCCCCGCGCATTACGCGGCGCTGCAAAAGCTGGTGGATTTCAAACTGATCGCGAAATCCAAGCTGCGGTTTGCACACGAAGCATTGTTTGGAGTCGGCGCGGGATGCTTTGAGGAAATTCTGGCCGGGACCTCCTGCAAAGTCACCACGTTGAATGCCGCGCACGACCCGCTCTTCGGGGGCATCAATCCCGAGCCGATTGAGGCGAATTACGCCCGCAGTCAGGCGTATTTGCAGAAGCATCCGCATGATCTTTGCCTCGTTACTGATGGCGACGCGGATCGTGTCGGCGGCATGGACGGACGCGGTAATTATCTCACGACGCACATTCTGATTTGTCTGCTGCTGCATCATTTCTTCAACAATCGCAAAGGCCGCGGTCGCGTCGTCAAAGCGCTGACCACGACTTCCATGTTGGACAAAATGTGTTCGGCCTACGGTTTGGAACTCGTTGAAACGGGTGTGGGCTTCAAATACATCTGCGCGGAAATGTTGCAAGGCGACGTTTTGTTGGGCGCGGAAGAAAGTGGCGGCATTGGATTTCCCGGCCACATTCCGGAACGCGATGGCATCGCCGCGGGGCTGATGTTGCTCGAAATGCTTGCGATGGAAGGCAAGCCGTTGTCGAAACTCGTCGCGCAACTTGAGAAAGAGTTCGGGCCGCATCGCTACGATCGGATTGACACGCATTTTCCGTTGGAAAAACGCAGCGCATTGATGGATTTCCTTAAGAAGAACCCTCCGGCGAAACTGCTGCGCTCGCCCGTCACGAATGTGAAGTCGTTTGATGGCGTGAAGTTTATCGCGCAAGACGGTTCGTGGTTGATGTTGCGCGGCTCCGGGACGGAGCCGATTTTGCGCATTTACGCCGAGGCCAAAACGGATGGCGATGTTAAAAAACTGCTTCAAGCGGGGCAGGCATTGACAGCGCGCGTTTGATTGGCAAAATCTTCAACGGTTGTTCAGGTCGCACTTCCCGCGATGCTGGATGCCTCGGGCTGCCGCATTGGCACGGCCATAGCTTTTAGCTGGTTGAGACGCGGTATTTTCCCTTAGCCCGGACATCATCGCTGTCTTGCGTTTGCCAGCGTGAGTACAAATGAACTGAAACTGAAATCGAGAACTGTATGAAGAAAACCACCAAGAAAACCGCCGCAACAAAAACCCCGGCTTCGACCGCAAGCGCCACCACCGTCGCGAAGACTCCTGTGGCGGTGAAAGCCGCACCGGCGCCCGTGAGTGTCGCTCCGCCGGTGCCGTCAACCGCTGCCAAGCCCGCTCCGACCAAGTCGCCCATCGTGACGGCGGCGGCCCCAATCACTATCGAAGCAAAAATCGATGTGGGCTACGGCAACAACTTGTTCGTGCGCGGCGAAGGCGAAGGACTTTCATGGGATCACGGTGTGCCGTTGCAATGCGTGGACTCGAAAACCTGGCGCTTGACCGTGCCGGCAAAAGACAAATTGCAATTCAAACTCCTGCTCAACGACACGGTCTGGGCCAAAGGCGAAGACGTCGTCGCGGCGCCGGGCAAGAAGGTTGAAGTCGTTCCCTCCTTCTGAGGGAGGTGTGTTTCAGGTCATCGCCAAGCCGCGGAGGAAGTTATTCTGCTGCGTAAGTTTTGGCTTTAACCACGCGCGCCACTTCAGGCGGAAAGTGTAGCTTGCCACGCCGGTAATCAGTGATTCGCCATTGCAGAAATGGTGAACATTTTGCCGGCGTGGCCTTGTTCCGGGAGGACCAATACGCCGTAAAGTCGCGGTCGATTTGCCGCAACGCGCTAATGCCCTCCCTGGCCATTTGTTTGGCCGCGCTTTGCTGACCATTCGCCAGTGCTTGTTGCCACAGCATGATGTCGCAAGACTGCTCCGCCATGCGCGCTGCGAGATCGAGTTCCAGTTGCAAGATTTGACCGGTCCGTGAAGCCGGTTTGGCTTTGCGCAAAAGAGCGCGTTGTTTTCCAACTTCCGTCCGGGCCCGGCGGATGTTCCGCTCCGTGATGCGTGCGTAATATTTCAATCCACTCCGACAGAAAAGCTCGCGCCACTCCGGCGGCGGCGCGGCGATCACCGCGCCAAATGGCGTGATGTTGGATTCAAGGTAATCAAACTTCTGGTGAGCAAAGCCGAGCGCAATCGCGGTTTTCGCGAGATTCTGCGTTCGATCTTCGTAAACATCGCGACTCAACACCGGCGCGAGCAGTTTCTCATCAAACGATTTACTGCACCAGCTATGCGCGGCGCCCACGATGTAAAGCGGCCAACTCACGGCAAGCGGTTGCGGATGACCACCGTCGCCCCAATCGGTGTTCAAATAACCCAAGGCGCCGAATTTGCGTCCCGCTTCTGCGGCGAGGCGCAGATTCTCAAATGCCGTGTCGTGGCGACCAAGCAAACTCATCCAGGTCGCCGTGCCGGGGCAGACGTAAAATGGAATCTTGGATTTCGCAAAAGTGGCGGCTTCCTTTTCGAACGGATGCGTCGCTTCGTAACCCCAGTTCAGCGCGATGACATTCTCGGGCAAACTTTGAATCAGTTCGGGATGATTCAGAATGATGTCACCCCAGAACATCATCGTGCGATTGCGGCGGGAAACTTCGCGCGCCATCTGTTTCAGGAAATCCACGTAAACGCGACCTTTGCCGCGGCGCTCGCACAGTTTCCTGGTTTGGCCGCGACCCAAATCCCACGTCTCGTCACAGCCGACATTGAAATACTCGCTGGAAAAGTTCGGCAGCAATTCGTCGTAGAGTTCGCGAATGAACTTAACCGTGCCGGGATGGTTGGGGGCGAGCGTGGTCGGGAAGCGCAGGAAATCGCCGGTCGAACCCTCATACGGTTCAGACACCTCGGCGAGTTTCCGGAGCTTCGGATGTTCGAGAAAATAGCGGAGATGGCCGAACGAATTCTGGTTCGGCACGAGATCAATGCCGAGCTCGCGACAGCGTGCGTCGAGCTTGCGAATTTCGGTCGCCGTGAGCGCGCCCCAGCTTTGCCAGACGGATTTGTAATTGCGATACGCGAATGTGTGCTCGGTGTAGAGTTGAAACTCGTTGATTTTGAAATCGGCGAGCCTTTCGACGAGATCCAGCAAGGTTTCCAACTTCGGCACGCGCCCGCGCGAAATGTCGAGCATCACGCCACGGCGCGCAAAATCCGGCCAATCGCGAATCTTCAAACACGGCAGGCTTCGCCCATATTCTCGCAATAGTTGGCGTAGTGTCGCTCCCGCGGCGCGTAGCCCACCGGTCTCGCGATATTCGACGCGCACGCCGTTGCGATCGATCGTGAGGGAATAGCCTTCGGAATGATCGGGTGCTTTGGCGCTGCGAACGAATGTGACTGCGGAAAGCGGCTGTTGCTTTGGCAGAACAAAAGTCCCCGCTTGCCGTTTCAGCGAGCGAGGATAAGGAAGCAGGTTCAACTTCATTTCAAACTAGATTTCCTGACCGTCGGGTAACTGACCGGGCTCAAGGAAGGTCTTGATCAATTCGCTCTCGCCGCAGACGGTCATGCCGGAGAACTTCTTGAACCACCGCCCGGCGGGAACTTCGGGGTCACCGCGCAACCAGTCCGCCAATAGCCCAAGCTGGGCGGCGGATATGTTCCGCCCATCAACACGGTCGAGCAAGTGGTCGAGGAGGCGAGGCGGCAGATTCTGGCGGCGAATCTTCGGCATGTCAGGTGCCGTAAAACCCGCGATGAATTTCCTCCCGCAACCGGCTTTTCTCGGCGGGATCGTCGGCATCAGCCATTTGTTGGGCGAGTTCAGACAACGATTCGCCGGAGAGTTGGCGTTCCCGCGCCAGTTCAAAAGCAAACCGCAACACGCGGGATTGTTCGGCCCGCGACAGTTGCTTGATTTCCTCAATCACTTGGTTTGCGCTCATAGTGGCAAAGTAGCACAGGCCAAAGTTTGTCAGCAAGGCTCGGCAAAACAAAAATCCCCGCCTGCCGTTTCAGCGATCTGGGGTGGGGAAGCAGTTTCATCCTGTTGAAAGGTTGTTATCCGAGTAGGCGCTTTTTTGCCGCTTGGAATTCTGCATCCGTTAACAACCCTTGAGTTTTCAAGGCTGCGAGTTTCGTTAATTCGTCGCTCAAGCTGGCTGACGAGCTATTTGCGGGTTGTGGAGATCGAAGTTCTTTTATGCGAGACTCGATATAGTTCTTTGCGACTTCAGCGTGGGCATTGCTTTGCTCGTCGAAGAGAAAAGTATTTTCATCCGCGACGGCTTCAAAAAGGCCGCCACGGCTTTCAACTCCTCCTGGTATTGAAAACTGCATATAGCCGCGCGTTGCACCAGCGCGCTTGAACTGAATGGCTGTGATGGAATGGATGGGGATGGTTTTAATGCCCTTTAGTCCGCGCGTTAACACGCCCGTAACACCCGAGGTGGTTATTGTGACCTTGTCTTGAAATACCTCTAGTTCTCCCAGTGGGCCAACAATCCTTTGCACCGACTTTTGTTTTGGCGAGAAACCTGGAGGAAATGGCTTGGCAAAACTTAGCGACCGTTTGCTTGCGGTGACTAATAAATCAACTTCAGGTAGCAGTTCGGAGAGTGTTAGCCACTCGGTCAAACCATCAGTCCAAGCATAATCCTGTCTGGAAACTTCTCCTGCTTGAATCTTGGCACGAAGTTCGTTCTCCGTGAATGGACCTTCGTGGTTGCCATCCCTAGCAATGTAGAAGGTTTGCATGAGCCCAGTGACTGGGTTACTTCGCAATCATCCCGGTGTTGCGCGCGTAATTGAAGATGCCGCCAGCGTCCACTACGGGACGCACATCGCCCAGCGATTTGAACGAATACACTTTGCCGGTCGTCTGCACCGTGACGGTGGCTTTGTCGAGGTCCACGGTGACCACATCGCCCGTCTTGAGCACATCGCAAAGACGTTCGGTGATTTCGCAGGGATACAGTTCGCCGGTAGCGACGCAGTTGCGGAAGAAGATGCGCGCGAAACTTTCGGCGAGCACAAGCTCACAGTTCGCCGAACCCATTGCAATGGGCGCGTGTTCGCGGGAACTGCCGCACCCGAAGTTTTTGCCCGCGACAACGATCGGATATTCGCTGTCGAGCTGGCCTTCTTTGACGTAGCGCGTCGGGTAAAGCGATTCCGGCAAGCCGGCGAGCGCGTAGCTGCCGAGCTTCTCGTATTCCTCGGGAATCGTGGGCACGAGATTCAGGTATTGCGCGGAAATAATCTGGTCAGTGTCGATGTTGTCGCGCACCACATAAACCGGCCCGGTAAAAACAGACTTACTCATGGCTAAAGTGTGCGGCGGCACTGAAGAGTTTTCAATCAGATTTACGGGGCGATGGTCGTGCTTTTGGGTTTTCCATTCGTGTCAATCTGTGTTCACCTGTGGCGGATTAATGGATATGAAACCACGCGTTCGTTTTGCGCCTTCACCCACGGGCTATCTGCACATCGGCGGGGCGCGCACCGCTCTGTTTAACTGGCTGTATGCCCGGCACACCGGCGGCACGTTTGTGTTGCGGATCGAAGACACGGACGCCGCGCGCAATTCGCAGGAAGCCGTGGATGTCATTTTGCAAGGGCTGCGCTGGCTCGGCTTGAATTGGGACGAAGGCCCGCTCACCGCTGATGCCACCGGACCGGCCAAAGGCGAGCGGGGACCGTATTTTCAATCGCAACGGAAGGAAAACTATCAGCGGCGTATCGAGGCGCTGCTGTCTCGCGGATTGGCCTATGAGCACGAGGGTGCCATCAAGTTCAAGATGCAGCGCGAACCAATCACCATTCCAGATCTCGTCGTCGGCGACGTTGTGCGCAAGCTCACGGATCGCGAGGAAGTGGATCCGGATTTCGTCATCGTCCGCAGTGATGGCCAGCCGGTGTTTCATTTTGTGAACGTGATTGATGATTTGGAAATGGGCATCACGCACGTGATTCGCGGCGAAGATCATCTCAGCAATACCGCCAAACACATCGCGCTGTTTCGCGCGTTTGGCGTCGAACCGCCGAAGTATGCGCACATCCCGCTGATCCTGAATGCCGACGGCAGCAAGATGAGCAAGCGTGACCGCGGGGCATCGCTCACGACGTATCTCGACGAAGGATTTTTGCCCGAGGCGGTGAACAATTATCTGTGTCTGCTGGGCTGGTCGCCCAAGGACAACACGGAAAAACTTTCGCTCGCGGAAGTCGTGCAGCGCTTTGATCTGCCCCAGATTCTGCGGCATAACGCGAAGTTCGATTTCGAGAAACTGACCTGGTTGCAAGGCGAGTATTGTCGCGAATTGCCGGACGACCGCTTTTACGAAATGTCCGTTCACGCCCTGGCCAAAGCCGGCATTGACAGCAACCAGTTTGACGTGAGCTACGTCAAGGCCGCGCTTGATACGTGCAAGGGCAAGATTAAAACTTTCAGCGAATTGCCGACCTACGGCGGATTTTACTTCAAGGACGAAATTGTTTATGACCCGGACGCCGCGAAGAAAAGTTTTGTGCCCGAAAACAAACCGCGACTGGAAAAACTTCGCGATGCCTTTGCGAAAGCCGATCCGTTCAACGCTGCTACGCTGGAAGCGGCGCTGAAAGCCACCGCAACCGAACTTGGCGTGAAGGCCGGCGTGCTCGTGCATCCCATGCGCCTGGCTGTCACCGGCAATCCCTCCGGCCCAAGTCTGTACCATTTGCTTGAGATCATTGGGAAGGAGAGGGTAATGGCCCGAGTGCAACAGGCGCTTGGGGCGTTTGTTTGAGGAGGCGAGGTTCGACCCGGTTTCCAAGCTTGATTTGCGACAGCAACTTTCTGACTCTTTGGCCCAATTAATATGGCGAAACGCGCATTGATCACTGGCATCACCGGACAGGACGGCTCTTATCTCGCCGAATTGTTGTTGTCCAAAGGCTACGAAGTCCACGGCATTATCCGCCGGGCGAGTACGTTTAACACCGGACGCTTGGAAGGAATTTATCAAGACCCGCATGCCAGCAATCAGAAGCTGTTTTTGCACTACGGTGATTTGAGCGACGGCTCAGCCTTGGCGCGCTTGATCCAAAACGTGCAACCGGACGAGGTCTATAATCTGGCGGCCCAAAGCCACGTGCGCGTGAGTTTCGACAGCCCGGAATACACGGCCGACGTCACCGGCACCGGTACGATCCGGTTACTCGAAGCGATTCGCGAAGTCGGCATCAAACCGCGTTTTTATCAAGCCTCCTCCTCAGAAATGTACGGCATGGTGCAGGAAGTGCCGCAAAAGGAAACCACGCCCTTCTATCCGCGCAGTCCCTATGGGTGCGCCAAAGTTTACTCATTCTGGATTACCGTCAATTACCGCGAGTCCTATGGCATGCACGCGAGCAACGGGATTCTGTTCAATCACGAATCGCCGCGGCGCGGTGAAACCTTCGTGACGCGCAAAATCACGCGCGCCGTGGCTCACATCAAAGCGGGGCTTCAGGACAAACTGTATCTCGGCAACCTCGACGCCAAACGCGATTGGGGCTACGCGAAGGAATACGTCGAAGCGATGTGGTTGATGTTGCAGCAAGACACGCCGGACGATTATGTGATCGCGACCAACGAGACGCATTCCGTTCGGGAATTCCTCGAAGTGGCATTTTCCCACGTCGGCCTGGACTGGCAGAAATACGTCGAAATTGACCCGCGTTATCATCGGCCGGCGGAAGTGGATTTGCTGATCGGCGATTATAGCAAAGCGAAAAAGAAACTCGGCTGGGAGCCGAAAACCAAATTTGAAGCGCTGACCAAGCTGATGGTGGATGCGGACGTCGAATTGCTGCGCCGCCATCAGAAGGGCGAAATTCGCGTGACGGGTTAGCGCCAAGAGCCGCTTCAAGCCCGGGCGGCTTGTTGCTTCAGGAAAAAGTCGTAGGCGAGGCGGATGCCGCTTTCCAAATCGACACGTGGTTTCCATCCCAACGCAAACAGTCGAGAGCTATCCATCAACTTGCGCGGTGTGCCATCCGGCTTGCTTGAATCCCAGGAAATCTGGCCGTTGAAACCCACCACGCGCTGCACCGTTTCCGCGAGTTCCTTGATCGTCACATCACTGCCGTAACCGATGTTGATGAACCGCTCTTCGCTGTAATTTTCCAGCAGGAACAGGCACGCGCGGGCGAGGTCGTCGGCGTAAAGAAATTCTCGGAGCGGAGTGCCGGTGCCCCAACACGCGACGGTTGGAGCTTTCGCCTCCTTTGCCTCGTGAAACTTGCGAATCAATGCGGGCAGAACATGCGAAGTTTCCAGATCGAAGTTATCATTCGGTCCGTACATGTTGGTTGGCATCGCACTGATGAAATCACAACCGTATTGGCGCCGGTACGCCTGACACATCTTGATGCCGGCAATTTTGGCGATGGCGTACCACTCGTTGGTCGTTTCGAGCGGACCGGTCAACAGATATTCCTCCTTCAGCGGCTGGGGCGCGTGTTTCGGATAAATGCACGAGCTGCCCAGGAACAGGAGTTTCTTAACGCCTGCCTTGTACGCACCATGAATGAGATGGTTCTGAATTTGCAGATTCTCGTAAAGAAACTGCGCCGGATAAGTGCTGTTGGCCAGAATCCCGCCGACCTTTGCCGCTGCGACCAACACATAGGCAGGCTGCTCTTTCGCGTAGAAATCGCTCACGGCGTTGGCATCGAGCAAATCCAATTCGGCGTGGGTCCGCCCAATCAAATGCGTGAATCCCGCCGCTTCAAATTCGCGCCAGAGCGCACTCCCCACCAAGCCGCGATGGCCGGCGATGTAAACTCGTTCGCTGCGAGGAATGGGCATAACAACACCTTTACGCGTTCTCGGCCGCCAGCAGCCGCTCGGCTTCGATGGCTGCAGCGCAGCCCATGCCGGCCGCGGTGATCGCCTGACGATAGACGTGATCCGAACAATCGCCCGCGACAAAGACGCCTGGCACATTCGTGGCCGCGCCAGCGGTTCGCAAAATGTAACCATTGTCATCCGTGTGAATGAACGCTTTGAACAATTCGGTGTTCGGCACATGGCCAATCGCTACGAATACGCCCGCACAATCAATCACGCTCTCCGCGCCGGTCTTGACGTTCTTCACGCGCACGCCGGTGACTTTATCCTGCTTCACGTCCAGCACCTCCGTCACCACCGTATCCCAGACCGGTTTGATCTTCGGGCTGGCCAAGGTGCGATCCGCCATGATTTTCGACGCGCGCAACGTGTCGCGGCGATGAATCAAATAAACGACGGAAGCAAAGCGCGTGAGGTACGTGGCTTCTTCACACGCTGAATCCCCGCCGCCGACCACGACCAACGGTTGATTGCGAAATTGCGGCAACGCGCCGTCGCAAGTGGCGCAGTACGTCACGCCTTTCTTTTCCAACAAATGTTCGCTCTCCAGTCCCAGATGCCGATGGCCGGCGCCAGTGGCGATGATGACCGTTTTGGTTTCCACCTGTTCATCATCGACGGTGAGCACGAAGGGCCGCTTGGAAAAATCCACCTTTTGCACGATGCTGCCGAACTTGGATTTCGCGCCAAACCGCTCGGCCTGCTGCTGCATCCGCGTCATCAGTTCATAGCCATCGATGCCTTCGGGAAAGCCAGGAAAATTCTCGACGATGCTGGTGGTGGTGAGCAGTCCGCCCGGTTGTTCGCCGGTGATGATCAAAGGTTTAAGGTTGGCCCGAGCCGTGTAAAGTGCCGCCGTCCAGCCCGCGCACCCCGAACCAATGATAACTACATTTTCCATAGGCGGCGCAACGTAGTGGAGGTTGGCGTCGATGACAAGCTTGCGCCGTGGCTCACGCTTATTTTGCTCCCGACACAGTTTTCAGTTGCAAGCTTGGATTCAGTTCCAGTTCAAAATCCTTGAAGCGCACTTCCATCGGACCGCCGGAATGAACCTGCAAACCAATCACGCCGCGCCGTGAGACTTTCGGGTCGTCGAGATCGGTGCAGCGTTGGCCGTTGATGGCGGTGCGGATTTTTCCGCCGACGGCGAGAATCTCGTAAATGTTCCAATCGTTCGCATGAACGAACGCATCGCCCGGTTTGTCCCAGAGCAAACCGCGAGCGCTTTCCTCGTAAAGCTTGCCCCACCAGCCCGCGCCGATGTCCGCCTGTGGGCCGCGCATTTCGTGGCCCTGAAACGGTTCGCTCCGGAACTGCACACCGCTGTTGGCGTTGTTCGGCGTGAGTTTCACTTTGAACACGAGGCGGAAGTCGTCCAACACGAAGTCGCTCTTGAGAAAATCGTTTTGCTTCAAGCCGGTCTTCGTGCTGCCGACAATTTCGCCATTCTCCACGCGCCACACGTCGAAGTTGCCATTCCAATTCGCGAGGTCTTTGCCATTGAAGAACAGCGCGGCGGTGTCGGGCGTGGCGACCATCGGCACTTGCACGGGTTGGCGCAGGTAAATGATCAAATCGCGAATCTCCTGATCGCTCAATGGCTTCAGTAAATCCTCGGGCATCATGGAGAGTTTGCCTTGTTGCATGAACGCGATTTCGTTGCGCGGCAGCACGATAGTTTCGTTCGCGGTCATCACGGTGACCGCGTGATCGCTCTGCTCCTTCACAATTCCGGTGATGGAGCGTTCGTCCTTCGTCTCTATGTTCCAACTGAGATAATCGTTCGGAATCACCGCGTTCGGGTCCACCATGTTCTCAAGGATATAATCAAGATCGCCGCGATTTGAGCCGGTCAAATCCGGGCCAACTTTGCCGCCGCTGCCAAACATCGTGTGGCAGGGCAAACAAATCTTGGTGAACACTGTGCGACCGCGTTGGGCGTCGCCGGGTTGCGAGCCGCCGCCGTGGAAAACATTTCGCACGCGGGCAATCTCCGCCTTCATGTCAGCGGTGCTTTCGCGCGCGGTACCCCAGACTTTTGCGAGCAATGCGTCCACTTCGGGATTCTTGAGATTGCGCAACTGCTGGATGAGATCAGCGGTGAGATCGGATTTCGGAACTTGATTGGCTTCCACGGCGGCGAGTAAACGTCGCGCGTAAGCGGGACGGCCAGCCAGCGTATTGCGGGCGTCGCGTTTATGCGCGGCGGAAAGCGTGCTGTAAATCGGCAGAATGGCGTCGGGAGTTTGCGCATCGTCATAACTGCCGAGACCGCGCAAGGCTGAGCCGCGCAGATCGGCGTCGTTCAGCAACTGGCGGAGCAGGGGAGGCAACTCGGCATCCTTGATCGACAGCAACGAATCAAACGCCAGCTTGCGCGCCGCGACATCGGTGGCTTGATCCATCAGCGTTTTGCGCAATGAGGTGAGCGCGGTGGCGCTGCCGAACGTGAGCGAGAGCGATTGCATCTGCGCGCGAATTTCGGGATTCGCACTGGATGCGAGTGCGGTTTCGACGGCAGGCCAATCGGCCGGCATCGCGACGCGGCGTTGGCCTTTGAGCGCGGCGCTCAGGCCGTTAAGCGCGTCGAGGCGCTGTTGATCGTTGCTGAGGCGGAGCAGAGATTTGGTGATGGCGGCAAAGGCTTCGGGCGTGTTCAACGCGGCAGTGCGACGCGTCATGAAATTCAGCAAGCGCGGAAGCTTCGCATTCTCGGCGAGCTTCAGCGCGCGTTCCATGTCCACGGTCGGGAGCGGTTCGGCGGCATACCAGACCATGAGCGGGAGGTTGTGGTCGTTGGCGTCTTCCGCGCGCTGCGAGAGCGCTGCGAGAACTTCCCAGCGATCTTCAATCGGCAGGCGTTGCATCGCAGACGCGAGATAGAGGCGAACAACGGGGGATTTGTCTTCGCGGGCAAGGCGAGCGAGTTCTTGAACAAAAATTTTACTCAATTCGCGGGACTGCGTGGAGGTCAAGACCTGTTCCGTTCTGAGTTGAATAGCCCAGGCACGCGTGAATTCATCAGCACTATCGTCATTCTGCTTCAAATAAGCGTTCGGATCTTTGAGCGGCTGAAAACCTGAGGTGGCATGGATAGTCCACAGAGCACGCAGGCGCTCGGCACCGCGGGAATTGCGAAAGACCTGATTGATCAAACTCGCCCCCAAAGCGAGGCGTTGATCTCGGGGCATTGCCGCATAGCGTTCCTGCAAAATTCTCTGCGCATGTCGAGCGTGCCAAACGCTTTTGTTCGCCAAGAGCTTGACCAACTCTTCGTTGGAGGACTTCTGCAAATCCACCTTCTCAAACTTCGGCTGCCCGTAACTAATCTTGAAAATGCGCCCATTGCTGCGGTCGTGTTGATTGGCGTCGTTGGAGTGGCACTGGTTTTTGTCATACCAATCAATGAAATACACCGCGCCGTCCGGGCCTTCCTGAAAGTTCACGATTTGTGACCAGACGTCGTTGAATTTGATTGGACTCGGCGCGTGGCGACCGACGAAGCCCGAGCCTTTGCGCTCCAGCACGTCCATGTTGATGCACGCGCCGTGAATGTTGTTCATGAAAACCTTGCCGCGATATTCGGCGGGCCAATTGTCGCCCTGATAAATCATCAGGCCGCAATGTGCGTGGCCGCCGCCAAGTTCCGCGCTGCGCGAGATGTCGGATTGATTCCATTGATTGCCCGCCCAGTGCAAATGATCGGCGATGGTTTTGATGTCGTCGTAGGTGTGCGGATTGAAATGTTGTCCGGCCTGGCGATGATAACGCGCGCCTTGAATAATGTGGAACAGGTGCGGAATCACGCACGCCTCGGCGATGAGTTGACCGTGCTCGTCGAAGTCAATGCCCCACGGATTGCTCGTGCCTTCGGCGAACACTTCGAACACGTGGCGCGTGGGATGATAACGCCAGATGCCGGCGTTAATGCGCGTGCGTTCGTTGTCCTTCGCGCCGGGTTTGCCGACGTTGGAATGTGTGAACACGCCGTGACAGCCATAGAGCCAACCGTCCGGTCCCCACTTGAAGGTGTTCAGTGTTTCGTGGGTGTCCTGCCAGCCCCAACCATCGAGAAGAATCTTCGGTTCACCGGCGGGCTTGGGTTCATCGCCATCAATCATCGGAATGAACATGAGATACGGCGCGGCGCCGACCCACACGCCGCCAAAGCCGACTTCGATGCCGCTGACAAGATTCAGTTTTTCCATGAACACGGTTCGGCGATTGAATTTGCCGTCGCCGTCCGTGTCTTCGAACACCAGAATTCGATCGCGCCCTTCGCCTTCCTTGGCGCGATTCGGATACGTGTAGCCTTCGGCGACCCAAAGCCGCCCGCGATCATCAATGGCGAAGGTGATGGGTTGTTGCACATCCGGTTCGCCCGCGAACAACGTTGCCTTAAAGCCAGGCGGAAGAACGATGGCGGCGGCAGCTTCCTCGGGCGAGAGGCCGGAGTACTTCGCTTGTTGCGCGGGGGCGGGAGTCAGAGAGAAGCAGAGCGCGGCTAAAGCGAGCAGCAAAGGGAAAAGAGCACGATGAATGTTCACGCGAATGGATGACTTGGTTACGCGTGAAACTATTCTAGCCAGGAAGTCGTTGCACGAAGAAATCTTCCCGGGAGCGCGTGGGATATTTCACATGTTCATGTGGAAAGAGGTTAAGGGATAAACGCAGAGGCGCGGAGTTACGGCACGCGTCATGGACTGCGGTGGCAAGCGCAGCGCGACACCGCTTTCGCACGGTCAAAGATCCTGCTGTTCCGGCCAGCCATCCTCTGCCCGAAAGCGCCTTCGCCGCTACGCTCTGCCGGCGCAGTCCATGACGTCCGCCGGAGTGGCTCAGGGATGATTGTGACCTTCGTGCGATTCTGCGCCTTCGCCAGGAGAAACTTCCGCCGTCGCTTCCGTTTTGCTGACCAGCAGGTCAGCGCGAGTCTTGAGCACGGAATCCACAGTCCAGCTCGGCACCAGATAAACCCATGAGCCAAACGCCTTTTCCGCCTTCAACTTTTCCTCAAGCTTCTTTTGTTTTTCGGCGAATTCCTTGTCGAGCCTCTCTTTGTCTTCGGGCTTTTCCTCGGCGGCGGGTGTACGTTCCTTCGGCAACGTCGCCGTGACAAGAACGGTCAGGTGATACGCATCATCGCGTTTCGCTCCGACATTGATGGTGTAATTGAATCCGTCAAAGGTTTCGATGTTAACGACGGTGGGCTTTTCCAAACCGGATTGCTCCGCGCTGGCGCCGATGACGACGTCGTTGATGCTTGGAGCGGAGAACGGATTGCCGACGCCGCTGGCTTTGCTTTGATCGAGCGCCTCGCCTTCCTTGGCATCGGCGAGCTTGAGTTCGCCGCCTTCGGTTTCGCGCACGAGCTTCCAGGAATTCGTTGCCTCCGGGAACGTGACTGAGATGGACTTCGCCTTTTCCACTTTGAAAAAGTTCTTGTTCAAGAAGCGGCTCGCGTTCGGCTCCAGATCGGTCAACGGATCAGAGAGCAACACGACTTTGTCCGTCATCGCGCCGGTTTGCACATAGCGACCATCCGGCCAACTGTTGTCGCCGAAATCAGCCATGGGCGATGGCTCGACCGTCTTCATGTGCTTTTTGCCGAGCGTCAGCTTCTGGATGTCTTTGCCGCTCGCATCGCGGAACGAGACCACCGTCGGCGCATTCGTGCCGCTGGGAGCAAGTTCCAAACGCGGCAATTGCGACGCGCCGATGGGCTCGATTTGCACGATCTTCAAGTCTTTCAACTTCAGCAACAGCGAGCTGATTTCTGCAAAGTTAGCGGGATAATCATTTCGCTGCGCGACGCGCCAAGTGTCGTCCTTCTTGGCGAGCGACAATTGATTTGTGCCGTGGGCGATGTTGATTTGCGAAACCGCGTTCACATCAAAATCGCCGAGCAGTTTTTGCCCGACGGCCGCGCCGCCACCGGTCCACGATGCGGTTTGGCCTTTCCACCGGGTGATGCCCCAGATGCCGAGTACCACGACCAATCCCAACAGAATGACGAATTGTTTTTTGTTCATTTAGCCGCTGTCAGTTTGCGTTTGTAGATCGCGAGAATAATGCCGCCGGCAGTCACGAGCACCGGCATGGTAAAGATGTTCCACCAGGTCAGACTCGTCTTGAGCGAATCCACTTCGCGCGCCAGGTCTTTTTTCACAGCGCGCAGTTTCTTATCCGTCTCAACGCTTTCCTTTTCGAGCTTCGCCAATTCCGCTTGTTGTTCCGGCGAGATAATGAAGCGCTGATTCGCATCAGACTTCTGCGCCTGCAATTCATCAATCCGTTGCTGCGCGGCTTCCGCTTTCTTTTGCAATTCCTCGAACACGCCTTGAAAGCGCGCCGCCGCTTCTGCCTCCTTTTTGCGTACGACTTCAAACGGACGATTCAAAGTGGCGCGACTGCGCACGGCGATGAGATTGTTATCGCCGGCAAGTTGCTCGACCGCGTTTTGGGCGAAGTTCAGATTCGCGTTCAATTGTTGCCGCCACACTCCGAACGGTGTTTGCCGTTCCTGCAAACTGAAGTTGTCGTGAATCATGTCCGCGTCGCCGATCAGAATAACCGTGGTTTCCTCCTTGGCTTCTTTGAGCGAGTCGCTGGTCTTTGCTGCTTCGCCTTCTTTGGGTTCTTCCGCTGGCGCATCGCCGGGTTTGCCATTCGGGAATGCGGTTTTGAACTTGCCGGTCAAACGAATCCCCAGCGCGTATTCCTTGCCGCTGGCCTTGAAATCTTTCATCGCGGCATCGGGCGACAAATTTGCGAGGAAACCTTCGACAAGACCGGAATTCTCTGACGATTCAAGCAAGACAGTTTGCTTCAAGCCATCGACCGGCGTGCCGGAGAACGTGCCGCCGGCGAAATACCAGACGTTATCAATCTGGCTCGTGACGATGTCGTCGTTGTTCAAACCTTCGGACGTGATGGACAACCACGTCGGGCGATGTGCGTTGGGATCGCTGCCGTCGCCGAGGACCATTTTGTAATTCAAGTCGGCGACCACTTTGCTGTTCTCGAACGTGATGCCCCACGCGGGAAGCAATTTGCCGAGGGTGGAACCACCGCCGCCCATCTGCGCCATCATCGGGTTCTGTTGATTGCGATTATCAATCAGCGAATTTGCGTCGAGGAACGCGATCAACTTGCCGCCGCGCATGAGGAATTGATCAATCGCATATTGCGACGCTTCGGTGATGTCCTTGGGATGAATCATGACGAGCACTTTGACGTCGTCATCAATCTTGTCCGCGATCATCGAAACATTTTTCACCGTGAAATCCTTGCGCAACTCGGAGACCAGCGCCCACGCCTGCTGCGGACGTTGGCCCATCTGCATCATCATCGGATTCGCCGCGCCACCGAAGACGGGCAGGGGACTCATGATGCCAACGACCGGTTTTTCCGGCGAAACCACGCGGCTGATGGCGCGGGTGAGATCATATTCCAACAGCCGTTCGCGGGTCGGTTGGGCAAAAGGAATGACTTCCTTGGCATCAAGCTGACTGACGGCGATACCGAGATAAAACGGTTCGCCACCCGGCAATTGCGCGCCGGCCACACCGTCGAGGCGCGCGGAATCTTCCGCATCGGAATCCGGCTGGGGGTCGTATTTTTCGAGAATGATTTTGCCGTTGGCGGCCTGCTTGTATTCCGCGAGCAAATCTTCCACGCGGCGGGCGTAGGTTTTGAGGAAGACTGTTTGCGGCGTGGTGTTGGCGCTGCGCGAATAGTAGAAGCGAATTCGGACGGGCGTATCGAGCTTGCTCAGAATGGCGCGCGTGCCATCGGAAAGCGTGTAGGCCTTTTCATCGGTCAAGTCCACGCGGGCGCGGAAGCTGGAGATAATGACATTGATGGCGACGAGAATCAGCGCCATGGCGATGACGCCACCAACGGAGTAGAAAAACGTTTCGAGAGATTTCTTTTGCATCGAAAAATCCTTGGTTGTTCAGTTGCGATGCTCGCGGAGAATCACGCTGGTGGTGAAGAGCGAGAAGCCCATCACCGACAGGAAAAACAGTGCGTCGCGAAAATCGAGCACGCCTTTTTGAAAGCCGTCGAAGTGCGTAATCACGCTGAAGGAAGTGACGAAATCTACAAACATCGGACTGGCCCAACCTTCGAGGAAGCGCACCACCGGCGAAAATCCACACAGAATTAAAAAGAAGCAGATCACGACCGAGATGATGAAGCTCACGACTTGTGTGCGCGTCATCGCGGACGTGATACAACTGATCGCGAGATATGCACCCGCCATCAGCCAACTACCGATGTAACCGGCGAAGATAACGCCATTGTCCGGATTGCCGAGGTAATTCACCGTGATGACAATCGGGAACGTCAGCAGCAATGCGAGACCGAGGAAAAGCCATGAGGCGATGAATTTTCCGAGAATCGCCTGCCACGCGGTTACGGGCATGGTGAGGAGCAGTTCCAAAGTTCCCACCCGGCGTTCTTCCGCCCAGAGTCGCATCCCGACGGCAGGCACGAGGAACAGATAAAACCAGGGATGCCAGTCGAAGAAGGAGCGGCTCAGTGCGGCTTCGCCGCGTTCAAAGAAGCCACCGATCATGAACGTGAAAAATCCGCACAACAGCAGAAAGATGACGATGAACACGTACGCCAACGGCGACGTGAAATACGCCCCGAGTTCGCGCTTTGCGATAGTTTTGATGTTAGCCCAGGAATTCATGGTTCGAATTTCGAGATGCGTGATTCGGAATTACTTCTTGGTGTCCGGCATCGTGATGCTGCGGAAGACTTCGTCCAATCGGCCTTCCTCGGTGTGCAATTCTTCCACCTGCCAGCCACGCGTCGCTTCGATGACTTCGCGCGTGAAATCACCATCGCCCGCCGTGCGCGGGAACGCGGTGGCCGCAATGCCCGAGCCGTTCGCGGTGACCGTCACGCGCTTCGTGGAACGCAACTGACCGAGCTTTTCTTTGATTGCGCTCTCGCTTTGGCCGACCACGCGCAATGTGACCGCGCCCGCCCATTCCGATTTTTGCCGCAATTGTTCCGGCGTGCCGTTCGCCACGATACGGC
>CAZKMR010000020.1:23933-25072 GCA_964553795.1 uncultured Bifidobacterium sp. | reverse complement strand
GCGCCGTTCGGCCCGAGGAAGCCAAGCACTTCCCCGCGTTCCACGCAAAACGAAATGCCGTCCACGGCCCGTTTCGTGCCGAAGACCTTCACCAAATTTTCGACTTTAATCATGATTCGGTTCGTAAAAACCAACTAAGCGAGCAGGGGAAATAATCAGACGCTGCCGATTGGTAAAGCGGATTTTTGCCAATCGCGGGAGAACGTCTGATTGTCCGCTGTTCGGTGACTTTGACAGCGGGCGGGAAAAATGTTCAAAAAATTTTCGGGCCGGAGCGGGGAGTGGGTGACGCTATTTGGCTGTTTTGACGGTTCGCACGCTCCAATCATAGAAGAGATACTGGCGTGTCGCTGGCGTGCCGCCGCCATGGACGCCGGTTGGGGTGGCGGGAACATAGTCCATGTAGGTGGCGCTGGTAATGCCGAAACTGTTAAGCAACTGCTTGTCGCAATCCGTCATGGCCCAGGAATCGGAGCGGTTTTTAATCGAACTGGTTTTCTTGTTGAGCGCAAACGGGTTGCTGGGTCGGCCGAAGGGAAAGGTGATGACATTGTTGCCCACGCCGGGATCATTCGTGATTGAACTGAGCGAGAAATAGCTGACCGGGACGTAAAGCGGTGGGTTGGGCGCGACCTTGGGCAACACTCGATACGACGCCGGGCAAATCGCCACCCGCGCGGTGCGGACAATTGTTGCCGCGGGCGGCGGGTAAGCGAGATAGGTCGCGATGTACGCGGCCAAGGAACCGTCGTAACGATTGGGATCGGCCGGGTTGCCGGTGCCGTCGCGGTAGGTGAAGAACATGCCGGTCCAACACGGGCCCGGCAAAAAATCGTTGTTGTCCAGCGAATACATTTCGATGGCCGTGCCGATTTGTTTCAGGTTGCTGGTGCAGTTGACCTGGTAGGCTTTTTGTTTGGCCTTGGCCAACGCCGGCAACAGCATTGCCGCGAGAATCGCGATGATCGCGATGACGACGAGGAGTTCGATCAGCGTGAAGGCCGGTTTCCGGTCACGGTTTCCAATGAGCTGCATTGCATTCATAGGCTGGTTGATTGGTCGAGTGGAGGAGCGAAAGCTTACCAAAGGCCATAGTAAAGAACGTAGGACGAGGCGTAATTGGTTTTCATCTGGCGCAA
>CAZKMR010000020.1:0-23833 GCA_964553795.1 uncultured Bifidobacterium sp. | reverse complement strand
AAAGGCCATAGTAAAGAACGTAGGACGAGGCGTAATTGGTTTTCATCTGGCGCAAATTCAGCCACCGCGCCGAGCCATCCAGATAGCCGACGTTTCCGCCGACGGCACCGACGCGAACGGGAGTCAATCCGACCCGCGTGAACGTGGCCCCATTGACTTGGTACGGACCGGACTTGCAATGCGGCGCCATAGTCAGGACGTCGCCCCAATGGTTGGCATCCGCGATGATGGCGTTGGTCGGCGAATCCGTGAGCTTTCGCGCTGGAGTCCAGTACGCTGGAGCGGTCGGCGAAGCGGTTGGAGTTTTGGCATCGCCGAGATAGTTGTATCCGACGAGGTAGCCGTAGAGGCCGGAGTAACGGGTTTGCGAACCGAACGTGAAATTGGGGCAATCCATGATCGAAAAATTCCCTGTGTAGCTGATCAGGTTCGTGTAGGTGTCTTTGTTGATCCGAATCGAATGCCACTCGCCGGCATTGTCCCGGCCACTGGGAATGTATTCCCGGAATTCATTCCCATACATGTGAACCGACAAGCCAACCTGACGGAGATTATTGACGCAGGCAACGCGCTTGGCTTTTTCCTTCGCGCCCGCCAAGGCCGGCAACAACATCGCCGCCAGGATTGCGATGATGGCGATGACCACGAGCAATTCAATGAGCGTAAAGGCGCGCTCCCGGAGGCGATGCGTTGGCGGGGCGGATTTGGTCATGAGTCAAACTAGACGTAATAACGAGTGGTTCAATGGCGGGCGCGATAAAATCCAGCCGAAAAATTCGTGGCGGCCGAATCCGTAAACGCGGAAACGCCGGTCGGATTGGTGAGGTTCGTGACGAGTTGCCACGCGGAAAAGTTGGTGCTGCGCTCCACGGCGATGTCGTGGCCGGGTTCGCCGGTGATGACGAGCGTCATGCGTCCGTCCGGCGCGGGGGTGATGCTTTCCATCCACAGCGGGGCCAGCGGCAGCACGTTGAGCGTGGCATTTGAACTGACCACTTGTGCCACCGAGTTGCTCACGCGCACGGAATAATTTCCCGCCTCGGCAAGCTGCACGTTAGTGCGCGCGAACGAATCCGCCGTGGCCGCGGGAATGGGAGCGCCGTTGAAGAACCATTGATAGGACGGCGCCGGAAAACCTTCGGCCGTGACGCTGAACGTGACGTTCGAGCCGACCTTGACGGTTTGCGGAGTGGGTTGCGCAAGAATCGTTGGCGCGACCGGCGGAGGCAACAGTTGCAGGGCGATGATGCCGTTGTTGCAATCCAGGGCGAAGACGCGGTCGCCGCCGAAATCCACCGCGCCGACGGCGTTGGCGTTGGCGTTGTCCGTCGGGAAGGCGTTGGTTTCAATCAGGGAGATTTCGCCCGCGACGGAGAGGTCGTAGAGTTGAAAATTGTCCGGCGTGTCAATGGCGATGCCACCGAGGAGCTGTTGGCTGCCGCTGACCCCGATGGGCGCGACGAAACTGGGAACAACAGTCGAGCCAAACGATTGCAGCACTGAGCCGCTGCCCGTGCCGAGATTGAATTGAATCTGCCGCAGCGGTTGCGCGGTGGCCTTGCCCCAAATGGTGTTGTTCGTGCCGAAGGCGATGCCCAGACCGAACATGCCGTTGGCCCCGCCGCTCACGGCAATGGGATTGGGCGAAAAGGTTGTGCCGTTCACGGTGGTGAAGATGACGGCGTTGGTGCCACTGCGCGAGCCAATGAGAATTTGCGTGTTCAATCCCGCGCCGCGCACGTCGAGCGTGTCGCCCCAACGTTCGCCGGTGCCGGATACCGGATCGCCCGCGTAGGCGAGGGTGGGCGTAGTGCCAGCCGCATCGTTAGCCCAGCGATACAACCGAAAGGCACTCGTCGTGCCGCTGGTCGTCAGGTTGCCAACAAAGACCGCGCCGTCGTCGGCGACGCCAACCATGTTCACGGCAAAAGTTCCGCCGGAGACGAGCCCGCCGCCCAGGTTGAGCGAGTGCAGTTCCGCACCGTTGGTTGAGTTGAGGACGACTACGTTGTTGCCACTCGCGCGACTGACCAGGAGCAAATGCCCGTTGGCCGGGTTAAACGCCAAACCGCGTTCGGTGCTGCCGGTGTTGAGATAAGGCCGGCTGCCCGGCGGCAAATCCCACAACGGCACGCTGCGCGTATTGACCGCCGGCACAATGATTGTCAGGGAGGCAATCTGACTGGTCGTGGCCCCGTAGGAATTGGTCACCACCACGGTGTAATTCCCGGCGTCGTTCGTGGTCGTCACCGCGATTTCGTACGTCGCATTGGTTGCGGCCGGGAGGTTCACGTTGTCTTTGCGCCATTGATAATGCAACGGCGCCGGGCCGGTAGCACTGACAGTGAAACTGGCCGGGGCGCCGACGTAATTGGTGCGACTTTGCGGTTGGGCGGAAATGGCGGGTGCGCCCTGGAACATGAGTTGAAAATCGCGCGTCGCCACGACGCCGGCGGAAATGGTGACATTGGTGACGGCGCTTTGGTAACCGGCAAACTGCGCGGTGACGGTGTAATTGCCCGGCGGCAAATCTACAAACCCGTAGAAGCCCGTGGCGTCGTTGGTCTGGGAGCGCGTCACCGGACCGGTGATCGTCACGACCGCGCCATCCAAGGCGGTTGCCGCGGGCGCGGCGGTGATGTCGCCTTTCACGTGACCGAGGGTGGGCGCGGTTTTCCACGGCATGACGGGAATAGGGGCCGGTTGCGAAAACAGCGGCGGCGACACCGGGTCGTAGGCGCTGGGATTGACGAGCGCGTTGATGAAGTTGGCGCGTGAGACCCCGTCGTTGTTGGGCACGCGATACGAATACCCGACCACGCCGCGCATAGAATTGCCGGAGGGCGACGGCGTCCGTGAGTAACGCATTTGGGCGATGGCGTCCGCCGTCGAGTTCAGGTAGATGCCCGGGCCATTGGCGGCGAAGCGATTGTATTGATGATCTTTGACGAAGTTGTTCCAGTTGGTCCACGAGACGGTGTGCGCGCCGCTTTGCGCGAAGTAATTCATCGGGATATTCCAATCCATGATGCCTTCCTCCATCCAGCCGCGCCAATCCTGCAACACGCTGTTCCACGCGGCGGCGGAACTGTACCAGGACGAAAGACTCGTCGGTCCGGGCGCCCACGTGATGGTGTCGCAGGAAATCTTCACGTGCGGTTTTACGGCGAGCGCGTGCAAGTACACTTTGCGCAACAACGCGGTGACCTGGTCGCGCCGGAATTGTTTCCACAAACTGTCGGCGGGATCGGGTTGACCCGTGCGGGCGAAGCGCTGATTGAAGCGCGCCACCGTCACGGGATTGTAACCATCGTTGATGCTGGAATAGCGGATGTAATCGAAGTTGAGCCCGTCCACGTTGTAATTCGTGATGATGCTCATCGCCACGTTGAACGTGTGGCGTTGCACTTCCGGATGGCCGGGATCGAACGTGTATTCGTTGCCGATGAACGTATTGCCGTTCACATCTTCGAGCAGCCAATCAGGATGGAGATTCAGCGGATGCGTTGGTTGCGGCGGGGGCGTAGCGCCCTGCCAGATGTGATACGTGACGATCCACGCATGAACTTCAATCTTCGGTCCATACGCGGTGTTGTGACATTTGGCGATGAGATCCGCCAACGGGTCGAAGCTGGGCGAAAGTCCGGCATTCTTCGGCTCGTAAACGCCGTTGTAAAACGCGTCGCCGCGCCGGCGCACCTGCGGAATGATGGCGTTGAAATTGCCGGTGCGCAGGTCGTTGGTCAGCGTGTTCACCTGACTGGCATTTTGGAAACCCGTTCCCCAGGCATCCGCCCAGAAGGCCCGGAATTCCGGGGTCTGCGCGCTGGAGGAGACAAGGCTGAACAGCAACAACCCCCAAAAAACAAGCCAACGTGGAGACAGTGTCATAGCGCACAAAACTATCCCAGCCGCCGTGGATCGAAGCAAGCAACGGCACTGACATGTTTGGGTTGGGTGCAACCGAATGATATGGGTTACGGCCAATGCAAAAAAAGAAGCCGGGGCAAATTCTGCCCCGGCTTCGTGAATTACTTTAACTCAGGTTTACCTCAATCGGCCAACCGGAAGAACCGGGTGGCTTCCGGATAATTGTTGGTCCACGGACCGAGGTATGCGCCTTGGGTGATGTTGGTCCAGACGTTGGGGCTCAGAGTCTGCGGCACGTTGGTGTAAGTGCCCGTGACATCCACCGAGGTCAGCAAGCGATGGCCGCCGGTCCAGTTCAACACGATGTCGTTGCCCAGTTGGTTCACGTCCAACACGGGTGCGGCCGGTGCGGCTGGGGCCGGAGCGCCGACCGGGAGCATGAGCAACCGGAACGAGATCGGCTCGTCCAGATTGACCTGCGGGTTGTTCACGCCGGAAGTGGTCAAGCGCAGCCACTTGGTGGCGTTGGTGCCGTTCCATTGGAAGCGGATGCGGAATGATTTTGTGCCGGCATCGGCGGCGTCATTGGAAACCGCCCCGACGTTGGGAGTCGCCAACAAACTTCCGGCGGTCGTGCCGGAGAAGCTGGGTTGGCGGAACGCGTAGTCGGTGGTGCCGGCCGGGGCCGTTTCAAAGGTCTGGAAGACGGTGGCGCCATTCTGGATGTTGTCGATATAGAGATCGAATGGACCGGTATCATCAAGGTTGTGAATTGCGAAGTTGATGGACTCAAGAATGCCCCACGAACCGGGCAGCGCATTGGTATTCGAGAGGCTGGGATTCCATTGGACCGAAGGACCAGATTGAGAGCTGGTGGGTTCCAAAATGGGGAACGGATCGTTAATCCAACCGGTGTCATTATCCGTGAAGCTATTACTGGTGACGTCTTGATAATCCTGGTAGCCGATAAAATTGCGGCTGCGCAAGATGCGATAACCGTCAGCACCAGGAACGGCATCCCACGTCCAGCTCACCGTGAAGAAGTCATTGCTGATGACATCGGCCGAATCCACCGGAGTGGCGGAGAAAATGGTGGTACCATTGGGCAACGCCCGGTAGGCAAAGACGCGAAGTGAGACGGGTTCACCCGGGCTGAAAATAGCGCCGTCCACGGGCGTTCCGGCGACGTTCGCGGTGTCGCCAATGGTGGCGTTAGTGCCGCGGAAGAAGGTGACGGTTTGCCAGGTGTTGCTGGGATAAACCGCCGGGGCATTGATCGGAGCGCCGCCACTGGCGGTAGTTGCGCCGAGGAAATGCAGGTTGCCGCTGCTGGAAACGCCAGGATCGCCGATGGGACCGGTGCTGGTGGTTTCGCGGATGGTCAAGGCGATGCGCACGCTTGGGTTGGCGCCACCGCCGACGAGCACGCCGGTCGCTGCACCAGGAACGCAACTTTCCTGGCCGCCGACAGTTTGGGTGGCGACGACGCGCGCACCCTTTACTAAACCGGTGACGGTGACGGCGTTGTTGCCAGCCGTGATGCCGGTGGTTTTAGAGCCGATTTGGACCATGGACTCGCTCGGCCCGGTGTTCTGATAAACTTTGACTTCGGTTGCCGTCGCGGAGACGCCGGCGACGATAACGTCAGGCGAGTTAGTGGACGTTGGGCCAGCCACGAGCACGCCGCTGGTGTTCACACAAGGATTAGACAGCAGATTGGAGACGCTGCCGGCATCGTTGTGGGCAACGTAATCAAGGAAGATGACGTTGGTTTGTTGTTCGAGCGCGGGGCCGCGGAAAATGATCGAATCGATGGTATGATTGCCGTCGGCGACGATGGCACTACCGCCGAGGATCCCCGCGATGCTACCCCAGCCATCAGCATCACCAGCAGTATTGTCCAGGTCCCATTCATAGAGGTGCCATTCGCCGTCTGCGATAAGGTCTTTGGGCACGCCCCCATTATTGGATGCGCCTTCCAGCCAGAGTTGAACGTTCCAGCCGGTGTTGGTGGTCTTGATGTAACAACCGATCCAACCATCCGGACCTGCGGAGGTGACGATCGGAGTGTTGTTCCCAATTGTTCCCCCGCCCGAGAGGTGACGGATGCGGACCGTGGCGGCGCCATTGGTGATTAAGACCAGTTGCTGACAGCCAGCCCCCTCGCGGGGGGCAACCGTTACGCGATCAGCGGTGGAAGCGGCCAGAATACCGACGGTTGATCCTGAGGCTGTGGGGACAGAGGTGAATTTGCCTTCGTTGACATTAAAGTCGTCAAACACGGTGGGGGCCGCGCGCAGGGTGCTGGCGGCAGCCAACAACGAGATACTGAATACGGTGAGGAGGGTTTTTTTCATATCAGTTTGGTGATGATGGAGCTGAGGATTGGTTGGAGGTATGGCGTTTTAGAATCGGTGTTCGGAAATGCGTTCCGTTCTTCGGGTTTGCTTGGGTTCAATAGGCGTTATGAACATAAACAGAGAGCGAAATTAAAATAGACGCATGTTGATGTTGGCCGGGGCAGCCGGGAAACCCGCAAAAGAACACGAAAAACCCCGGGCTGCGAGGCAGACCCGGGGTTGTGTCGCAGGAGAGATTCAGGGGTATTTACCGCACGACGCGGAAGAACAGCGCGCCCGAGGCCGTGCTGGTGTAGGGGCTTGTGGCGCCGACCACGTTGGTGTAACCGCCGGTGACGGTGCCGGAGGCTTGCAAGGTGCCCGGGCCGGTCCAGGTGACGACGCCACCATTGACTTCCGGCGTGATGAACAGGCGCGGCGCGTAGTTTAACGCCAGAATGCCGTTGTTGGAATCCAATGAGAAGATGCGTCCGCCGGCAACATCAAACGCCACGGTGCCGGTGCCGTTGATGTTGGGATTGTTCACGGCGTAGAGTTCGCGATCGGCCAATGCGGGTTCACCCGCCGCCAACAGATCGTAGAGTGCCAGATTTTGCGGAATCTGCGTGATGCCGATGCCGCCGAGGATGAAGTTGCTGTTATCCACCCCAATCGGAGCGATGCTGCCCGGGATGGAGGGATAGGTGGCAATGACTTCGCCCGTGCCGCTGCTCACATCATAGCGAACGAGACGCAGATTGAATCCGGACGATTTGGCCCAGAAGGTGTTCGTCGGACCAAACGTGATGCCGAGGCGCGCGAAGCCATTGGCTTGCGCGTCGGCCGGGAGATTAGTGACGGCGATGAGATTGAAGTTGTAATTGAATCCGTCAAAGGTGTTGAACAAGGCAATGTTCGTGCCGGTGTTGAAGGAGGCGAGCAATTCGGTATCCACGCCACTGCCGCGGGCGGTGAGCGTGTCGCCGAGGCGACCAATGCCGGGGTTGGCGAAATAAGCGACACCCATCGGCGTGCCGGGATTGGTGTCCTGCCAGCGGTAAATCGCGAAGGTATCGGATGCGCCGCTAAGAATCAGGTTGGCGGCATACACCACGCCATCGTCGGCGGCAGCCACCGCGTTCAAGGCGAAGAAACCGGGCGGGGTGCCTGCGGAAAGGAGCGAGACATCGAGTTCCCCAGCGTCGGCGCCGGTGGCAGCATTGATGACGTGAACACCATTGGTCGGCGCGCGGCTCACCAGGACGACGGATTGACTGACGGGATCATACGTCATGCCGCGTTGGGTGTCGTTGGCGGTAATGTAATCGCGACTGCCTGGGGCCAGCGCCCAGAGTTGGGTGGCGACGGTGGAATAGCCGGCAGGGAGGACCGTGACGCTGGCGAGCGAACTGGTCACGCTGCCGTAATTGTTGGTGACAATCACATTGTAAGTTCCCGTGTCCGCGAGGTCCGCGGCGCCCAGTGCCAGGGAGTTGCTCGTCGCACCGGGAATCGGAGTGTTGGTGTTGTAATACCATTGGTAGGCCAGCGGCGCGGAGCCTGCGGCGGAGACTGCGAGGGTCACTGGAGAATATCCTTCCACATAAATGCCGCCACCGGTCGGAGCCCCACCCAGCGAGGGCGGCGTGTTGGTGATGAAATCGGTAATTTGAAGCAACGCGATGCCGTTGTTAGGTTCGCTGAAGGCGACGTATCCCGCACGAAAATCCACCAAGCCGAGGCTATTGCCATTCGCCTGGTACGGCTGCGGCAGTGATTGATTGAGAACCACAGTGGCGTTGGAAGCGGAATTGAGTTGAAGCACTTTGCCGTGATGGACAATGCCATTGGTCGTCGTGCCGGTGGAGGTGCAAACGGTAGCGATCAATTTCAGGCCATTGGTTTCAAAATATTTCAAACCGTTGTTGGCGGATTGATCCATGTTGAAGGTGGAAACAATGGCGGCGGTGAGTGTCGCGGGATCGTAGGTAACGCGGTACACGGCCTGAGCGCCCGCAGCGCGACAGTAGATGGCGTTGTTCGTGCCTTCAAAAGTGACGCCGGCGCCGCAGCGATTCACCACACCACCGGGGATGGTGATGGAGTAATTCGTGAACAGCGTGGCGGTTTCGTCGGTGGGTTTGAAGATGAGGAAGTTGGTGGTGATGTTGGCGCCGGAGCCGTTGCCCACGACGACGATTTCCGTATCGATGCCGCCCCCGCGCAAGTCCATGTAATCGCCGGCGCGCCATTGGAAAGAGAGTCCGGCGCCGGTTTCAAAAACCACGGTGGGCGGCGTGCTGAAATCGGTTCCCGCGGGCCACTTGTAGATGCGGAAATTCGAAGCGGGCGCGCCCGCCAGATTGCAGGCGTAAACGGCGCCATCATCCGCGACGCGAATCTGGGTCAGATTAAGCGTGCCGCCGGCGATGCCGGTGCCGTTGCCTTGGCCGAGGTAATTTCCCGAGTTCCCAATTTCCAGCGCGGTGAAGTGACTGTTGCCGCTGTTCGTGCCGGCCGTGGTGCTGGCGTAAAGAACGCTCATGGTCAGCGGATCGATGGCGATGCCGCGCACATTGTTGCCGCTGGCGGGCAAATCTTCGGGCAGGCCGGCGGCGGCGTTGGTGCCGGAGCCGACGCTCCAAACCGGAGTGAAGACGGGAATCTGCGCTTGAGCGAGAGTAAAACCGGCGGTGGCCAAAGTGACCAGCGCGAGTTGACGAGTCAACCCCCAGGCTGACTTCACGGGATGACAGGATATGGTTTTCATAAGACTTCTTGGGTTTTGAGGTTTGAGACAGGTGGGTGGAACATTCAATAAGCGTCGGGAACAGTTTCCTGAATGCGTTGGGCATCGCGATCCGTCGCGGGCGTGGTGGTGAACGGCACCGCGGTGGCGATGTAATTATCCCGCCAGCGCCAGGATTCCACGTGACCATCGGCAAAGGAAATCACACAACCTTTGTTGTGTCGGGTGGCGGGAACATTCCAGTAACCGGTGGAAAAGCTGCGCGGCCAGATGCCAATGGTGCCGTTATCAATGCTGTTCTTGGCGGGACTATCGTCTGCTTGCTCGTCCATGAAGACGGAGGCCCCGGAGGCATTGGGATTGAGGATTTGCGAGGTCTTGGTGATCTTGATGCCGGCGGTGAGGCTATCGTTGCAACTGGCGCCGCTGTTGACCCAATTCATGGCGGAACTGAGCGAATAGCTGCGGACGCGCGGGAACTGCGAGGTGCCGATCTTGGTGCGATCCGTGGGACATTTATAGATGCTCAGCGCCGAATTGTAGGTGAAGAGGGCGCCGTTGCGAATGTTGTTGGTCTGAACAAGAATCGAATCGTTGGCGGCGTCGCCCACTACCCATGCACAGGGCGCGGCTCGTAATCCGTCCGTCCAGTTGCGCACGAGTTTTTCTTCGTGGTCGCCGGAATACAACACCCAGCACAGCGTGAGTTGTTTGAGGTTGTTGAGGCACTGCGTGGTTTGCGCTTTTTCTTTGGCCTTGGATAGGGCGGGCAACAACATCGCAGCGAGAATGGCGATGATGGCGATGACGACGAGCAGTTCAATCAGGGTAAAACCGAACCGCCGCGCCGCAGGCTGGGTCGGACGGTTGGCAGCGCGGGACAGAGCCTTTCCATGGTTGGGCACAGTTCGATCAAGCACGTCTATGACATAAGCGTAGGATGCAAGTGATTGCAATTCGGCGACCTCAACATGTTCATGTGAACGGAGATGGAATTCCTTTTGTCAATTTCAGGGAGTCCTTTTAAGCTGAGAATAGTAATGTCGTGGTGTTGCAGATCATCGTGGCGCACAGGCGTCGGCTGGTATTTATGCGGAATACTGCTGCTGAGCCACGCCCTGGCGGCTGCGGCGGGAGTTTTGGGAAATGATCTGCGCGGGTACGAATTGCGCACGTGGCAGGCGGATGATGGGTTGCCGCAGAACTCCGTCACCGCGCTGGCGCAAACCCCGGATGGTTATTTGTGGGTCGGCACGCGGGAAGGATTGGCGCGGTTCGACGGCGTGCAATTCAAAGTCGTGGACGAACCCGCCGCGCCGTATCTCAAGACGGCGTACATCACCGGACTTTACGCGTGCCGCGACGGTACGCTTTGGATTGCGTGTGAAAACAACGGGCTGACGCGCCTGCGCGATCGCAAGTTCACGCATTTTCTCCAACGGGACGGTCTGCCGGATAATCAGATTCAATGCATGCTCGAGACGCGCGACGGGACCGTATGGTTTGGGGGGGAAACCGGACTGGTGCGCTACCGGGGGAATCAATTTGCAGCGCTCACGGACAATGAAATGCTGTACAACAATTCCGTCAAAGCGCTGTGCGAGGATCGGGACGGCATTGTGCGCGTGGCTACGGTGACGGGATTGGTGAGCGTGGATGCCACGGGTAAGGCGAGCCGGGATAACTTCGGATTGGGCCCGGTGCCGGGCGTGTTCAAAGCAGTATGCGTGGATCGGCAACGCCGATTGTGGTTGGGCGCCACGGACGGATTGATTTCGATTCAGGACGGCAAGCGCAACAGTTACGCCGCGAACAAATCGCTGCTGGAGCGCATCACGACCGTGCTCTACGAAGATCGAGTGGGGCAGCTCTGGATCGGCACCTACGAAGGTTTGAGCCGTCGCATCAATGGCACTCTCGTGCCGTGGCGCGTGGACCGCAACACGTTCAGCGATCTGGTCAACGTCGTGCTGGAGGATTCCGAAAATAATATTTGGGTCGGAGGGCGCGACGGTCTGTATCGCCTGAGTCCCGCGCGGTTTGTCAATTTGACGATGCAGGATGGATTGAGCGGCAAAAATATTGTGTCGGTGCTCCAGGACCGGACGGGCACGATGTGGTTTGGCGCCTGGGGCGGAGGTTTGAATCGGTATGCGGACGGGCAGGTTGACAGCATCACGACCACGCATGGACTGAGTCATGACATGGTGCTGTCGTTGAGTGAAGGGCGACACGGCGGACTATGGATTGGTATGCAGCAATTGCGCCCGGGATTGGATCCGGCGGAAGTGGTGAATCATCTCCGGCCCGGCGGCACCAACATTCTTACGCGATTGCGCAGCATCACCAACACGGTCGTGCGGGTATTGCACGAACGAGATGACGGCACGTTGTGGGTGGGGACGGCGCGAGGATTGCATCGCGTGCAAGGCGACGAAATGACTTTGTTCACGACGAACAATGGATTGGCGGGCAACGATGTTACAGCGGTGTTGACGGACCACGAGACGAATCTCTGGTTCGGCACGGATGGCGGATTGAGTCGGTGGACCGGTGAGGAGTTCCTCAATCTGACGCCGAGCAATGGACTTTCGCATGGTTACGTCAACGCACTCTATCAGGATGCCGGCGAGGATATCTGGATTGGCACGCGCGGCGGCGGGTTGAATCGGTTGCGGGCCGGAGTGCTGACGAGTTACACGACGGCGCAAGGGCTCTTCAACGATGAAATCTATGAAATTTTGGAAGACGATTTGGGTTACTTGTGGATGACGTGTCGGCGCGGCATTTTCCGGGTCAACCGGCAGCAGTTCGATGCTTTGGACCAGGGACGAATCCAACGCGTCAACTGCACGGTGTTCGGGCGCGAAGACGGGCTGGCCACCGTGCAATTCAACGGCGTGGCCAAACCCGCGGGCTGGAAGAGCCGCGATGGCCGCCTGTGGTTTGCTTCGATTGGCGGTTTGCTCGTGGTCGAACCCCGCATCCGCATCAATGATCGCATTCCGACGCTGGCGATCGAGGAAGTTTCCGTGGATCAAAAAATCTTGTGGCGCCGCAAGGTCAGTGAGTCCGAGCCGACCATGTTGACCATCCCGCCGGGGAACGGTCGCGTGGAGATTCGCTACACGGCCTTGAGTTTGCAGGCGGCCGAAAAGAATCGGTTCAAGTATCGGTTGGAAGACGTGGATCAAGAATGGGTGGATGTCGGCAATCAACGAGTCGCCTATTACAACAACGTCTTGCCCGGACGCTATCGGTTTCAAGTCATTGCCAGTAATAACGACGGCATCTGGAACGATGAACCGGTGAGCATGTGGCTGAGAATTGAGCCGCATTTCTGGCAAACGTGGTGGTTTCGCGGCTTCCTGATTCTGTTGCCGGTGTTGATTGCCATCTGGATTTACCGCGCGCGGGTGGCGCGATTGCGCGAATTGGAAAATCTGCGCATCCGCATCGCGGCGGATTTGCACGACGACGTCGGCAGCCGGCTCACCAAAGTGGCCATGGTCACCGAGTTGGCGGATCGCGAAACCGCGCGCAGCGAAGCGGCCAAACCGCACATTCAAAACATCAGCCGCACCGTGCGCGACATTACGCGCGCGATGGACGAAATCGTGTGGACGATCAATCCGCGCAACGACACCTTGGACAATCTGGCCAACTACATTTTCCATTACGCGCAGGAGTATTTTCAGGATACCGGGGTGCGGTGCCGCCTGGACTTGCCCGCCGTTTTGCCCGAACAGCGGCTGCCCACGGAAGTGCGGCACAATCTGTTCATGGCGGTCAAAGAGGCGTTGAACAACATCCTGAAACACGCGGGAGCGACAGAAGTGCGGATTGGCCTCACCTTTGTTGACGAAGTATTGACGTTGATAATTACGGACAACGGGCATGGATTGACCGGCGGCGGCGATCCGACCGGGGCGGGCATCACGAACATGCGGCAACGCCTCGACAAAATCGGCGGACAATTCGATTGGCGCAGCGAGCCGGGAAATACGACTATCACGCTGCGTTTGCCGGGGAAACGCCGCTGAACAGTTGCTTACACATGTTCGTGGAGCTTGCAAAATAACTGAAATCCGAAACTGTTAGGACAATTACATGGTTGCTGAAAAACCCATCAAGGTATCAATCATCGAGGACGACGAGTGGATTCGCGAGAACCTCGCCACGCAAATCACCCGCCGCGAAGGTTTCGCCTGCGGCCGCACCTACGGCAGCGGCGAAGCGGCGCTGGCCGACATCACGCGCGATGTGCCGGACGTCATCCTCGTGGACATCAATTTGCCGAAGATGAATGGCATCGAGTGTGTGCGGAAATTGAAAGCCATCATCCCGCAGACTTTGATTCTGATGCTGACGGCGTACGAAGACAGCGAAAAGATTTTCAAATCGTTGCTCGCCGGCGCTAGTGGTTATCTGCTCAAGCGCACGCCGCAGAATGAAATTCTTCAGGCCATCGAAGATGTGCATCGCGGCAATTCGCCCATGAGTGGCCACATCGCGCGCAAGGTGGTGCAATACTTCAACCAGCGCGGTGTCACGGAGAATGAAATTGAAAAACTTTCCAATCGCGAGCGCGAAGTGTTGGATCGGCTCGCGGAAGGCATTCCCTACAAGGAAATCGCCGATACGATGTCGCTGAGCATTGATACCGTGCGCATGCACATCAAAGGCATCTACTCCAAATTGCACGTGCATTCCCGCGGGGAAGCGGTGGCAAAATATCTTCTGAAGTAATCACAATCGGCGGGCGGGATTGGACAAATAATGGGTTGGCGCGTTCTCGCGCCGGGCCTTTTATTGTTTCATGAACCAGCCGGATTCACCTCTGCCGACCCGCCAATTGTGGCGGCAGGTGGATCGGGTTGATCCCGCCAAACGACCGGCCGGCGAACGCGCCGCGGACTTCCACGAAATCTATTCGCTGCTCGACGAAGCCACCGTGCGGGAACAGGCGAGCCGCTGCATTCAATGCCCGGAGCCGCTTTGTCGGGAAGGCTGTCCGTTGCACAATCGCATTCCCGAATGGCTGGCGCTCGCGGCGGAGGGGCGTTTCATCGAGGCGGCGGAACTTTCCCAGAGTACGAGCAACATGCCGGAAATCTGCCCGCGCGTGTGTCCGCAAGAGCGGCTCTGCGAAGGCGCGTGTATTCTGAACGGACACGCCGAGCCGGTGTGCATCGGCGCAATTGAAAAGTTCATCAACGAATACGCGCTGGCCCACAGTTGCAGTTTGATCCGGCCCGCGCCTTGCAACGGTTATCGCGTGGCGGTGGTCGGTTCGGGACCGGGCGGCCTGGCCTGCGCCGATGAACTGGCCAAACTTGGCTACGACGTCACAATCTTCGAATCCCAGCACGGAGCGGGCGGTTTATTGCTCAACGGGATTCCCGCCTTCAAACTTGATAAAGAGGTCGTGGCGCGACGGGTGAACATTCTGTGGCGGCGCGGCGTCCGATTTCGCTTTGGTGTTCGAGTCGGCACAGACCTGCAACTGCATGACCTGTTACGCGAGCATCAGGCGGTGTTTCTCGGCTTCGGAGCGCAAAAAGCCAAGCCATTGGACGTGCCGGGCGCGGAATTGGCCGGTGTGCATCAGGCGCTGCCGTTTCTCGTTCAGAAGAATTCCCCGCAGGCCTTGGGCTTTCCGCCCATCGTCGTGAGTGGCAAGCGGGTGGTCGTGTTGGGCGGCGGCGATACGGCGATGGATTGTTTGCGCACCGCCATCCGGGCGGAAGCTGTCGAGGCGGTGTGCGTTTATCGGCGCGACCTCGCGAACATGCCGGGGAGTCGCAAAGAGTATTACAACGCGATCGAGGAAGGCGCGAAGTTCATGTTTTTAACGAATCCCGTTGCGCTCGAAGGTGAGCATAACGGGGTTGTCGCTGTGCGATGCGTGCGGATGGAATTGGGTGAGCCGGATTTTTCCGGGCGGCGCAAACCCCGCGTGATCGCCGGGTCGGAGTTTCGCATTCCGGCGGATGTGGTGTTGGTGGCTTACGGATTCGATCCCGAACCGTTCCCGGCGGGAAGCGACTTGACGGAACTTCAGGTTACCGATTGGGGCGCATTGCGCGTTGACGAGCATCAAATGACAAATGTCCCCGGAGTATTTGCCGGTGGCGATGCGGTGCGAGGGGCAAGCCTGGTCGTGCACGCGGTGCGAGACGGTCGCAAAGCAGCGGCTGGAATCCATCGTTACTTGCAACCCAAAAGTGCGGGGGAACATCACGCCTGAGTGGGCTCAGCACGAAAGCCGGGACTTTCATCCCGGCTCGTGGGCGAGTGCATTGAATTCGCTCGCGTGATGCGAATCTTGTCGCGTTTAGCGGCGATGTCCGTAACCGCCTCCGCCTTGACGGCGATGGTCATAGTGCCGGTCGTAGCGACCGTGATGGCGATGGCCCGGGTACGGTTTGTAGTAAACCGGCGGCGGGCAGGGAATGATGACGCGCGGCGGCGGGCAGACCGGCGGCACGACCACCACGGGCGGCGGGCACGCGATCACCGGCGGGCGAATCACCACGCTGCGATGCGGCACGCCGATGCCGATACTGATGTTGATTCCGGCTTGGGAAGCGGCCACTCCTCCCGCGAGCACCATTGCAACTAACAGTAGTTTTTTCATACGAGCATGAGACGGGATGCCGGAATTGTTCTTCGCCATCTTCAAGAGATTTTGAAATTTTACTTTTGAATAATCTGCGAGGTGACCCGTCCGGGAGCGGCGTTTTCGCAGGAAACTGAACTTCGCGTTGACCGGTGTGCGCCACGTCTTTAGCTTCGACACATGTTCAATGACACCATTCGCCGCATGCCCCGTCCGCAGGAGATGTGCGGCATGTCCACGCAGGAAGTTCGCGATACATTTATGATCTCGAATTTGTTCGTGCCGGGAAAACTCACAGGCACATTCACGGATTTGGATCGGTTGGTGGTGGGCGGGGCGATGCCGGCCGATAAGCCGCTTGAGTTGCCGAATCACAAGGAAACAGGCCGGGCATTTTTTCTGGAACGCCGCGAAATGGGCGTCATCAATGTCGGCGGCCCGGGCAGAATATCGGGCGACGGAATGGAGTTTGCGCTGGAGAAACTGGATTGCGCCTATCTGCCAATGGGCACGAAGTCGGTTTCGTTCAGCAGTGATGATGCGAAGAATCCCGCCAAGTTTTATTTCCTCAGTTGTCCGGCGCATGCGCCGCATCCCCTGCGGATGATGAAAGCAGCGGAAGCCGCCCCCGTGAACCTCGGCGCGCAGGAAACCTCCAACAAACGCACGATTTACAAATTCATTCATGAAGGCGGCATTCAAAGTTGCCAACTCGTCATGGGCCTCACCGCGCTGGAACCGGGAAATGTCTGGAACTCGTTTCCCTCGCACACGCACTGGCGACGCACGGAGATCTATTTCTATTTCGATCTGGGACAGAACATGCTCTCGCATTTTCTCGGCGAACCCCAGCAGTCGCGCCACATGTTCCTCCACAACGAAGAAGTCGCGCTGTCACCCAACTGGTCCATGCACTTCGGCGTAGGTTCGAGCAATTACAAATTCATCTGGGGCATGGCGGGTGAAAACCAGGTGTTCAATGATATGGACGTCGTGAACCCACTGGATTTGCGGTAAAGCGTTTTATGCGATTCAAAAATAAAGTCGTCGTCGTCACCGGAGCGAGCCGGGGCATCGGCCAGGCGGTGTGCGTGGCCTTCGCGCAGGAAGGCGCGACCGTCGTCGGCGTGGCCCGCAGCGATCTCGCGGAAACAGGCGACAAAGTCAAAGCCGCGGGTGGTGCTTTCATCGCCTACAACGCCGATCTCAGCACGGGCACACAAAAGGAATCCGCTGATGTCATTGCGCAGATTCTCGCGAAGGCCGGTAAAATTGATGCGCTCGTGAACAACGCCGGCATCATTCGGCGCGCGCCGGCGAAGGATTTTTCCGAAGCGGATTGGAATGCCGTGATTGCCACGAATCTCAACGCGCCATTCTTTCTGATGCAAGCCGTCGGGAAATGGTGGATCGAAACCGGTCGCGCGCAAGCGCCGGAAACCGCGCGCCTGAAGATCGTGAACATCGCCTCGCTGCTTTCCTTCCAGGGCGGCATCACCGTGCCCGCCTATGCCGCGAGTAAACACGGCATCGCTGGCGTGACCAAAGCGCTCTCAAACGAGTGGGCGAAAGAACGCATCAACATCAACGCGATTGCGCCGGGCTACATTGCCACGGAAAACACGAAAGCTTTGCGCGAAGATCCGGTGCGTAACAAAGCCATTCTCGATCGCATTCCCGAAGGTCGCTGGGGACAGGCCGAGGACATTGCCGGCGGCTGCGTATTCCTCGCTTCTGACGCCGCGCACTACCTCAACGGTGCCGTGCTGAATATCGACGGCGGCTGGATGGGGCGATGAGCGGAACTTCGCTCAAACCATCGGCTTGGCGCGTCTGACGAGTTGCACCGGAATGCCCCAGGGATCGCGGAGGATGGCGATATCATCGCCCCGGTCGTTGGTCTTGAGCGACATAGCAGGGCTGCCACCCGCTTCTAACAGGGCTTCAAATGCTTCGTGCACATTGTCCACATGAAATGCGATGTGCAGCGAAAAGGGTTCAATCTTCGCGTAATCCGGAACGGCCGCCGTCGGGTCAGCGTAGAATTCCAGCATCATTTTGCCGCGGCCATCGGCGAGAAAATGGCAATAACTCGGCGGACCGGTTTTCCGCGCGACGGTCATTCCAAGGTGCTTGCAATACCAGGCCGCCGCGGCGGCAGGGTCACGATGATTCAAGCCCAGATGTTCCAGATGCACGCGGCATCCTTGTGAAATCGGGCCGCAAACACAAGCCGCAAGCGGGGGGCGGTATCATCCAAATGTCATATAAAATAATTCTCGAAACTCGGAAGGATTTTAGGCGTCATGGAAGCAGTATGAGCCAACAACAGAAATCTCAACCGCTTTCGCGCCGTCAGTTTCTCACCCGCACCGCTGTTTTATCCGCGTCCGCGCCGATGATTCTTTCCGCCTGCACCCTCGGGCGCGGCGGAAAAACGCCGCCCTCGGGCAAGGTCACTGTGGGCGTGGTCGGTTGGGGCATGCAAGGACCGAGCAATACCCAGGCGTTGATGGCGCTGGAAGATTGTCGGGTCGTCGCAACGTGCAACGTGGATGAAAATCACTTGAAGGATTCGGCCGCTGCCATCAACCAGCATTATCAGAATCAGGATTGTCAGGTGTATCGCGATTACCGCGAGATGATGGCGCGCTCGGACCTTGACGCCGTGATGCTGGCCGTGCCGGATCATTGGCACGCGTTGATGGCGGTGGAAGCGGCGCGAAACAATAAAGACATCTTCGGCGAAAAACCCTTGGCGCGCACGATTGCCGAACAGCAGGCCATCGTCCGGGCCGTGCAGAAGAATAAATTGATCTGGCAAACCGGTTCGTGGCAGCGCTCGGAACGGCACTTTCATTACGCGGCGGAGATTGTGCGCAACGGTCTGATTGGAAAAATCACGCGCGTGGAAGTGGGATTGCCGTCGGGCCATAATGATTTTGCGCGCACGCGCGACAAGATGTCCATCACGCCGCCGCCGGCTGAACTGGATTACGAAGCGTGGATTGGTCCGGCGCAAATGCAGCCGTACATCGAGGGGCGCGTGCATAAGAACTGGCGCTGGAATTACAACACCGGCGGCGGACAATTGCTGGATTGGATCGGGCATCACTGCGACATTGCGCATTGGGGACTGGGATTTGATAACACCGGTCCGTTGGAGATCGAAGGGCAGGGCGAGTTCCCGCCCAAGGACGCCGTGTGGAACACCTGCACGCGTTATCGGATCACGGCGAAATATCCGAACAACATCGAGTTCGTCATCGCGGGCGGGCATCGCGATATTCGCAGCGGGACCAAATGGATCGGCACAGACGGCTGGGTCTGGGTAAATCGCAACAACGCATTGGAAGCGTCAAATTCCGAGTGGGAAGACGCGCGAACACTGCCCGAGGAGTTACGAAAAATTAAGCTTTATCGCACCGAAGGGTCGTATCCCCATTTCCGCAATTGGGTTGACTGCATCAAATCCCGTCAGCCGACGATCACGCCGGTTGAGGTGGCGCATCGTTCGGCGGTTCCCGGTCACCTCGGACTCATCGCGATGCTGGTGGGACGCAAGATCAAGTGGGACGCGCGTCGCGAAGTGATCGTTGGCGATCGCGAAGCGAGCAAGTTGCTGACGCGCGAGTATCGCGCTCCGTGGAAATTTCCGGCGTGAACGCTTCAAAATCGTCGCCCCGCAGAATGAAACGCCGCGCCAAGCCACGCGCAGCGGAAACATTCTCTCTCTGGACGCGCCAACTTTCTCCAACCGAACAACGCAATCCGCGCTCCCTGAATCTCGACCGGCTGCCGGTGACGGCGGCGGTTGAGCTGATGTTAAGCGAGGAGGCGAAGGTCACGCGGGCGTTGTTGCAAGAGAAAGCTTCGCTGATGCGCGCTGTGAATCTCGTGGTCCGAGCGTTCAAACGTGGTGGGCGCTTGTTCTACATCGGTGCGGGAACAAGCGGACGTTTGGGCGTGCTCGATGCCAGTGAATGTCCGCCGACGTTTCGTGTTCCGCCGACGATGGTGCAAGGGATAATCGCGGGTGGAGAGATTGCGTTGCGCCAAGCAGTGGAAGGCGCAGAGGATGATTTCACCGCCGGGGCGAAAGAAATGATTCAGCGCCGCGTCGGGAGCAAAGATGTGGTGGTTGGCATTGCGGCGAGCGGAACGACGCGCTTCGTTTGGGGCGCGTTGGCGGAAGCGAAGCAGCGCAAAGCGGCGACGGTTTTTTTGTGCTTCAATCCACACCTGATCATTCCGCCCGCGCTACGGCCTCAGGTCGTCATAGCGCCGGATCTCGGACCGGAAGTGTTGACCGGTTCAACGCGATTGAAAGCGGGCACAGCGACGAAACTGACGCTGAATATACTCACCACCCTGGCGATGGTGCGGATCGGCAAGGTGGCGAGCAACCTGATGGTGGATGTGAATCCGAGCAACACCAAGCTCCGCGTGCGTGCGGTGCGGATTGTGCGGGAGTTGACCGGCGCGGACGAGGCGGCGGCGTTGCGAGCGTTGGAACAGTCGCAGTGGGTGATCAGGGCGGCGTGCCGCCGGTTGCGGTGATGCCGACCAGACTCCCGACGAATTGTTCTACTGCCGGGAAGCGCCCGAGGAAATATTGCCAGGTGATGAGTCGCCACAGGCCGAACATCACGACGAGCGTCAAACTCGTCATCACGTAGAGCCCAAAAGCATGGGGCGGATCAGGTTTCAGTAAGCAAGGTAGTCCCATGTAAAGCACGCCCACGGTCAGGACTATGCCAACCGCCCACGGCACCCACGCGTTTAATCCGACAATCAAGTCTCCCAGCCGCAAGGTGAGCAGCGGCGCCATGCCATAGGCAATCGCCGTGAACGCCTGACGAAACGTCGTGCGGCGATGAAACGTGGCGGCATAGGTTTTTGCGGCGTATGCCCCGAGGAAAGCAAGCGCGATATACACCAGGCTTTGCACCGATTCGACGACGACGACCTCCTTCAAATCGTAATGTTTGGCGTAGGTCATCTCGCCTTTGTGAATGCGCCCCCATTTCATGAGTCCGTAACCTTCGATGGCCGAAGTCAGAAAAATTAACGGGAGAAGATGCAGGCACAGAACGTAGCCGATGCTGCGGTTGGCGGTATCTATGCCGCTCCAGGTTTGCACCGGTCGTACGATCAGCAACAACGCTTTGATCATGGTCTTTCATTGTTACCGAGACGCTTGCTGACTGACAACGAAATTGCGGCTTCGTTCTCGCCAGGCGACCGCGAGCCGGGCAACATGCGCGCACCTGAAACGGGATTAAATAGTTGCGGAATGCTACTGACGACCGACATCCAAATCACAACGACGGAAACCGTTTTCCCCGTTCAAGACTATGATTTGGATGCGACTTTCTTGTCCGGCCAAGTATTTGGCTGGGAACAAGAAGCCGGAATTTGGCGGGGAACAGTGGATGCTCGCTGGGTGGAACTCTCTATCGCCAGCGGAGGAATCCATGCTCGCACTCCGAGTCCGACGGGTGATTGGCGCTGGCTGCGGGAATTCTTGCAAGTGGACCTGGAATTGGCGGCGGTGCTCGCCGCATTTCCAGCGCAGGACCAACACCTTCGCCGCGCGGTAACGGCTTGCCGCGGCTTGCGATTGTTGCGGCAACCGTCGTGGGAATGTCTCGCCAGTTTCATTCTGTCTTCCACCAAACAAATCGTGCAAATCCGACAAATTGTCCGGACGTTGCGGGAACGCTACGGTGAGCGGGTGGCTTCCCTTGGTGACCGACCCGTTTTTGCGTTTCCCACCGCTCAACGAATTGCCGGACTGACCGAGTCGGAGTTGCGCGCCTGCAAGATGGGGTTTCGCGCGCCGTACTTATTGCGTGCGGCGCGCCGGGTCGCTACTGGCGACATTGATCTCAAAGCCATCGGTCAAATGGATTTGATTTCAGCGCGACAAGAATTGCTTAGGCTTGATGGCGTGGGTGAGAAAATTGCCGATTGCGTTTTGCTGTTCGCGTATGGTTTTCCCACGGCATTTCCGGTGGACGTGTGGGTGCGGCGGGTGCTGACTCAGTATTATTTTCGCGGCCGCCAGGTAACGCCCGCTCGCCTGGCGGCCTTTGTCTGCAAACACTTCGGTTCGCAAGCGGGATACGCGCAACAGTACTTGTTTCATCACATTCGCACGCAAAGGACCAAGGATTCCGTCGGCGAGGTGCAGAGCAGCAAATGAGCTTCCCACATGAAAACTGAACTCGAAGTTTTGTTCGCTCCGGCTGAATACCAGGCGCGGGCGCAGAATGGTTTTGTCGGCTGTGGCTGCGTGGTGTTCGACGTGTTGCGGGCGACCAGTGTGATGATTGCCGGGTTGAGCCATGGCGCGAGCGGATTTATTCCGGTTGCCGAAATTGACGCCGCGATTCAACTGCAACAGAGGTATCCCAACGCGTTACTGGCGGGAGAACGGAACGGGCTGCGTATCACGGCGGCGCAAAGTGGCGGCGTGAATTTCGATCTCGGGAATTCACCGCCGGAATACGTGAGCGAGGTGGTCGCGCAGCGCTTGATCATCACGACGACAACGAACGGCACACGCGCGTTGCGCGCCTGCGCCACGGCTCGGGCGTTGGCCGTCGGCGCATTCTTGAATCTGACAGCGGTCGCACGGTGGTTGATGGCGCAGTCCGTCGAACGCTACACGTTGGTTTGTGCCGGGACGGGTGAATTTACCGCCTTGGAGGACGCGCTGGCGGCGGGCGCGATATGTGATTTGGTGGCGCGCGAGCGGAACGATGTTGCGTTGAGGGATTCGGCGCTCATGGCGCAGCGGCTCTGGCTGGAATCACGGCAGAATCTCTTGGCAACCGTGAGGGAAGCACAGAATGCCCGGCGACTCCTGGCGCATCCGGAGTTACAGAAGGACGTTGAATTCTGTGCGCAGGTTGACCTGTTTGATGTGGTCGGAGTGTCGGATGCCGACGGCGTGGTGCGCCGTGTTTCCGGTTAAGGCATCAACATGCCGAGAATGTTTTCCCGGGGCACCGTGCCGTAAACGCGACTATCGGCACTGTTATTTCGATTGTCGCCCAGAACGAAATACTGGTTCACGCCACAAATCCACATTTGCTCGTTATACCGGGGGCCGGCATAAGTCGGAGTGTCGGCTGGCAAATAATTTTCCCGTAATAGTTGGCCGTTGACGTAGAGATGGCCGTCCTTGATATGCACCAGATCGCCCTGCTTGGCCACGATTCGCTTGACCGCGTAACAATTGTCCGACGGGTCGCGGAGCACGACGATTTCCTGTGGCTCGGGATCGCGCATTTGATAAACGAGCCGGTTCAGAACGTAACGCTCCGAATCGTGCAACGTGGGAGTCATGCTATTGCCGACAATTTGGACGGACTGAAAGAGGAAGCGGCTGACAAATTGAAAGACCCCGACGGAAACCGCCGCAATCAGGCAGCAGATGAGTGCCTGTCGCACCAACGGTCGCCACATGGGACGCGGACGGGGCGCGGGCGCGGGCGTTGGTTCCGGCGGGCGCAGCGCCAATTCCAGATAAGCTTCGGGTTGCGTAACTGGTTTCATGTCCGTGTTATGAGCGCATTTTGTACAGCACCGTCCGGTGGGGCAATGGGAGCGATTACGTAGTGCGTGGTGAGAATTACGGAAATGCAGCTGCGACGGCGGGGAACAACTGCGAATCGGGACGTTATGCCGACTTTTTATCGCCGGTCGTTTTGGCGATGGCTTCGCGAAGATTTTCCAACAGGAACGGTTTGCTGACGATGAAGTCCACGCCGGTCAAAGGAGTTTCATCCGAGCGCAACATTTCCGCGTAGGCAGTGATGAGCACGACCGGTTGGTCGGGCGACAACGATTTGATCGCGATGGCGAGTTCGTCGCCTTTCATGCCGGGCATGGCGTAATCGGTGATGACCAGGTCGAATTTTTCGCGCGCGTAAAGCGCCAGCGCATCTTTGCCGCTGCCGGCGGTTTCAACCTGATGTCCATCAAACGCCAGCATCATTCTGACCGCATCGCAAACATACGGCTCGTCATCCACAACCAGAATGCGGCGGGAGCTGATGGCGGGTTTGTTCATGTCGTTGTCACGGTGGCTATTTCTGAACCCGGAAAAAGTCTAGCTGACCCAAGCTGAGATGCCAGTCTTTGTTTGAAAGGACAACTGATGGTGCCCCGGCTAGGACTCGAACCTAGGACCAATTGATTAAGAGTCAACTGCTCTACCAACTGAGCTACCGAGGCAACCAA
>CAZKMR010000019.1:39519-60631 GCA_964553795.1 uncultured Bifidobacterium sp. | reverse complement strand
GTGCGATGGCGCACGTTGGTTGCGGCGGACGAGGCGTCCGCCGCCGCACGCGAGGGCGCGTGCGCTCCCCACTGCGACCGCGATTCCTGCGATACTTGGATGTTGAGAGGTTCTCACTCCAGCGCCGCCGCACGAATGTTTCTGAATTCAATTTTCATCTTCAGCCCCGGATGCACCTGCAATCCGATTGGCGCGGGCTTCGAATAGCGCGCGTCCGTGTATTGGCTGACCTGCTCGCCGTTCAGCCAGACAGTGAACGTGTCGCCCTTGGCTTCGATGCGAAACTTATTCCAATCGTCCGGCTTGAAGAGCTTCTCCACGCCTTTCGTGTGACCGGCTTCGGGATAGCCGACCTTGGGATTGATCGGATGACGCGCCAGATAAAACGCGCCGGTCATGTCGCGTTTCAAACTGCGCGAGATACCGAACTGCACTTGAATCTCCGGCTCGCGCATCATTACGCCGCTGTCAATTTCACCGGTCCAACGCGCTTCGAGTTCGACAACAAAATTCATGTAAACCTGTTCGGTGTGCAGCGTGTGACCTTTGAGTTGTTCGTTGTTCTCGCCGATCAACACGCCGTTCTCGACGCGCCAAAACGGATTCGGATTCGGCACGCGCCAACCGGCGAGGTTCGTGCCGGTGAAGATGGGTTTGAGTTCGACTGCTGTTGGTTCGACGGCAACGAGCGTCGTCGCAGTGATCGCAGCGAGTAGTAGAGTAATGATGGTTTTCATGGATTCAGGCTTAACAGGGCAAACATTAGAATGGCGGAGGCCGTTCCGTCCATCGTTGGTTCGTTCGTGGAATAATCTTTGACGTCGTCGTGGTAAACGGCTTCGCCTTGAAATTCCGCGAACGGATCGGGCCGCGACAGACTCACGCCGCGGAGCGATTTGAAAATCCGCTCGTAAACCGGTCCGTCCACCAAACCGCCGCGCACGGGACGCTTGAGCAGTTGCGTCGTCATAATGTGAACGTCTTCGGGAAACTCATGACCGATCTCCGTGAACATCGTCGTGCCCCAGGGATTGCGACCGAGCAACCAGTCGCGTTGCTTCGCGGTGAATTCGCGATAGCGCCGATCGCCGGTCATGCGTTCATACATCAGGCATTGAGTGACGAGGGCGGTGAGCAGATTGTTCGAACACCAGATAAACGGCACGCCGACGCGATAAGGATTTTTCTCGCCCGCGGCGACGCAACGCTCGATGCCCGCGCGATAATAACTCGCGAGCAATTTCTGAAACTCCGCGTCCACCAGATCGTAAAGCCGGAAGTGGCCGGCGTTCATGAATGGATAATATTGGTAGTGGCCGGTTTGTTCCTTGCCCATCCAGCCTTCATCGGCGGCGAGCTTGGCGTAACGTTTGGCGTCTTCGAGAAAACGCTTTTCACCAGTCGCGCGAAACAACTCCGCCGCGCCCCATTCCATGTCGTCGGCCCAGGTGGTTTCCTCGTAGCGATACGGCGCGCCGTAGGAATTGCCCTGCTGCACACCTTCCTTCGCCCGACCGAGCGCATACACTTCCAAGCCGGCCTTGAGACAACGCGCGGCGAATTCTTTGTGCTGCGGATCGTTCTTCCAGATTTGATACGCGAGCGCCATCGCCGCCGCGTAACGACCCGCGAGATTCGCGACGCCCGTGGACGCGCTTTGATATTGTTTCAAACCTTGCGGCTCGCCCGTGGCAAAATAAACCGGGCGCGCGCCGCCTTTGCCCCAGCCGTAATCCACAATTTCATTCTGTGGCAAGCGCCAGCCCGCGTGATCTCGATCATCCGCGACCTGATGATAAAGCTGGTCCGGCGCGGGATGCAGTTTGAGCAACCAATCAAGACCCCAGCGCGCTTCGTCGAGAATGTCGGGAATGCCATTTGTGCCGGGGAGGCCGGAAGTGTTGACGTTGTCCGTTTCGATGGGGCGCCGCATTGCTTTGCCCGTCAGGCCGGGTGCGGGTAACTTCGATTTGCTCAGTTCATACGCGAGCAACATCTGCGCGGTGGCATTGACTGAAGTGAGCATGTATTTCAACAAGTCCCCGGCGTCATGCCAGCCGCCAGTCGCATCCATCGGCGTGCCATTGGTTAACGGGCCGTACGCAGTGCGCCCGTCGGCTTGATGACAATTCGTGTTGAGCCACGGATTAAAGCCGCAACGCTGTTGCCGCATGAATTCCAGAAGCTGCCCGGCCAGCTCACCGTAAGAATCATTGCCGATGCGGATGGGCCAGGACTTGTGAATGCCAATTCTGATGAGGTAATCGCCCGGCGCATGAAGCTTTGTGAAATCCAGTTCGGCGTGATTCGAGAAAGCGCCCCACGTCGCGTTCGTAATCACGCGAAGTTTTCCCTGAAAGAACACATTGCCCTCGTTGCTGGCGGAGACGATTGAAAAATCTTCCGGCAACGGTGCTTTGGAAAATGCCACCGCCAACTTCGGCTCGTTGATGTGAAATCCAACCTGATTGGCGCGGATGAAAATTTCCTCCGCAATGGTGGAGGCGAGCGAGAGGAGAAGAATTACGATGGTTGTTTTCATGTTACTGGGGCGGCATGAGCAGCTCATCCACGCGAATAAATTCGTAACCCCGGGCGGATAGATAGTCGAGCAATTCGCCGAAGCGCGCTTGAAACTTGTCGGCCCGGCCCGGGCCACTACCGATGTGCAGCAGCAGGATGAAGCCGTTCAAACCATGCGGATCGGTTTGTTCGCGTTTGACAATGCTGTCGAAGATCACTTGCGAGGATGTGAAATTTTTGTCGGCTTCACCGGTGTAATCGGCGTGCGAGCGCGTGCCAGGCGTGTAGTTGATGAGCGTGAATCCCGCTTGCGTGGCCCAGTCCGTGATTTGCTGATTGTAGTGTTCGTAAGGTGGAATGAAAAAGCGTCCGGGCGCTTGCTTCAACTTGAGCGACTCGAAGCGACGCACGTTCGCCTGTAAATCCGACTCGAACTCGTCGCGGGTGATCAGAGTTCTCCGCTCCTGGTCCCACGCGCAGTAGAGCAGATGTTTGTCCGAGTGAACGCTGAAGTAATGGCCGTCGGCGTCGATGCGTTTGATGATGGGGCGAAAACTTGGGTTGGCAACGAAATCGCCAGTCAGAAAAAAGGATGCCTTGGCGCGGCGCTTCTGCAGTTCACTCAAAATGATCTCCGCGCCTTCGGCGAATTCGTGGCCCGTGAAGGCCAAGGCAATCGCGCGGCGTGATTTGTCACCGCGAATAATGCCGCCGTGGGCAAATTCAAGTCGGCTGCGGTCGAGCGCCTGGTGGATATCGGATTTATTCGGTGTGGTTTGGCAACCCGACGTGAAAAGTAAATCAGCCAGCAACAAGAGAGCGATGCTGAGGTGCGGCCAATTCTTCATGCGGCAGGATTGGCGGGCGTGGCCGGGCGCGACGAGTAAATTCGCGCACCTGTTTATGTGTGGCGGTAGCGGCGGCTCGACAGGGCGCGCGGCGTTTGCTACCAAGCAGCGCGTGCGTTCGGAATTGTTCAAAAACGTCTCCCGCATCGTGGTCAAGCTCGGCACCGGTGTCCTCACGGACAGCCGGAAGCAGATTGATCCGGCGCAACTGGAGCAGATCGTGGCGCAGGTCGCGGCGTTGCGGCGGGCGGGCAAGGAAGTCGTCGTCGTGACCAGCGGCGCGGTCGGTGCGGGCATGGGCGTGCTCGGTTATCAAACGCGACCCACGGAACTGGCGGAAAAGCAGGCGTGCGCGGCGGTGGGACAATCGCGGTTGATGTCGCAGTACGAAATGCTGTTTGCCCAACACAGTCTGGTCGCCGCGCAGGTGCTCCTGACGCACGCCGACCTCGAACATCACGAGCGGCATCTCAACGCACGTAATACATTGGTCACGCTCTTGCGCCATGGCGTTGTGCCCATCATCAACGAGAACGACGCGGTTTCGTTCACGGAAATCAAAGTGGGCGACAACGACACGCTGTCGGCGTTGGTGGCGTCATTGTTGCCGGCGGATTTGCTGGTGATTCTCACGACGGTGGATGGGGTCATTGAAAATTTCGGCAAAGAGAATCCGAGGACGATCCCCGTCATCGAGCAGATTGACACCGATTTGGAAAAAATTGCGGGCGGCACGACGAGCGAAACCGCGGTCGGCGGCATGGCGACGAAGATTCAGGCGGCAAAAATTGTCGTGCGCTCGGGCATCCCGCTGGTCATCGCTTCAGGGCGAAAGAAGGATGGGTTGGCGCGAATTCTGGCGGGCGAAGACGAAGGCACTTTGTTCGTGGCGCAGGAAGGCAGATTGCGCGGGCGCAAACGTTGGATTGCATTTTTTCATCATCCCAAGGGTGCGTTATTCGTGGACGACGGCGCGAAGACCGCTTTGCGCGAGGCGGGGAAAAGTTTGTTGCCGCCGGGCGTAGCGCGCTGCGAAGGAAACTTTGCGGCGGGAGAGGTGATCCGCATTTGCGATGCGAATGGGACGGAGTTCGCGCGTGGCATTGCGAGGTTTGGCGCGGATGAGATTCGCAACGGAACTTTGGCGCGCGTGGAGTTGGTGCATCGGGATGATCTGGTGATTTTGTGAACGGACAGTCGTTACAACGTTGGAGCGTTACAAGGTTACAACGTAGAGCCCATGCCACACCGCTGATTCTCCGTTGTAACGATTTAACGTTTTAACGCTGTAACGTCCCCTTTATGAAACAATCCAAAGCAATCAACGAGCTCCTGCAAGTCATGGCCAAGCTGCGTTCGCCCAAGGGTTGTCCGTGGGATCGCGAGCAAGATCACATGACGTTGCGGCGCCACGCGATTGAGGAGGTTTACGAGCTGATTGATGCCATCGAGGCGAAGGACGATCACGAGATGGCGGAGGAGTTGGGCGATCTGCTCTTGCAAGTGGTGTTTCACTGTCAGATGGCGCAAGAGCGCGGCGCGTTTGATTTCGAGCAGGTGACGCGGCATCTCGTGGACAAGCTGATTCGCCGTCATCCGCACGTGTTCGGCAAAGTAAAGGTCAAGGACGTGGACGAAGTCTGGGCGAATTGGGAGCGCATCAAGACGGACGAGAAGAAAGGCACGCATCGCGAGCGTCCGTCGGCGCTGGATGGAATTCCCAAACATTTGCCGGCGTTGCTGCGCGCGGAAAAGTTGGTGAAGAAGGCGCGCAAAGCCAAGTTACTCGCGGAGGAAAAATCAAAGCGCCGCGAGAGCAAATCCGCCGTCGCGCGCGAGTTGTTCGAACTCGCCGCTTACGCGCAATCGCGCGGCTGGACGGCCGAGGAGTTGTTGCTCAGCGAAACCAAACGGCGTGAGAAAGTGCTGCGCCGAATGGAAAAGCGTTAGCTAATGGCGATTACTTTGCCCGGATCGTTCCGACGGAACTGATCGGCATGAACACGCCGTTGCCGACGTGTTGGAGTTCCACAGCGGAGAGGCGCGAACCGATCAGTTGACCGGCCGTGCCCACGGTGGTGGATGTTTGGGAGGAGACGTAGATGGGGGTAGCGGTGCCGAGGGCGACTGCCGTGCTTCCATCTCCGGACACGGCTACACCCCGAAAATCTGCACTGGTCAGATTGCCGCGCAGTTGCCAGGTGGCGCCAGCATCCTGTGACACATACACCCCACCACCGGCGCCGCCGTAGGAGGCAATCATACGCAAGCCATCCGCCGAGCATGAAACCGAGGTCCACGGCTGGGTGGGGCCGGTCGGAATCCAGGATTGGCCGAAATCGTATGACACATAAAGCTGGTCGGTGGTGGAGTTGTTGACGCCGGCAATCATTGTGCCGCCGTCGGCGGAGGCGGCGATGCAGGACCAAAGCTTGTTTGGCCCGCGGGCGGTCCAACTGCCATTGGCGCCGCTGTTGGTAGAAACCCAGATATTATTGCCGGTTGCACACGCCGCGAGATACACCCCGTTGCCTGATGACGCGATGCCGGTCCAGGTCGCCGCGGTGTTCAACATGGGGGTCCAGTTCACGCCAAAGTTCACGGAACGATAAAGGAAACCACTCAAGACACTCGCGACGACAAACTGGCCGTTGACCGAGGTCGCAATGCTGGACCAGTTCGCCGATCCGCTTGCGCTCGAGGTCCAGCCGCCGCCATTGGCCGAATAATGAATCGCACCGGAAGCGGGCGCGGCGAAGAGATAATTGCCGTTGCCGGAGACGGCGGTCGCATTCCAGTTGAGTGACGGATTGCTGGCAGTCCAATTAGAGCCGTAAGTGGTGGACACGAAGATTTGACCCGAAGTAGGCAGCGCCACGAGTTTCTGGCCGTCGCCGGAAGCAGCGGTGGCGCGCCAGGGCGATATGCTGCCAGGAACGGATTGCCAAGCGGCGCCGGTGACCTTCAAGAGGTTGGCGACGAGAATTCGCTGCCCGGCATTTTGCGCAATGATCCAGCCGGCGGCGCCGCTGCCAGAAACACGCACGATGTTGCCGACGGGGAATTCGGCTGTCGGCGGAAGCGTGATTACGACGGGGGTGGAATCGTTCTGAGCGAGATAGCCGTAATTGTCGTCAGCGGTGAGGCTGGTGGTGGTGGGAACAAAATTAAAAATCCGGCCGGGCACGTTGGTCAGGCCGCCGCCAAAGCCATAAAAGTTGGTGGCGCTGATGCCGCCTTTGAAAATTGCGTTGCTGGTGTTGAGGAATGCGACGTTCGTGGACAGGCGGGCATCGGCCAAAACGCCAACGAGGTTGGTGGCAGAGAGGTTGGTCAAATTGATGCCGTTGCCGATGAAATTCGGCGCACTGACACTGCTACTGAACGGCGCGCTGGTATTTAACAGCGCAACATTGGCGGACAAATTGGTATCGGAGATTTTGCCGGTCAGATTCGTGGCCGCCAGCGTCCCCGCAAAATTCGCGGCGCGGATGGCGTAGGGGGTCGCGTTTAGCGCCTGACGCGGCGTCAACGTAGTAAAGGCCTGAGCGCTGCCGTTGGGGCGCACGCCGATTTCCAACCAGCGCGGGTTGCCGTCGAATGTGCTGCTGCCGAAATTCAGTTCGGTGGTGAATAGGCCGTTGGTGACGCCGACGGGCGCGTTTGTCAATGGGCCGGCGACCTGAGTCCCGGAAGCGGCCGCATTGTGGAGGGTGAACCGCAGATCAAAGAGCCCGTTCGCAGGCGTCCCGCCGGCCGACAACTGACCTTGATAGGTAAAGGTGGAAGATTGCGCCATGATTCCCCACGCAGCGATGAGGCTTCCCAAGACGACGAGTAACTTCGATTTCACAGAGTTGGCTTTTAACATAATTTTGTCCGACGACAAGCCGCAACCCGTCATCGCATCGCGCAACGGGAGAACTCCGGACGCCGGTCATTTCCTAATCCGCTCCGGGCAGGACGGCGGATGCATGCGAAATGCTGGCAATGCAAAAAAAAGTCTTTGGGTCGCGGCGGGTTCGGTCGATCAAGCTGCGGCTCGACATCGGGCGATTCTTGCCTAGGCTGGAATTAATTATGACCGATCCACGTTTTACCAAACTGGCCAAGCTTCTGGTGACCTACTCTTGCAGTGTTAAAAAAGGCGACCGAGTGCTGATTGATGTGACCGATGTGCCCGATGAAATGTCCGTCGAATTGCTGCGCGCGGTGCGGGCGGCGGGCGGCACACCGCTGATTGATGTGCGGCATTCGCGCGTGACGCGCGAGGTGTTGCGCGGCACGGACGACGCACACGGCTTGTTGGTGCGAGGCCTGGAGTTGGCGCGGATGAAAAAGATGCAGTGTTACATCGCCATTCGCGGCTCGGACAACACGAGCGAGAACTCGGACGTGCCCAGCGATCGGATGTCGCTGTATTCGCGGTTGATTCGCCCGGTGTTGGATTGGCGCGTGAACAAGACGCGTTGGGTGGTATTGCGTTGGCCGTCGCCGAGCATGGCGCAGAGTGCGGGCATGAGTACCGAGGCGTTCGAGGATCTTTATTTCAATGTCTGCACAATGGATTACCGCAAGATGGCCAAAGCGATGACCCCGCTGTGGAAGCGCATGCAAAAGGCCGATCGCGTTCATCTCAAGTCGCCCGGCACGGATCTCAAATTCAGCATCAAGGGAATCGGGGCGAAGATGTGCAAGGGCGACCGGAATATTCCCGATGGCGAAGTGTTTTCCTGTCCGGTGCGCAATTCCGTCAATGGCGTGATCCAATTCAATACGCCGACGATTTACTCCGGCACGAAGTTTGAGAACGTGAAATTGGAATTCAAAGAAGGGAAGATTGTCAATGCCACGGCGAACAATACGAAGCGTTTGAATGAGATTCTGGATACGGACGCCGGGGCGCGGTACGTCGGGGAATTCTCGCTCGGCTTCAATCCGCATATCCAGAATCCGATGTGCGACATTTTGTTCGACGAGAAAATTGCCGGATCATTGCACTTCACGCCGGGGCAGGCGTATGAGGATTGCGACAATGGCAATCGCAGCGCGGTGCACTGGGACATGGTGCTGATCCAGCGCAAGGAATGGGGTGGGGGCGAAATCTGGTTCGATGACGAACTGATCCGGAAGGACGGGTTGTTTGTGCCGAAGGATTTGAATCCGCTGAATCCGCAGAAACTCAAGTAATCGGCGGGAATGCCCCGCTTGCCAAAGCCAGACCTGGCGCTTAGTGTTGCGCCGTGACAACGACGATTGACGCGATTTATGAAGACGGCAAACTTATTCTGCCGCGTGCGTTGTCGTTGCCGGAGAAAACCCCGGTCCGTGTGACCATTGAATCCGACCCGGAGCGCGAGGCGTGGTTGCAGCATTCGGAGTCGGTTCTTCGCAAGGTTTGGGAAAACGACGCCGCCGATGTCTTCAATGAACTGCTCAAGAAATGACGTCGTTCTCTTACCGATTCCGTTCACGGATTTAACCAGCCGCAAAGTGCGTCCAGCGGTGGTTATTGGCCAGAGCGGCCCTGATCTTTTTCTCGTTCCCGTCTCGTCCGTTTTGGGCAATACCGATTTTCCCCTGAAGGCATGGGAACTGGCCGGGCTGAATGTTCCCTCCGGGGTCAAAGCACAACTTGCCACCGTGGAGTCCCGACTGGTGGTGAGAGTGGTGCGTTCGCTGGCTGCTGTGGACATTGCAGTGTTGGATGAACGATTGCGAAGTTGGTTGAGACTGGAGTCGAACCGGTAAGTTCAAACGGGAGACGATTGTTTGGGTGAAAGGATTTGAAGCCACTGAATCCGCAAAAATTGAAATGAATGGAAGCGCCGCGTGAGACCAGGAAAGAGGGCAAACGACCAATCACACGGCGCCGTTTTTTCAAATGGGGTTTGCTAGGAACTCCACTCGCGCTCGTTGGGCACGCGGCGTGGGTGGAGCCGAACTGGATCAAGTTGCGCACGGTGCGGCTGGCAAAAGAAAAACCTGCCCACCGGATTGTTCACTTCACTGATGTGCATCACAAGGGCGACCGGAAATTCCTCGCAGCGGCGGTGCGAAAGATCAACGCGCAATCACCGGATCTGGTTTGTTTCACGGGTGATCTTATCGAAGACGCCGAACATCTCGCCGAAAGCCTGGAATTGATGCAGCAGATTAAAGCGCCGCTCTACGGCGTGCCGGGCAATCACGACTACTGGGCGGGAGTGGATTTCAAAGAAATTTCCCGCGCGTTTGAAAAGACCGGTGGACGTTGGTTGATGGACGCAAACGTTGCGGCGGCGGCGGACCGGATCAATATCGTCGGATTCAGTTGTGAGAAACCCGCGCCACTGGAGTGGAGTCGAACGCAGAAGAACATCGTGCTGTTCCATTACCCACAATGGGTGGAGCAGTTGGCCGACTGGCGATTTGATCTGGCGCTGGCGGGGCATTCGCATGGCGGACAGGTGCGTATTCCTTTTGTGGGACCGGTGGTCACGCCTTGGGGCGTGGGTCGGTATGATTGGGGACTGTTTCGCACGCCATCTGGACCGTTGTATGTCGGCGCCGGGCTCGGCTGGTTTTACCTGAATCTGCGCTTCAATTGTCGTCCGGAAATCACCGTCATTGAAATCTGACGCGCGGCCTGTTACCCCTTTGGTGGTCAAATGTCGGATGAGATCATGAAACTTCGTCTGGCCGCGGATAATCCGTCGGTCAGCGCCAAATGGCTCGAACGCGAGCAAGCCATCGCCAATCGCGAACGCGAATTCGGCCTGGAGCAATCGCTGGGCAAGTTCCGCGTCGGCTCGGTCAAAGCGCTCAATGCCGTGCCGCTGACGCGCGGGTTGGAGAGCGAGATTAGCTACGATGTGCCGGCCAAGCTCGCGCAGAAGTTGCAACAGGACGAATTGGACGCGGCGTTGGTGAGCGTGGTGGAGGTGCTGTTTTCGGATCGCTACGACATTCTCGACGGCATCGCGGTGGCGTCGTTGGGCGAAGTGAAGAGTGTTTTTCTCGCGCACCGCAAACCGCTGGTGGAAGTGAGTGAAATATTTTGTGACCCGGCCTCACTGACGAGTGTGATGTTGTTGAAGGTTTTGCTGGCCGACCGTGGCTTGACGCCGGAGTTCAAGCCGCTGGAAAGTTACGCTGCCGCCAAAGACAAAGATTTTGTACTGCTCATTGGCGATCCGGCGCTGGATTTTTTGTTTGCGAATGAGCAGCAGCCGACGCACGACATCTGGGATTTGGGCGCGGCGTGGACGGAGTTGACGAACCTGCCGTTTGTTTATGCGGTGTGGGCGCTGCGGCGGGGCGTGCATACGCCGGAACTGCGTCGGCAGTTGCGCGAGGCGCGGGACTTCGGGCTTGATACACTGGACCACCTGATCAGCAGTCGCACGGAATACACGCTGGATTTCCGGAAGGATTATCTCGGCTGGCACATTCACTATCACCTGGGCGCCGACGAGAAACGTGGCATCGCGCGCTTCATGGAGTTTTTACGGAAATACGCGGGGCGACCGGTGTTTGAACCGACGTTTGTGCTTTAATTTCGCGTGGCGGCATCGGGCAAGCAATACAAGTGAACTTCCCACGGCTTGAATTCGTCGTCGAAACTTCCATTGGTCAGCGTGAGGAAACGGTTCTCCCCCAGAACTTCGACGCGCCTTGCATTCGGAGCAGCAGACACGTTGAAACTGACTGATCCCGTCAGTGGTCGCATCGCCACGGCGAAGAGATAAATTTCCCCGTTGTGACGTTTAGTCATGGTGGCGATCGGTAACGCCGGATTGTGCGAGCGGACGGTGACGAGATTGGTTGCAGTCGGGCGGTGCAACACCGCGGCAAGCGCAGTGATTTGTCGGTTGAGCGCGGTGACGGCGGCGAGCATTTCCGGGTCATCCAGCAGCGCCGCTTCGCGAAAGACGGGCTGGAACTGATGGCAAAAATAGATAATCCCGCGCGAGCCGTGGATGAGCGACATCCAAACCTGCGCGCGCACTTCGTGAGGCGTCGGTTTGCGGTCGGGTAAATCAATGGTGGTGCATTCCACAGTGTTCCAGACCGGTTTGGCGTCGGCCGTCCATTGGCGCAAGCGTTGAACCCCACGCGCCACGTACCACAGTTGGCCAGCGACTTCGACGTCGGTGTGGTTAACGGGATAAATGTCGAATGCGGCGATGTCGCAACTCTGGAGATAAGCCGGATAATCTTCCGGATGACGATTGCGGTTACCGCGCCCGTACCAGTTGTCCCATGCGACGCCCTGACCGAGAATGAGCAACACAGGCCGAGTTGGGTCGGCGGTTTTCATGCGGCGATATTGAGCGGCCAATTCGGCTGGTGTCGTGGGAGAACCAAACCCGAGTCGCGCGCCGCGTTGGCGGGTGTTGTCGGGTTCATCTTCATGCAACCACGCTATGATGTTGCTGCGGTAGGGATGGTTCTGCGCGGCTTGAGTTGGCGCGCAAACGAGGCGCACGCCGGTGGGTTGAAGTGCGGTGAGTTGGTCGGTCGTTGGTCCCTGCCAAAGGGAAACGTAGGTGTTGATGCCGGCCGCCTGATAGCGCGCGGCGTTGGTGGGATGTTGCAACCAAACTCCAATCGGGAAAAAATCCGCGGCGAATTGCCGGGCTGGTTCGCTGCGAGTAGTCGCGGTGGCGCAACACAACAGCCAAATGATGAGCCTGCCAATTCTGCCGGGTATTGACCCGACAAAGAAACCTTGGAAGCGCGGCTGATTCACAGGTGCTGAAGTAACGCACAGCCATATCTGGCACAAGTCTGATTGCATTAGCACAATTGGTTGGGGTAGCCACAAATCTTCGCGCTTACCGTGCGTTGGGGTTTTTATTTCGTTCCATTTGTTTTGCAGGTGGTTACCGCAGGGCGCTCCGTAAATTTTGGCCAAACCGTAACTTGCCCTGCGGCGCGCTGCTGGAGATAAAGGTAAGTCGAACTAACTCGGATTGTTTCATTTAATGGGGGATCTGCCGGCTGCCACACGTACTCAGAGCAGGCGCGGAATCATCTTCGCGTCAAGGTTGAGGTGTATCCTGGCGGCTTTGCTGTGGTTGGCGCTGACGCCCGCAGTCATTGCGGCCAAAATCCAAATCACCGGAAATTACGCGGTGCTGCCCGATGGCTTGGGCCGGTTGACAGTAGCGGACATTACGGGCGACACGAACGTCACGATTGTATCAACCAACGAATTGCTGGAAGGAATCACGGGCGTCGCCTTGCGCGAGCATCACGCTTATGTGGCGGCTGCGGACGACGGACTGGTGACGCTGGACTTGACGACACATCCACCCGCGATTCTGGAAGGCGGACGGCTGCGAACGCAACGACCGGCGGAGGACATCGTGCTCAACTCGCACTACGCGTACATCGCTAACGGCAGTAATGGCATCGCGGTAATCGACATTTTTAATCCTGAAGATCCACTGGCGCTCGAACCGAAAGATGCGCCGGGCTACGTTTCATCGTTGGACGCAACGAGTCAGTATCTCTTCGCGGCATGCGGGGGCAGTGGTCTGTTGATTTTCGACATCGCCGATCCGAGTGACATCGAGCAAGTGGGGGGACACGCCACGACGACGGCAGCGCGGCGCGTGCGAGTGCTGGGCCAGCACGCTTTTGTGATTTGCGAAGGTGGCCGGATGGAGATCGTCAATCTGGCAAACGTCGCTGCGCCGGAACTCCGTTACACTTTTATCACTGGCACCGAACTGGCCGATGTGGACATCTCTGGAAACTTTGCCGCGGTGATCGGAACGAACGGGCTGCTTACGATGCTCAATGTCAGCAATCCCGCGGCCCCCGTTCCGGTGGGAACGAGCTTCGTCGCGGGCGGTGCCACCGCCGTCCGAATCGGAGCGGCGCTGGTTTACGTGCGCAACAGCGCGGGTGAACTTGTGGCCGTGCCGATCAATGGATTGACGCCGAGTGCGCCGCAGTTGCGGATGGGAGTTGCCGCCAGGACGGCAGTGGTGGGACATCCGGCGGTTCTGAGTGTGTGGGCTGCGGGCACGCCGCCGCTGACGTATCAATGGAGTAAGGATGGGTTGCCGCTCACCAACGATTTGCGAATCAGTGGCACGACAAATAGCTGGCTGGTGATTTCCAATGCGGCGCTCTCCGATACCGGCTGGTATGCGGTTACGATTTCCAACGCCCTAGGCACGGTGGCCAGCACGAACTTTCTGACTTTGGTCACGCCGGGCACGCCGTTGTGGCGAGGCGCGTTTGATCCCGGTGGCGGGGCCGAGGGCATCGATGTCGCCAATCATCGCGCCTATGTCGCGGTGGGAGATTATGGCTTTGAAGTTTTTGACGTTTCCAATCCGCGCCATCCCTATCTGTTCGACGGTTATGATGTTGATGGCGTCTCGGCGGGCGTGCGCGTGGAGAACGGTTATGGCTATGTGGCGCTAGGCACGAACGGATTGCAGGCCTTCGATACGTTCCGATCTGAAACGCTCGGCACGACCAACGTGGGCGGCAACGCGCGCGGCGTTTATCTCGATGGGGGGCGGATTTACGTGGCGGCGGGCGAAGCCGGTTTGCAGATTTTTCATCTCGGGCCGGATTTGTTTCCGGCGTTTCTGGGCAGTTACGACACGCCGGGGTTTGCGTGGAATGTTTTTGTCGTCAACGGCATCGCTTATGTGGCGGACGGCCCGAACGGCTTGCAAACACTTGCCATCACCAATCCCGCGGCGATCACTTCGTTAGGCGGATACGATACGGCGGGTGAGGCGCGACAGATTCGTGTGGCCGAGGGCAAAGCGTTCGTGGCCGATGGCTCAAACGGGCTGGTGATTTTGAACATCAGCGACCCCGCAACGCCGGTGTTGCTGGGCGAATATACGAATGCCGCGCCAGCGCTGGATCTGGAAGTCGCCGAGCAGTTGCTGGTGCTGGCCTGCGGGACGAATGGGATTGAAATCCTGGATGTGACCAATCCCGCAGCGGTGATTTCGCTGGGGCATCATGCGGTTTCATTCGCGCGGGCGATCCGGCTGGCCGGGAATTTCCTATACGTTGCGGATGGGTTCTATGGCGTACAGATTTTTGAACTGGCCGGGATTGTCGCTGCGGGGCCGGAAATCATCGCAGCGCCCGTAGATGGAGTGCGGTTGCCGGGCGAGGGGATAACGTTCCAAATCGCGGCCAGCGGCACTGAACCGTTGACCTATCGTTGGTTTCGCAATGATGTGCCGCTCGCCGATAACGACCACCTGAGCGGCGCGAACACCAGCACTTTGACGGTTTCGAATCTGACGTTCGCGGATTCCGGCGAATACACCTGCTATGTCCGGAACGCGTGGAATCTCTCGACGTGGGCGGGAGCGATTCTGGCAGTCGTGCCCGTGGGCACCCCGGTGCTCCAATCCGGTTACTTTAACTCGGACGATGCGCTCGCCGTGCATGTGGTCGGTGAAACGGCTTTTGTGGCGAGCCGCCTCGGCGGGTTGCAGGCGATTGACTGGAGTGATCCGCTCAATCCAATTCTGGTGGGCCAACATCCCACGCTGGGATTGGCGCAGGATGTGTGGGTGCGCGGTCGTTATGCGTACGTGGCATCGTGGGAGGCGGGTTTGGAAATCTTCGACGTACGGAATCGAACCAATCTGGTGCGGGTCGGCCATTGCGATACCCCGGGCTTGGCGCGGCATTTGCGCCTTGAGGGAACGCGGGCATACGTGGCGGATCGCGCCGGAGGTTTGAGCATTGTGGATGTCCGTGATCCCACGCGCCCGCAAATCATCGGGCGCACGCTCACGGATGGTTCTGCGGAAGGCGTGGCGACCGCGGGCGAACATGTTTTTGTTGCCGCGGCGCAAACGGGATTGCAGGTGTTCAGTGTGGCGGATCCGTTGGCCCCGATTCGTCAGGCGCAGTTCGATACACCGGGAAATGCGGAGAATGTGACCTTGGTCGGTTCGCGGGCTTATGTGGCGGATTACAATCACGGTCTGCAAATCCTGGATGTGACGAATCCGGTCAACCCGACGCCGGTGGCACACTATCAGTCCGAAGGCGATGCGTTTCACGTTCAGGTCGCTAACGGACGGGCCTACCTTGCGGAAGGCATCAGCAAGGTTTCAATTCTGGAACTGACCAATCCGACGGCGCCGGTTTATGTCACCACCAGTCTGGCGGGCGATTCGGTGCGCAGCCTGCAAGTCATCGGGCCGCATGCGTTGTATGCGGATCGGGAGTCTGGATTGGTGCTGGCGAAGCTGCTGGGATTTGTTCCGATTGCGCCGACGATTCTGGGGTTGACGCGCGATGGTTCGGAAATTGTCGGACGCGAACTGGTCTTGAGCGTCGCTGCGGAGGGCACGCCGCCATTGAGCTATCAGTGGTATTTCAATGGCAGTTCCTTGACGAATGATGGCGGTGTCACTGGCGCCCACGAACCACATCTCTATTTTCCCGCGTTGGGGTTGACCAATTCCGGGGCTTACACCGTCGTGATCTCCAACGCGCAAGGTGTTGCGACGAGTGTCGTGGCGCACGTGACCGCGCAGGCGCCGGGCACGCCGCTGGCGCGAGGCACGGCGAGTGCGCCGGGATTCTCGCTGGCCAGTGTGGTCGTTGACAACATCGGGTTGGTGGCGGCGGGTGCGGATGGATTGCAGATCTTGGACTTGAGCGATCTGGACCACCCGCTTCCAATCGGGACTTACGCGCCGACGGGCGATGTCTTCGGGTTGTGTTTGCAGACCAATCTGCTTTATCTGGCGCTCGGGTCGAATGGCGTGGCCATTCTCGATGTCTCGCAACCGACCGAGCCGCGTTATGTGGGTGGGTTTGAAACGCCGGGCACGGCCTTGAATCTGGATGTGGCCGGTGGGCACGCTTACGTGGCGGACGGTCTCGGCGGTCTGCAGATTTTCAACATCAGCAATCCCGCGAGTGCCAGTTTCGCCGGCGCGATCGGCTTCGACGATCTCGTCAGCGACGTTCGGGTTGCTGATGGCTTGGCGTATCTGACGGCCGGTTTCGGCGGCGTTAAAATCGTCGCGGTAACCAACGCGGCGAGTCTGGTGGTGGTGGGTGAACACCTTGACGCGGGCAAAGCGAACGCGATTCGGCTGCGGGACCAGCGGGCGTATGTTGCCAACGGCGACGCTGGCTTGCTGATTTTGAGTGTGACCAATCCGGCCCAACCCGTCGTGCTCGGAACGTATGTGACGAACAAAGCGGCGGCCTTGGACCTGATCGGGGAATTTGTGGTGCTGGGGCGGGGCAGCGGCGGCTATCTCGTTTTCAATGTAACGAATCCAGCTCAGATCCAGTTGGTCGCCGACGTCGCGACGGCGGCGGGAATTCGCGGCGTGTCGTTGCTCGGCAACCACGCGTTTCTGGCCGGTGGCGATGCCGGGTTGCAAATTATCGAATTGGTCGGAGTTGCGCCACAGCCGCCGATGTTTTCGCTGCAACCAACCAACGGCGTCGCTTTGCACGGCGGGGTCGCCCAATTTCACACCCGGCTCACGGGTGGGACTCCCCCGTTGCAGTGCCGCTGGTATTTCGACGATTTACCTTTGTTCGACGACGGACGGATCAGCGGGACGGACACCGCGATCTTGACCATCAGCAACGTGACTTTTGCCGATGCCGGCGATTACCAGCTCCGCGTGTTCGGCCCGGCGGGTGTCACCAACAGCGCCACGGCACAATTGAGTTATATCGGGCCGTTGCAGGCGCAAATGAATGCGGCGCCGCCCGGGACGGTGATTCATCTGACCTCGACGGTTTATTCCGAAGCGTTGGTGTTGGATCGCAACCTGACGTTGCAGGGCCGGTGGTGGGACAAGCCGCGTTTGAGCGGTGGGGGCAGCAGCGTGGTGTTGCACATCCGGCCTGGCGCCGAGGTGACCTTGCGAGGGGTCGCCATTGAGAACGGGTTTGGCGTCGGCACTGGCGGCGGGATCGTGAACGAGGGCATATTGCGCCTGGAACATTGTCTGGTGGCAAACAATGAGGCGGGCAACGGCGGCGGAATTGCCAACTTTGGAACGTTGCATTTGGAAAAATGCGTGCTCAGCAACAACGTCGCAAGCAGTCGTGGTGGCGGATTGTACAATGCCGCTGGGGCCACGTTTCGGGCCACTAATTCCATTTTTGCGGACAACACGGCCAATGAAGGTGGCGGCGTGGCCAATCTGGGCACCAACGTCGTATTCGCTTCATTGTTCGTGGATAACCATGCCATCGGGATCACGGGGCGCGGCGGCGGATTGTGGTCTTCAGGTGGGCACGCGCAAATCTTCAATTCGACGGCGTCCGGCAACACCGCGTTCTCGGCTACGGCGGCGAGCACGGCCGGATTGGGAGGCGGCTTATATGCCAATGCCGGACGAATGGATTTACGATTTACCACCGTGGCGAACAACGCTGCGCTGAGAGAGGGTGGTGGCCTGGCGGCATTCTCCGGCTCTCAGGTTTACGCCCGCAATTGCATCTTCGCGGATAATCTGGCTGCCGATGCGGTGGATTGCAGCGGCACACTTTTTTCCGAGGGATACAACCTCGTGCAATCGCCGGCAGGTTTGAACGTCGCGGGGACGACCAACGGCAATCTGTTCGGAATCGCGGCCCGACTGGGCCCATTGCGGGACAACGGCGGTGTGACCTGGACGCATGCCCCTGCCGCGGATAGCCCGGTGATTGATGCCGGCGCTGGCCCGGGTCCCACCACTGACGCCCGCGGCATTGCGCGACCGTTTGATATTCCGTGGCGACCCGATATTGCGAGTCAGTTCGATCTAGGCGCAGTCGAATATCTGGATCAATCGCCATACTTGTCGGTTTCGAATCACACGGCGGAGGGTTTCACGCTGACCTGGCGCGGGACCGCAACATTGCAGCAGGCCGCAACGCCAATGGCCGGTTGGGTGGATCAAATTGCCGCTAGTCCAGTCACGGTGACCACCACGAATGCCGCTGGATTTTTCCGCCTGCGCGCGCCGGCCCCGACCGGGGTGGTGTTGACCATGACCAATCGCACGGCACAAGGTTTCGATCTGGTCTGGCCGGACTTCGGCATTCTGGAACGCGCGCCCACGCTGGCCGGGCCATGGGATTCGCTTGGTGGCCTCAGTCCAATAACCCTCCCGCTGATTCCGGGTGAAAACGAGTTCTTCCGCGTGCGCGTGCTGGAGCATTGAAGCGGTTCCGGTTCGCGGCTCGACTTTCCTCCCGTGAACAATTATTTAATCCGCCACGCATGAAAGTTGTGATTCTTTGTGGCGGACTCGGGACGCGCCTGCGCGAGGAAACCGAATTTCGCCCCAAACCCATGGTGCCGGTCGGCGAACGACCAATCCTCTGGCACATCATGAAAACCTACGCCCACTACGGTCACAAGGAGTTCATTCTGTGTCTCGGTTACAAAGGTGAAGCCATCAAGGACTACTTCCGCAATTACCACTGGAACACCAGCGACGTGACGCTCCAACTCGGCGCGAAGCCCAAGATCAAATATCACTCCAAAAATTCGGAGGACGATTGGACGGTGACGATGATTGATACCGGGCCAAACACGATGACTGGTGGCCGCGTGAAGCGCGTTCTGCCCTACATCAAAGATGAAACCTTTCTGCTGACCTACGGTGATGGAGTCACGGACAGCAACATCAACGCTTCCATCAAGTATCATCAGAAACAGAAGCGCATCCTGACCATGACCGCCGTCCAGCCGCCGGGCCGGTTTGGCGATCTGGAAATTACCGGCGGCAAAGTGGTCGCCTTTCGCGAGAAACCTGAGCGTCAGGCCGCGTTCATCAATGGCGGCTATTTCGTCGTGAACCGCCGTATCGGCAACTATCTCGGCGACGACACGTGCATTTTTGAGCAAGAACCCATGATGCGATTGGCTGCGGATGAACAACTCGGTGCGTATGAACATCGCGGGTTCTGGCAATGCATGGACACGTTCCGCGAGCAACAGTTGCTAACCAACATGTGGTCCAGCGGAACCGCACCGTGGAAGGTTTGGTGATGTTTGCCGGTTACTACCACAACCGTCGGGTGTTGATCACGGGTCACACCGGTTTTAAGGGAGCGTGGTTGTCGCTTTGGTTGAAGACGCTGGGCGCGCGCGTCACGGGACTGAGTTTGCCTCCGCCGACGCAGCCGAACTTGTACGAAATTATCCGCCCCGATACCTTCGAGCGCGAAATTACCTGTGACATTCAGGACGCGAAAGCGCTTGCCGCAGCGGTGCGGGAAACGCAGCCGGAAATCATTTTCCATCTCGCCGCCCAGCCGATTGTTCGTCTTTCGTACGCCGAACCATTGGCCACGTTGAACACCAACGTCAACGGTACCGCTCATTTGCTGGAAGCCATTCGGCTGGCCAAAATCAATTGCGTGACTGTTTGTGTTACCAGTGACAAGTGCTACGAGAATCGCGAATGGGAGTTCGCCTATCGCGAAAATGATCCCATGGGCGGGCACGATATTTACTCGATGAGCAAAGGCGCGACCGAACTTGTGGTCGCGGCATGGAATCGCTCGTTCTTTCTGCCCAATGCCGAACTTGGCCCAGTGGTGACGGCACGGGCCGGCAATGTCATCGGCGGCGGAGACTATGCGGCGGATCGCATCGTGCCGGATTGTGTTCGGGCATTGCAGGCCGGTAAACCGATTTTGGTTCGCAATCCCGCAGCAGTCCGTCCGTGGCAACATGTGTTGGAATGCCTGAGCGGTTATCTGTGGCTTGGGGCGCGGTTGGCAAAAGAAGGGAAAAATTCGCGGCTGGCCACGCCATTTAATTTTGGGCCCGAGCCGAGTTCGCGCCAGCCAGTGCGACGGTTGGTTGAGGAAATTTTGGCGAGCTGGCCGGGCGAATGGACCGACGGTTCAACGCCGGGCAGCGTGCATGAAGCGATGCTGCTGTCCCTTTCGATCGAGAAAGCCGGGGCGCTCTTGCACTGGCAACCGACGTGGGGTTTTGCCGAAGCCGTGAAACGCACGGTTGCTTGGTATCATGAACGTCACGTGCGCAAGCATCAGGAAATGCGGGCCTTCACGACGGCGCAGATTGAAGCTTACGTTGCGGCGGCGAGGGCGTTGGGGCTGAAGTGGGCCAAACCGGCTTAGCGCCTCGGGTTCGGCTTTGGCTCGCGCAAACACTATTGATATGATTTCGGCACGATGAGTAATAACGCGGACGATTTGAAACAGCAGATTTTGGCTCAGGTTCGCCTTTTCTCCCGCGCGAAGCATGGTGCGAATCGGCCGGGTTATGAGCCGGAAGGCGATGATAGAAAATTTGTGCCCGGGCAAACGACCGTTCCGTACGCGGGCCGCGTTTTTACCGAGGATGAAGTGGCAGAAGCGACGTCCGCTCTGTTGGACTTTTGGCTGACGTTAGGAAATTGCGGTGAGGAATTTGAGAAGCAGCTTGCCGCGTTTCTCGGCGTGAAGCGCACCTTACTCGTTAATTCCGGATCCTCAGCAAACTTGCTCGCGATCACGGCCCTGAGCAGTCACAAGCTGGGGGCCAAGCGACTCAAGGCCGGGGACGAAATCATCACGGTGGCCGCCGGATTTCCCACGACGGTCGCGCCGATCCTGCAGAACGGATTCGTGCCGGTCTTCATTGATAACGATCCGGTCACGCTGAACGCCCGCGTGGACCAGTTGGCCGCCGCGTATCGCGAGGGCAAAACCAAGGCCGTGATGATGGCGCACACCCTCGGCAATCCATTCGATTTGCACGCCGTCACCGA
>CAZKMR010000019.1:0-39419 GCA_964553795.1 uncultured Bifidobacterium sp. | reverse complement strand
CCGTGATGATGGCGCACACCCTCGGCAATCCATTCGATTTGCACGCCGTCACCGAATTTTGCCGGAAGCATGGTTTGTTTTTAATCGAGGACAATTGCGATGCGCTTGGCAGCACGTACGACGACAAACCGACCGGCACATTTGGCGATCTCTCCACGCAATCCTTCTATCCGCCGCATCACATTACCCTGGGCGAAGGCGGCGCGGTGAACATCGTGAATAACATGCTGTTCAAAGTATTGGTGGAGAGTTTTCGCGATTGGGGTCGCGATTGTTGGTGTGCCAGCGGCGTGGACAACACCTGCGGCAAACGCTTTGGCTGGCAACTGGGCGAATTGCCCGAAGGCTACGACCACAAATACATCTATTCGCATCTCGGCTACAACTTGAAGCCACTGGATTTGCAGGCGGCCATCGGGTTGGAGCAACTCAAGAAGTTACCGCGCTTCACGCAGGCGCGGATTGAGAACTGGAATTATCTCCGTCGCGGTCTGGCCGATCTCGGGGATGTTTTTGATTTTGTGCTGCCCACTCATGCCACGGCTTGGACGTCCAACGGATTCGCTTGGGATGCCTCGGGACATCGCTCTGCGCCCTCGTGGTTCGGGTTCATGTTGATGGTGCGCTCCAGCGCGCCGTTCAAGAAACCGGAGCTGGCGAAATATCTGGACCAGCACAAGATTGGCAATCGGATGCTCTTTGGCGGAAATCTGCTGCGCCAACCCGCGTTTGTGACGTTGCGGCAGGAGCGACCTGAAGCATTTCGGGTCGTGGGCGAATTGACCGGCGCGGATCGCATCATGAATGAAGCTCTCTTTGTCGGCACCTATCCAGGGCTGACACAGCCGATGTTGGATTACATGATTGAGACGATTCACGCGTTTGTTAAACGGCATTAACCAACCACCATGAATCCGCTCCCTCCTTTCAAAAAGCTCGAAACCGAGTGTGCCGGATTGTTCGTGCTCCAACCGCGGATTTTTTCCGACGCGCGCGGCACGTTTGTCAAAACGTTCAACGAGGAACTGTTTCGCGATCTGGGAATTTTCTTCAGCCCTCGGGAGGAGTTCTTTTCCGTTTCAGCCAAGAACGTTCTGCGCGGCATGCACTTTCAGATTCCGCCCGCGGCGCACGCCAAACTGGTTTACTGCGCGACGGGCCGCATTCTTGATGTCGTGCTGGATATGCGCGCCGATTCGCCGACGCGCGGGCAAACGGTGAGTCGCGAGTTGTCGGCGGCCAATCGGGAAATGTTTTTTATTCCGCCTGGGTTTGCGCACGGATTTTTGAGTTTGGAGGACGATTCGTTGACTGTTTACAAAACCGATTTCGGTTACGCGCCGGCGCAAGATCAGGGCATTGTGTGGGATTCGTTTGGTTTTGAATGGCCCGTCAAGAATCCCGTGATGTCCGAGCGCGATCGTGGGTTTTCGCGTTGGCCGGAATTTGAATCGCCGTTCTGACGCGAATCCGCCGGAGAGTTCTTCACTCATGAAAATCTTTGTCACCGGCGCCACGGGTTTTGTGGGGGCAGCGTTTTGTCAGTTGGCGCAAACGCGCGGGCATCAAATCGCGGGCTTGATCAGTCCGGACCAGCCCATTCCTTCGCATCTTCCAGAGAACGAGCGGATGCGTTGGCTGCGCGGTCGTTTGGACGTGTTACCGAGCCGCGAACTGGAGAAGTTTCAACCTGAAGTTTGCATTCACAGCGCCTGGATCTCGACGCCGGGCGAGTATCTTGAATCGCCGCTGAACGAACAGCATTTACAGTGGGGCACAAATCTGGTGCGACAAGCCCGGGAAATCGGAGTGCGCCATTTCGTCGGCGTCGGCACTTGCTTGGAATACCAACCCAGCGACCAGCCCTTGCAGGAGGATCGCTCTCCCACCAGTGATGCAACCGCCTATGCGCGGAGCAAAAACGCCTTCCGGAAATCACTGTTTGAATCCGCTCGCACCGGTGATTTCATCGCGACGTGGGGACGGGTGTTTTATCCCTATGGCGTGGGCGAGCATCCGGCGCGGTTGTGCACCTCGCTCATCCAGAAATTCCGGCGGGGCGAGAAATTGGTTTTGAAAACGCCGCAAAGCACCAAGGATTACATCTACATTGATGACTTGGCGGCGGCGATATTGGCGACCGTGGAGAATCATTTTGCGGGCATCATCAACTGGGGCACGGGTGAAGGCATTTCGGTGCGGCGAATCGCCGACACCGTGGCGGGCATGATGGGTTGTCCCGAATTGGTGACCGAGATTTCTCCGCCACAAATAGACCCGCTCGGTTACGTGGTGGCTGATGCCACGAAGTTGCGCGGCTTGGGATGGCAGCCCCAAGTGGATTTGAGTTCCGGCCTCAGCCGGTTACTGTCCGCAAACGGCTGACGCGCTTAGCGTCTGATTTCGGATTGCCCGCCCCGCTTGCGGCCAACCAGAATCAATGAGGCGCCAATAATGCAGAGGGCGATCGAGCCGGGCTCGGGCACTGGTGTCACCGTCACGTTCAGTTGCCCGCTGTTGTCAGCGTAGGCTCCGGGAGCGCCAGTTGAGTAGGGCGCATCGGCAAAGCCCAGAAACAGCCGCGTCGCTCCCGCGGGGGCAAAAAATAACTGATCCTGATTGCTGGCGGTTTTGCCGTCGCCGATGTAGAAGACCTGTCCCAGGGCGGGAGAGAGGGTGGTGAAATTGAAACCCAGCCCGGAAGCGGTGAATTGCAGAGTGGCCGGGGCTGGAGCGCCTGGCGCGTTGTCATCCAGAAACACGCCGACCAGAGGAAGAATGCGATCGGATCTGAAGCCCGAAATTCCGCCAGCGGCGTAGATGTCCACGGTGTAGCTTCGCCCGTCGGCATTATGAGAAAGTCCGGGGAATTCACTGATTGTGCCGGCGGCTGAGAATTTGTAACCGCTGTCGCCCAGTGCCAATGAGTGGAACACCGGTAACCCGCCGGCTCCATACCCACCCGGGGCGACCGGGGCGGCCAAACCGGCCCCGTAAATATTGGCCTGCGCCGAAACAACGTAGTTGGCCGGAGGAGTGACGCCGAGGGCGCTGATTGCGCCCGCGAGGAGGATACTTGCAAGGATGTTCGCTTTCATGGAGGTCAGTTCGTTGGATTTATGAATTCTTGAACCTTCGCAGCGCCAGTAGTGGCTGATATCTCGTTCATCGAGTTGTTTGCCAAGATTTCTTGTTCCCGAAGTGCCGCGATTCCATCACAGCTGTCTGGTCCTGTCCACAAGAATTCCCTGCGGCTCAGTCAACGATGCTGGCGCCGGCGATTTATGCCGGGAGATGAGGCGGCAGGTCTCTCTTGATAACGGCGCGTTAATCCTTACAACAAGCGAATCTGCGTGCTGTCCGTAGCGAGCGAGTCACGCAAACTTTCCACGCGACTACGGCGGCGCTCGATGATCTCCTTGTCCGTGGCGGGGTCGTAGGGCACGGGATATTTGCCGTCCCAACAGGCGAGGCAGTAATTTTCCTTGGGCAATCCGGTCGCTTTCACCATGCCTTCCAGCGAGAGATAATGCAGCGAATCCGCGTTGAGATATTCGCGAATGGCTTCGACGGAATGATTCGCCGCCATCAGTTTGTTGCGATCCGGAAAATCAATGCCATAAACGCACGGATTCATGTGCGGCGGACAACTCACGCGCACGTGCACTTCCTTGGCGCCCGCGTCCTTCAACGTTTTCACGCGCGCTTTGCACGTTGTGCCGCGCACGATGGAATCATCCACGATGATCACGCGTTTGCCGCGCACCAGTTCCTCGATCAGATTCAACTTCACGCGCACGTTGAAGTCGCGAATGAGCTGGGAGGGTTGCAAAAAGCTGCGGCCCACGTAGTGATTGCGAATGAACGCCATCTCGTAGTGAATGCCGGATTCCTCCGCATAACCGAGCGAGGCGTACACACCGCTGTCCGGCACGGGGATGACCAAATCCGCTTCCACCGGATATTCGCGCGCGAGTTGACGGCCCATTTCGACGCGAACTTTGTAAACATTGCGTCCGGCGATGGTGCTGTCGGGCCGGGCAAAATACACATACTCGAACATGCAGAACGCGTTGCGTTTCTGTTCAGGGAACGCTTTGATGCTGTGCAGACCCTCGCGGTTGATGACGACAATTTCGCCAGGTTCGACGTCGCGGATGAATTTGGCGTGAATCAGATCGAACGCGCACGTTTCACTCGATAACACCCACGCATCGTCCACTTTGCCAATGGAGAGCGGGCGGAAGCCGTGCGGATCGCGTACCCCAATCAATTCGTTCTCGGTCATGATGACCAGCGAGAACGCGCCTTCAATCTGGCGCACCACGTTGACGAGATGATTTTCATTATCGCCCGCGGCGGGTTGGGCCAGCAGGTTCAGGATGACTTCGCTGTCCACGGTGGTTTGGAACATCACGCCGCGCGATTCGAGTTCATCGCGGAGCGCGGCAGCGTTGGTGAGATTGCCGTTGTGGGCCACGGCGATCTGGCCGCGCAGGCAATTGCCGGTGAGCGGTTGGGCGTTGCGAATGTTGCTCGAGCCGGTGGTGGAATAGCGCGTATGGCCAACCGCCATCTGACCCACGAGATCGTGGAGGATTTGGCCGTTGTAAATCTGCGACACCAAGCCCATGCCTTTGTGTTCGCGAAACTGGCGGCCATCGCTCGTGACGATGCCCGCGCTTTCCTGGCCGCGATGTTGGAGCGCGTACAGGCCGTAATACGTCAGTTCGGCCGCGTTCGGATGGCCGTAAATGCCGAACACGCCGCAGTAATGCTTGGGGTAATATTCCATCGCGAAATGTTGCAACGAGCGCCAGCTATTTGACCAGAGCCCGCGCCTGCTGCGCAAGCTTCAAGCGTGTGGACCTGATCGGCTGCGGGAATCAAACGGCGCGGATGGAAAAAATCATGCCCTCGCGCGGCGTCCTCCTCCCGTGGCAACAGAGGACAGAATCAGGGCGGTGTCAACCCGACGCGGAAGTAGGTTGGGTTGAACGGCGTAGCGAAGTTGGTAACGAACGTCGCGTTGGCCATCGGGTTGGTGAACACGGCGGACCAGTGTTGCAAGTTGGTGGAAACTTCGAGGCGATACCGGGCGTTGGTGGTGGTTGGATAGCTCAACTGCAATTGGTTGCCGTTCGGTTGCCAGGTAATGCGGCGATTCAGGCCGAGGGCGAAGAAGCCGAGATCGTCCCACATGATGTTGGCGCAGTGCAGTCCGCCGGCGGAGTTCACATGCACTGCGTCTTGCATGAAGCCGTTGGCGAGCAACCAGGAGTAACCGGTGGTTGGATTCATCAAGTCGGCGTAAGCGCGGTTGTGTCGCACCGCGATGCTGCGAACAATCGCATTTTGATTGGTCGTCTTGTAGCTGCCCGGAGTGGTGCTTAAATCGTCGGCCACGCCTGTGGTGCCGATATAAATCACGTCGCAGTTCGGCGCGGCGCTTTGCCACCACATTTCACATTCGTTCAGGCGGTTGCTCAGGCCGGCATCGGTGGGCTCTTTCATGTGCCAGATCAGTAAATCAGGTTTCAGCCCGGCGAAGATCGGATCGCGAATTGTGCGCGGCACGTTGGTGACTTGATTCAGCGCAATACCGCCGAGTTCCGCAAAAGCGGCATTGATGCCGTTGGTGTTCGTTGCGACGGTCCAAGGACCGATGATGTAATTGGTGCCGGAATCCGATTCGATGCGGGCGCGGTAGCGATTGAGCGGCAAATGGAGGTTGGTGAACGCGCCTTGAGGAATCGAACTGTAACCTTGAAGCGTGAGGGCAGTCGTCCACGGACCGCCATTAGTGGACACCATGAACCGAAACGCGCCGCCGTTGGTTTGAGTGACGTAGAATACCCCAACAGAATTGCAAAGCACACCGCCGGGGGTGGGTTGGTTCGCCCACCAGACGGCGCCGCCGGCTGGCACGACATAATACGTGGTGAACCAATAAGAGTCGGGAGTGCGGGGGGTAGCGCCGTTCTCGAGATTCCAGAGCGCGTTGTTCTTGTAGGAATTCAGCGCATAGCCGGCACTGCCAAAACGCGTTATCAGGCGATTCATGAGATGATACGTCGGCGACCGAAAGGAATCCGCCATCGAATCGCCAAACGAAACCACGGTGACGGGACGATTCGAGCTTCCGATTGCCGCCCAGAAATTAACCAACGCGCGCGTATTCGTGGTGGCCAAATCAGCCGCTTGGCTTTGTGGTGTGCTCATGATTAGACCTGCGACGAACATGCCCGCCAGCAACGATTGAGCCGTCCCCAACCGGCGCAATGCGATCAATATCGGGCTGGCCGCCTGATTTCCCGGTCGCCACAGCGGCGCCGACGCTGATCCCGTGTCCATCCGAAGAGAGTGATGTTTTCCAACGGGAAAAACTGCCTATACCTTGGTGCAGATTTCCAAATGCAGGTTTCTGAATTCACTTGAATTTGCCGGCGCCGGAAAGAAAAGCTCGCGTGCCTGCCGGGGTTCGGTTACTTCACCGGGCCAACGAAGGTATGAATTCCGAAGTATCCGCTCCGGCCAACAACCGTTGGCCACCCCAGACCAAATTCATCATTGGCAACGAAGCCGCCGAACGATTCAGTTACTACGGCATGGTGAGCATCCTGATGTATTACATCACGGATGTGTTGGAGAAATCCGAGGACGATTCGGCTTTCATCATTCACGGGTTCAAATTCTTCAACTACTTCATGCCGCTGATCGGCGCGTGGGTATCGGATCGATTCTGGGGGCGTTATCGAACGATTCTGTGGATTTCCCTCGCTTATTGCGTGGGACACGCGGTGCTGGCGTTTGGCGATCTGGCCGGAACGAAGGAAGCACGCACCGGTTGTCTCTATGCGGGCCTGATGTTGATTGCGTTCGGCTCCGGCGGCATCAAACCCTGCGTCTCGGCTTTCCTCGGTGATCAATTCCAATCCAACCAACGGCATCTATTGCAAAAGGCATACGCGGCCTTTTATTGGTCCATCAACTTCGGGTCGTTCTTCTCGATGATGTTGATTCCGCAGATCAAGGAACACAGTTGGGCGTGGGCGTTTGGCATACCGGGAATTCTGATGGGCCTCGCGACCTTCATTTTTTGGCTGGGCACGCGGCATTACGTGATGGTGCCGCCCGCGCGGGAGAGTCGGTCGGCGGGCTTCTTTGCGGTGTTGTTGGCGGCCTTAAAGAACCGAACGCCGGGTCAAGGTTTTTGGGCCGGGGCGAAAGCGCGCTATTCGGAATCAGAAGTGCAGGCCGCGGCGTCCGTCGGACCGATCCTCTCCATCTTCGCGTTGATTCCAGTGTTCTGGGCGTTGTTTGACCAAACCCACACCACGTGGGTGGCGCAGGGCAAACAAATGACGCCCGTGCTGTTGCCGTTTGGCTTCAAACTCGACGCCGCGGCGATGCAATCCATCAACCCGCTCATGGTCATGACGCTCGTGCCGATTCTCACCTGGGGATTGTATCCCATGCTGGGGCGGCTGGCGTCTCCGTTGAAACGCATGTCCGCCGGATTTTTCCTGGCGGGCTTCAGTTTTGTGGTGGTGGCATGGTTGCAGACGCGCGTGGATGCCGGTCAGCAATTGAGCATTCTCTGGCAGGCGTTGCCGTACTTGATTCTCACGACGGCGGAAGTTTTGATCTCCACCACAGGACTGGAATTCGCATTCCGCGAAGCTGCGCCGTCCATGAAAAGCACCATCATGGGATTCTGGAATCTGAGCGTGGCGTTCGGGAATCTCGTCGTGATGGGTATCACTGCCGTGCTTTCGACCGGTGATGGACACGGGTCAGTCTCGCCGGGGCGGTTCATGCTTTACGCGGGGATGACCTTTGTGGCGGCGATCCTCTTCACGCTGGTCGCGATGCTTTACAAGTATCGTGATGAATCGGCGGCACTGGGCAAATAACGGCACGCCGCGCGTCGTCGTTCAATCGAGGAATTGAATCTTCACGCCGCCTTCTTTGGGCTTGGAAAAGCTGTCGAGGAGCGTGGGCGCGATGGAACTTTCATGCGGCTTGGCCTCGGTGGGCTTGGGACAATGCTCCGCTTGCGGACTCAACGCGGAACGCAACGCGCCTTCCACCAGTTGCGAGCAATGGATTTTCATCGGCGGCAGCGGGCCGAGTTCGCCGGCGAGTTCCTCGGCTTTGAGCGATAACGCTTCTTCCGCCGTTTTGCCGCGAATGAGTTCGGTGGCGAGGCTGGCGACGGCAATAGCGGTTTCGCAGCCGAACGATTGAAACGTGGCGCGGTCAATGACCTTCTTGCCGTTCTCTTCCTTGAACTTCACCCACAGGCGCAGCATTTCGCCGCAATCGGAATTGCCCACCGTGCCGACGGCGTCGGCGTCCGTCAGTTCGCCCATATTCTGGGGATTGGCGAGCGCCTGCTGTATGCGTTTCTGTAAATCTTCGTTCACCTTGATATTAGAACCTAAAACGACTGAATGTGCAAAGCCGAGTATTCACGGGTCGTATTCTCGTGCGTTCGTTGACACTGTCGTTTTCGCTGTCTAGCCTCTGCGCGCATGTCGAAACTGCCGTTTGAACTTCTGCTCGCGCTGCGTTATCTGCGGCCGAAACGGTCGTTTGTCTCGATCATCACGCTGATCTCCATTCTCGGCGTCATGCTCGGAGTGGCTGTGCTCATTATCGTCATCAGCGTGATGAGCGGGTTCGATGCGGAGTTGCGCGAAAAAGTTTTTGGCTTCACGGCGCACTTGAAAGTCGTGAAGACCGACGGCTTCGGACGCACGATCCCGATGACGAACTATGCCGAGGTGGCGCGCATCGTCGCGGAGAACCGGAATGTGGTGGGGGTGGCGCCGAATGTTTTTGGGCAAGTGCTGCTGGAAACCCAGCCGGAAGATGGACAGGCCTTGCTGCGGGCGCCGGTCGTGCGCGGGATTGATCTGGCCGCCGAGGGTACGGTCAGCAAGCTGACGAATAATATCAAATACGGCGAACTGGATTTGAGCCGGCGCAACTTGATGATTGGCGAAAGCATGGCGTTGGACCTCGGGCTGCACGTGGGCGATCAGGTTTCGGTTTTGTCTGAGCGACACTTGCGCAAAATGCGGGAAGCGCAACGCCAAGGGAAAGAAACCCAGATCCCGCCGGACGAATACGAAGTGAGCGCGATTTTTGACGCCGGTCACTTTGAATTCAATTCGTTGTTTGTCTTCGTCTCGTTGGAACGGGCGCAGGCGTTGTTCGGATTGGATGAGACCGACGAGATTCACAATTTAACGGTGGCGATACACGATCCGTTTCAAGCGGTGCCGGTGGCGCGGGAACTGTCCACCCAACTGGGGTTGGGTTATCGCGTTAGCACGTGGATGCAGGATAGTCCAATGATGCAGGCGGTGGCCGTGGAGAAGAACATGATGCTCTACATTTTGTTTTTCATCGTGCTGGTGGCGGCATTTGGAATCACCTGCACCCTGATCACGTTCATTATGATGAAGACGCGGGAGATCGGGTTGCTCAAAGCGATCGGCGCGACAAGCCGACAGATTATGACGGTGTTCCTGGCGCAAAGTTTGATCGTGAGTGTGCTGGGAATCCTGGCGGGATTCGGTCTGGGTATTCTGGCGGTGACGTACCGGAACAACTTTCTGGCGCTCATGCGCAAGGCGACGGGTGCGGAATTGTTCCCGGCGGAGATTTACGGTTTCACGCAATTGCCCGCGCTGATCGTGCCGATGGATCTCGTCATCATCGGCGGCGGGTCGTTGCTCATCTGTCTGGCGGCGGCGGCGTTCCCGGCGTGGCACGCCAGCAAACTCAATCCGGTGGAGGCGCTGCGCTATGAGTGAAGTTTTACTGGCGGCGCGCAATCTCTCGAAGTCGTACGTCATGGGCAAACGCTCGCTCGAAGTGTTGCGCGGCGTTTCCCTCGAAGTCCAGCGCGGCGAATTCGTTGCCTTGCGCGGTGCCTCGGGCGCGGGGAAAAGCACGTTGCTGCATTTGTTTGGCGGACTCGATGCGCCGAATGCCGGGGAGATTTGGTTTGCGGGCAAAAATTTGGCGCAGGCGACCGAAAGTGAATTGACGCAGCTGCGCAACACGCGAGTGGGTTTCATTTTTCAGGCGTATCATTTGTTGCCGGAGTTGACCGCGTTGGAAAACGTCTGCGTGCCGGCGCGCCTGGCACGGTTGCCGGCGACTGCGGCGGAAAAACGAGCGACAGAATTATTGGATCGCGTCGGATTGCGCCAACGCCTGGAGCACAAACCCTACGAGCTTTCCGGTGGCGAACAGCAACGCGTGGCGATTGCGCGCGCATTGATGAACGAACCGGAGTTGATTCTGGCCGATGAGCCGACCGGCAATCTGGATTCGCACACGGGCGGCGAGATTGTGGAATTGCTGGTCAACTTGCGCGCGGAGAAGAACACCACGCTCATCATCGCCACGCACGATGGCAGCGTCGCCGCCCGCGCGCCGCGACTGATTCAGTTGGTGGACGGCCAAATTCAATGAGCCAGAATTACTGGGAGAATTTGTATCAGGCAGGCGATATGCGCTGGGAGAAAGGCGCACCCTCGCCGGGTTTGGTGGATTTCCTGGCGACGCATCGGGATTTGCCGGGCGAGACGGTTTGCGTCCCGGGCGGCGGCACAGGGCACGATGCCGGCGCGTGGGCGCGCGCGGGATTTCGGGTTTATGGCTATGACATCGCATCGAGCGCCGTGCGATTGAGTCGGGAGCGCGCCGAAACAGATGGCTGGCATGGCGAGTTTCGCGAAGCGGATTTTTTGCGTGCTGAACCGCCATTCCAGTTCGATTGGCTCTTTGAGCACACGTTGTTCTGTGCCATTCAACCGGCGGAGCGGGAACTTTACGTCGCGGCGGTGCGTCGCTGGCTCAAGCCCGGCGGTCATTATCTGGCCGTAAATTATTTCATTCCGGACACGGATGGTCCGCCGTTCGGCACGACCCGCGAGGAAGTCATCGAGCGATTCGCCCCGCATTTTGAGTTAAAGGACGAGTGGGTGCCGCGGTCGTATCCGAATCGTACCGGTCTGGAACGAATGTTCTGGTGGCGGCGGCGAGATTGAATCTGCGCCGGTCGTCCGGCTGCGTTTGAAAGAGTTGTTGGAAAAGCTTTTGAAACCCACCTTTTGAATCCCACCTTGTCCGCCACCATTTCTTTGCTACCCTCCGCCGCTCGATTGTGAGCATTGCCAAAGAAATTCAGAAACGACGCACGTTCGCCATCATCTCGCATCCGGACGCGGGTAAAACCACGTTGACGGAAAAGCTGCTGCTTTACGGCGGCGCGGTGCAACTTGCGGGCTCGGTCACGGCCCGCAAAAATCAGCGCGCCACTACCTCGGACTGGATGGAACTCGAAAAGAAGCGCGGCATCTCGATCAGTTCCACCGTCCTGCAATTCGAGTACGATGGCTACAAGATCAATCTGCTTGATACGCCCGGGCACAAGGATTTCTCCGAGGACACCTATCGCGTGCTCACCGCCGTGGATGCGGTGGTGATGGTGATTGACGCCGGCAAAGGCATCGAGCCGCAGACGAAGAAGCTGTTCGAGGTCTGCCGCCAGCGCGGCGTGCCGATCTTCACGTTCATGAACAAGTGCGACCGCCCGATGCGCGATCCGCTCGAACTGGTGGACGAACTGGAACGCGTGCTGGGCATTGGCGCGTTTCCCGTGAACTGGCCCATCGGCAACGGTTTTGATTTTCGCGGGGTGTACGATCGCCAGACGAGTCAAATGCATCTCTTCGAGCGCACCGTCGGCGGACAATATCGCGCGCCGGTGTCGGTCGGCGATATCAACGACCCGGCGGTGCGCGGGCAGTTGGACGAACAGACGTTTGCTCGGACGGTCGAAGAACTGCAAATGCTCGAAACCGCCGGCGAAATCTGGAATGACGAAGCCGTGCTCGCGGGCCAAAGCACGCCCGTCTTCTTCGGCAGCGCCAGTAACAACTTTGGCGTGCAATTGTTGCTCGATGGCTTTTTGAAACATTCGCCACCACCTAAACCGCGCGTCATGGCCGGCACGGAAATCGCCCCGGAAAATCCGGCGTTTTCCGGTTTCATTTTCAAGATTCAAGCGAACATGGACCCAAAACACCGCGACCGCATTGCGTTCATCCGCGTGTGCTCGGGGAAGTTTGAACGCGACATGACGGTGCATCATTCGCGCAGCGAGAAGAAGGTGCGCCTGTCCAGTTCGCACAAGATTTTCGGCAACGACCGCGAGACGGTGGACGAAGCCTTCCCCGGCGACGTCATCGGTCTGGTTGGTCATGATGCCTTCGGCATCGGCGACACGCTCACGACCGATCCCAAGATTGCGTACAAAGAGATCCCACGGTTCACGCCGGAAGCGTTCAGCTATTTGCACAATCCGAACACGGCGAAGTTCAAACAGTTTCGCCAGGGCCTCGATCAACTTTTGCAAGAAGGTGTGATTCAGGCGCTTTACCTGCGCAATTCTTCCGTGAAAACGCCGTTGCTCGCCGCCGTCGGCCCGCTGCAATTCGAGGTCGTGCAATACCGCCTCGAAAGCGAATACGGTGCGGAATCCCGGCTCGAATCGGCGCCATGGACGGTGGTGCGTTGGTTGCCCACGGACATGAAGGAAGACGATCTCGATAACTTGTCGCTGCCGACCGGCGCAAAACTCGCCTACGACATCGGCAAGAATCCGGTCGTGCTGTTTCAGAACGAGTGGTCGGCAAATTATTTCGGCGAAACGAACAAAGGAATTGAACTCTCGGCCTTGCCGGTACAGACGGCAAAAGAATAGCGCGATGTCCAATGTCGCCCAGCTTCCAACCGCAGTTGCAACGGACGACTCGCGTCCTGCGGGGGAACACTGAGCAGTTAAGGTTGGTATGCCCGGTAAAAACGCGTTGGACGATTTGTAGCGTCAGAATCCCAAAACCCTGCCGTTCCGTCGGTCCCGATCAACAGGCTGCCGCCCAGATTTTGCCAGGCAGGATTCGTGAGGTTGGTCACGCTTTGAACCTGAACGGTTGTATTCTGCGGCCCCGAAATAGTCAGGAACGCGCCATTCGTACGAACTTCAATTCGGCTGATCCGTAACATCGAATTAACCATCAGTGAAGTGTTGACGAACTCGATTTGTTCAGCGGGGATTGCATCGTCGATCCCGAACAGCAGCACATAATATTCAGCCCCGGCGGAGGGATGCCCCGTGAAGGTCACCGCGCCGGGCGCATTCGCTCGAAACGGCACGTTGAAGTGCGGTTTTTCGCCGCCACCGTTGCCAGTGAACGAACTGGAGACTGAGCCGAGGTGGTAAATGGATCCAGTGTTCGTCGGACTGGCCGATGGGAACAGCGTGAAGGGAGCGATGAAGGTGATTGCGCCCGTTACGACTACTGAGGCTGCCGGAGAACACTCCACATCAAGAAAAGATGCAAACACACCCTCCGCATTCGGGCGCAGGTCAGTAACATAGCCGCGCAACAGGAACTGCTCTCCCACATTGATGCTGGAAACAACGTTGGAATTCAGGTCAGTTGTTTCGAGCCGAATGCGGACGGTTGCGGCTGTTCCGAGGTTCAAGACCCAAAGCGTACTGAGAAGAACTATACTCCATAACCCCAGCAGGCCGAGCGCGCGCGATCCGCACCCAGCCTGATTCTTTACCTCCTGCGTCGCGAACCGAAGGCTCGAAGTCATCGCAACAGCATCGGACGACCCAAGCTTGCCGGGCGGACGACTCGGATACTTCGACTGGGAAAATGAATCTGCTACGTCCGACATAAGGTGGAAAAGTGTTGGGTTTCAGCCCGATCCGATCTGCTTGGACTCTGTCCGTGCGATTATTCACCCTTTCACTGGCGTGGCAAGGCCGATGATCATTTTTTGCAGGGCCGCATCTTCGGTGGAAGCGTCATGACCCCAAGCCTTTCATGCCGACCCGGTCATCGGCGTTGCTGCCGTCCAGAGCAGTGGTGAAATATCGGCCTTCGAGGTGAATACCGGGGAACGGTTTTAATGGGCGCAGGTTCTTCGCGGTCATCCCAATGCGTGGTGATCTTTATCAAACCATCTCTGTGTCCGCAGGCTTGTTCGGGCGAAGTTCTTTGCTACCTTCTGCGCTCTTGTGAATTTGTATTTTGATTTGTGTCCCTTCAGCGTCTGAGTTTGGCTGAACCCCCATGTCCACCATTCTCAATGCCACTGAAGTCACCGTGCGCTACGGCGAGCGGGCGATTCTGGATTCCGCCACGCTCGCGATTGACGAGGGCCAACGCATCGGACTCGTCGGGCGCAATGGCTGTGGCAAAACAACTTTCCTGAGACTGTTGGCGGACCTGCAAGCGCCGGACTCCGGCACGGTCACGCGGCGCCGCGATTTGTTTGTGAGTTATCTCTCGCAGGATTTCACCCTCGATCCGGCGCTCGATGTGCGGGGCAATGTGCGCGCGGGAGCGGAGCACGTGAGCCAGTTGATTGCGGAGTTTGAATCGTTGCCCGCGGATTCGGATCGGCACGAAGAATTGGAGCATCGTATTCAAGCGCTCGACGGTTGGACGCTGGATCAGCGCATCGAAACGGCGCTGTCGCATTTGAATTGTCCGGCAGGCGACCGCGACATTACGAATCTTTCCGGTGGGGAGAAGCGGCGCGTGGCACTGGCGCGGGCGATTGTGTCGCGCCCGGACTTTCTCATTCTCGACGAACCGACGAACCATCTCGACCCCGAATCTATCGAGTGGGTCGCGGAGTTTCTGGAGAATTTTGGCGGCACGTTTCTTGTCGTGACGCACGACCGTTACTTTCTGGATCGCGTCGTAAATCGCATCGTTGAATTGTGCGACGGCAAGTTCTGGTGGCACGACGGGAATTACACCGATTACCTGCTCGATAAAGCCGAGCGACAGGAAGCCGATGCGGTGATCGAACACAAGCGCCAGATGTTTCTGAAAAAGGAACTGGCGTGGGTGCGCCAAGGCCCGCGCGCCCAACGCAGCAAGCAGAAGAATCGCTTCGAACGCTATTACGACGAAGCGGCGCAGTCCGGTCCAGCGGTGGAAGAAGACATGGAACTCGTCATCCCGCCGCCGCCGCAATTGGGAAATCGCACCGTCGAATTGACCAATCTCGGCATGACGCTGGGCGAGCGACATTTGTTTTCCGGCTTCAGCTTCACGTTTGAAAACGGAAAACGTATCGGCGTGTGTGGTCGCAACGGCCTCGGCAAAACCACGCTGCTAAAAATCATCATCGGGCAAGTTGAGCCGACCGAAGGCACGGTGAAGATCGGGCCACTGACGAAATTCAATTACGTGGATCAGGCGCGGTTGCAATTGAACGACGAGCGGAGTGTGTTGGATGAAGCGAGTGACGGCACGGAATTCGTCATCTGGGGCGAGTCGAAGATTTCGGTGCGTTCGTATCTGAAGCGGTTCTTGTTCGCGGACGACCGCATTACTACGCAAGTGCGAAAACTCAGCGGCGGCGAGCGCAGTCGGTTGTTGCTGGCGAAGATTCTCAAGTGCGGCGGCAACTTCCTGATTCTCGATGAACCGACGAATGATCTGGATTTGCCGACGTTGCGAGTGCTGGAGGAAGCGTTGATCGCATTTCCGGGCGTGGTGTGCGTGGTGAGTCATGACCGCTATTTTCTGAATCGCGTTTGCACAGATATTCTGGCGTTTGAAGGCGACGGGCGGATTCAGCACAGCGTTGGTGATTACGATTATTATCTGGAGAAGAAGCAACGTGCGGGGGCCGAGGCAGCGCGCGTGAACGCGGCGATTCTCGCCACGAACAAGTCCGCCCAGGAAGCAGAGAAGGCGGCCGCGCCCAAGTCGAAGCCCCGCAAACTTTCCTTCAAGGAACAGCGCGAATTGGAAGGCATGGAAGCGCAAATTCTCGCGGCGGAAGAAGAGGTTGAGCGAATCGAAGCTTTATTCGCGTCGCCAGATTTTCACAAAACGCACGCGACCCAGACGAATGAATTGATGGCGGACCTCGCGGCAGCCAAGGAAAATGCGGCGCAGCTTTACAAGCGCTGGGAGGAGCTCGAAGCCATCAAAGCCGCGGCGTCAGCGTGAGTCCGGCTCTTTCGGTGGATGATCTTTCTCCGCCGATGGGTTTGTCGGCTGAAGGCGCTGCTCGAACCAGCGTTTGGCGTCTTCGTCTTTCAAGCCGAAGAAACTGCGGAAATGGACGTCGTTTTGCGGGAACGGAATTTCGAGTTTGTTGGCGTAGAGCGCGGTGTGAATTTCCCAGAGATAGGCAGCTTGCACGCCAGCAGGCCGCTTGACCGCTTCCGGTCCAATCCAGACGACGAGTTCAAAATCCAGACTGCTGTTGTTGAACTTGACGAACCAGACTTGCGGTTTGCGTTTCGGATCATCCTTGACGGTGAACGCCACGCGATCGGCGGCTTCGAGCACGGCCTGGCGCACGAGTTCCTTGTCCGTGCCGTAGGCGACTCCGAACGGCACACGCATGCGCCGACAGGCCTCCTGCAACGTCCAGTTGATGACGCGGCCGTTGACGAATTCCGAATTCGGCACGAGCACATCAATGTTGTCGTTGGTTACAATCCACGTGCTGCGCATGTTGATTTCGATGACTTCACCCGCCAAACCGGATTCGAGTTCGACGAAATCGCCGACCTTCAGGCTGCGTTCAAAGAGGATGATGATGCCGGAAACGAAGTTGCTGATGACATTTTGCAACCCGAATCCCAGGCCGAGGCCGAACGCGCCCGCAACCACCGCCAGGGAACCGAGTTCAATGCCGACGGTGAGCAGTGCGACGTAAAATCCGATCGCCATCACGATGTAGCCCGCAATGCGGGTGACGGCGTATTGCATGGAGACTTCCATCGCCGTGCGACTGAGCACGCGGCGCAACAGATACTTGCGCAAAATCCGTTCGATGAGGATGACGATGAGGCACGCGACCAGAAAGGTCAGCAGGCTGGCGAGGGTGATGTCGGTTTTGCCGAGCTTGAACAGCGAAAAGTTCAAAACGCGGTGCACCGATTCCAGAACGGTTTCTAACCAGGGCGGCATAAGTTGATTGAGTTTAGCGTCGTCCGATCCAGCGTTTGCGGTAAAAGAAAACGGCGAGAGCGGCGGTAATGGTCAGGCAGATCAACCAGAATACCGCATAGCTGTATTTCCAGTGCAACTCGGGCAGCACCTCGAAGTTCATGCCGTAAACGCCCGCGACAAAGGTGATGGGAATAAAAAAACTGGCCATGATGGTCAGCACTTTCATGACTTCGTTCATGCGATTGGACACCGCGGACATGTAGAGGTCGTTCAACCCGCCGGCCATTTCCCGGCAACTTTCCACAATGTCCATCACCTGCACGGCGTGATCGTAAACGTCGCGCATATAGGTTTTCACCGCGGGACTGATTTCCTCGGTGTCGTCCCGCTGCAATTCGTTCATGATTTCGCGCATGGGCCAGAGCACGCGGCGCAGGGAGGCCAGCTCGCGTTTGATGCCGTGAATGCGGCGCTGCAAGCGCGGGGTGGGATTCCGCGTCACCTCATCTTCCAAGTCTTCCAGCAACTCGCCGTATTGTTCGAGCAACGGAAAACAATGGTCCACCACCGCGTCGAGCAGCGCGTAGAGAATATATGAGGCGTCGTATTGGCGCAGGCGCGAACCGGGTTTCTGCAATCGTTGCCGGATGGGATCCCACACGTCACCGCTGGTTTCCTGAAAGGTGATCAAGGTGTCTTTGAAGAGGAAAAAAGTGACCTGCTCGCTTCGAAGTTTCTCGTCCGGGCGCATCAACATGCGCGCGACGATGAACAGATAACCGTCGTAGGTTTCGAGTTTGGGGCGTTGCGCCGTACGCAACACATCTTCCGCCGCCAGCGTGTGAAAGCCGTAGTGCGCTTTGAGTTGATTGACGACGTAAGGGTGCAATCCGTCCACGTTCAGCCAACGGACGCGACCCCACGAAGGCCGCGGCTCGCGTAGCAGCGCCGCCAGGTCAGCAATCTCCCGAAACTCCGCGCGCTCGGGGCCATAATCGGCACATTGGATTTTGACGGCGCCCGGCGCCGGAGGTTGATCCACCGCGGCGATGGATTCGATGCCAGGCGCCGAACCAGGCGCGTTGCGATAAGCCGAGGCGCTCGCGGGTTTGCCGCGTGGCGCCGGCGGAGATGACGCGGACGATTTCATGCGAGCGGGCAATAACGATTACGCGGTGGTGATCTCTTTTTCGTGATAGTTGCCGGGTTTCGGCGCGGGCTTCTCGTCCGGAATGCCGAGCCGGAAAAGCCGATTGGCGTTTCGCCAGAGAATTTTCTCCTTCGATTCAGCGGAGAGACCAAGCGCGTTCACGAAACTCAAGTAAGTCCGCATCCGGCAAATGGGCCAATCCGTGCCATAGAGCAGATAATCCGGTTCGCCCGCATAGAGAATCATGTCTTTGACCTGTTGCAGCATGAACTTTTTGAAGTGTGATTTGAAATCGCCCAATACCAGGCCGGAAATATCCGCGAAGACATTTTTGTTCTTATAGACGACTTCCATGCAATCGCGAATCCACGGATTGCCGATGTGACAGATCACCAGTTTCAGTTCCGGATTGTCCACGGCCACATCATCCACGTGGATTGGATGGGAGAACCGCACTTTGCCTTTCGGATTGAACGTGTCGCCGGTGTGGATCATCACCGGCACGTCGTATTCCATCGCGAGGTCGTACAGCACCTGACAGCGGCGATCATGCGGATAAAACGGCTCATAACCCGGATAAAGCTTCAACCCGCGCACGCGACCGTCCTTGAGATAATCGCTGATTTCGCGCAGGTCGCGCTCCTTGTAATTGAGAAAGCTCAATCCCGCCACGACGAAGATGTTTTTGCTGTCGGCCGTGGCCTCCACGACGGCGCGCGTCGAAGGCCGATGTTCGTTGACGGTGTAGGAAGTCAGCACCAGCGCGTAATCCACCTTGTTGTAGGACATGGATTCCCTCAGTTCATTGAGACAAATCTCCAGCGGAGCTTTGCGGTTCTCGTCGTAATTATTCAAGTGGGTGTGAACGTCAATTATCATAGAGATTCCCTTTCCAGTTCAGGACTTGAAGCGATTGGTTTGTCCTAAGTATAGCAGACAACCACAATTTCTAAAGGGAACATTCGCGCGCAGTCAGCACAATGCAGCGCGCAACAGCGCGACGGAAGAATGCGGGAAAGAAACCAGCGACGCCCAACGCCGCCGCGTCAGCCGACGAGTTTGAGATGCTTGATGCGGAAACACGCGCCGCGCGGTTCGTTGGCGCGACACTCAATTTCCCAACCGTGCGCGAGGACAATTTGTTGCACGACGGCCAGGCCCAGTCCAGTGCCCTTCTGCGTGGTGGTGAAGTACGGTTTGAAGATGGCATCCCGTTCCGCGGCGGGCACGCCCGGACCGTTGTCGCGCACTTCCAACATGGCTTCAGTCGCGGCTTGCTTGGTGGTGCGAATCTCGATTTCGCCATCCGGCCCCACCGCCTGCACGGCATTGAGCACCAGATTGAAGAGGGCCTGCCGCAACAGTTGTTCATCCGCCTCGATGGTCAAGGAGTCGCCGGTGACTCGCCATTGTATCTGTTTCTCCTCCAGATCAAACGTCAACGCCCGGCCCACTTCCTGGATGATATGATTCAAATGCACGGAAGCGCGGCGAACTTCGCGCGGCCGGGAGTAATTGATGAAATCGTTCAACTGACCCGCCACGCGATCGGCTTCGTTGACAATTTCCATGGAACGCATCCGCGTGTCCGCCGGGGTATCGGCGCGCTTGGAGATCATCTGGGCGAGGCCGCGAATGATGTTGAGCGGATTGCGCGTTTCGTGCGCGAGCCCGGCGGCAGCAAGATTCATCTCTTTGAGGTGCGAATTCATTTCACTGGCCCGCACGAGCCGAATTTGCAGCTCCGCTGTCTTCAATGTTTTGCGCCAGGCGAAACCAAATGTCACCACGGACACGGTCGCCAACGCCACGATCACGCCGCGCAACCAGAAATCGCGCTGCGCCGCGTCCCGGACGCTCCGCGTCGAAAGCACGATGAGAAAACTATGCACCCCCTGCTTCTCGATGATCGCCTTGAACTCCGCCTCACTCATCCATGGCGGACGACCAAATCGCGGGCGGCGGTCGCCGTCCCGATCCCGCCGGTCGCCATCGCGATCCCGGCGATCGCCGTCGTTGTCATTGCGGTCGCCGCGGTTGTCGCGCTCCGATTTTTCTTCCACCTGATTGGTTTGGCTCGGGGGCGGCGGCTCGATGCGACCGTCTGGCGGCGGTGGACGATTGGTTTCGGCCGGGCGACTAAAGTTCTCCCGAGACAAGACGATGGGCGGATTGGTGCCTTCGTATTCGCGCGGCACACTGGCGCCGAGATCCACGAGGTTAATGAACGTTACCCGGTCGCGATCCCAACGCTCCGGTTGTTGCAACGTGGCCTTGACGTGAAAATCCGCGTTGGTCGGCGCGGACGCCACCACATCTCCACCCGCGTTGAGCAGCGCGACGGCGCTCAATTCATCCGGATGCACCAGGCCGGACAGGGCCGGTTCGATGCGTTCCTTGGAAATCACCCCGAAGCGCCGTTGGGAGCGCAGCACGATGCCAACCGTGGTGGAAATGTCCTTGGCGCGATTGCGCAACTCCGCCCGGGCGGACTCTTGCACGCGTGCGTGCTCGGCCATCTGCCAGCCCAGAATCGCGAGCCACGCGACCAGCAAGAGGCCGAATACCCAAAGACTGCTACGACGGGTTTCCATGTTGGCGGGACGACGGCTTCCTCATCTGATTGTTACGGCCGGGCGGTGCCACTCTCGGACGAATGGGGCAATTCGTTCAGGAACTGATTCATATCTTTCTCGCTAAAGGCTTTTTTCGGCAACACCGCGGCGGCGCGTTCGCGTTCGGACAACGCAAGCAACTGGGAGGGCGTCTCCACGATGTGCGGCGTGAGAAAGATCATCAATTCCGTCTTGCTGTTGTTCTTCACCTGCCGCTTGAACAGATTCCCCAACAACGGAATGTCGCCGAGGAACGGAATCTTGCTGTCGGTTCCGGTTTTGTTGTTTTGCATCAAACCGCCGATGATGACCGGCTGTCCGTTGGGCGTCACCACCACCGTATCCGCCGTGCGTTTGGAAATGACCGGCACGCTCACGCCGTTGGCGATTGGCACGGTCTGGTCGGACAACGACGAAATCTCCGGGGACACAATCATCTCCACCAAGCCATCGTTGGAGATGAAGGGCGTAACGCGCAAAATAATGCCCACATCCTCGTAACTGACGGAATTAATGGCGTTGCCAAAGTTGTCATAACGCACGTTGGTAATGAGCGGTACGGATTGGCCCACAGTGATGGTTGCCGGCTGACTGCTGCGCGCCAGAATGGAAGGCCGGGAGAGCACTTCGGTTTTTCCCGCCTGGGCAATCGCGCGCAGGGTCGCTTCGTAATCGGTCCCGAGGATTTGATACAACCCCGCGCCCGGCGGGGTTTGGCCGATGGCCGAAACCGGCAATCCCATGGAGTTGAATTGCAGATTCGTCGCGATGCTGTTCAGGCCTGAACCGCCAAAGATGTTCGCGCCCGCGGCCGTGCCTTGACTGCTGCCGCCCCCGACCGATTGATTGCGGAAACCGCCCTCAATGCCGATGTCCGAGCTGTTGTTGTAGGTCACTTCGAGAAACACCACCTTGATGAGCACTTGCGGCTTGGGCACGTGCAAATTGGAAATCACCTGGCTGATGTGCTCGCTGGTTTCTTCGTCGGTAATGACGATGATGCGGCCGGTCTCGGGGTCGCTCGAAATCGTGGCGCTGCCGACGGTCGTGCTGTTGTTGTATTGGCGCGTGCCGGCGGTGTTGCCCGTGGTCTGCCGATTCTGGTTGCCGAAACCGCCAAAGCCCGGGAACTGGGCGTGCGCCGTGAGGCCCATTCCCAGAACGAGAATTAGCGTCGGGAGTAATTGTTTACTTCGCATAAGAGTAGTGTGGTTCTGAGTGGCCTTCAGTTGCGTTGCGTGCGGTTGTTGCCCGTGCCGAAGCCAGAAGTGGTCGTCGTAGTCTGGTTCTGATTGGCGCGATTCTGCAACACGTTGTTTTGTTGCGCGCTATTGCGGTTGTTCCGGTTGTTGCCGGTCGTCGTGGTTTCAAACATGTCTTCCAGGACCTGTTGCATTTGCGCCACATCGCCGGGATTCACTTCATACACGTAAACCTTCTGCTTCTTGGCCGGATTCGCATCGAGTTGCCGGACCATTTGTTCGACCTGCGCCATCAATCCGCTCGTGGCGCTCACGATGATGGAAGAGGTCCGCGGATCGGGCACGGCAATCACCCGGGCGCGCCGCTTGATGCGCTCGCTCTGCGCGCCGCTGCCGCCGCTGCTGGAGTTGTTATTGCCGCCGCCAAAAAAGTCGCGAAACCCGCCGCGTCCAAAACGCACGGGCGACTGGTTGTTGCCGGACCGGCTGTCATCGGGAAACAAACTTCCGAGCAACGAGGCCATTTCCGTCGGATCGGCAAATTCCAGGTGGAACACGCGCACTTCCGTGACGTCTTCCGCGCCTTGATCAATGGCCTGGATGATTTGGGCCACGCGATTGATGTTCGCGCGCGTGTCCGTGATGATGATGGAATTGCCGGCTTCGTTGGCCGTCATGGTGGTCGAAGTGGACACCAGCGGCTGCAAATCCTTGAGCAATTGCGTCACTTCGATGAACCGCACCGGCATGATCTGGGTGACCATCTCATCGGTCTTGGGAATCTTGTCCGGGTTGCTTTCCAGAATGACCGGAATGTCGCGCGTCTTGGCTTCATCCTTGTTAACGATGGTCAAAGTTCGACCATGCCGAATCGCCGCGTAACCATTGCGATTTAACACGGAGTTCAGCAAATCCACCGCTTCATCTTTGCTCAATGGTTGATTGCTCCAGGCATCGACTTTGCCGTTTACTTTCGTGTCCAGGACAATGATGAAACCCGCGGCCTCGCTAAGATAATTCAGGACGAGTTCCAGCGGTACATTGCGGAAATTCAGCCGCAAGCCGGGTTCGCCATTCGGCAGGAGGATCGGGGCGTTCGTGTCTCCGGCGGGCGCGACGGCGGCGGGAGTGGTTGCAACATCCGGTGCGGTGTTAGTCGTGGTTTCATCCGCCGCCCCCACGGAAGTGGCGGCCAGGATGCTGAGCAGGGTGAAAAATTTGGTCGTTTTCATTGGTTCATTTGCTGTCGTCGTTGCATCAATCGTAACAGGACGGGATCAGTGGTTCCGTTCGCTTCGGAATTCGTTTCGGCCCGGGCGGCTTCGTCGTTGCCGTTGGCGAGAGCGGGCGGCGGTTCTTCGCCGACAACCTCGTTCACCATTTCGCCGTCCACCACCAGAATTTCCGGCTCGCCATTCTCCATAAAACCTTCGCCGCCCGCCGTCGTTCCATCGCGCGCCCCGGTGCTGCGCGTTCGGGACCGGCTCACCACCACGCGGCGCGATGACGATTCGGTTCCCTCCGTCAAAAACCAATCGCCTTCATCCTCGCGGCGGAGTTGCATGCCGACTTTCAATTCAAAAGCGTTCGTGCCGGTGGTGAGTTGTACTGCGTCCGGCGTCACGCGGGTCAAGGTGTATTCCCCGATTTGCGCGCCGGATTGCAGGGCCTGTTTGTAGTCGCTGCTCGTGCCGTCGAAGAAGGCGAACGTTCCCTTTTCATACGCCATGATGCCGACCAGCGAGAACGACTCAACGCGCGCCGGTGACCGGGAGGTGGTTCGCGTCGTCGGCGGGCGGGAAGTGCCGCGCGCATAGCGGCTCGGATTAAAAATATTCCGGTCGCTGATCATGCGAAATGAATCGTAGGTCAGTCGCGCGGGCGCGTTGGTGTTTTGGGCCAAACCCGGGCCGCCGCCAACCGACAGCCCCACCCACAGCGCCACCAGCCACGGCAATGGCCGCAATCGGTTCCGCATTCCAGTCGATGTCTTCGTGCTGGCGTTCATCGTTTTTCCTCCCCGCGCGGCAACACCAGGCCGCTGAGTTGCAGGCCGAGCGACAGGTTTTGGCCGTCCTTGTCGCGGGCCGCAATTTCCACTGATTCAATCTTCAACGCCAGCGGGGCGCGTTCAACATTGAAAAGGAACTTTGCGAGCGTGCCGACGGTGCCGGCGGCGTCCACCCGGCACTCCAGGGTTTCCAGATCATCGCGATCCCGTTTCCACTGCGGGGTGATGGAATTCACACTGATGCGGGCATCCTGCGACCATTGGTCGAAGGCGCTCAATACCTGTTGCTCGGCCAGCGATTTGTTTTTGTCCGGCAAGGCATTCGTCTGCATTTGATCCCACCGCGAGTTCAAAGCCTCCGCGCGCTGCAACAGCTTCTCGCCATCGGCGACTTGTTTGCGCAAATCGGCGATTCGCCCCGCGCGCGCGTTCCACGCCTTGGTCAAGGGCGTGAACACCAGCGAATCGGCGATTAACAAACCGAACGCCACGCCGGCGACGATGATCAACAGTTGTTGGCGATTCTTAATTTGCACTTGCGCCTCCTTCCACCCAGCGGAAATCAAACGTGAATTGCATCGGGGATTTGCCTTGGACGCGATTCAATTTCACGTCGGCCACGCGGCCTGAGGCATAGAGTTTTTCCTGCACGGCCAGCAGCGATTTCATATCGCGCGCCGTGCCGGTGCAGGTGACCAGGTTTGCCTCGCGAATTTCCACCGTCTTGGCGGTCACGACTCCGTCCTGCGGAAACGCGTCGGTCAATTCCTTCAAGATACTGAGACTCCGCACGGATTCATCGAACCACGGGCGAAACTGTTTGATTTTGGCCTGGGTCGCTTCGAGCGCTTCCACTTCAGCCTTCATCGCGTTCCACCGGGATTGATAGCGCCAGAGCAGGACTTGTTGCACCAGAAACGCGCCCAACACCAGTCCCACGACCGCCGCGGCGATCAGACCCGCCTTGCGCAATTTGCCTGTGCCGTAGCGCGACATGAATTGCTGCCATGGGGAAACCTGGGGCGGCAGAAATTCCCACGGCGCGATCCGCCCCGCGAGCTTTTCTGCCGCCAGACTGAACGCGGCCGAAACCGGTGCGTCCGCCGGAATCCCCACCGTTGTTTCCTTGGCGTCGTATCGGGTCACGACTTCAATCGAAAAATCCGGACCGGGCAAACGTCGCTCCAATTCGGTCGCGAGTTGCGTGGCCAATTCCTGCGGCCCAAAGACGCGCACCGTTCGCAACGCACTGCGCACCGTTTCCGGCAGTTGCCCCAACGTGATCCGCACTTCGCGCGCGATCATGTCCGGGTGCAATTCCCGGCGGCCCCCGGAATTCTCCACCGCGCCTTCCAGCGCGCGCAATCCCAGCACGCCGCCGCCGTGCGTGATTTGCAGGCCGACATGACTTTCGCCGAGAGTCAACGTCAGCGTGGTCGCCGCGGTGGGACGTTGCAGGGCGGTGATGCCCAGCGAAAAGCCCAGCGGCTTCAAGCCCGCCGCCCGCAACGCCGTCGCCAACGCTTCCACGTGGCCGCGCGGCATGCCCACAAACATCGCCTGCTCCTCGCCATTCGCCGCCTTGCTGCGGGACGTCCCGGTGATCAACGTTTCCACATCGCACGGGAAACTCCGTTCCGCTTCCACTTGCAGAAAGCTTGCAAGGTCCGTTTCCGGCAAGGGCGGCAATTGGCTTTGCGCGACCAGCGCCCATTTGAGGGGCAAGGCCACTACGCAGCGGCGTTCGCGAATTTCCGCCGCGTCCAGGTGATTGCGAATCTCCCGACCGACGAGTTCTGCCGCCGCCGTCAGCGGGTCGAGCGTCAAGGTGACGGCGAACGAACCCGCCACCTGCAAATCGCCGTTGGTCCGTTTCAGCCACACGCCTTCCAGCCGGCTGCCGTCCAAGGCCAGCCCGAGCAGCGATGTGACATTCTGCTTTCGAGCGGAGGTTATTTTCTTCAAATCAATCATGGGGTTGCCTGTGCCAGCCAGTTCTGGCGCGTTTCCAATCCAAGCGCCCAGCCCAGATGGCTGAGGTTCTGGCGATAAATCATTTTGGGTGACCCCTCCGTCGTATCGAACACAAAGCGCGCGCGTTGGTAACCGCGCCCGAACTTGCCGATGGCCGCGATGTCCGCGGAGAATTGATAACTTTGCCCGGTGAGATATGGCCCGGCATCAAACGCCTCGCTCTCGGACAAAACTTCCTTCACCCACGCAATCGACGACGTGCCTTGCGCGTTGGACAACCGATAGTTCACCAGCTCCAACGCCTTGTCATCGCCAATGCCTGGAATGCAGGCAAGCACGGCCGCGCTGGCTGTGTTCACGTTCACTTTGCCGGGCAAGACTGCGCCGGCTTCAATCGTGATTTCCGTTTCGATGAGCGCGAACTCTTCCGCGGTCAACCCGGATTTGACATAAAACTCCAGCACGCTCGCAATCGGACTGGTCGGCGGGCCAATCGCCAACAACACGCGTTCCGACACGCCGCTGCCCAAAACTTCCGTCAACAGATTCGCCAAATCGTCGCGACTCGCATTGATGTTCACGCGCTCGGCCCCGTCGCTGCCCAGATTGGATTCGCGGCTGGCGACCGTGACGTATTCCAACAAGCCGGGGTCCGCGAGCCCGTTGCGATTCTCGTCCACTTCATTCGCGTCGAGCACGCCGTTGCGATTCACATCTTCGCCCAGGAGAATTTCCAACGTCATCCCGTTGACGAGCCGCAGTTCATCCACGGAATCGAACGGCGCGTTCTTGCAGTAATATGCGGGGCGCAAGCGCGAGTACGTTTCCGATTCCGCGCCGCTGTCGCTGACCTGTTCATCCGTATCGCGCCAGTCAATGATGGCCGCGGCCAGTTCCGGCGTCATGCGCGGCAACATTTCCAGCATCTCGGCGGTGACGTTCGTGCTGTTGAGATTCAGTTTGGAACTTTCGTCCACCAGACCGAAGACCACTTGATTCGGCGTGGTTTGACCGTCATTGCGGCCAATCAACCAGAAATGCGCGTCGCCCACCGCAACGGCTTCGTTCGCATAATCGTAAACGTAGGGCATCAATCCATTCGTGGCCTGCTCGGCGAGAATCTGCGTCACGTAACGAGCGGCACCTTCCACCGTTTGATCGGCGGCCAGCAACGAAACGCGATTGTCCGACGCGCGCAATTCCGAACTCATGGATTGCCCGAAGTACAGCGTCAACGCGACCAGCCCGAGCGCGATCCACAACACGATGATCAACACCGAACCGGCGCGACTGCGGAAAGCCAAGTCTTGGGCGACGGCGATTCTCATTGCTCGCCCTCCACCAGTTGATTGGTCAACGCTTGCGTCGTCAGCGGCACGAACAATTCCAGCGGTTCTTGCGTCAGTTTCGTCGCGCTGGTGTTGTTCGCCGCCAGATGCACGCGCACCCGCACCGCTTGCGGCAAGCCAACATCGCCCGCTTCCGTGTCCCACGCGCTGCGCCAATCACTGCCGTTGAAACAGAGAAACTCCAGACTCTCGACGTCGCTCGCCAGCAACTGCTCGTCTTCCGTCTCCGTGCTGGTCGCGAGCACATTGCGCAAGACCTGGCGCACCAGTTCCCGGCCCCGGGCGTTCACGCGGTCCGTCGGCTCGATCAATTCATACCGCACCCGCTGCAAATCCCCCCACGGGTCGTTGCCGTTGATGAAGCCTGTGGTGGTGTAGAATTCCAGGCTGCTCGACTTCGCCGCCCCGAAACCGCCACCACTGTCGGTTGCGACGAAATGCCGGGGCAACAACGTGGAATTCGTCTGCGGCTGCACGGCGCCTTGCAAATCGCGGCGCATCACGGTCAGCGCCCGATTCAACGGCAAGCGCTCGTCCACCGCCCGATTCGTCGCGCGTTCCAATCGCAGCGCGCTGAAGAAAACGGTGTTCATCGCCAACAGCACAATCGCGAAAATGCCCACGGCCAACAACACCTCGAGGAGGGTGAAGGCGCGAATATTTTTCGATATGGCGCGATTCAATTTCATTACTGCGAATTTGCCAGCGTGCTCAATTCCACCGTGTACTTCTCCCCTTGCACGGGATACGACACTTCCACGCGCAACAACTGCATCGCGGCCAGCGTGGAGGTTTCCGTCCAGGATTCCGCGCGCAACGACCAATCGTATTCGCGATTGGCTTCCAGCACCGTTCCGCTCATCACGGATTTGCTCCAGTTCGTCAGCACGATGTTTTCGTTCAAAATGCGTTCCGCCACGCGCGCGGCCTCGCGTTTGCGTTCGGCGATCTCGCCGGCGCGTCCGGCAATGCGCAATCCCTGCAAGGCCACCGGAATGACGATGGCCATGAACAGCAGCGCCGCGAGTACTTCCGCCAGCGTGAACGCTTCAACGCGGCTGCGTCGTGCGCTGCATTTCCTGGTTGCGAATTTCATAGTTCAACCGATTGGCGGCCAGGCCGACCCACAACGAGCCGCCGTCCCGATCCATCAACCGAATATTCTCCGGACTGCTCAAACTCACCGCGCCATCCGGCTCAAAGCGAATGTGCGGCAACGACGCGTGCGGGCTGGTCGAAGTTCCGCTGCCGAACAGCGTGTCGCTCGTGATCGCCGCTTGCAGCGCCTCCGTGGCGCCGAGCTCCATCGTCACGTTGCCGTCGAGCGTGTATTGCACCGCTTTGGAATCTTCATCCACGAAACTGGAATCCGTTTCCAACCCGTACGTGCGCTGTTGCAAATCCACCCACAAAATCATCGGCAACCCCTCGGCCGCCGCGCGGTTCTGGCCCAGTCGCGTCAACGACATCAAGCGCCGCGCCTCAGCATCCACAGCGCGCCCGCGAAAAAATCCCGCCAACGACGGCGACGCCAGCGCAATGACCGTGACCAACAACGCCATCACCGCGATCAACTCGACGAGCGTGAAACCTTTTTGGACTGCGCCGGCAGAGCGCAGCGGCGACGGCGCTTTTCCTGTCGCAAAACAATTCGCGTCTTCGTTGAAAGCGGTGTCGCGCTTCGCTTGCCACCGCAGTCCAAGACGATTTCGATTTGCGCCAATTGGTTTCATCGCTTCGCGGCGCAGAACTATTTCTTCGCCCAGTTGGTGATGTCGTCTTCGCTGCCGGCTTTGGCGTCCGGGCCGGGCGACAGCAGGTCATAGGACGTCTGGTTGTAACGACCGGGTGATTCGTAGATGTAATCGTTACCCCACGGGTCTTTGGGAATTTCCTTCAAGTACGGCCCTTTCCAGCTCTGGGCATCGCGCGGCGCCTGCACCAGATCCAGCAACCCGCTTTTGCCGCGTGGATAAAAACCGTTGTCCACCTCGAACGCATCGAGTGCGGTGGAGAAGGAGGAAATCTGCGTTTGCGCGGCGGTGACACGCGCCTGTTCGCTGCGCCCGGCCAGCTTCGGATAAACAATCGCCGCCAGCGTCGCGAGAATCACGAGCACGAGCAGCATTTCCACGAGCGTGAAGCCGCTCCGGTGCGGGGTTCGGGTTTCCAATTTCGAATTGAGTAGTGGTAGTTTCATAAAATGGGTTCGGTTGAATGCGTTACTTCATGTGTTGTTGCATCGTGAAGATCGGCAGGACCATGCCGATGAAAATCGTGCCGATGAATCCCGCGATGAGGAACAGCATCAGCGGTTCAAGCAGCGCCACGCCGGTCTTCAAATTGCGATCGAGGTCGCCCTCGGTGACGGTGGCGATGCGCACCAATTCGGTGTCGAGTTTGCCGCTTTCTTCCGCCACCGAAATCATTTCAAGCACCGAGCCGGAAAAGAGATTCCGGCAATCGGCGAGACTTTGCCCGAGCTGCGCACCTTCGGAAACGCGCGTGATGGATTCCGACACGGCATCCACCAGAATCTGATTGCCGATGGATTTGCGGGCGACGTTCAAGGCTTGCACGAGATTCACGCCCGCCCCCAGCAGCGTGCCCAGCATGCGACAGAAGCGGGCCATGGCGAATTGCGCCACCAACGGTCCGACCACCGGCGCACGCAAAACCAGTCCCTCCCAGGTGCGCCGGCCTTTCTCGGAACTGAACCACGTCCGCAGCGAGTATCCGAGTCCGAACAATCCGCCCAGGATAAACAAACCGTAGGAACGCAAGGCGTGGCTCGTGCCAATGATGAGTTCCGTCAACGCGGGCAAGGACGCGCCGAAGCCGGAGAAAATGCTTTGAAATTTCGGAATGAAAAACACCAACAGAAACACCACCACGCCGATGGCCAGGATCAGCAAAATGGTCGGATACAACATCGCGGTCATGACTTTGCCGCGCAGTTCTTTTTCGCGCGCCTGGAAGTCCGCAATTTGCGCGAGCACCAGGTCGAGGAAGCCGCCGGTTTCGCCCGCTTGCACCATGGCGACGTACACGCGGGGGAACGTTTCCGGCGATTTCGCCATCGCGTCGGCCAGCGACATGCCGTCAATGACCAGGTCGTGAATCTCCTTCCACTTCGCCCGCGCCGCCGGGGATGACGCCTCTTTGTGGAGAATCACCAACGCCCGACTTAAGGGCACGCCCGCCGCCAGCAAACTCGAAAGCAACCGCGTGAAGTTCTCCAAGTCGCGCGCGGAAACTTTATCACCGCCAAGCTTGAACGAAAACCCGCCCGCGCCGGTGTTCGTTTCGGTTTTGGCCTTGGCGGGTTGAACTCCGGCGGCGCGCTCCGCGAGCGAAATGGGGCGCAGGCCTTTGCCTTCCATCAAACGAAACGCCTCCGCGCGACCAGCGGCTTCCAGCTGGCCCTGCGCGATCGCGCCATCCACTTGGAGCGCTCTATAGTCAAACAGCGGCATTGGTAACTCGGGGAGCTTGGACTTCGACCGATGGTTTCGGCGCGGCTTCGGTCGCGGGGTTGCTGACCGATTGATCCTTGGTGACGCGCAACACTTCTTCCGGCGTGGTGATGCCCGCGCGCACCAAGCGCCAGCCGTCCTCGTTCAACGTACGCAAACCGGCGCGCCGCGCGTGCGCGGCGATCTCACCGGACGACACATTCTTGAGCACGAGTTCGCGCATGCCGTTATCGATGTCCATCCACTCGAAAATCGCGTGGCGACCGTGATAACCGGTGTTGCGACATTCACGACAACCGACGGCGCGATAAACGGTGGTGTTCGCGGGAATGCCGATTTGCGCTTTCAACGCCGCCGTGGTCGGCGCCGTGTCCGGTTGCTTGCAATGTTTGCACAGCACGCGCACGAGCCGTTGCGCGAGCACCGCTTCCAGCGACGACGCGACGAGATAAGGTTCGACGCCCATATCAATCAAGCGCGTCACCGCGCCGGGAGCGTCGTTCGTGTGCAGTGTGGAGAAAACCAGGTGACCGGTGAGCGAGGCTTGCACGGCAATCTGCGCCGTCTCGCGATCGCGAATTTCGCCGACCAGAATCACATCGGGATCGTGCCGCAGCACGGAACGCAAGCCGCGCGCGAAGGTCAGTCCGGCTTTTTCCGAAACCTGAATCTGGTTCACGCCCTTGAGCTGATACTCAATCGGGTCTTCGATGGTGATGATCTTGCGAACCTGATCATTGATCTCGTTCAGCGCCGTGTAGAGCGTCGTGGTTTTACCACTACCGGTTGGACCGGTGACCAGAATGATGCCGTGCGGCAAACCGAGCACGCGACGAAACGATTTCAATTCCCGCGTGTCCATGCCCATTTCCGCCATGCCGAGCAAAGTGGAATTCTGCCGCAACAAACGCAGCACGACGGCTTCGCCGTGCAACATCGGAATCACCGACACACGGATATCCACTTCGTTCGCGTCGAGGCGAATCTTGATGCGCCCGTCCTGCGGCAAGCGTTTCTCCGCGATGTTCAGGTGGCTGAGGATTTTGAGGCGCGAGACGATGGCGGGTTGAAAGCGCTTAATTTGCGGGGGCACGGGGATGGTTTGCAACACGCCGTCCACGCGATAGCGAATCTGAAATTCATGCTCAAACGGCTCGAGGTGAATGTCCGACGCGCGCAGTTCAATTGCATCGCGCAAGACTTGATTCACAAAGCGGATGATCGAGGCGTCCTCGGCATCCACATCAATATCGCCGTCGTCCTCCTTGTTCTCGTCCACCACCTGTAAACCGGACTCTTCGGCGAGTTCGCCCATCGTGTCCGCGCCGACGCCGAGGCGTTTCTTGAGTTCGCGTTGCAGCGATTCGGTCGGCGTCAGAACGGGCTTGAGACTGAGGCCGGTCAAGGTTTTCAGCGCATCGAGGCCCTGAGTCGCGAACAAGCGGCTCGTGGCGATTTCCACCGAACCGTTGGTGCGACGCAGCGGCAGGAGTTCCTCCTTCAACAGAATGCGCGCGGGGAAAAGCGAGAGAAGCTGGCGATCCGGCTCAACGTCATCCAACGCGGTGAACGAGAGATCATACTCGCCGGCCAGCCAACGGAGCACGTCCTCCTCAGTCTGGAGGGAAATCTCCGATTGCCGGGCCAATTCCGCGGCGTCCACCGCGGAAAGTTGCCGGGCCGCCACCATGCGGTCCAGCAACTCGTTGGATTGTTGCGTTTGAGTCGTGTTCACGTCGCCAGCTTCTCTAGGTGTGAGTTAGAGCAATCCGCTCAAGGTGGCAATGGCCTCCTGACGGGGCGTCAAAACCTTGCGGAGATCCGCCTGGGCTTTTTCGAGCGCCGCTTGTTTGGCTTTGCGATCGGCCACGAATTTATCGAGTGCCGCCTTGGTTTCCGCATTCGAGGCTTTTGCCTCAATGGCTTTTTCCAGCGCATCGGCTGCGGGATTGGACTGACCGAAACCGCCACCACCGCCCGGTCCGCCGCCGCGACCGCCACCAAATCCGCCGAAGCCGCGACCGCCGGCGAGAGCGGCAAACCGCGCTTCGTTGACTTTGACGATCAACGGTTCGATGGCTTTCCACTCGGCGTCATCGGTAACTTCGAGCCGTTCCCGGGTGCGTTCGAGCATGCGTTGTTGGAATTCGGCCATGTCAAAATTACCGCGACCGCCGCGCTCGCTGTTCTGGTCATCCCGGTTGCGCCGGGGCCGATCGGCGTCCTGCGCCATTACCGTATCTGCGGTCAGCGCCAAAATGGCGATGACGCTAAGCACTTTGAATGCTTGTGTTAGTTTCATATCTGTTCTCCTGCTGTGGTTTTGTTTGGTTGATCCCATCGGCGAATCTGCACCCACGTGAGTTCGCGTTCGCATCCCTATGGCAAGCTTTATGCCAGCGTGAAAAATCGCGGTTTTTCCGCAAACGGCGACCCCCAACGCGCAGCTCTTGCGCACCCGGCCGCCGCGCACCGCGCAAAAGCTGCGCACTCACAGGTCGGACGGACAGTGGCCGCATGGTCACCTGCATGCTTGCCAAGAATCGGCATGGTTGGCATGCTGCCATCCTGTTATGAAGAATTTAATTGGAGTCATCATCCTCGCGGTCCTGTGCATCGGCTTGGGCGTGGTCCTGTTCACCAGTAAGAAGCAGGCGGAAGACGAGAAGCGTAAGGATGTGGACACCATTCTCGACCTCTCCAATCAGTGGACCAAAACCAGCCTGGAACTCGACGAACAGCGTCAGGTGAACGTGACGCTGACCAACGATCTGGCTTCGGTCCGCTCGGATTACAGCAAATTGACCAACCAATACACCGACCTCACCAGAACGCTCGACCAAACCGAGGCTTCGCTCAAAGCGACGCAGAGCGCCGTGGCCGAACGCGACCAGAAAATCGCCGCCCTCGAAACCCAGAATCGCGAGCTCGACGAGAAAGCCATCGATCTCAGCGCCGCTCTCACCAACCTGGTGATGCAAATCAACGAAACCCAGCGCAAGCTGGACGCCTCCGAAGGCGACAAGGCGTTCCTCGAAAAAGAACTCAAACGACTCATGGCGGAAAAAGCCGAGTTGGAACGCCAGTTCAACGATCTCGCCGTGCTGCGTGCGCAGGTGGCCAAGCTGAAGGAAGAGCTTTCCATCGCCCGCCGCCTGGAATGGATTCGCAAAGGCCTCTTCGCGGCGGATGAACAAAAAGGCGCGCAGAAGTTGATGAACGTTCGCAACACGCCCACGCGAACCGATACCAATCAATACGATCTCAATGTCGAGGTCAGTGCCGATGGTTCGGTGAAGGTTATTCCGGGCATCACCAACGCCCCGGCGACCACGCCGCAATAATGTCCGCCGCTGGTGCGCTCGTTGACTCGCATGGCCGCACGCTGCGCGACCTGCGGGTGAGCCTCACGGATCGGTGTAATTTCCGCTGTCTCTATTGCCTCCCGGAAACCGAGGCCGCGCAAAACTTTTATCGCGGTCGGTGGGCGCAAATGCCCGACTCCAAACCCATCGTCCAGGAATGGGTGCCACGCGCACATTTGCTCTCGTTTGAGGAAATCGAACGCGTCGTTCGCCTCGCCGCCACGCTCGGCATCACCAAGATTCGTCTCACCGGCGGTGAACCGTTACTGCGCCAGCAGGTCGAGAAACTCGTCGCCCGGATCGCTGCCATTCCCGGCATTGAAGATCTTGCGCTGACGACCAATGGCTTTCTCTTCGCGGAAAAAGCCGCCGCCCTCCGGGAGGCCGGTTTGCATCGGGTCAGTTTCAGCATGGATTCGCTCGACCGCGATAACTTCAAAAAAATGACGGGGCGCGACGGATTGGCGGCGGTACTCAAGAGCATTCAAATCGCCAGGAAACTGGGTTTCCATCCCATCAAAATCAATGCCGTGGTCATTCGTGATTTGAACGATCATGAGTTGGACTCCCTCGTCACCTTCGCGCGCGATCTGGACGTGAGTCTGCGTTTCATCGAGTTCATGCCGTTGGACTCTGCCCGCGCCTGGCAAAAGGAAATGGTTCTTTCGGGGGCGGAAATTTTGCGCCGCCTGCAAGAACGCTTCGAATTGCGTCCCGTGGCCAGCGACAATCCCTCGTCCACTTCCAAACGCTGGGCGCATGCCGATGGCCGTGGCGAAATCGGCATCATCGCCCCGGTGAGCGAGCCGTTTTGCGGCCATTGCAATCGCCTCCGCCTCACCGCCGACGGCAAAGTCCGCACCTGCCTGTTCAGCGTCACCGAACACGATCTGCGTTCCCACCTCCGCGCCGGCGCCAGCGACGCCACGCTGGAACAATGGTTGCGCGAGGTGGTCTGGCAAAAGGAAGCCCGCCATCACATCGGCGAACCGGACTTCGTGCCGGCGTCGCGTTCGATGAGTTGCATCGGCGGTTAAGCGTCCGGCGTATCGGCGTTGGGCAACAACGCCACGACTTCCGAATCTTCCACCTGCTTGAACACGTCATAGAAGCGTCCCACCGCGCCGAATTCGTCATCCTCCAGTAACGTCACGAGGGCGTCGGCGTTCTGCCGAATCCGCGCCGCCGCACTCGTGGAGGCCACCGGCACCGCCACCATCACTCGCGTGGCGCGCCGTTTCTGCGCGGCCAGAACCGCCGCTTCCATCGTCGCTCCGGTTGCCAACCCATCGTCCACCAACCAGACGCTTTTGCCGGCCAATTCCGGCGGACCGTCCGGATGAAACAATTCCTGATAACGTTGCAGGCGTTCGATTTCTTCGCGGCGCACCGCTTCAAGTTCCGCTTCACTCGTCGGACTCCAACGCAACGTCGCGTCATCAAGCACCACGACGTCCGGCTCGGCCAACGCGCCCACGGCTAATTCGCGATGATGCGGATGCCCAATCTTACGCACGACCAACGCCGCCAAAGGGATCTTCAACGCCCGCGCCACTTCGGCCGCCACCACCACGCCGCCGCGCGGCAATCCCAACACCAAATCAGCCTCGAAACCCTCCGCGCGCAGCCGTTCGCCCAACAACTGCCCGGCTTCAATTCGGGAGCTGAATTTCATGAATTACTCTTCTCCCTTCTCGCGAAAATTCAACCTTCGTTCGGCTTGCGTCCGACGCGACTTCATGTTTCTTGAGCGGCATGAAATTCCTTTGGCTGCTATGCTGGGCGATTGTGTCCCCAACTCTGATGCCTGCAAACGAACATTGGGTTTACTTCGGCACCTACACCGGCGGTGCCAGCAAAGGCATCTACGTCGCGCGCTTTGATTCGACCACCGGCAAACTGGCCAACCCCGCACTCGCCGCGGAAACCAGAAATCCCAGCTTTCTCGCCATTGATCCCGCGCACAAGTTCCTCTACGCCGTCGGCGAAGTGAACGACGCGCAAGGCAAACGCGCCGGCGCCGTCCTCGCCTACGCACTCGACACCAAAACCGGCGCGCTGAAACTGTTGAACCAACAAACTTCCGGCGGCACCGGGCCGTGTTATGTGTCGGTGGACGCGACCGGAAAGTGCGTGCTCGTGGCGAATTACGGCTCGGGCAGCATCGCGGCGTTGCCGATTAAATCCGACGGCAGCTTGGGCGAAGCCGCTACCATGATCCAGCACACCGGCTCGAGCGTGAATCCCAATCGCCAGGCCGGGCCGCACGCGCACTTCATCACGCCGTCGCCCGACAACCGGTTCGCGCTCACTTGCGACTTGGGACTCGACAAAATCCTGACTTACGAACTTCACGCTCCCGAGGCCAAACTCAGCCCCGCGCAAACGCCGTTCGCCCAAGTCGCACCCGGTGCGGGCCCGCGTCATTTGGCGTTCTCGCCGGACGGTAAATTCGTTTACGTCGCGAACGAATTACATCTCACCGTCACCGCTTTCGCCTACGACCCCAAGGGCGCAACCCTGACTGAACTGCAAACGCTGTCCGCTTTGCCCGCTGATTACCCGAAGACCGAACGCGATTCCGCCGCGCACATTCTGGTTCATCCCAGCGGCAAGTTTGTTTACAGCTCCAACCGTGGCCACGACAGCATCGCCGTCTTCAAACGCGAATCCGCCGACGGCAAACTCTCATTGATTCAGAACGAATCTACGCAGGGAAAAACCCCAAGAAACTTCGCCCTCGACCCGAGCGGTCGTTGGTTGCTCGCGGAAAATCAACGCTCCGATTCCGTTGTCGTTTTCGCGGTGAATGCCGAAACCGGCAAGCTGAAACCGACCGGCCAAACCGTCAGCGTCGCCTCCCCGGTGTGTGCGGTTTTTGTGAAGGCGCCGTGAACCTCCCACCCTGAACTGGAGGGCAGCATTCATGCCGCCTCAACGTGGTTTGGAAGGGCGACAATGAAGCTGCATGAATGCCACCCCACGTTGGTTCATGGGGAGCTTCGACCTCCATCCATGGACGCGCATCGGGGCCATGAACCATCGCAGATACAGCCGCGTCTTGGACTGCGGTGGCAAGCGTAGCGCGACACCGCTTTCGCACGCTTGAACGCGCGCGATTACCCTGGACCCGTCCGAAAGCGCCGTCGCCGCTTCGCTCTGCCGGCGCAGTCCAAAACCTAGTGGTCATACGCCGGTTCATGGAGATAAAGTGACATTCGGCCGGGTGAGGGGATTTTTCGTGCGCCTTCCCGCCCGTTCATGGTTAATTCCCGCCCATGTCAAAACATCGCATCGGCATCATTGGCGGCAGCGGACTCTACAACATCGAGGGATTCACCAATCAGAAGTGGGTCAAAGTTAAAACGCCGTTTGGCGCGCCGTCCGATGCGTTGCTCACCGGTCAACTCGCCGGACGCGACGTGGTTTTTCTTCCCCGCCACGCGCGCGGCCATCGCATCCTGCCGAGCGAACTGAACCATCGCGCCAATATCTGGGCGATGAAAAAACTCGGCGTCGCGTGGATCATCAGCGTCAGCGCCGTTGGCTCGTTGCAAAAGCAATACCGGCCTTGCGACATCGTGCTCGTGGACCAGTTTCTCGACCGCACGAAGCGCGACTTTGAACACACGTTTTTCGGTCGCGGCATCGTGGGCCACGTCGCTTTTGCCGATCCGGTTTGCGAAGAGTTGCGGCAACTCCTGCTCAAATCCGCGCGGGCGCTGAAAGTGCGCGTTCACGACGGCGGCACTTACGTGAACATGGAAGGCCCGGCGTTCAGCACCCGCGCCGAGTCCGTCACGAATCACAAACTCGGCTACGACGTCATCGGCATGACGAATCTCGGCGAAGCCAAATGCGCGCGCGAAGCCGAAATCGCCTACGCCACGATGGCAATGATCACCGATTACGATTGCTGGAAAGCGGACGAAGCGCACGTGACCGTCGAAATGGTCGTCGCGAATGTCACCAAAAATGCCGAGACCGCCAAAGCCGTGATCACGAATGTCATCGCGAAGATTCCCGATGCACCAACCTGGCCGTGTCACTCCGCCTTACAGAACGCCATCATGACCCCACGCCAACTCTGGCCGAAGAAAACCATTGCCGAACTGCGTCCGCTTCTGGCGAAGTATTTGTGAGCGCACGTCTCGTGAAAGCTGCCGATCATCTGCTGCTTTTCGCTACCATCCGCCACCGCCAACCAAACTAACCTGACCCTCCGGGCTGTCCCGAAGGGACAAAACATGAATAGCCGTGGGCGTCAGCCCACGGAACCCGTCCAAAGACATTCGACCCCGTAGGGGTCGCACCATTTTTAATCCGCACACCGTGGGTTTCACCCACGGCTATTCATGTTGGGCCGTTTCACGGCCTTTTCTCCGAAAGGATTCCGATTTCGAAATGCCGACTTTCCTTCCGATTACCCAAGCCCATTTTCAAATAACCCAAGGCTGGACAGAAACTGGCACCCACCTATCCTCGCTTACATGAAATCAGATAGACTGCAATCTCAGCCTCCGCTTACTGGTTAAGCAGCCCTACCAATCATGTCATCGCCACAGCACAACATCAAAAAGGACTGGCGGCGGCCTATTGTATTTGAAGGCACCCAGCTTCCGTTGACCGCCATAGCCATAGATCATCTTGGCATGTATGACAACCTGCCAGGGCTATCCGACGCAGCTTCGGAATTCTTGTGGATTTTCACGATTTGTGTTGGCAGGCCAAGGACTCTCGAGTCGGAACTGATCATGCGCTATTGTTCCGAAACCCTTGCGCTAGTAGAGAAGCATCAAGATCAGTTAGTTCTAAGTGTTCCGAAGCACTGGAACGGAGAATTTGATTCCAGAATCATTGACGAGTGGATGGTGGTTTTGCAGACCATGCTGCGTATCGCCTCAACGCGATACCAATGCACGTGGGAAGCACCACTCCGTCCAGATGAACCGAATTATGGCCGGCCATTTGCCGAGGTTGAAGCACAGATGTTTGAAAACATGCAGAAGTGTTTTGACAAAGCTCAAAAAAAGCCTTGGTGGAGATTCTGGTGATATAACCTTGCCGCTAACCATCGGCTAGGCTGCAAGGTATTCACTCCTTTCTGATCGTTTTCCCAATTACCGTTGCTGCCTCGCGCTCGCGTTAGGCCATTCAAACATTGAACCACTGGAATTTTCCCGCACACTGTTGGACATGGGTAAATTGAAAATACCAGCCACCGGCGAAGGTTATCTCGGTGAAATC
>CAZKMR010000018.1:26811-62106 GCA_964553795.1 uncultured Bifidobacterium sp. | reverse complement strand
GTTCCGCCCACAACAAAAGACTTGAGCAACAAATCATCCTTGAGCAAATAGAGACCAAAATATGACACGGCAGTGGGGCAAGTTGAATCCTGGTGGGGCGAGCGTCCTCGCGAGCCTTTCTGATCAACTTCCCCGCTTAACACAGGCTCGTCAGTAGCCTCGCCCCACCAAACTGACCCACACCATGAAACCCATCCAAGGCTACCATCTGATCAAACCGGACGACCTCACGTGGCAGACCGCGCGCCTGATGAAGATTCCGAACGCGGATTTTCTGGAACGCACCGGCAGCGAGAATCTCAGCGCGCGCCTCTGGCGTTATCCGGCCAAGAGCGCCGGCACATTGCACAAACACATCCGGCAGGAGGAATTTTATTTCGTGCTCGAAGGCACGGGCCGGATGCGCGTGGGCGACGAAACCTTGACCGTCCCCAAACACGGCGGCGTGCTCGTCGGCCCGGACCAGATTCGCCAGGTGTTCAACGACACCGACGCGGAAGTGCTCTGGCTCATCGTCGGCGCGCCGGAAGAATTGGAATTGCTACCCACGGCCAAAACCAAACCCGACCTGTCCCTCATCTACCCGACCGACCCGACGCAATTGCCCAAAGAACTCGCCGGCGTACAATGGCCGCCGAAGGAGTGAGGGCAGAACGTTGACACGAATTTCACGAATTGCCGCTCACGAACCCCAACGGCATTCAAAGATGCCGCACCCTCACCTGGGCCCAGCCCAAACCCGGATGACGCCCATGATGGCTTCTTCCTCGCACACGCCTCGTTCGGCGGCGTATTTGCGATCGTCTTCGGTGGCTTTCATTTGGCGTGGCGCAATTCTTCCAATTCCGCCTTGAGCGGCAACCAGTATTCCTTGTCACGCTTACGCTCGACGGTTTCCTCGGCCAGCAAAGCATGCTCCAGGAGTGCAGACTCTCCGGAATGAGCGTGGGCAAGCAGCGGACGTTCCTTGATCAGCCGCTGACAAATCGCCGGATAACGGCGAGCCAGTTCCACCAGCAATTCTGGCGTTCGCAATTCCTGAAACCAAAACCGGATTTGCGCGGGTTTGGGCCTCTTTTGATTCTCAAAATAGTGCGCCTCGACCAGCCGCCGGATCATCGGCCAGTCTTTATCGCGCTGGGTTTTCTTGGCCTGCACCAGATCAGGCAGCGAAAGGAGATCGCATTTTTCGCCACCGGGAATCTGCAGCGTGGTCCGCCGTCTCCAAAGTTCGGGAAACGCATCCACGCCGCGCATTTTGGACATCACGTCCACGCGCATTCGCAGCGCGTCGGGATGTTGGCAACGAAAATGAATGGCATGGCCGCGCCGGAGGAATTTCAGTGCAAACGGAGGGACGGCGATGGGTTCGGCTTGTAACGCGGCGAGTGCCCTGCGCAATCGCGCGAGGTTTGTGGCGTCAGCAAGGATGGCGAAGTCCGTGTCGCGGCTAAACTCGGCCGCGCCGTAGAACACGCACGCCTGTCCGCCCATGAGCAGGGCGCGGACGCGATGCGCGCGCATCGAAGAAAGGACTTTGCGTATCGGGTTCGGGATCAAGTGAACCTCCCAGCGCGAGGTAGGTTTGCCAGAGCTTCTCGCTTTCCAGCCAGCGTTGCGCGGGTGTGAGCCGATACCACTCGGCCCATTCACCGCCAACCAATTCTTCCGGCTGAATCATGAAAAATAGATACCAGTTTAAGCGCGAACTGTAAACCTCGGCGTCTCCTCATCTCCAGTCACAGAATCCGTGTCCGTCCGTGTCCATCTGTGCTTACAATGCCTGATTTCATTGGGTGAACCCGTGTAATACTGAAGCGCTATTTTCGGTTCTCCCGGCCTGGATTAAAACTCTACTCGTAACGATTAACTGAATTTGAATTATGAAAAATATCGCAGTCAGAACGAGTGGAGTGAACAAGGGATTTGGCACGGGCGAGGCCCGCACCGAGGTGCTCAAGAACGTGGATTTCGAGGCGCGCATGGGCGAGTTGCTCATGCTCGTCGGCCCGTCCGGGTGCGGCAAGACGACGTTGCTCAGCGTCATCGCCGGCACGCTCGGCACGGATCGCGGTGAGGTGGAGGTTTTTGATTCACCACTGCACAGGATGGACAAAAAGTCCGTCACGGAGTTTCGCGCGGCGAACATCGGCTTCATTTTTCAGCAATACAATCTGATCCCGACGTTGAATTGCATCGAGAACGTCAGCGTGCCGTTGCGCATCCAGGGCGCGACCGCAGCCGTCGCGGAGAAGAAGGCGGCGGAGATGCTGGAAACAGTCGGGCTGGGAAAGCGGATGCATCACCGACCCAACATGCTTTCGGGCGGACAACAGCAACGCGTCGCCATCGCGCGGGCGCTGGTGCATGACCCGAAGCTCATCATTTGCGACGAACCAACGGCGGCGCTCGACAGCGAGAACGGCCAGAAGGTGATGGAGATTTTGAAGAACGTTGCCGCCAAGCCGGATCGCTGCGTCATCATCGTCACGCACGACAATCGCATTTTCAAATACGCCGACCGCATGACGCACATGGAAGACGGCCGGATTGATCACACGGAAGACAGCGCGGAGAAAATCGCACAACACAATTAACAAATATTGGTAGGGGCTGTCGCGCTGCGACAGCCCGGTTGGCGCAGCGCGCCAACCGCCACCACAAAAAACAAACAAACACAAAAGGAAGATTATGTTACTCAAGAAAGCCACATTTTACGTCGCCATCATCGGCATTTGCGCCACCGCCGTCATGGCGTCGCGCATGAGCACCGCACAACCGCAGTCGCCCCCGCCCATCGAGCCGTCGCCCAAGCCGTACGAAATCAGCGTGGCGGCCTCCGGCATCATTGAGGCACTCAGCGAGAACGTTGAGGTCGGGGTGCCCGCGGCTGGGTTGGTCACGAAGATTCACGTGAAAGTCTGGGACAGCGTGAAGGAAGGTCAGCCGTTGTTCACGCTGGACGATCGCGAACTCAAAGCACAGCTCGCCGTGAACGAGGCCAACGCGCAGGTCGCCGACGCGACATTGTGGAAACTCGTGGATCAACTCAAGTTGCTCAAGAGCGTGAACGATCCGCGCGCCGTCAGTCAGGATGAAGTAAAAACGAAGGAAAACGACGTGAGCGTGGCGATGGCGCAATTGCAGGCGGCTCGCGCGCAGGTGGAGCAGAACAAGGTTTGCTTGGAACGATTGACCATTCGCGCGCCGCGCACCGGGACGATTCTGCAAGTGAACGTTCGTCCGGGCGAGTACGCGTCGGTCACGCCGAAGAGTCCGGCGATGGTGCTGGGCGATGTGGATCAACTCCAGGTGCGCGCTGACGTGGACGAGCAAAACGCGCCGCGCCTCCAGCCCGGCCAGACTGCGACGGCCTATCTCAAAGGGGACACCACGCAGCCGATTGAGTTGCAGTTCGTGCGCGTCGAGCCGTATGTCGTGCCGAAGACCTCACTCACCGGCGGCAGCACGGAGCGCGTGGACACCCGGGTGTTGCAGGTCATCTACTCATTTGAACGCCCGCACAATCGCGCGGTTTATGTCGGGCAGCAGGTGGATCTGTTCGTCAAATCCGAGATCCCGGCGGTCGCTGCCAGGGTCAATTCAACCAAACAACTCGCGCAGAACTGAATTCCATGGTGGCATTGCCGCAGCGCGGCAATCCCCACCTTAACCCCAAGCGACCTCAAAAACTGAAAGGCTATTTATGAATCACAACGAAACGAATGCTCTGATGAAAACACCACAACCGGCATCTTACCCTTCGCCTCCCGGCACTGAGGCAACAGCCGGGGAGCAGAGGGATTGTCCACCCTCGCTCCCACACCCTCGCCCCGATTCCTCCCGGGGCGAGGGCCACGGCCCGGCACGTAGCGCAGGTTGGCAACCTGCTGTATCGCCGACTGGTAGTCGGCAGCGTGTCCCCAGTTGCGAGCGTCTGCGGATTGCCAATCCGCGATACAGCAGACTGCCAGTCTGCGCTACGCGGCCCGTTGCGCGTTATTTCACGCTCGCACTCAGCGGCGCGGTGCTGTTGTTCGCCGGCTGCACCATCGGGCCGAATTATTCGCAACCCGCAGTTGCGACGCCGCCAGCTTGGAAAGAAACCGCCGTTGCCACCAACGCGCCATTGCTGCCACAAGAGTGGTGGCTCATCTTCAACGACGACGCACTGAACGCGCTCGAAGCGCAGGCCGTCGCGGCGAACCAGGACTTGAAGCACGCCGTGGCCCGCGTCACCGAAGCCCGCGCCCTCGCGCGCGTGAGCAAATCGGAGTTGTATCCAGGCATCAGCGCAGGCGGGAGCTATTCCTGGAATCGCGTCAGCGAGAATGGCGCGAACGCACTGCTCCCGGACCTGGAGTTCGAAGATTTCAGCAGTTCATTCGACCTGAGCTATGAACTCGACATCTGGGGGCGTGTGCGGCGTACGATTGAGGCGGCCAATGCCGACTACGCCGCCGTCGCGACGGATTTGCAAGTGGTGCTCCTGACGCTCACCGCGGATGTGGCGCGAAATTATCAAGCCCTCCGCTCGCTCGACAACGAACGCGGTGTGATCGAAGCGACCATCGCCTTGCGCGAGGACGCGGTGCAATTGCAGGAGACGCGGGCGCAGGCCGGATTGAAGAACGAAATGGATTTGACGCGCGCGCGCACCGAGCTGGCGAATGTGGAAGCGGAGTTGCATGCCGTTGTTCGCAATCGCGCGCAGATCGCGCACGCGCTCGCGGTGTTGTGTGGCCAACCACCGGCGACGTTTGCGGTGGCGCCCAAAGCAACCACCATCGCGCCGCCGGAAATTCCTGCCGGCTTGCCATCAGAATTGTTGCAGCGTCGTCCCGATATCGTCGCGGCGGAACACAATCTGGAGGCCGCAAACGCCCGCATCGGCGTGGCCAAGGCGGCCTTCTTTCCAACGATCAAGCTGACGGGCGCGGCGGGTTTCGCCAGCGCCGACCTTGGGACGTTGTTGGATTGGCCGAGTCGGTTTGCGCAGTTTGGCCCGAGCATTTCCGTGCCGATCTTCAGCGGTGGTCGCAACACGGCAAACTTGAAGGCGGCTGAGGCGCGTTATGAACAGAACGTCGCCATCTATCGAGGCGCAGTTCTGAATGCCTTTCGCGAAGTAGAAGATTCCTTATCCGACTTGCGCACGCTGGCGTTGCAAGGAGAAGCGGTGACCCGCGCCCTTGCTTCGGCACGCGATACTGCCAGCCTTGCCAACGAGCGCTACGAGCGCGGCCTCTCGAATTATCTGGATGTGGTGGATGCGCAACGCGCCGCCCTCCAAGCCGAGCGGCAGGATGTGCAACTCCGCGGCCAGCGCGCCGTATCGACAATTCTGCTGGCAAAAGCGCTGGGCGGTGGCTGGGAGCGAAGTGCCATAACCAGCGCAACCAAGTCAGGGGCGTTCTGATGAACGATGCATCAGTACGCGCACTCCAACTCAATCACCCCACCGCAGTCGCATTGAATGCGGATGTGGGTGACGCGGTCGCCGTCCCGTTGCAAGGTTACGACGGGTTTGGCCGCGTTCTGCGGGGTGTGGGCGCAGCCGGATTTGGCCGCCGTCGGAGCTGCGGCCGGCATCAGCGCGGCGAAACTGTTCGCGGCGCTGGCGGATTCCGCAATCGCACCGACGTTTAACGCGGCGGGCGCAGCGGGTTTTCCGCCGCTGGCGAGAAAGGGCACAAAGGCAGAGGGCATGATTAAAGTTGGCTGCCGGATTTGACTTTGAGCAACACGGCGACGCGCCGGTTGCTCTCGCTGTCCGGTTCGAGATTGGGCATCGGCATCGTGTCGGCGAACCCGGCCACTTTGCGAATCTGATTGGGCTGCACGTCATGCGCCAGCAGCTTGCGCCGCGACGCGTTCGCGCGGTCCACACTCAATTCCCACGCACCGTAGCCGGCGTGGGGGTAAGAACCGCCTTTTTCAGTGTGCCCTTCCAATTCGACGTTGAAGTTGTTGGTGAACCGGGAAATCTGCCACGCCAGCGTAGTGAACACCCACGAGCCGTATTGGGTGAATTCCGCCGAATCTTTCTCGAAAATCGGCTTATTGTTCCGGTCAAACACGCTGATGCGCATGCCGTCCGGGGTGATCTCCAGGTCCAACGGATTCTGCTCCGCTTCATCCGGGTTGGTTTGCAGCATCGCCGTGAGGTCCTGGGCAATCTTGCGCAGCATGTTGAGTTCGACTGCCGAGGCGGAATCGAAATTTCCTTCGCGCGCTTTGACCGAAATCGTGTCCTGATTGGAAACGATGCCGGTGGATTCCTTGGTGACCGAGGCGAACGGGTTGCGAAACGAACGTTGCACCGCTTCCTTGATCTTCTGGTCCTGGGACACCAGCCACAACACGAGGAACAACGCCATCATCGCCGTGACGAAGTCGGCATACGCCACCTTCCACGCGCCACCGTGATGTCCGTGATGTTTCTTCCTCGCCATGCGTAATCTTCTTCCTCGTCGTCCTCGTTCGCGATTCGATTTATCAGCCCTGCGGCGCCGCCGCGGCTTGTTTCAACATCGTTTCGAGTTCATCGGCCGACGGTTTGACGTTTGAGGTCAAACCACGTCGGGCCACTTCGATGGCCATAATCGGCGCCATGCCGTTGGCGAAGCCAATCACTGCGGTGGCGATGGTGCGAAAGAAGGCCATCTCCGACGAACCGACAAAGGTCATGTTGACGCACAGTGGGTTCAAGAACCCGTAGGAGATTAAGATGCCCAGAAACGTTCCCACCAGAGCGTGCGCGACGGAGATACCGATCTGCTCGACCGGTCCGGCGATGGCGCCCATCGTGATCACAATGCCCAACACAGCGGCCACAATCCCAAAGCCCGGCATCGCGTCCGCCGCCTTGGTCAGCACGTCAATTGGCTTGTGATGTTCGTCTTCCATGGCGTCCAGTTCAGTGTCGAGCAAGAGCTTCAACTGGTCCGGCTTGACCTTGCCATCAATGATGGGTTTCAACCCGCCACAGAGAATGCCCATGGCGTGATGATCCTTCACGAGATTGGGATACTTCGAGAAAATGCTGCTATTCTCGGGCGTCAACACGTGTTCTTCCAGGGCAATCATCCCGTTGCGCCGGCCCAACATGAATAGTTCATACAATGCTTTGAACATGTCCTCGTAGGCTTTGCGCCCATACGGACTGCCCTTGAGCGCGCCGAGGATTTGTTTTATCAGGCCGGCAATGACGTACTTGGGCGCCATAATCACAATGGCCCCGAGGGCGGAGCCGCAGATGACGACGTATTCCGAGACCACAATCAAGTGAGCCGGGTGACCGCCCGCCATGAGGAAGCCGCCTAGCACGGCGCCTAAAACAATGATGGAACCAATGATGATGATCATAATGCCGCGAGTTGCTGCGATGAATTGAGTTCGGTCGCTTCCTGTTGTTTGAGGAACGCCCGGATGGCGAGAATCGCCTGCGAATGAATCTGGCAAATGCGCGATTCCGTCACGCCAAACGCCTCCGCGATTTCACGCAACCGCAAGTCTTCAAAGTAATAAAGCGCGAGCACTTTCCGCTGCATTTCGGGTAATTGCGTGATGCGCTTGGCGATGATGCCGGCAAATTCCCGGCGGGCCGTGCAATCCAACGGATCAGGCTGCGTTTCGTCCGCAATCCGATCATGCCGGCTCTCGTCGTCATCGTCGGTCAACGGCGAGGCGTCCAGGCAAACGAACGTGGCGGGCCGGATTTCATCGAGCAATTCGTGATATTCGTCCACCGAAAGCTTCAGCGCCTTGGCCATTTGCTCCGCCGCCGGCGGTTCACCCAGCGTTTGTTCCAGTTGCTGCATGACGGCCTGCACTTTGCGCGCCTTGTCATGCACGGAACGCGGCACCCAATCGAGCCGGCGCAATTCGTCGAAGATCGCGCCGCGAATCCGCACGCGGGCATACGATTCAAACGAGCTGCCGCCGTTGGGATCGAAATTGCGCACCGCGTTGAGCAAGCCGACGAGTCCGGAACTGTACAAATCGTCCTGATCCACATGCGCGGGCAGGCCCATGGCCAGTCGCCCCACCACCTGCCGCACCAGCGGCAAATGACGTTGCACCATTTCGTCTTCCGCGGCGCTGCCGGGTGCGACGCGCCCGTAGCGTTCGGAGACGTCTTTCGCCGCGACCTTGGTTGGGGTCGCGCGCCCCTGGGATGAAACTAGAGTAGCCATTCAAATCACTTGGTTGCCGAACCGTTTTTGCCGTTCTGCGCGGCCGTCGCTGCCTGGGCCAGACTGTCGCGTAAGCCACTCAGCCAGACGCGCCCCCACCAGCGGAATAACCAACCGGAAATCAACGCGGCGATGCACGCGCGCAAAAACAAAGCGGGCCAGGTGACTTCTTTCACCACGCCAGTAGCCACCCCAATCCCGAACCCTATCAGCCCGCCCAGCATCATCAGTTTCTTCATGCTTAATACTTCTCGTGGCGCGTTTCAGCAGAACATCTGCCAGAACCGCCGGTTTATCGTTGTGCGGTCCGAAAGCCCGCTTTTTGGGGGAATTGCCGCGCAAAAATCTCCTCGGCCGTCGCCGGAATGAATTCCCCGGGAATATTTTGCCCGGCGCCCAGAAATCGAACGGTGCAATTTGTGCCCAGCACCAGGTTCCACAGTTTGCCGCCGCGCGGCTCTTCATCGAGGTGCGTCACGATCACGTCGTGGACCGGCACCGCCGCGAACGCCCGGACCTGCGTCTGGAGCACGGCCGTTTCATACGCCGCGTTCACCACCAGATGCACCTGCGCGTCAGGCAACAAGGCCAACCGCTGGCGCAACTGTTCCAGCGCCGCCGCGTCGTGCGGATTCACCCCGGGCAAATCCACAAACAAACACTCCACGTCGGGTCGTTCGTCGTTGGTTGGAAAACATCGCCCCACCGGCACGCCGAGAATTTCGGCGAAAACACTCAACGATTCCGCCGTGTTCGCAACGTGACCGTCGAGCCGCCACACCGCCGCGCTGCGACCTTCCACCAGCGAAACTTGCGCGAGCCATTTGCAGAGCGCCGTCGTTTTGCCGGTGCCGGGAGCGCCGATGAAAACGTGAACGCCCGTCACTTGCGTGGCCGCCGACTTCCAACGCGCGGCCAAGACCTCGCGCGCCATCGCGATTTCTTCCGCGAGCGAAACCGGCGCGGCTTCGCCAAACCGAGCGCACAAATCTGAAACAACGCGTTCGGCATGCATCGGCAACATTCCGGTTTGTTCGAGCAACGCGCCAATGCGCCAATCGCCCGGTGCCATTCCGCGGTCGGCTGCGCTTTCGGTCGTAAAAACTTCCGGATGTTTGGTCGGCGCCGGCATCTGGGCTGGCGGCTGCGGATTACGCGAAAGATTCGCGCGGAGTTCCTGCATCTCGGCGCGCAATTCGGCCAGCGCGCTGACTTGCACTTCATCGACCACTTGCGACGCGGGCGCGGCGATGGGCGCGGTTTCCGGCACATGCGCGAGCACTTCAATGCGCGGTTTCTGCCACAAGCGCGCCAAGCCTTCCACCGGCAGGCGGCGAACATTGAGCACGACGGCTTCCGGCCCGAGGGTGTCGCGGATTTGCGCCACGGCGTCGGCCACGGATTCAGCGAGAAAAGTGTGAACCTGCATAATGTCAGTTCAAATCTTGGGCGTGTGGTTGCCAGTCTGAATCGCGGGCAACATCAGGGCGCGATCCTTCAGCGCACCGACCAAATCCCACTGGTGCGTGCAATTGCCGAAACTTTCGCCGGGCCAGAAATTACCGCGGCGCGCGGGGCGCGGTTGCGAACGGGCCGGCATCGCCAACGGCACACTGGCGCCGCTCGCGCATCGCACGGTTGAATTGGTTTGGGTTTTCATGGTTGGCGAGGGTCGGTGGTTATTCAGGACACGGCACCATGGCAGCGCTTTGGATTTCCACGCGCGCCGGCACGTCGGCGTACGACAGCACCGAGAGATCGGCAAACGTGCTCTCAAAGAACCGACGGAACGCGAGACGGATTTGCGGCGCGCACAACACCAACGGCGGATGCCCGTCGGCGAGTAATTTTTGAATGTGCCGCGACAGCGTTGACATCACGTGCTGCGCCAGCTTCGGGTCGAGCATGAGGGCGATTTCCGTTTGCGACTGCCGCACGCCCTGCGCGATCTGTTGTTCCAACTTGGGATCGAGCGTGATCGCGCGCAGCGGCCCGCCTTCGTTCTGGAACGGCTTGACCAATTGCGGGCCGAGGGCGCGACGCGCGTGTTCGGACAGTTCGTCCGGATTCTTCGTGACGCCGGCGTAATCGCTGACCTTTTCGAGAATGCCCGCGAGGTTGCGAATGGAAATCCCCTCCGCGAGCAGGTTCTGCAAAATGCGCTGCACCTGACCCACGGTAAGTTGCGTGGGGATGAGTTCGTTCACCACTGTCGGGTGCGTTTGCTTGAGATTATCGAGCAGCAATTGCACGTCCTGGCGACTGAGAATCTCGTGCGCATTACGCCGCACCGTTTCCGACAAATGCGTGACCAGCACCGACGGCGCATCCACGACCGTGTAACCCGCGGCTTCGGCGGACTTGCGCTCCACGTCGGTAATCCACGTGGCCGGCAACTGAAACACCGGCTCTACCGTCGGAATGCCTTTGAGCGTCACCTTGCTGTTGGTCGCGTTCATCGCGAGCCAGTAACCGGGTGTCAACGCGCCTTGCGCAATGACGTGACCCTTCAACAAGAAGCGATAATCGTTCGCGCCCAATTGTAAATTATCGCGCAGCCGAATCGGCGGAATCACCACGCCCATTTCGGTCGCGAAGTTGCGGCGCACGCCGGTGACGCGTTCCAGCAAATCACCGTTCTTGCGCGTGTCGGCCAGATTGACGAGACCGTAACCCAACTCGATTTGCAGCGCGTCCACGTTGAGCAGGGATTCAAGTTTTTCTCCGGATGACCCGGGTTGGGCCGCGGCGCCGGGCGCGCCGGCCTTGCCGTCTTTGCTGCCTTCTTTGCCCGCGGCGGCCGTCACCTTGGCCGCAGCCCCGCGTTTCTTCAGTTCGCGCGTCACCCACCACGAAATTCCCGCCAGCACGAGAAAGGGAAGCATGGGCAAACCGGGCACCAACGCGAACACCACCAGCATCGCGGTGAGAATGCTCATGGCGCGCGGATAGAAGAGCAGTTGTTTGCCGAGCTCCTGGCCAAGACTTTCCTTGGACGCAGCGCGCGTCACCAACATACCGGCGGCGAGCGACACGATGAGCGCCGGAATTTGCGACACCAGACCGTCACCGATTGAAAGCAGTGTGAAGCGTTGCAACGATTCTGTGACCGTCATGCCTTTTTGCACCACACCGATGGCGAACCCGCCAAGCACGTTGATCAGCGTAATCAATACGGCGGCAATCGCATCGCCGCGCACGAACTTGCTCGCGCCATCCATTGCACCGTAGAAATCCGCTTCCTGTTCCACCTTGCGCCGCCGCGTGCGGGCTTGCTCTTCATTGATGACACCCGCACTGAGTTCGGCATCGATGGCCATTTGTTTGCCGGGCATCGCGTCCAACGTGAAGCGCGCCGCGACTTCCGCGATCCGGCCCGCGCCCTTCGTGATGACGATGAAGTTGATCAACACCAGGATCAGGAAGATGACCAGACCGACCACGTAATTACCGCGCACGACGAAATTGCCGAACGCTTCGATAATGTGACCCGCGTAACCATCGAGCAAAATCAGACGCGTGGACGCCACGTTCAATGCGAGCCGGAAGAGCGTGATACACAACAGCAACGTGGGAAATCCCGTGAAGTCCGATGGATTTTCCAGATACAAAATCACCAGCAACACCAGCAACGAAATCGCGATGCTGATCGCCAGCAACATGTCGAGTCCGATGGGCGGCACCGGGAGAAACAACAGGAGCACCGTGCCGAACAGGCCGATGATGAGCCAGAAATCGCCGCGCCGCGCGTACTGGCCGAGGCCGGACGTTTTCGGGGCAGAACTGGAGGGTAAAGCAGCCATGGATTAAACGTGGTTCTGTTCGGCGTAATACCGGTACCGGTTGATGCGATAGACGTAAGCCAGGATCTCCGCGACCGCCGCGTAGAGTTGGGCCGGGATTTCGCCGCCCACTTTGCCGTATTTGTACATCATGCGGGCCAGCGGTTTGTTTTCCACGATCGGCACTTGATTGCGCGTCGCGATTTCGCGGATGCGCAGCGCGTTCAAACGCGTGCCTTTGGCGACGATCTTCGGCGCCTTCATCGTCTTGCGATCATAGCGCAGCGCGATGGCGAAGTGCGTCGGGTTCGTCACGACCACGTCGGCTTTCGGCACGTCTTGCAACATCTGGCGCACCGTCTTGACGGCGCGGCGGCGGCGTTGCCGGGCTTTGACGTGCGGATTGCCTTCGGAGTTTTTCATTTCCTCCTTCACTTCCTCTTTCGTCATCATGAGGTCGCGATTCGTCCGCCAGAATTGATAGCCGTAATCCAGCGCCGCAATCACCGCGAGACACAGCACCACGCGCCAGGTGATGCCAAAAGCCGCGGCGGCAATGAATTCACCAAAGCGCCAGACACTGACCGGCGTGTAGAAAATCGGATCGGCCACCAACGTTTTCACCTGCGAATAGGTGAGTCCGGCGATGACGCCCAGTTTCAGCAATGAAACCCCCGACGGTACCAGCGAGCGCCCGGAGAACATGCGTTTCAATCCTTCCACGGGATTGAGTTTTTCCCATTTCGGATCGAGTGCCTCGGACGCGGTTTGAAATCGGTTTTGAATCACGCCCGCCACGAGGCCGCCGGTCACCGTGCCGATGAGAATCGGACCCACGCACGCCGCAAACACCAGCGCGCCGGTAATGGCGTAACCTTGCATCGCATTCAGCGTGAACGGCACTTCATGCAGGTGTCCGAGCACGGAAGTTTGCGCGTTGACCAGGCGATGCCAGATATCGCCGCCGGCGAACTTGAACGCCACCAGGCCGCCCAACAACACAAAGACCGTCTGCACCTCGGCGCTCCGGGCGAATTGGCCGCGCTTGACGGCTTCCTCCAGCCGCCTCGGCGTCGGTTTCTCTGTCTTTTCGCCTGTGGGTTTTTCCGCCATATGAATGCCTTAGCCTCCCGCCAATCGCGCCACGTTGAGCATGTCCTCGGGCAGGCGGCGCAGATAATTCGCGATGTGCTGTGCCATAAACGAGCAGGTCAACCCGAAGGTGAGCAGCCCGCAGAAAATGCGGACGGGAAAACTTTCCGAGAACACGTTCATTTGCGGCACGGCCCGGCCCAACACCGCAAACACCAGCGTCACGAGAAATGAAACCGCTATGATCGGCGCGGCGATTTGCAGCGCGAGAAAGAACACTTTGCCGCTGCGCGCAATGACATCGACGAGCAACGCTTCCTTGAGGTGCGCACCCCCGAACGGCAGCAGCGCGTAACTTTCCCGGAAGCCGGCAATCATCCAGTGATGCAAATCGAGGCTCAACATCGTCATCAATGCGATCCAGTAGAGCAACAGTCCCGGCGCCATCGTCGGCGCGGCGACGAGTTGATTGAATTCCTGTGGCAGCGACAGACCCATTTCCGTGGCAATGAATGTGCCCGCGATTTCCAGCGCGTAGAAAACGAAGCGGCAAATAAAACCCAATAACAGCCCGATGCTCACTTCCACGAACATCAATTTCGCCAGCACCCAGATAGACAACTGATCCACTGCCACCGGCGGCAGCATCGGCGTCATCAGCACCGCCACCAGCCCGCCAAGCGCGATGCGCAATTGCACGGGTAGCGTCTGCGTCGAGAACATCGGCAGCACGGTCAACATCGCGCCCACGCGCGTGAAGACCAGAAACCAGGTTGCCAGCAAAGCGGTCATGAAAATTGGGGCGACGACAGCGGACGCTTCTTGTTCTTGCGCTTCAACTCGCCATTTCGCGGCGGCGGATTCAGGTTCAGAATTTTGCGGGTCACCGCGCTGGAGGCGGCTTTCATGACGAGTTCGAGAGCGGGGGACATTCTCATAGGGGTTTTGGGTTCGGGGTTAGGGTTAGGGGTTTAATTGGTCATAGAGGGAATTCTTTCGATCACCGCGCGGGTAAATTCAATCATCGTGCGCATCATCCATGGCAGGAGAATTACCAGCAGGGCCACCACGCCAATGACTTTGGGCACGAACGTCAGCGTCTGTTCCTGAATGGAGGTGACCGCTTGAAACAAGCTCACGGTCAAACCGATCACCATCACGGTCAGCAGAATCGGCGCGGCCAGAGCCACACCCTGAAACATCATATTCTTGATCAACTCAACGGAAAATTCGGGATTCATAATGCTTCCTCAGCCGCCAAAGCTCAGCACCAACGACCGCACCACCAGTTCCCAGCCGTCCACGAGCACGAACAACAGGATTTTCAGCGGCAACGAAATCGTCGCCGGCGGCATCATCATCATGCCCATGCTCATCAACACCGTGCCGACCACGAGATCGATCAGGATGAACGGCACAAACAGTAGGAAGCCCATTTGAAATGCGGTGCGCAGTTCGCTGATGATGAAACCGGGAATCACGACCTTGAGCGGCAGTTGATCCGGGGCCGTGGGCGGCAACTTGGCGATGGCCGCAAACAGCTCGACATCCTTTGGCCGGGCCTGCTTCAGCATGAATTCACGAATCGGCTTCGCCGCCGCATCCAGCGCCTCCGCGGAGGAAATCTGCTTCGCCATGTAGGGTTGGAGCGCATTGGTATCAATCCGCGACCAGACCGGCTCCATGATGAAATAGGTGATGAACAGCGCGAGCCCGATGATGATCTGGTTGGCCGGCGTGCCTTGCAGCGACAGTGCAGAACGCACGAATGAAAGAACAATCACAATGCGCGTAAAGCACGTCATCAACAGGATGATCGACGGCGCGAGCGACAACAGCGTGATGACGAAAAGCACTTTGATCGCCACGTCCACGTCTTGCGGCTGCTGCGAACCTTCAACACCGAGGTTGAGTTTGAACGGCATCAGCCCGGCGCTAAACGCCGCGGCGTTCGTTTGGGGCGGCGCGGTCGGCGTAGCAGTGGGGTTGGCCGGAACGACCAGCGCACCGGCGGTGTTCGCCGGATCGGTCGCGTCCGCCGTTTGGGCGAAGGCCGGTTGCGCCACGAGCGTTAGGAGGATCAGCAACAACCACGCAACCCGCGAACTGCGGGCGGCCAACGCGGATTGCAAGCGATGCACAACGGGGAAATTCATGATTTGCGTTGCAACGCCTGACGCAGCGCGTCGGTAAAATTGTTTTTGACCACCGGAACTTCCTCGGTCGCGTCCACTTCCGCCGCGGGCAAGGTCGTCAGCATGGTGACACCCGAGGGCGAAGCGGCGACCAGCAACCGCTGTTGCTCATAACCCACCACGTAAATTGCGTGGCGTTGACCGAGGGATTTGGTTTCCAAGACCGAAAGTTTGGGTGCATGTCCCTTGGCGATAACGGTGCGTTGCCAGTTTCGAAACAGCCAAATGCCGCCAAAAAAAACGGCCAACACAAGCGCCAGCGCGCCGAGCACCCGGAAAAGAGAGGACGCCGCCGAAGGCATTTCTGCCAGCGGCGGCGCGGGGGGGAGTGCGTTAGTCGAAACGACGGGTGATGTGAGGTCCGTCGCGAACGCAAAAGTCGCCGAACCAATTAAAATGAGCAGCCCCAGTGCGACCCGGCCCTGTTTTCGCAGGGTGATTCCGGCGCCTGTCTCCCGTCCATTGAAGCGTGCCATCATTTTGTTCGATTCGTTCACGCCCCGTTTAGCAGCGCCGATACCACCCGCACAAAGCGTTGAAAATCAATGGTTTTATAAAACAGCATCACCGGCTTACTACGCAAAAAATGCCGCTTCCCGTTAGGAGGCGGCAAAATCTGCCAGTCCTTTAGCCTGAAATTTGGGGAAATCTCGATTTGCGCTTCCCGTCCACAGCTTCTGTCGCCGCAACGGAGTTTTCCCTGGAAACGCGCGCCCCGAAACGGCTCCGCTTCACTGCGGCTATTTGTTGCGAGGGTTTGCCCAGTGGTGAATTGCCGTCGTCCGCTTCCGTCGCGTAGGCTGGTCATCGTGAGCGCTCCCAAACGCATTGTCCGCAATACCGGCCGAAATCCCAGCGCCGCAGAGCTCCGCGCCGCCGAGAGCGTGCTCAAACTTTCATCCGCACAACAGAAACAGCACCCCTCCGCAGTAGCCGCAGATCACGCCAAACTTTCGCACATAAACACGTACGGCAACCTTCCTGAGTTCTATGTTGACCTGCCTTTTTTCTGCCGAAAGTGCGGCAAGCGCGAAATCTGGAAGGCTCAAGATCGGAAGTGGTATTACGAAGAAGCCAAGGGGCACATTGACGCCGTAGCCGTCGAATGCCATGCCTGCCGCAAAGCCAAGCGGTAATCTCACGCCAAGATTTCACTCTCGTTCCACCCGTATCTTCGCTACCTTGGGCGAAGTCGCATTTGCGACACCGCATGACACCAAAACCTTTTTCCGAACTCGGCCTGTCCGCCGAAGTGCTCAAGGCCATTGATAAACTCGGCTTCGAACAAGCCTCGCCCATTCAAGCTGAGTCCATCCCCGTGCTGCTTACGGGCCGCGACATCGTCGGCCAATCCCAAACCGGCTCGGGCAAAACCGCCGCGTTCGCCATTCCCGCCATTGAGAAAACCGACCCAAACATTCGCGCGGTGCAGGTGTTGATTCTTTGTCCCACGCGTGAACTTGCCGTTCAGGTTTCCGAGGAAATTCACAAGCTCGCATTGTTCAAGCGCGGCATTCAGGCGTTGCCGATCTACGGCGGGCAATCCTACGAGCGCCAATTCTACGGCCTCAAGCAGGGCGCGCAAATCGTCATCGGCACGCCCGGTCGCATCATGGATCACATGCGCCGCGGTACGCTACGGCTCGACACGGTGAAGCTCGTGATTCTGGATGAGGCCGACGTGATGTTGAACATGGGTTTCCGCGAGGACATCGAAACGATTCTCAAGGACGCGCCAAAAGAACGGCAAACCGTGTTCTTCTCCGCCACGATGCCGCGCCCCATCCGCGAACTCATCGAGAAGTATGCGCGCGATCCGCAGAACGTGCGCATCGAACAAAAGGCGATGACCGTCGCGACGGTGGAGCAGGTGTATTACGAAGTGGATCGTCGCTTCAAAATCGAATTGCTCACGCGGCTCATTGACATTCACGACCTCAAGCTCGGCATCATTTTCTGCAACACCAAACGCATGGTGGACGATCTCGTGGATCATCTCGAAGCGCAGGGTTACATGGCCGACCGATTGCACGGCGATATGACGCAAGCGATGCGCGATCGCGTGATGAACAAGTTCCGCAAGTCCGGCATGGAATTTCTGGTCGCGACGGACATCGCCGCGCGCGGCATTGACGTGGACGACGTGCAAGTGGTGTTCAACTACGATCTGCCGTACGACGTGGAAGATTACGTGCATCGCATTGGTCGCACCGGCCGGGCAGGGCGTAGCGGTCGGGCCATTTCATTCGTGTCGGGTCGCGAGATGTTTCAAATCCGCAACATCGAGCGATACACGAACCAACGCATCCATCGCGCGCGCATCCCGACGCAGGCGGAAGTCGAAGACGCGCGGGAGAATCTGTTCGTGAGCAAAATTCGCGCGACGTTGCAGGCCGGCGAATTCAAGAGCAGCGAATACCTTGTCGAGCGGTTGCTGGAGGAAGGTTTCTCGTCCACGGAAATCGCCAGCGCGTGCATCGCATTGCTGCAAAGCGGTGAAGGTGAATCGCGTCCGAACACCGAGGAATACGAACGCCCGCAACGTGAAGAACGTCCGGAGCGCGGCGGTTATCGCGAGGAACGCCGCGAGCGTTATGACGATCGCGGCCCGCGATTCGAGCGCCGCGAACGCGCCGATCGGCCGTCGCGATTTGAAGAACGTCCGCCGCGGGGAGAATTCCCCGCCGTGCGCACCTATCGTCCGCCCCAGAGTGTCCCGAAGCCCGCGGCAACCGGGGCGTCGAGCCGCGCCTCGACCAGTTCCGACGCGACAGCCGCCGGAGCGCCGGCCTCCGGCCCGGCGAGTTCCCAAAAAACTGTCGCCCCAAAACCGAGTCCCAGCGTTCGCGTCGAGCCGGTGCTCGGCGCTCCAAAGGCAAAATCTGCTCCCGCCAGCCCGGAGGTTAGCACTCCGCCAGCGCCCACAAAGCCCGCGCCGGAGAAGACTTATTCCGACGAAGAAATTCTGGCGTCGGTAAAGCAACCCGAACCCGCCGAACGAAAGCCGGGGTCACCCAAAACTCTTCCGCCCTGGGCCGACAAGAAGAAACATGTAGAAGCCAAGTCCGACAAGAAACCGCGCCCGAGCCGTTCAACGCCAAAACATCAAACGCGACTCTGGATGAATCTCGGCGAGGCGCACACGATCAAGCCCATCGACATCGTCAACGCCATCTCAGGCGAAACCGGATTGCCGGGCAAAGTCGTCGGCACCGTGGACGTGCGCGAGAAGCATTTGTTTGTGGATGTGGATTCCGAAAACGCCAACGCCATCATTGCGAAGTTGAATCGCACGCAGATCAAAGGTCACAAGGTAAAGGTCAAAGAAGCGTAACGGAGTTGTAGCAGCCGACGTGAGGAGGCTCTAACTGGGGTTGACCGTTTGCGCCTCGTTGCCTCGGCGGCTACGAAGCCAGCGGCACCGCCAAGCCCATTTCTTTCAGCGTTTCCGAAATCCCAGCGAGCAACGCGCGCATATCCTTTTCCGCCAGTCGCCCGATGTTTCCGATGCGAAAACAATCCAGCTTCGTCAGCTTGCCGGGGTAAATGACGAAGCCTTTGTCGAACAGTCGTTGGTAGAAATCCGCGAAGACATACTTCGCATCAGTTGGGTAATGAAACGTCGTGATGATGTAGCTCTGCACGTCTGGCGCAAGGTAAGGGCGGAATCCCATCGCTTTCATGCCTTCGAGTAAAACCCGATGATTCTCCGCGTAACGCTTGCCACGACCCGCCACGCCGCCTTCCGTCTCTAACTCTTTCAACGCCTGGTCAAACGCCAGCAGCGCATGCGTCGGCGGCGTGAAACGGAATTGCCCGTCTTTTTCCAGGCCCTGCCACTGCGCCAGCAAATCTAGACTCAACGTCCGTGCGCGGCCTGCGGTCTTCAGCAGCGACTCTCGACGCGCGAGCACGAACGCAAATCCCGGCACGCCTTCGATGCATTTGTTCGCCGAGGAAATCAGGTAATCAATGCCTGCCGGTGCGAGTTGCAGCGGAATTGCCCCAAAGCTGCTCATGGCGTCCACGATGAACTCGCGCCCGTGCCGCTTCACGATTTCGCCAATGCGCTCAACTGGGTTGAGAATGCCCGCCGTCGTTTCACAATGCACGGCCACGACGTGTGTGATGACGGCGTTTGTGTTGAGCGCGTCGTCAATTGCTGCCAAGTCAGGCAACTGATTTTCATCCGAGCGCAGGAGGGTTGTCGCGATGTTGTGCCGCGCCGCCATCGTGGCGATGCGTTCGCCATACGCTCCGTTGATGATGACGAGCAACTTTCCATCGGGCGGCAGCACGGAACTGATGACCGACTCGACGCCGAACGTCCCGCTGCCTTGCATCAGTACCGCCTCGTAACCCGCCTCGCGGCTCACTTCGCCGAGTTGCAGCAGGCGTTCGCGAATGCTGCGGACCAGCGCGATGAATTGCGGGTCGCGCGAACCCGCATCGTGCAACATGGCCTGCTTGACCGTGAGACTCGTCGTCAGCGGGCCGGGCGTGAACAGCAGTTTGTCAGGCGAGGGAGTCATAAGGCTTTCAACTTTTAGCTGCAGGGCCAGGAGCGAGCGCAGCCGATTCCCGGGGAGCACACGCGCCCTCGCGTGTGCCCGACCGCGCCCTCGCGGTCGGGACTGACGCGCGCCACCGCGCCTCGTCCCAATGTGCGATGGCGCACATTGGCGCGCCGGACGAGGCGTCCGTCGCCGCACGCGAGGCGCGTGCGCTCCCCGAGCACGGGAAGCGTTCGCGAGGCGCGCTTACATTTTCTGGTGGCAATCATTCTTATGAGTCACAGACCTGTCGCTACCGGCTTTCCTTGATTCGTCCGCAAGAAATCCATAAACCGCTCCTTCACTTCGTGCGGCTTGACCGTCGGCCGGCCGATTTCCTTCGGTGAACCGGGCTGAATCTTCACATGCAACAGCGACGGGCCTTTCCCTTGGCGCAGTTGCTGGATGCAGGCGCGAATATCCTCCGCGCGGTCAGCCGAGATTGCATTCTGATAATTCGTCGCCGCCGCGATTTCCGCAAAGCGCGTGATGGGCGACGAGGTGGCTTGGCCACCGGTCGAGTCGTGCGTTTCGTTATCGAGCACGATGTGCAGCAAATTTTTCGGCTGGTAATAACCAATGGTCGCGAACGAACCCAGTTTCATCAGCGCCGCGCCATCGCCATCGAGCACCACCACCGGTTGCTCGGGCAACGCGTGCGCGACACCGAAACCGATGGCCGAAGCCGTGCCCATGCCGCCCACGACATAGAGATGATTCGCGCGATCCGCCACGGTGAACAATTCCCGACCGGTCATGCCGGTGGTCGCAATGATCGCTTCGCGTCCGGTGAGTTCACTCATGATGAGTTGGATCGCTTGGGTGCGGGTCAATCGCTCCGCACGTGGTGCGGTCGGGCAAAACTGCGTGGCCGTCTTCACCACAGTGATCTCCGGTTTACGCGTGAGCTTGTGCGGTGCGACTGTGTCCTTGCTCATGACGAGCGCGAAGGGACGTTGCCGCTCGGCCATGCTCGCTTCTGCCTTGGCCATGACTTCGGGAATCTCCGCTTCCGTCGTCGGAAACGGCAGCCAAGGAATTTCAATGGTGTCCAGCAACTGATGCATGATGCGGCCCATCTGCTCATGTTGTTGCTCGTCGGCAACCCCGGGTTCGCCGCGCCACGTGGTGATGAGCAACGTCGGCACGCGAAACGGATAATTCAGCGACGTGAGCGGATTCACCATGTTGCCGAGACCGGAGTTCTGGCACATGGTCACGGTCTTGCGTCCGCCGAGATACGCGCCGAGCGTGAAGCCGACCGCCTCGCCTTCGCTGGCCGCGCCGACGTAATCCAACGACGCGTCATCAATGACGTAATTGATGAACGGCTTGAGGAACGAACACGGCACGCCGGCGTATTGCGAGTAATTCAGCCCGCGCAGATGTTCGATGAAAGAAGCGGCATTGAGCATGGGGAGACTTTAGTGGTCGAAACGCTGGCGCACATGAATTCCCCTCACCCGGCCTATCGGCCACCCTCTCCCCATCCGATAGGGAGAGGAACGGGGTGAGGGGCGCTCGGATTTATTCGCGGTTTCGTTTTCCATTTGTTGGGTCAGAAATTTTGCGCCTCCAGCAGCGTCTCGGCGTTGTCCACGTCGAGCCAGTGGCCGGTGATGAAATGAACCTTGATGGGCGTGCCCTGCGCGAGCAGATGCCGGAACAAATCATCGAAGCGCAATTGATTGAAATCCGCGCGCGGCGAAAGTTCATCGAGCGCCTGCTTCAACTGCGCCGCGCCGCGCGCGCTCGTCTTCACCAATCCGATCCATTCGCCGTTGATCTGCGCCTTGGGCAAATCCGCGCTCATGGCCTTGAGCATCACGTCGTCCTCGGAATACTTGAGCGAGAACGGGCGCGTCGTCGTCACGTAATCCACCTGCCCGACCGGCTTGCGTTGCTCCCAGCCGGCGTCCACCACGACCACGATGTCGTGCGAATCCGCGAGCAGGTTGCTCAGGATGTAACGGCGAAACAGAATGTCGCCGAACGTCAAAACCACTTCGCCCTCGAGCCATTCACCGGCTTTTTTCAGCGACGCCAACTCCGCGGTGCTGGCGAATTCATCGTTGTCCACGAACGTCACGTCCAGTGCTTGCACTTCATTTTTCGCGAAGCCGCGCACGACCACGACTTCCTTGATGCGCTCGGTGCGCAGGTCGGCGACGAGCTTGTGCAACAGCGGTTTGTTGCCGACGGGAACCATCGCCTTGGGCAACGTGCGCGTGACCTCGCCCAACTCCGCGCCTTGCGACGCCGCCAAGATAATCGCCCGCGCGAACTCGTTTTTGCGCGGCAAATAGCGATCTTCCGCCTTGGCGAGTTCATCGGCGCGTTGCAGCCGGAACACCTCCTTCACCGGCGCGATTTTGTCTTCGATGCTCACCAGCGAACGTTCTTGAAAGATGGTGCGCGTCACATTCTGCATCGCCGTAATGGCCGCGCGGCAATTGTGATTGGCCCAGATGACGACGTTGTAGCCGGCTTGCTCGAACTGCTCAACAGGCGTGGAATAATAAGTCGTCGGCACACAGATGAGCGGGCATTTGCCGCCCCAGGCTTTCGCGAACGCGAGCACCTGATCCGGCGTTTTCTTTTTGCTGTGGATGAGCAATGCGTCCGCACCGCCGGCGAGATAGGCTTCGGCGCGGCGCAACATTTCATCCAACCCCCAGCCCGCGATGAACGCTTCCAATCGGGCGACGACGCAGAAATCCGGATCTTCCTGCGCGTCCTTCATGGATTTGATTTTGCCGGTGAACTCGCCGATGTCCGCGAGCGCTTGTTTCTCACCACCGATGAAGGAATTGGTTTTGGGAAACAGCTTGTCCTCGATGCAAACCGCCGCGCAGCCGCGTTGTTCGAGCTTCTGCACGAGGCGACGGGCGTTGTTGAAGTTGCCGAAACCCGTATCGCCGTCGAGCAGGATGGGAATATTCGTGGCATCGCTCATGAACTCGACGACTTCAAGCACCTGCGTCCAACTCGCCTCGTTATTGTCGCGCACGCCCAGACCGGCAGACATCGAAAGCCCGCTGGCCCAAATACCTTTGAAACCCGTTTCCTCAACGATGGTAGCGCTCAAGCCGTTGTGCGCCTCCATCAGAAATTCAAGCTGACCGGACTTCAAAAGCTGGCGAAATTGCGTCGTTTTCTTCATCAAAAGCCCGGGAGATTGGCCCGCAAACGGAGCGGGACGCAACATCATTTAAGCAGTGTGGTAGCAGTTCTCGCGCAGCGAGAACTCCGCCCGCGCAATAGCGGGCGGAACGAGTTGTCGAAACGTGTCGCCGCTCCAGGCGTTGCGCCGCTGCACGCGGCGCTGGTTTTCGTAGCGCGAAAACCACCACCACCTGCACCACCTTTGCGCTTGAACCCACCTGACGCCTCGTCTAGCCATTAGCCATGCAAACGGCTGCCACGCCTGCAACCACTACACCAACGACCGCTGACATCGAAAGCATCATCGCGCGCCAGGTCGCGGCGCTGGATGCGGGTCAATTGCGCAAGACCTACTACGACCAGGATGAATTCCTGATTCTCGAGAATTTTCTACCGCCCGAAATCATGTCGCAATGGGACCAGCAGCTCGTGGCGTTGAAGCCGCATTTGCATCGCAGCTTCATTCCGAAGCACAAGAAAGGCGGCAGCGTCGCCTACGACACCGTTTGTGAACTCGGCCCGGCGATGAACGCCGTTTACCGGAGCAAGGCGCTGCTCGGCTTGCTCAAGAAAATCACCGATGCCGAGATGAAGGAATGTCCCGACTCGGACCTGCATCGCTGCGCGCTCTACGCTTACACGGAGGAAGGCGATCACATCGGCTGGCACTATGACACGTCGTATTACAAAGATCGGCGCTGGACGCTGCTCGTGGGTTTTCAAGATAACTCCAGCGCGCGGCTCGTCTGCAAGTTGCACACGAAGAATCCCGGCCATGATCACGTGGATCTTGTCCTGAAAGTTTCGCCCGGCACGCTCGTGTTGTTCAACGGCGACAAGGTTTATCACGCCGTCACGCCCACCAAGGCGAACGAGGAGCGCTTCATGGTTTCGATGCAATACGTCACGTCCGGCGACATGAATCCGTTCATGCGTTTCGTGTCGAACATGAAGGACTCCATCGCCTACTTCGGTCTCAAACAAGTCTTCCTCGGTGGGAAAAAGAAGAAATAGGCGGTGAGAGATTTGAATGTCGCCCGCCCTCACCCTGACCCTCTCCCCCGGGGAGAGATTTTTCCGAGACAACGTTCGCGCCTTGCGCCCCCGAACCGTAGCCGCCGACGTGAGGAGGCGGAAACTGGCGATGCCCTGTGGAATCCGCCTCCTTACGTCGGCGGCTACGAGGGAGAGGGCCGGGGTGAGGGCGAGCTTTCCACAAATCAACCATGAGCTTTCCCGCCGTCATCGTTTGCGAGGCGAACTCCGCTGCCCAGCGCGTGGCAGGCTTGTGCGTGTTGGATCGTCTGCTCGTCGCCGTGCATCGAGCGGGAGCGGTAAAGATCACGGTGGTTTCCGCAACTCCGTTGCCCCAATTAAAACGAACACCAGCGCTGGCTATTACCTTCCAAACAGCAACGCAGCCGCCAGAAGCAAACAGCCCGATGTTGGTGCTTTCGACGCGAGCGTTGGTTCAACCCGCCGATCTAAAGCGCGTCATCGAACAACGCGGACGATTGACAAAACCCGACGGAGCGCCGCTGCCGGTCGGTGTGCTCGATTCCATTTCCGCCGGTCCGCTTGATTTACAACTCGCGAAACTCCCTGCAATCACAACCGTGGGTGTTGCTGAACTGGTCCGCGATCCAGTCTCCACCACTCACGCAACGCGCCAGCTCTGGGCCTCGCTTACGTCGTCTGCCGACGGCTTGGTGGACAAGTATTTTAATCGGCCCGTCGGACGGGCGTTGTTTTCAAAATGGCTCATCCATACGCCGATTTCGCCCAACCAAGTCTCCGTCGTCGCGACATTGATCGGCTTGCTCTCGGCCGCGTGTTTCGCGACAGGCAGCGCGACGGCGGCCATCTGGGGCGCGATTCTGTTACAGCTCTCCGCCATCGTGGATTGCGTGGACGGCGACCTCGCCCGCGTGCTGTTCAAGGAATCGCCGCTCGGCAAGTGGCTCGACATCGTGGGCGATCAAGTCGTGCACATCGGCGTGTTTGTCTGCATCGGCATCGGTTTGTATCGCGCCGGAAGCGCTGCGCCGGTGTTGCCGCTGGCGGCGAGCGCGGCGATTGGCGTGGTGATTTCCTTCATCATCGTCATGCGCGGACTGATGCAGCCTGAGTCGCAGCGCAATTCACGACTGCAAAAGCTGATTGATGCGACCACGAATCGGGATTTCTCGGTGTTGCTGCTGATTCTCGCCTTTGTCAGCAAGCTCGAATGGTTTCTGTGGCTCACGGCGATCGGCGTGCACGTCTTCTGGTTGCTGGCGCTGAGTCTGCAATTCAGTCGCAACAATTCTGTGGAGGCGAAAGAATCCCGCCGATGAAAACCCTGCTGCGCTGGATTCTGCTTTTGCTCGGGCTGAGCTTGTTCGGCTGGTTCATCCACCGCGCCGGTCCAACGGAGATTTGGGCCAACGTGCAAAAACTCGGCTGGCTCGCGCTGGTGATCGTGCTGCCGTATCTGCTCGTCTATTTGCTCGATACGTGGGGTTGGTATCTCGCCTTCGGAAAGTATGCAGCGGTGAAGCCAAATTTTTTCACCTTGTTCCGCGTGCGCTGGGCCGGCGAGGCGGTGAACAACGTCATCCCGTCCGGCTACGTCGGCGGTGAAGCGGTGAAGGCTTACCTGTTGCACAAGCGCGGCATCCCCGGCCTCACGTGCGGTACGAGCGTGGTCGCCTCGAAAACCTGTCAGGTGATCGCGCAAGTGGCGTTCATCGGGCTGGGGGCATTGTTGGGATTGCTGGTGTTGCCAGCGGAGTCCGGCGCGCGGAACGGCATGACGGTAATTACAGTCGCGGCGTTTGGCGTGGTTGTTTTGCTATTGTTGCTCCAGCGGCGCGGCATGTTCAGCACTGTGCAGGCCGTGCTGAAGAAATTTTCGCTGCGGCTCAAGACGCTGGAAAAGCACGAAGCGAATTTCCGCAAACTCGACGATCAGGTGTACCAGTTTTATCACTCGGACCGGCTGCGTTTCTTCCAGACGACCTTCGTCTATTTTCTCGGCTGGCTGGCGGATGCGTTGGAAATTTTTGTCGTGTGCCATCTGCTCGGGTTGCCGCTGTCGGTCGCGGAAGCGCTCGCGATTGAAGCCTTCATCAGCGTGGCGAAGGCGATGGGAATTTTTGTGCCAGCGGCGTTGGGCGTGCAGGAATCGGGCGTAGTGCTGCTCTTCAAAATTTTCGCGTTACCCGCACCGATTGCGGTGACCTACGCCATCTTGCGGCGCGGCCGGGAATTGTTTTACGTGCTCGTCGGCGGCATTCTGCTCTACACGGAAGAAGCGTCGCTTAAAGGCACGCTGGAACACGCCGCGCAAGAAACCAGATTGGAACAATGATGCGTCTTGTAAAGATAACGCACCGATTCTCTGCCATGAATTGTTTGAAGCCGGGCACGTCTTGGACTGCGCCGGCAGAGCGAAGCGGCGACGGCGCTTTCGGCCGGACACAAGCCGTACGAAGGATTTGGACGCATCGAGCGTGCGAAAGCGGTGTCGCGCTGCGCTTGCCACCGCAGTCCAAGAATGCGCTTTGTCATGCGTCGGCTAAAACGATGGCATATCGTTTCCAGTTCGGTGCTCCTTGAAAACTCAATTTGATCATGCAAGCCATCATCTACGCCGCTGGAATCGGCATGCGCCTGAAGTCCACCTTCGGCGCGCGTCCCAAAATCCTCCTCGAGTTCGGTGGGCAATCCTTGCTCGAACGTCATTTGCAGCGCTTGCGTGAAGTCAGCGTGAAACAACTCACCATTGTCGCGGGCTATGAGCAGCAACAAATCGCCGCAGTGACGCCGACGCTCAGCGCGCGTTATCAAATCGAGATCAATCAACTGATCAACCCGGATTTCACGGAAGGCAGCGTGCTGAGTTTTGCGACGTCGATTCCCTGGTTGGAAAAGATTGGCGAGAACGAATCCGTGTTGTTGATGGATGGCGATGTTCTCTATCCCGCCGCTTTTCTACAACGTCTGGTGAATTCCCCCCATCGCACCGCGCTGTTGATTGATCGCGAATATTCCACCGCGGACGACGATCCCGTGCTCGTTCCGATTGCCAAAGGGCGGCCGTTCGATTTCGTGAAGAAGTGGCAGGGCAACGCCGAGCAAATCGGCGAATCCATCGGCTTCTTCAAAGTCGCGGGCGCCGATTTGCCTGAGTTGATTTCGCTGACGCGACAGATGAGCGCGGCCAATCGCAAGGCTTCCTACGACGACGTCTTGCGACAACTCGTGCAGAAGGGACGCTTCAATCACGTGGACATAACCGGTTTGCCGTGGACGGAAATTGATTTTCCGCAAGACGTCGAACGGGCGGCGACCGTGGTGTTGCCGGCGATTGAAAAATTATCCGACTGAGATTTATCTCATGCCTGACGATTCAAATCCTGAAAGTCCTGCGCCAAAATCCGTCACGCGCTTGTTTCCCTTCGTGTTGAAGGCGCGCGCGCTGATCGTCGGACGCGACACGCTGGCGCGCAGCAAGAGCAATCTGCATTTCATTCTCATCACGACGGATATTTCGGAGAACAGTCGGGAGCAAATTCTGAAGGACTATGCGCACTATCCAGTGGTGCAGCATTACTCCGAAGCGGACGTGGAAAAGTTCTTCAACTTGAAAGGCACAAAAGTCCTGGGCTTTGCCAAATCAGGTCTCGCGCAATCCATTTATGCAGAGTTGAAACAGCACCGCATCAACAAGCCCGGCACGACAAACGCGTGAATTTGATCGGTGGATTCGGGTTTTGACAGCGGATTGAAATACCGACAGATTCGGCCGGCACTACAAATACCGGGTTCAACTATGAAAACGTCACCGCTTCTTCTGCTTGGTCTCTGTCTCGCGATTGTTACGGGTTGTGCCACGCAACGCGCCACTTCACCTCAAGCACGCCCCGCAGTGAATGTTGATTCTCCGGCTGTAAATCTCCTGCTCATCTCGGCGGTTTACGGCTCGGGCACGAAATACGCCGACGTGACCTATCGCGTAAACAACTTGATCCATCAACCGAACGTAGAGTTCTTTGCGCGGCCTGAATGGCTGAAGGTTGATCCCACGCCCGGCTGGAACAAGGCGTTGGTAATTGTTTACGAATTCAAAGGCAAACGACGGACGTTCACGTGCGGCGAAGGCGGCAGGGTCAGCGCGGAGGTTTTGATTACGGCGGCGAAGGAGTAACGGTTCGACTTATCGCACGAAGACGCGATACGGCCCGCAGAACTGATCTTCAAACGGCGTGACGCGGAGCGACTTCAGAGAAATCGCGGACAAACCAACGCCTGCTTCGGGATTCAGATTCACGCGCAAGCGATAAAAATTTTGCGGCGCGTTAGTCGTCGCCAACGTGAACACGCCGAACCCTTCCGGCGTGGCGTTCGGGCTCGTGGAAACTTGTTCCCACGGAGCGATGCCGAGTTCCGGTCGCGCGAGCAACTGATACGTGCGCCCTTCGTGGCGTGGCCAGAACGAGATTTTCGCCGCCGCGTTCGTGCTCGTCACGTCAAACTGCAACCGCGATAACGCGTTCGTCGGAATTGTGCCCATCACGTACTCGCGCGCGGTGTGATAACCGTCGTTATCCGGATCAGCGATGGAATCAATCGGGCCGCCAAAAAAGAAATCGCGCCACCACGTCGGCACGGTGTTGTTCGTCGGAAAATCCTGCTCCGCGACGTAATCGAATCGCACGCCATCCGCGAGCACGACCGAGCCGTTGGCGTTGTTGCCGAGGCGCACAAATCCGCTCGTGCCTTTAGCGAATTCGATCTCGGTCGCCAGCAAACGCCAGTCGCCCCCGCCGGCTTGTTGATTCACCGCGATGTTGGTGGTGCCGCCATTGAACGAAATCTGGAACGGCGCGTTGTTCGCGCGATTCGCGCCCTGCGGATACCAGATGAACACGTTGTATTTGCCGGGAGTGGTGATGTTGGGTCGCCATGTCGCCGTCGCCGTGGCGGCGCCGGCAGTGGTGTTCGCGAAATGATAATTCGTCAGATACTTGTCCACCGATGAGGTCGCGATGGTCCAATCGCCGGTGTAGGTGGCCGCGGGATTATCGAGAACAATCGAGCCGGCGGTGGTGAATTGATACACGCCGGACAGATAAGTGTTCGTGTCGGCGCGCGTGAGCGTTTGATAGCTGTAAGTTGTGCCGGGCGCGAGGCCGGTGAGCAGGATGACGTGATTCGTGGTTTGTTCCGGATCAAGATAGGAACTCGAACCAAAACTGCTTTGCCCCGCGGAAACGGCGGCAGACAGATTCTGCATCCCGCCACCGGTCGCGGCGAATTCCACCTCGCTGTCACCGGGCACAATTGTGTGCCAGGAAATCAAAGCGCTGTGCGACCCAGGCGTGGCTTGTACCGAGCTGAGATAGGGGGAATCGAGTAGCGTCAATTGCGCCGCGTCGCTGAGTGCCGTGCCGACGACATTGCTCACCAGAACCGAATAACCGCCGATGTCTTCCACCTGAACATGCGGTCGCGTGTAGCTGTTATTTGTCGCGCCTGGAATGTCCGCACCGTTGAAGCGCCATTGATAAAACAGCGGCGCTGTGCCGGAGGCGGCAACTGAGAATTCCGCATCTTCTTCCGCGTACACCGCAACGGGCTGCGGTGGCGTGGTAATCGTTGGCGCGACCGGCGCGGCCAAAGTTTCCACGCGCACATTATCGAACAGCACAAACGAATCCGCCGCCGGACTGGCGATGGACGTGAACAAATCCATGTAACCGATCATCACGTTGCCGTTGGTAAACGACGACGTGTTCACGCGTTGCGCGATGAGTTGGCCGTTCATGCGCCACGTGATGACATTGTTGGTGTCCTGGCTGAGTTCGACTTCGACCCAGCGTTTGCCAGGCGCGCCGGGACTTTCAAACGCGGGCGACGGGAAAATACTCAACCACGCGGAATCGCTATTGCCCGCGCCGCTCGCACCGCTCGCGCTGAAGCCGCTGTTCGCAAAGCTCAACAAACTCGGACTACCGAACGCGCTGCCAACGTAGGCGCGATAATCAGCGGTCGTGCCGCCCTCGCCATCCATCGCGAACCACACGCCGTCGCTCGGATTTACCGTCGTGGAATCCCAGTTTACGCGCCCGCCTTCATGATTGAGCCCGCAGGTAAAATGTTCCGTGCTGCCGGTCGAACCCGAACCAGCGGGGCCGCCGGGATAATTGATCCATAAATCAAACTTCAACCGATACGCACCGCTGAAGTTTTGATTCTTCGGATACAAACTCACGCCAGCCGTGGCCGCGATGGCATCGTTGTTGTTGATCGTGAGGCGCAACCCACGCGTGCTGCTGCCGCCAGAATTTGGCGCGGGCGGAATGGTCGTGCCGTTGAACGCGCTGAAATAAGTGCTGTAGTCGAACGACCAATCCACCGTGTAGTCGGGAATGCCGTTGCCGCTGCCTTGGAATAAATCCCAGTTCGAGGCCGATCCCGGCGAACTAAAATCATCCCCGAATACCGATTGCCAGTTTTGCGGAATCGTAACGCTCAAGCTGGCGGTGGCGCTCGTCACGACGGTGGTGGCATTGGAAACGACGAGTGTGTACGCACCGGCCTGCGCGGCTTGGACATTCAGCAACGTCAGATTACTGCTGGTTGCGCCAGGTAGAATCGCGCCATTGAAGTGCCATTGATAACTGAGCGCTGACCCGGTCACCACTGGCGCAAAGGTTACGTTCACGCCCTGCGTGACCGTAAGACTGGCGGGTGGTTTGACGATGAGCGGCGGATAATTGTTTTGCGGCGAAAGCAGAGCGCTTCCATCCAACACGAACAATCCGCTCTGAATGTCGCTGAGCAAAATTTTGTTGAAGCCGAGTTGCGGGAACACGCCCCAGTTGCCTTGATACGAACTCGTCTTCGCGCCGGGAAACGTGTCGTAAAAACCGATGCGCACTGGCTTCGTGATGTCGGAAATGTCGAAAACCTGAATGCCGTTTTGATACCAGCTCAGGAACAAATAATTGCTCACGACCACCGGATTGTGCGGGATGTCCGCACCGATGCCCATGCTCGCCGGCGTCAACGTGACGAATGGAACGGCATTCGATGGAATCGCGGCGGGATTCGAGATGTCGTAAAACTTCACGTCGCCGCCGGTGGTTTCGCGACAAACGATCAACGTGTTGCCGTCCTCGGTGGGCCAACTGCTGTGCGAGTTGTAACCGGAATAAATCCGCCCAAGCCATTGCGCGGGTTGCGAGCCGACGGCAGTCACGTCCCAGATGTCCGTTTGTCCGGGCGACGACGGCGCGCCGTTGTCGTTGCCGCCCCAACCCGAAGTGAACAGCAACACCTGACTGCCTTTGTTGCGCACGGTGATTTGATGCACCTTCGTGGTGTTCGTCGTGACGATGTCCTGCAAATAAACCGGCGCGTGCGGATTGCTCACATTGAAAACTTTCACGCTCACGATGCCCGCGACATGCGCCGCTTCATACAGATAATCACGCTCTAAGAAAACCGTGTGCACGCGATCAAAACCATTGGTGACGTTGCCGGTGGTTGCGCCGATGCGGGAGAGCAATTGTGGTGACGCCGGATTCGTGAGCGAGACAATGTGCAATCCGCCGCCGCTCCAACTGCCGAAGTAACCGATGCGATTCCGGAGCGCGCCGAGTTCAAACTGGTTTTGACTGAGCGGACTTGAGTTGTAAACACTCAGCAACACCGGAGCGGCGGGATTGCTGATCGAATAAATGCCGACGCCGTAATTGTAAGTGCTGTACCCAAGCCACACGCCGAGACACGCGAGGTCGCCCTCCGCCCAAACATCACCGTAGGAAATGGGATTGGCTGACGGTTTGACGTTGCTGACAAATTGCAGGTTGAGATTGCCGAGATTTTGTGCCGAGACGGGATGAAGCGCCAGAAGCGCCAGCAAAATCAAACCGCCCCGGAACGTCCTCCTCATCCTGTAAGCAAAGCCAGCACACATGACAGATTCACTGCCATCTATACGGCAGCCGAGCCGTGAGGACAAATTCAAACCCCGGCACAAAGATGTCAGCGCCACCCGCGAACGCGCCCCGCCCGGGACTTTACGGGCGCCGCAACTCGCGGATGCGGATGTGCCGATACCACGTCTCGTCGTTGTGGTTTGTCAGCAAAATGTGCCCCTTGATTTTGTCGCCAAAGCCGGGCGCATTTTTGAATTTGCTCTGCGCCAGGGCTGCTTTCGTTTCCTCGCTATCCAAGCGGTAACGCAACACCCGCTTCCCGTTTAACCAGTGCTCCACCACCGGGCCACGCACAATGATGCGCGAGCGATTCCATTCGCCCGGCGATTTGACGGGCGCGGGTTCCTGCACGGGCAACACATCATAGAAGGACGCTGTCTGATGTTTCGGATTCGGCATCGTGCTGTCGTCCACCATTTGATATTCGTGCCCGGGTGTTCTGGGGCGTGCCTCGGTGACGAGATATTTGAGACCGTTGTTCGCTTTCGGCGCGAGCTTCCATTCCCACTCCAATTCAAAATCCTCAAAGGTCGTGACGGAGATTAAATCCCCTCCTTTGCCGCCGGGCTGCAAGTGCAGCACCCCGGCTTCAAGAGACCAACCCGTTTGCGGAAATCCTTTCCCGCCGAACGCGCGCCAATGCTTCGTCACGTCCGGGCCAAGCAGTGATTGCCACCGTGGGTGGTTGCCGGGAGACATCGTACAGCAGGCCGTCACCAACGTTGCCCCGAGACAAAGGGAAAGAAGCTTTATCGGTTTCATAGATAATCATCGGCCGAACATTCCCGGCATGCCGCCGCCCATGCGGCCCATCATCTTCTGGAACTTGCCCATTTTCTTCATCATCTGCTGCATCTGCCCGAACTTGTTCAGCATGGTGTTGAGTTCGGTCACAGTGACGCCGCTGCCTTTGGCGATGCGTTGCCGGCGCTTGGCATTCAGGATTTGTGGGCTTTTCCGTTCCTTCGGCGTCATGCCGCAGATCATCGCCTCCATGTGCTTGAACTCGCGTTCCTGCTTGGAGATGTCCACCTGCTTCAACGCTTCCGCGCCGCCGGGCAACATTTTCATGATGCTGTCGAGCGGCCCGAGCTTTTTCATCTGGCGCAATTGTTCGAGGAAATCCTCCAGCGTGAATTCGCCCTTGCGCATCTTCTCTTCCATGCGCTTGGCGTCCTCGATGTCCACGGCTTCGGCGGCTTTTTCCACGAGGCTGACCACATCGCCCATGCCCAAAATCCGCGACGCCATGCGCTCCGGATGAAACGGCTCGAAGTCTTCCAGCTTTTCACCGACGCCGACGAACTTGATCGGCTTGCCGGTCACGGACTTCATGCTCAAGGCCGCGCCACCGCGCGCGTCGCCATCGAGCTTGGTGAGGATTGAACCGGTGATGTTCAGCGCCTGATCAAAATGCGTGGCGACATTCACGGCTTCCTGGCCGGTGGCCGCGTCGAGCACGAGCAGAATTTCCTGCGGCTTCACCAAGTCGCGCAGGCGCACGAGCTCCTGCACGAGCGGCTCGTCAATTTGCAACCGGCCCGCCGTATCGAAAATGATCGTGTTGCGATGGTTCGCTTCGGCAAACGCGACCGCCTCGCGCGCGATCTTCAGAACATCCGTTTCCCCGCGCTTCACGAACACCGGCAATCCCAGTTGTTTGCCAAGCGTTTCGAGTTGGTCCATCGCCGCGGGGCGATACACGTCCGCCGCCACGAGCAAGGGTTGGCGGCCTTGCTTTTGAATCAAGCGCGCCAACTTGCCGCTGGAAGTGGTTTTACCCGCGCCGTGCAAGCCAACCATCATGATGCAGCTCGGGCTCTTGTCCAAATTGAGGCCGGCATTCTGCGCGCCGAGTAGTTCGGTCAGTTCGTCCGCGATGATCTTGATGATCTGCTGGCCGGGCTGAACGTTCTGGATGACTTCGGCACCGAGCGATTTGGTTTTGACGCGCTCGATGAAATCCCGGGCCACCTTGAAATTCACGTCAGCCTCGAGCAACGCCATGCGCACGTCGCGGAGCGCCTCCGACACATTGCTCTCGGAAATTTTGCCCAGCCCGCGCAGGTTGCGAAACGCGTTTTGAAGCTTGTTACTGAGTGATTCGAACATCGCGCCAGCCTAGATTTTCCCGGCCCCGGGCGCAAGGTGGGGTTGGCCCGGATTTTTGCTCGCGTGCAGTTTCGGCGGACCGGACAATCCGCCGCGCATGAGCCACTATTGGCAATTGTTCGCGGAGTTGATTCGCACCCCGTTCCAGCACATGGAACTGATCTGGGGCATTGTGCCGTTGTACTTCGGCTTGCTGCTGAACGAGATGACTTCGTCCAAGGCGAACTACCTGACCGCGATCCAGACCGGGTTCAGCTTTCTATGGGCGAGCGCACAATGGTTGTATCCCTACGTGACGCTCCGCGGCGGGGCCCAGGTGCAACTCAGTGCCATGTCGCCCATCAACGGGGCCGTGACCGCGATCGTGTTGGCGCTGGGCGTTCTTGCATTTGCGAGTGGACTACGCAAACGCTATCCGCCGTATTGCAGTTTTCTGGGGCATACGCGTTTCGCCAATTACTTCATGATCGTCATTTTCCCGATGCAAAGCCCGATTCAGGCGTATCAACTGTCGTGGACCTGGGAGCGGTTGGTCACGATCTGCCTGTTTGCCGTCCCCGTCTGGCTCGTGCTGCATTACGCGTTGATGCCAATCCGGCGACGCAAGGGCTGAGGCAAACTGCCGCCAGTTCAGTACGAATCAAAGGAGCGGCGGCGCGCTTTCTTCTCCGACCGGCGTGCCTTCTGCGCGAGCATTTGTTCTTTGGCGGCGCGACTGCGTTTGCGTTTCTGGCGGCGTTGTTTGGCGATCTGCGCCCGTTCGGCGGCGGCTTTCGCGACGCGATCCGATTCAATTTTATCGAGCAACAGTTTTCGCGCAATGAGGCGATTCATCCCCTGTTGCCGCGTTTCCTGACACTTTACCTGTGTGCCCGTGGGGCGATGCAGCAACATGACGCACGTGGCGACTTTGTTGACATTTTGACCGCCGTGTCCACCCGAGCGGACGAAAGTTTCTTCAATGTCTGTTTCGGTCACACCCAACGCCGCCATGCGTTGCGCGAGTTGCGACTCTTTGTCGGCATTAACAGGAAGTGCGCCCATGGCGAGAACATAACGAGACAGGATGCGATTTGTCAGTTGCGAAACCAACTCACTTGCCGCGCGCGTCGGCCAGGAACTTCCGATCGCTCTCCGCCAAGGACTCGGCCAATTTCTCGGTTTCCGGTTGACCGCTCCACCAGCGGATGATTTCAGCGCGATACGGC
>CAZKMR010000018.1:0-26711 GCA_964553795.1 uncultured Bifidobacterium sp. | reverse complement strand
TTTCTCGGTTTCCGGTTGACCGCTCCACCAGCGGATGATTTCAGCGCGATACGGCGGTTGGCCGTTTTGTTGATTCCACCATTTACCCCACGCGTTCCAATCGCTGCCAAAGTTTTTTCCCGTGAGGCGAACCAGCGAAAGTTGCGCCCACCAACGTGTGTTGACGTTGCCGTGATAAACGAGATGAATCAGTTCCGGCACATCGGTCTTCTCGCCGATCAGGCCGAGCGCGCGAATCGCCATCCAGCGATCGCGATTATTTTTATCCGCGCGGTCGTAGGCGATAGCTCGCAACGCCGGCAGCGCGTTGGTTGACCGCATCGCCCCGAGCGTGTTGATGGCCTGATAATATTCGCGCGAACGCGGACCTTTGAGTGCGTCAATCAATCGGGTTTCAAGCGCGGTTCGTTCCGCTTCACTCCACCCGTCAAACTCGCGCGCGTCAAAGTAACTGCGAAACTGTCGATCCGTCCACGCGAGCACCGTGCGTTGATCGTCGTTGAGGGTGCGTTGCCAGGACGCATCCGGCTCGGCGACCACGGTGTCTTTCGGCGTTTTTGATCTATTGAACTCCGTCTGACTGCGGGCGAAATGCTGGCGGAGCGGAATCTCAGGCAGCGAATTGCGCAACGACCAGTTGCGCCAGCCTTCGGGGGTTTTGGTAAAGAATAACAAGAGATATTTGCCTTCGAGTTCCGCCGGACCAGTACATTTCACGGCGGCGAGATCGCCTTCGACGACGGATTCCGTCGGCCACAACGCGAGCGGTTTGCCGGTCAGTTGCCGAAACCGCTCGCGCAATTCGAAAGCGAAATGCGGCAGCGAATCGCGCCACCCGTCGATGTGATCGGTGGCCAACTGCTTGAGCACGGCGTCTTCTTTGTCGCGCATCGCCGCAAGCAGACGCAACGCCACATCTTCTACCGCAACCTGTTCTCCGGTGCGAGCAGACGGCGCGCCGGAAGTGGACTTCGTTTCGCCGGACGCGGCGGCGGTCGCAAACGTCAAGAGATACGGTACCGCGGAACGCCCGTCGGCGTCCTTGAAATTGCGGAACTTTTCACTGTTGAGCCAGATCGCGTAGAACTTCCCCGGCTCGAGTTTCACGGTGGCGACACAGATGCGGCGATCCGGCAAATAGCGCGGTTGACCGACGAGTTCGGGAAAGTTCCGCTCACCCCACGTGGACCAGGACCAACTGTTGTCGAGCATGGCTTTGCTGAAGGTGACGTGAATTTCTGTCAGTGCGGGATTCACATTGGTTGCGCCGGCGACGGGCACGGTTCGAATCACCACTGGTGGTGCGGTTTCGAGCGTGGCGGTTGGCGTTTGCGCGAGGGTGGCAGCGGTCAGCACGACGAGACAGAAGACTGCGAGATTGAGTTTCATAGGCGGTTAGTTTTTCACCAATTCGAGCCTACGCCGATGACCCTTGGGGGCAAGCTCGTTGCCGCTTCGGGAATTGCACTGGTAGCGATAACCGTTGGTGATGCGTCGTCGCTGATAAACCGAGCAGCGAGATGAATCCGTTAATCCTTGGCGATGCCCGGGTGTGACTCAACACCGTGTGGCGTGACCTTGTTCTTCGAGGCTTCGACCTTGATGTAGTGCAACACGACCGGGGCGAGAATCATCCCCGGAATGCCCATCAGTTTTTCGCCGATGACAATGCCGAGCAACGTCAGCCACATCGGATTCTTGATGCGGTCGCCGATGATCTTGCTGTTCAGGAAGTATTCGAGCTTGTGAATGATCACCAGGTACGTGAGCGAAATGAGTGCAAGCTTCGGCGAGGTGGCGAACGCGACCCCGCAAATCAAGGTGTTGCTGATGATGTTGCCGATGATGGGCAGCAAGCCGCAGAGAAACGTCGCCCCGATCAACGTGGTGGTGTAACTGAATCCGTTCCAAATCAGAAACACCGCCGTCAACGCCGTGTTGATGGCGGAAATGACAATCTGTGCGCCAATCACGCGGGAAAAACTTTGGTAAAACGTGCGCACCCGCGCGCCCAACTCCCGCACCACGGTGGCGTAAAGACTGTCCGGCACTTCCTGCACGTCCGCTTCCGTGCCCCAACGCGCGCTCAAAAACATGCTCACCGCCACGACCAGACCGATGAGGAACATCGCAATCTGGAGAAAAGCGGTTTTGAGGTAGTGCCCAAAATTGGCCACCTGATCTTTCGATTCCTGAATCAATAAAGTCTTGGCGCTGGCGTAATCAGTGAAGGGCAATTCGATCTTGTGCTTCTCCGCGTAATTCACCACGGCGGGAATGGTTTCGTTGGCAATTTCCGGCAAGGTTTCGCGCGCCCGGTTGAACACGAAGATCAATCCCCAGATGACGCCAATCACCGCCACACTGTAAAGCACCACGGCGATGGTTCGACTGTTGCGTAAACGGAACTTTTGCAGCGCGAAGTAGCCAAACAACACCGTCAACACCAGCGTGCTGAGATGCAGCCACCCGATGAGCGCCAGCATCAGCGCCATCAAGCCGTAGGAGATTCGCGTGGGCAACGGGACGATCATGGGTCAACGCACACGCGCCAACAACCAGTCGCGCAGCTCGGCAATCTTCAGCCGCTCCTGTTTGCCATCGTCGCGATAACGCAACGTCACCGTGTCGAGCAGTTCCGGTTTTTCGCCGAGCGTATCGAAATCAATCGTCACACAAAACGGCGTGCCCGCTTCGTCCTGCCGGGCGTAGCGTTTGCCAATCGAGCCGCCGTCGTCGTAGAACACATTCATCCAGGGTCGCAACAGATCACGAACCTCCAGCGCCTTCTTTACCAACTCGGGCTTGTTCTTGAGCAGCGGCAACACGCCGACCTTGATCGGGGCCACGCGCGGATGAAACTTCATCATGTAGATCGTTTCACTCTTGCCCTTGTCATCGGTCTTGGTGGTTTCCGTATAGGCGTTGGTGATCAACGCGAGAATCAATCGATCCACACCTGCCGACGGTTCGATGACGTGCGGAACATAGTTGCCCTTGGCCAGCGCGTTCGCGTCCTCGGTCGCTTGCTTTGTTGCCACTTCTTCGGCCACGCCCGACTTGGTCAGATACTTTTTGCGGTTTTCGTAGTAGCGGCGCCAGAGGTCGTCCTGCTTTTCCTTCGACAATTTGTTCCAGGCATTGCGAAGTTCGTCGTCAAACACGCTCTGCGGCTTGCCGGAAAAACGCTGATGTTGCGAGAGATCGAAATCGCTGCGCGCCGCGATGCCTTCCAGTTCCTCGCCCTTCAGTTCGCCCTTCTCATCCTTCTTGCTGAACGGAAACTTGAACAGAATGTCCACGCAGGCGCGGGCGTAATGCGCGAGTTCTTCCGCCGTCTGGCGATGAAACCCGAGCGTCGCGCGCGACAAGCCAATGCCTTCATAGAACCGCACGCGTTCCTCGACCCAGTATTGATGCCACGCCTGCCAGCCCCAGTTCGGTTGCGGTTCTCCGGGATGTCCGGTTTCCGGCACGGTCACCACGCTGCCGTGAATGGCTTCGATCGCTTCGTCCGGCTTGATGAAAAATTCCAACTCCATCTGCTCGAACTCACGCGAGCGGAAGGTGTAATTGCGCGGCGTAACCTCGTTGCGGAACGCTTTGCCGATTTGCCCGATGCCGAACGGCACTTTTTGCCGCGAGGTTTCCAGCACGTTCTTGAACTGCGCGAAGATGGCCTGCGCGGTTTCCGGACGGAGATACGCGACGTTGTCCTCGCTCTCGACCGGACCGACGTAGGTTTTGAACATCAGGTTGAACGGACGCGGCTCGGTCAAATCAGTTGAACCGCAGTTCGTGCATTTCGTACCGGCCGGGAAAGCAAATTTACCATTCGCATCTTTGGTAAGGGCGAGTCCTTGATCTTCGCAAAGCTGATCGGCGCGATGCCGTTTCTTGCACTTTTTGCAATCGCACATCGGGTCACTGAACGTGTCCACGTGACCAGACGCTTTCCAGATGGCGGGCGACATGATGATCGTCGCTTCGAGCCCGGCGCAGTCCTCGCGTTGGCGGACGATGGCGTTCCACCAGAGTTCCTTGACGTTGCGTTTGAGTTCCGCGCCAAGCGGACCGTAATCCCAAAAACCGTTGATGCCGCCGTAAATTTCGGACGATTGAAACACAAATCCCCGCCGCTTGCACAGCGACACGATCTTCTCCATTTGCAGATTTTCTTTGGGCTCGGCCATAAGTCAGCGCGCAGTGTTCGGGATGCCCGGGGGGATGTCAAGGTGACCGCTGCCGGCGGGCGCGGCCAATCCTGCGCGGTTTGAGCCTGGCCGCTAGAGGCGCGGTTTGGCGCGGGGCGTGAATCCGTCTCCTTTCAACACCGCAGGTTCGGCGAGTGCTTGCAGCATGAGCAACGAATCCACGTAGCGCTTGTTCAACATCCGCATGCGGCCGACGAGAATTTGCCCCAGGGAAAAGAGGAACGGTTCGGCCAGCGCCGGCGCTTCCCGGCGCAGTTTCGCAAATGACGTCGTGGAGATTTTCAATAGCGTGCTGCGGTCGTTGGCAACCACATCTGCCGAGCGCGGGCCTTCATCCAGCAGCGAGATTTCGCCGAAGAAATCGCCGGCTTTGAGGGTCGCGAGAACGGATTCTTTGCCATGGCGCACGACGCGCACGCGCAACTCGCCTTCCAGAATCAGGAACATGGCATCGCCGCGTTCGCCTTCATGCACCGCGACCGCCAGCGGGTCCAACGTCAAAACCTCCATGTAACTGACGAAGGAACGCAATTGTTGATCGTTCAAGCCCGCGAGCGTTTTAATCCGGAGCATCACGTCCGGACTCACGCCGGCATCCAGGGCGCTGGCCACATGACCGGGGCGGCCTTGCGTGGGATCAAACAGAGCTTTGAGCTCCTCCAAGGCGGACGCCTGGGACCAGCTCTGGCGGCGTTCGCAAAAAATCCACGTGTCCGCCGTCAATCGTTGCTCGCGCACCCAATGCACGAGGGTGAACAGATCGACCGGACCGTAAGCGATTTTATCGATGTCCCACGCCCAATAGGTTGCGGGTATGTGTTCGGTATCCATTGCGCGAATGCTTCAGTGTGAACAAGTCCACAGTTATGGCCGCAGTCTGGCGGGGCGAACGACGTCCGCTCGCGTCCCAACAGCGTTGGCGGTTCTGAATAATCAGCGCCCAAAAAATGTCCTTCTGGCGCTGGCCAGGTGACGCCATAGATTTCCTCCCTAATTCACCTTGCGTCGAACCTTGGTTTGAGCGGCAGTGTTTGGCATGCCGCTCACGATGTCAAGGTGCGCGACACTCACGCGCAAACATCGGCGTGACGCAATTTTGTTTTCGTTCAACCTCAAGGCGATTGCAGTCGGAAGAATTGCTGCGTTTCGTTCATCGGCAATGTCACCTCTTGTTGGTCGTGGTTCGACACGGGCGCGTTGGTGATGGCCTGCCACAGCACCGGCGGCGCAAGATTCGTCGTCGTCATCAATTGCAAGCCGGCCGCCCAATCCGGCCAACTGAGAACCAGGCTGTTTCCGGTTGGCGTCAACGCGACCTCGGGCGTGACGAAACTCGCGGTCACCGCGCTGTTCGTCAGTGGCACGGAAATGTCATGCGTCGCCGCGCCACCGTCCGACCACAGCACGAAGTTGTAATTGCTGCCGCCAACATTTTGCGGCGTGGGCGCGGACAGCGTTCGCGTCATGCCCGCGACCGTGGCCACCGTCGCCGGCGCGGTGAGCGGTTGTCCTTCAAATTGCACCATCATTCCGGACGGCACGGTCGCCAGCGCCAATTGCACCAGATGCGGCGGCACTTCGGCTTCGGTTGTTTGTTGCAGGCCGTTGGTATCGGTGGCGGTCAATCGGATGCGATACAGAACGTTCGTCGCGTTAGGCGCATTGGTGGAAACAACGAAATTACCGTTGGTCACACCGCTCAGCGGTCCGAGCACCGGGTTGATCAGCCCGTCGTGCTGGAATTCCACGGCCCAGCTAAACGCCGAAGCCGGCAGCGGCGTTTCCGCGTAGTCGGTCACGCGCCCGTTGAAGGCGATGGTTTCGCCGCCCGCGAAACGTTCACTCGCCAATGGCGTCAGAATCGCAGGCGTCGGGCCAACGATTTCCGCCAACGCCAGGTCGCGGGAGTTTAGCCGCATCGCGTCCAGTCGGCCGTTGAAGTAGGGATCAGCCGGAAATTGGCTGCGCCCGAAATACGCTTTCGTGGCGGCGAGATCCCGCGGCAACAAGTTAACGCTGTGGTTCACTGCCGCCGGTTGGCCGTTGGTGTAGAGCACGCCTTGTTTGCCGTCGAACATCACCGCGACATGCACCCATTCGTTCAACGGAAACGGCGCGCGCGCCTGAATCACCCGCGTGTAGCGCGTGCTGTCCGCCGTGATAGCGCATTGAAAAAATCCCGCCGCATCCTTCGGCGTCAGAAACAGCCATCGCGTGGAATCCACGCCGAAATCAAAAATGCGCTGCCACGCGTTGCCGCCATTCCAGCGCACCCAGCCGGAGAATGTGTTCGCCGCCGCGACGCCCGGCGGCAGGTTCACATACTGACCGCCACCGGACAAATTGACCGCCAATCCGCGCGTGGCATCGACGACGATGTTAGCGCCGCCGGTGAGCACGCCATTGAAGCGATTGCTCGCGTCCAGCGCGTTGCCCGAAAACGGATAATAGGACGCCCAGTCGTTGGGTTGCGCGGTTGCTTCGGGGAAGATTTCGACATAGTTCGTCGCCTTCCGAGCCGCAGCGTCGGTCGCCACCAATTGAATGCGATACGCGCCGCCCGCGGTGAGCGCGCCGCCTCCGGGCACAACGAACGAACCGTTCGTCACGCCGCTTAATCCGTTGATGATGGTGACGGTGTTCGCGTTCGAGCGCCATTGCACCGTCCACGTCAGCGACGTTGCCGTCAGGCTGGAGTCGTAAAAGTCCCGCGCGCCGCCGTGGAACTGAATGGTTTCGCCGGGGCGATACAAACTGCCATGCGCGGGTTGCGTGATGGTCGGAATGGGCGCGACAATTTCTTCCGCTTTTAACGGGCGGTCGAACATGCGCATGGAACTGATGCGCCCATTGAAATAGGGATCGGGAAATTGACTCCGGCCCAGCCAGATATTGGTGGCGTTCAAATCCGCCGGCACGAGGTTCATTGCGGCATTGGTCGCCACCGCCACGCCATTCGTGTAAAGCACGCCGCGCTCGCCATCGAGCACCACTGCCACATGCGTCCACACGCCCACCGGCAACGGCCCGGGCGCATCGAGGATCTGCTCGCCGGGAATTCCGCTGACACTGATGTTGCAGCGCAACTTGCCGTTCGCCGCCGATGGCGTCAGCACGAAATAGCGCGTCGTGTTGTTGCCGAAATCCAGAATGCGCTGCCACGCGGCGCCGCCGTTCCATTGCACCCACGCCATGAACGTGAGAATGTTCCCGGCTGCCGGGGGCAGGCTGACGTATTGATTGCCGCCGGAAAGGTTCAACACGTTGCCGCGCGTGACATCATTCTGAATGGACGCGCCGTTGTGCAGAACCGCATCGAAATGGCCGTGCGCATCAGCCGCGTCGATTTGAAACGGATGATATGTGCTCCACGCGGGTGGCGGATTCGCCGGGGATAAATACCGGAACACGGTTTTGCCCCGTCCCAAACTGTTCGTCGCCGCCAACGCGAGCCGATAAACCGCTCCGGCCGTGGCATTGGTCGGAATCGCATACGAACCCCGCGTGATACCGGGCCCCGGGCCGAATACGAGATTCGTCGTTCCATTCAGAATTCGCTCGACGCGCCACGTCAGTTGACTGGCACTCAGCGGCAGATCGTTGAAATCCGCCGCGCGCCCGGAAAAGTCGAGCGTTGTGCCCGGCCAATAGGTCGCCCCGGCGGTGGGTTGTTGAATCTCTGGCACGGGCGCGGCGATCTCCGCCGCGCTCAACGCCTGCGCGTAAACTCGAAAACTGCTGATCTGCCCGTTGAAGTCGGCGTCGGCCACAAATTTACTGCGCCCGAGATGATTGGTTTGAGCGCGCACTTGATACGGCGAAAAGTTCATGGCGTTGTTCGTCGCCACGGCCACGCCGTTGACATACAACACGCCCCGCGCGCCATCGAGCGTCACCGCCACATGCGTCCACACGCCGACCGGCAAGGGGTTCGCCCATTCCAGCACTTGCGTCGCGCCGTTAACGCGGAGATCGCATCGCAACCGACTCGCGCTGGATGACGGCGTCAACATCACGTAGTTGCTGGTGTCCGTGCCGAAATCAAAGATCCGTTGCCAATTCGCGCCGCCATTCCATTTCACCACCGCTGCGAACGTGCGCGCATTGGCCACGCCGGCCGGCAACCAGACGTGTTGCCCCGCGCCATTGAGATTCAACACGCGTCCGCGCGAGGCGTCGGTTTGAATTGAAGCCCCGTTCTGCAACAGGCCGTAATATTGGCCGTTTTCGTCGCGCGCATCAGCCTCGAAGTGATAAATGGCGGACCAATCACGCGTCAAAATGGGCCAATCGTCAGCCGTCCATTCCAACGGACGCAGATCGAACGCCGCCGCGCCGTACGCGCCATACCAGGACGCATAAGCACCCGCATCGTAGTAGTGATAGCTGAACCAGCGCTGGCCGTTCTCGTTGAGTATCGCGACGTGCCCCGGCCCGGCAAATTTGCCACTCGCCTCGGCGAACAGCGTTCCGCCGCTGGAACGCAGGTCCACGCCGTTGCGATCCAGATACGGTCCAGTGATGCTGGTGCTGCGGCCCACGCGCACGTGATAGGTGCTGTTCACGCCATCGCAACAAGAGCCCCAGTTCACGAAGAGGTAATAGTAGCCGCCGCGGCGATAGAGGCAGTTGGCCTCAATTGAACCGTTGTAAGCGAGCTGCGTCAGCGTTGAATTCGGGCTGATGCGCTTGCCCGTCACCGGGTCGAGTTGGAGCAGATAAATGCCGTTCCAGTAGGAGCCGAACGCCATCCAGGGATTCCCATTGGCATCGAAGGTGACGCTGGGATCAATTGCGTTAAACGAACTGCCGATGACCGTTTGAATGACAATCCCGTGGTCGGTCCACTGATAATTCGGGTCATTCGGATCCAGCGTGGGGTTCGTCACCAGGCCGATGGCCGATTCCTGACTGCCCCAACTGGACACGGAATAATACAGGCAGTATTGGCCGTTGATGTAGGCAATGTCTGGCGCCCAAAAATCGCCGTTAAATCCCGGGGCCGCGCCAATCACCCACGCCGGAGGCGCCGCAAACACCCGTGGTCCGTCAAACCAGACCACCCCGTCGGCGGAAGACTTGGTAGGAATTCCCGCTCCTGTCCCAAACGTGTAATACCGGTCTTTGCATTTGATGATCGTGGCGGGATCGTGAATCCCGATGCTGCCCCGCACGCCGTTAAGACTCGGCGCCGCCCCGGCCCAGGACGCCCCAAGCAACACCAGCAGGGCAAAGCCGCACAATTGCTTCAGCATTTCGCGCGGCGCGGATTTCAAACTCATACAGCGTAATTTAACACGATTAGATTTGTAACCGCGGGCGCGCGGTTCTGTGATTCGGGTTCAGGCGCACCAGCATAGCGCGGCGGGCGACTTTTGTCTTGTGGCATAAACCGGCCACCAAGCAGATCGGCCGTGGCAGACCTGAACCAACGTGCCCGGTGGGGATTTTCGCTTTCGCTGGCAGCGGGATTCTGTTAGGAAACCACCCGTGCAAGTTTCCAGATTCATCGGGCGATTGTTGTGTTTTTGCGTGTTGTGGGCCTTAAACGCCGCCGCGCTCACGTTTGAATACACCGACGGCACGAAGGTAACCGGCGAAATCGTCCGGCCTTCCGCCAAGTTTTTGCAGGTCCGCACCGAGGACAACAAGTATGTCGAGATCGAGTGGGGCAAGTTGTCCCAGGCCACGTTGCAAGAGCTGAAAACCTACGCGCAGGAAAAGCGCGACAATCGCCTGCTCGAAAACGTCGAGCCGTACATCGAGATTCCCGAGGAGGAAATCATCAAGAAAACCGAGGTGGTGATCAAACCTGTCCCGCGCTTGGAACGACCACCCGAAGGTTCGCTACTTGGTGCGATGTTCAAATCCTCGATTGGCATTGTTTGTTTGCTGCTGCTCTACGCGGCCAACATTTACGCCGGCTACGAGATTTCCGTCATTCGCGCGTATCCGGCTGCTTTGGTCTGCGGCATTGCCGCCGTCGCTCCGGTTATTGGGCCGGCCATCTTTCTGTGTCTGCCAACGAAACTGCCCTCGCAGGCGGAAGAAGAATTTATGGAAGGCGCCACCGACGAAGCGGGCGCGCACTCGGCCACGTATGCCGTCCCCGGCGACCCAGCTTTGGCCACTGCGGACGCCACCGAAGCCGCCACACCTGGCGCGGCTAGCGTGCCCCAAACTCAGGTCTTCAAGCGCGGCCAATTCACGTTCAACCGCCGCTTCATTGAAACCAAGTTTTCCTCGTTCTTCGGCGCGATTCGCCGCGGGGCGGACAAGGACATGGTGCTCGTGATCAAGTCGCCGCGCGGCGAACATCTGGTTACCCGCATCACCCGCGTCGCCTCGACCGACATGCACGTGGAAGTTCAGCGAGGCGGGGCGGCGCAAGAAGTGCAGATTCCGCTGGCGGAAATTCAGGAAATCCAGCTCAAGCACAAGGACGCGTAACCGGATTTCCCGGGCCGGGCCAGCGAGTCATGAAGAAATACCAGACCATCCTGCTCTTCGGCGCCCCCGGGTCCGGCAAGGGCACGCAAGGGAAGATCCTCGGGACCATTCCGAACTTTTTTCACTGCGCCTGCGGCGACGTGTTCCGCTCGCTGAGCGCCGCGAGCCCGCTGGCCAAGGTGTTCATCGAATACACCGGCCGCGGCCAACTCGTACCGGACCAGCCCACCATCAAGTTATGGCGCCAGTTCATCACGAACAGCGAACGCATCGGCCGCTTTCATCCCAAGACCGACGTGCTCGTGCTCGATGGCATTCCGCGCAATTTGCATCAGGCCGAAATGCTCGACACCACGCTCGATGTGAAGGCGGTGTTTTATCTGCACTGTCCGAACTTCAACTTTCTGGTGCAACGCCTCCAGCGCCGCGCGCTCAAGGAGAATCGCCTCGACGACGCCAATCTCGACGTCATCCGGCATCGCCTCAAAGTTTACGAACAGGAAACCATGCCCGTGCTGGATTTTTACGGGAAGAAACGCGTGCATCGCATTGATTCCACGCAAACGCCGATCAAGGTCCTGCGCGACATTCTGTCGTGGGTGGATAAAGTCACCCATTAATCCGGCGCGGACGCCCGTCTTGCATGTCCGCTTTACGCATCATTTTCATGGGCACGCCCGAACTGGCCGCCGCCAGTCTGGCCGCGCTGTTGCGCGAACCGTCGTTCCAAATCATCGCCGCCGTCACGCAACCAGATCGCCCCAAGGGTCGCGACCTCAAGCTTCAGCCGTCACCGGTCAAACAGCTCGCTCTCTCTGCCGGCGTGCGCGTGTTGCAGCCGGTAAAAGCGCGCGACGAAGACTTTGTCGCCGCGCTACGCGTCTTGCAACCGGACCTCATCGCTGTTGCCGCCTTTGGTCAGATTCTGCCGAAATCCATTTTGGATTTGCCGCGCCTCGGTTGCTTGAACGTACACACGTCGTTGCTGCCGAAATATCGCGGCGCGGCCCCGATTCAAGCCGCTTTGCTTCACGGTGAAACTGAAACCGGCATCACCATCATGCAGATGGATGTCGGGCTCGACACCGGCGCCATCCTGACGCAACGCAAAACTCCCATTGCGGACGACGACAACGCCGCGACGCTGCATGACCGACTCGCGCAACTCGGCGCGGAGTTGCTCGTCGCGACGATTAAAGATCTGGCTGCGGGGAAGATTCAGCCACAACCGCAGCAGCACGAACTCGCCACGCACGTCCCCAAAATCAAAAAGGAAGACGGGCGCATTGATTGGAGTCAGCCCGCGCGCATGATCTGGAATCGCATTCGCGCGTTCACGCCGTGGCCGGGAGCATTTACCTTTCTACCGGCGGGGCCGAAGCCGGTGCTCTTGAAAATCTGGGAGGCGGAGGTGGTCGCGGAAGCTGGCGTTCCGGGCGAAATCCTTCGCGCCGATAAAGCCGGGATTGTTGTCGGGTGCGGGCGCGAGGCCTTGCGCCTCACCGGTCTGCAACGCGAAGGCGGTCGGCGTTTGACCGCGCCCGAATTCCTGGCGGGCAATCGGCTGTCGCCCGGAACGAAACTCGCGTAACTTTCATTTGCTCTGTGCGACTCAGGAACATTTGGCGTACGCCGCCATAAATGTTTCGACGCGCTTGGCCTCGACGGCGCGCGCCCAATGTCCGCCTTGCTTGAATTCCGAGCCGACGATGAACCCGTCCGCCGCGCGGTAGAACGATTTCAGATTCTTCGCCGTCACACCCGAACCGAGATAAACCGGCAACCGCGTTTTTCGCTTCACCGCGAGCACGTCTTTGGCGCGGGGCGCATCGCCCGTTACTGCCCCGGTGACAATCACCGCATCCCCACGCAAAAATTCCACCGCATGCGCCGTCTCACCAATGTCCACATCCGCCGTAATCGCGTGGGAGCTGTGCTTCTTTTTCACATCGGTCCAGACCTGAACGGCGTCCGCGCCAATTTGACGGCGATACCGCAGTAGTTCCGCGGCTGAAGATTGAATGATCCCCTCGTCAGCAACATGCGCGAAAGCGAACCCTTCCGCGCGGATGAAATCCAAGCCCGCCGCGTGCGCCACCGCCATCGCATCGAGATTCGCGCCGGCCAGAATCTGCACGCCACACGGCAGCTGACTTTGCTGTTTGACGGCGCGCGCAATGATCGCCATGGCCGCGACAATTTCCGGCCCAACGCGACCGCGCAAATACGGCGTGTCGTGCATATTTTCCAGCATCAAACCATGCACGCCTGCCGCTTGAAAAATTTTCGCCTCTTGCAACGCCTGTTTCTCAATGTCGGCAAGCGCGAGTCCATTTGCGGGAGTGCCGGGAAGCGCGCCCAAATGAATCATGGCTACGACGGGTTTGGGTGCGGAGAAAAGGGGGTGGGCCGAATCGGTCATGGCGCGAGTTTATTTCGCGGCGTGCAAAAACCAAGTCGCGACCGTGGCGCGGCAAAATCTTTCCGCGCCGTCACAATTCGTCGAGCGCGGCGGCCAGGTATTCGTAGTCCGCGAATGAATTGTAAATCTGCGCCGAAATCCGCAGCCACCGCCGCGGTGGCAGGCCAAAGCGCGACAACGGTACTTCAATGCCGAATCGGTCATAAAGCGCGAGTTGTTCGCGATCAATTTTTCCCCTCGGCTTCCGTTTCTGAAATCGTTCGGGCAGAGGAATCGTAGCCAGCGATCCCAGCATCTCGTCCGGGGCGGGCGCGGTCACTTCCCAGCGCTCACACAAATACTTTCGCGCCTGAACCACCAATTGATGATTACGTTCCCGCACCTCGCGCCAGTCGCCCGGCAACAAGGTTCCCATCCAACGAATCGCTTCTGGCACCGACAACCAGGCGGTGGGATCGTGCGTGCCGGGCCAATCGAACCGGTCTTGAAACGGCGCAAAGCCGGGCCGCGGGCGATTGTTCCCATGACTGATCACCGGCGGTTGCAGCTGCGCCTGTCGGTCGGCGCGCACGTAAAGGAATGCCGCTCCTTTCGGCGCGCAAATCCACTTGTGCAAATTCGCCGCATAATACGTTGGCTGCAATTGGCGCAGATTCAGCGGCAACATGCCTGGCGCGTGCGCGCCGTCCACCAGGGTTTCCACCCCGCGCGCCTCCGCGGTTTGGATGATTTCCCGTACTGGCAGCACGATTCCGGAATTGCTGGTGACGTGATCTATCAACAACAAGCGCGTGCGCGCCGTCATGGCCTGCACCACGGCAGCAATGGCGGCTTCGCGGGAAACAATGGGAAACGGGATTTGCGCCACGACCACTTTTGCTCCGGATTGCCGCGCCACTTCATTCAGCACGTTGCGACACGCGTTGTAATCCAGGCTCGTGGTCAGCAATTCGTCGCCCCGCCGGAACTGGAGCGAACGCAGCACCGCATTGATACCGGTGGTTGCGTTGGTGACAAAAACCACATCGTGCGCGTTCGCGCCCACAAACTTCGCCAAGGCGCGCCGCGCGGGTTCGAGGCGTTCTTCGTAGCGTCGCCAGAGAAACTGCACCGGCGCGGCTTCCTGTTCGCGGCGCAGTTTTTCCTGAAATGCGAGCACGGGTTTGGGACAGGCGCCGAAGGAGCCGTGATTCAAGAAAACGGTGCCGGGCGCAAGCCCCCAGTGCCGACGAAAGCGATTCGGCTGGGGGCGGGGCAATGTTTGCGACATAACGCCAACGCTTCTCGTTCTCGTTTCGAACGTCAAGACGGGACGCTCGGCGCTGGGGTGGGCGCGGCCGCCTCCAAACTTTGCGCCGTGCGTTGAATGATTTCATTCAACGTCGTCGCCGGCGAAAACCCAATGGTGCGCGTCAGTTTTTCCACGACCGGTTTGCGCCGCCGCATGTCATCGAATCCCGGGGCATACGCTTTTGCATAAGGCACGAGTTCCACCTTGGACTTCGATCCGAGAATTTCAATCACGCGCCGCGCGAGGTCCAGAATCGTCACTTCTTCGGTACTACCGATGTTGAAGATTTGTCCGCGGGCAGCCGGCGTTTTTTGCAGGCGCACCAGCGCTTCCACGGTGTCGAGCACGAAACAAAAACACCGGCTTTGCTGTCCGTCGCCAAATACTTTCAGCGGTTCGTTTTTTCGCGCGGCGGCAATGAAGCGCGGCAACACCATGCCGTAGCGTCCGGTTTGTCGTGGCCCGACGGTGTTGAACAAGCGGACGATCGTCACAGGCAATTCGCGTTCCTGCGCGTAGGCCAATGCCAAAAATTCGTCCATCAGCTTCGAGCAGGCATAGCCCCACCGCGAATGTTGCGGCGGGCCGATGAGTAAATCGTCGTCTTCGCTGAACGCGGCTTTCTCGCTCTTGCCGTACACTTCGGAGGTGGAGGCGACGAGCATCGGCACGCGATGTGGCGCGGCAGTTTCCAGCAACACTTCCGTCTCGTGCAGATTTGTGGCGAGCACGTGAATCGGCGATTTGACGACCAAATCCACACCAACTGCGGCCGCGAGATGGAAAATGGCCGCGGCGTTCGCCACGAGTTCCGGTAATTCCGCGCATTCAGAAATCTTCGCGGCAATGATGCGCAGCGCGGGATTCGTTTGCACTGCGGCCAGATTCGCGCGGCTGCCGGTCGAAAGATCGTCCAACACGACCACGCGATTTCCCTCCGCCAAGAGCCGCTCCACGAGATGCGAGCCGATGAAGCCCGCGCCCCCCGTGACGAGAATGTGTTTGGCCGCGCTCATTCCAATGCTTTCGCGACCGCTTCCGCCAATTTCTGCCGAAATTCTGAACTCGCGATCCGTTGCGCTTCCGCCGGATTGGAACAATAGCCCGCTTCAATCAGCACGGCGGGCCGGCGATGTCCTTGCAAGACCCCGAGAAACCGCGCGAACCGCACGCCACGATCCAGATTCCCGTTAACGCGCAACAGCGCCCGGTGCAGGCGCACCGCATAACTCAGATTCTCCCGATCAAACGCGTTGTTCGGAAACACCACCCGTTCGTCGTCATCATAGCCGCGCGTCAATGACGAGGGCATCCCGGTGGGCGTCATAATATAAGTTTCCAACCCGGCGGGTGTCGGGTTTTCGCCGGCGGAATTGAAGTGCAAACTCAGGAACAAATGCGCCCGCTGCGCGTCGGCGAAGGCCACTCGTTCCGGCAACGACATTTCGACGTCGTTGGTGCGCGTCAACACCACGCGCCAGCCGCTTTGCTCCAGCAATGGCTTTAACCGCAGCGCCCAATCCAGCGTGTAATCTTTCTCATGGCGACCGGTGAAGACGTTGCGCGTGCCTTGATTCGAACCGCCATGCCCGGGATCAATGACCACGAGCCGGTTGGCCGGCGTCACCACCGTTGCACCGTGCGCCAGGGGTTCGAGCACTTTTTTGACGTCCAATGCGTGCAAATAAATCTGGTCGCCAATCAACCGCGGTGCGAACCCAAGCCGGACTTCGAGCCGCTCCCAAAACGCGGACTGGCTGCCGTCGCGCACCGTAAAATTGCCATGGGCGGTTTTGACGGTGTAAGCCGGTTTAGGGTTGAGGGGCAGAACGCGCACCGGGGTCAAACCGTTTTGTTTTGCCCAAAGACTCAACGCGATCATCCCGGTTTCCGCAGTCGTTACCGGCGGCCGCGAGGGCACGACTTTAGGCGGGGCGGAATTCGGATTTGGATTTGGCGCACCCGCCTTGGGGTTTGGTCGCGCAATCACCACATTTTCGGGCTCGTGCGCCGGGCCAAGTTCCGAATCCCAATGCGGCGGCAGCTCCTTCTTTCCGTCCTTCCGAACCGTCCCGGTCGCGCAACCGGCGAGCGCCAGCGCCGCGACCATGAGCATGAACCACGATTTTAACACCGGGCAATTGTGCGAATCGACTCCGCTGACACAAGCCGTTTTGCCGCGCGGGCCAAACTTGTTTGCGGTGTGGCGCTCCGACATACTGCGGGCGAACTTGGTCATCACGTGAAAATTCTTGTCGCCATTACCGGAGCCAGCGGCGCGCTTTACGCGCAGCGCCTGCTCGATAACCTCGATCCGACTGCACACGAAATTCATGTGGTGTTGAGCAATTACGCCCAACAAGTCATTCGGGAAGAATTACCCGTCGGCCTGCGCTTGCCCGCTGGCGTGAAATCGCATGGGCTCAAAAGCATGAACGCGCCGTTTGCCAGCGGCTCGAATCCACCGGACGTGATGGTGGTGATTCCCTGCACGATGGGCACGCTGGGCCGCATCGCGCATGGCTACAGCGAGGACGTGTTGTTGCGCGCTGCGGATGTGGTCTTGAAGGAGAAGAAAAAGCTGATTCTCGTGCCACGCGAAACGCCGCTGAGTCTGGTGCATGTCAAAAACTTTGAACTCCTGCTGCTTGCCGGCGTTACGCTGCTGCCCGCAAACCCGAGTTTCTATTCAGGCGCAGCCAACCTGACCGAACTCGCCGATACGGTCGTCGCGCGCGTGTTGGATCACATGGGCATTCCCAACCGCCTCGCGCCGCGCTGGGCCGCGGAACAAGAGTAACCCGCTGCGATGTTCTCGACGCTTTCTAAATGGGGCAGTTTTGTGCGTTTCTCGCACACGGTTTTTGCGCTGCCTTTCGCCCTGGCCGCCATGTGCGTCGCCGCGCGCGACAATCGTGGTTGGCCCGGTTGGCGCACCTTTGCGCTCATCGTCGCCGCCATGGTTTGTGCGCGCACCTGTGCGATGGCGTTCAATCGCATCGTGGACCGCAAGTTTGATGCGCTGAATCCACGCACGGCGAATCGGCATTTGCCTGCGGGCACAATCTCGTTGCCGAGTGCCGTCACGCTCTGTCTGCTGGCAGCCGCGGGATTAGTCCTGGCCAGTTACTTTCTCAATCCGCTTTGCTTTTGGCTGTCGCCGGTGGCGCTGGTCGTGGTTTGTTTCTATTCACTGACGAAACGCTTCACGGATTACACGCATGTCTTTCTTGGCGTTGCGTTGGCGCTTGCTCCCATTGGGGCGTGGCTCGCCGTCAAAGGCGCGAACGTGTCCGGCCTGGAAATTGTGCAAATGCTCGTGCTCTCCGCCGCCGTGATCCTCTGGCTGGTCGGCTTCGACATCATCTACGCCTTGCAGGATTATGAATTCGACAGAAAACAGGGCCTGCGATCGCTCGTAGTGGCCTGGGGACCGAAAAATGCGCTCACCGCCGCGTTTCTGGCGCATATGTTCATGTGCGGCTTGTTGATCGCTTTCGGCCTGCTCTGCCGTTTTCGAATCGTTTACATGATCGGCTGGCTGCTGATTCTGGTTTGCCTCGTGATGGAACACTGGATTGCGCGGCGGCGCAGCTTGAATTGGATTAACGTCGCGTTCTTCCGCTTGAACGCCGTCGTCAGCGCGGTGTTCTTTCTGATCGTGGCCGCCGAAGTTATTTTCCAGGGCGGCTTTTGGTTGCGACACCGCTAGCTCTCGCGCGGGCGGCGGACGACCACCTCGATCGCCGCTTTATTCTTGGCAATCATGTTCGCCGGCAAAATGCCGCGCCAGTTCACGCCGGGATAAATCACCGCGCCGCGCCCGATGATGCTGCCGGGATTCAATACGCTGTTGCACCCAATCTCCGCGCCATCGCCCACCAGCGCGCCAAACTTCCGCAACCCCGTGTCGAACGGAATGCCGTCTTTTTCCACCGTCACATTCCCGGGCAACGATTTGAGATTGGACGCGATGACACCCGCGCCAACGTGGGCTTTGAAACCGAGGATCGTGTCGCCGAGATAATTGAAGTGCGGCACCTGGCAGCCGTTGAACAGCAGGACATTCTTGAGTTCGCAGGAATTTCCCACCACGCAATTGTCCCCGACGATGACGTGTTCGCGAATATAGGCGTTGTGCCGAATCTGACAGTTTTTGCCGATAATCGCCGGCCCTTTGATCATCGCGCCGTCCTCGACCACTGTGCCGGCGCCGATAAAAACGCGATCGCCGATATAGGCGACCCCCTCAACTTTGTTGTGCAAGGAGGCCTGCGCGTTGGCTTCAACATAGGATTTGATCTTCTTGAGTGCTTCCCACGCGAATTCGCATCCGTCGAAAAGCGCGGCGTGTTCGGTCTGACTTAAATCAAACAGGTCGGCGGGTTTGAACATGCGGCAAGGCTAGGCAATTAAGCCGGGGGCGAAATCTTTTTTTGCGGCAGCCCGCGGCCCGTGTAACCTCTGCGTCACGATGAAAGACTCCTACATCGCCGCCAAAGAACGTTGGGCCGCCAAGATGGCCGGTAAAGCTCAACGCGTGGTGCGGTCGCACGACCGTTTGCCGCCCGGCCAACGACAGGTGCACAATTTCCCGGTGCTGGATCTGGGCGTGCAGCCCGACGTGCCATTGGAACAATGGGAACTCAAGATCGGCGGCAAAGTGGAAAATCCCGTCACGCTCTCGTGGAAGGAATTCCTCGCCTTGCCGCAATTCACGGATGTGAGCGACTTTCACTGCGTCACGACCTGGAGTCAGTTTGACATGGAATTTTCCGGCGTCGCCTTCTTCACCCTCGCCGATTTAGTGAAACCCAAACCCGAGGCCTCCCACGTTTTTTTCAAGAGCTACGACGGTTATTCCACCAACAATCCGCTCGACGTCTGCATGGATGACGATGTGATGATCGCCCATTCGTGGAACGGCAAACCATTGACCAAGGAACATGGTGGCCCGGCGCGCGTCATCATTCCAAAGCGTTACGCGTGGAAAGGAGCAAAATTTGTCCGGGAGATAACGTTCATGGACCGCGATATTCTCGGTTTTTGGGAAGTGCGTGGTTATTCCAATTCCGCCGATCCCTGGTTGGAAGAACGTTTCGCTGATGCCAAAAATGTGCCTCCCGGCTTCGGCAGCGACAAAGCCGTTTACTAGCCATGCGGCGTTCCATTTACTTCGATTACAACGCCACGACGCCTCTCGATTCAGCGGTGCGCGACGCGATGCTGCCTTACTTTGGTGATGTTTGGGGCAATCCTTCGAGCGTGCATCATGTGGGACAACAAGCGCGCGCTGCGTTGGATGATTTCCGCGACCGCGCCGCGCGGTTGCTCAAAGCCAAGCCCAGCGAAATCATTTTCACCAGTGGTGGCACGGAAGCCAACAATCTCGCCATCTTCGGCACGGCGCGTTTGCTGGCCGGCAAAGGCAAACATCTCATTACCTCCGCGATCGAACATCACGCGGTGTTGCATTGTTTTGATTATCTTGAGGCAAAAGAGGGTTTTCAGGTTACGCGTTTGCCAGTGGATTCCACGGGCCGGGTATCGCCCGGGGATTTGAAGCGTGCCCTGCGCCCCGACACGACGTTGGTTTCTGTCATGGCGGCCAACAATGAGATTGGTACGATTCAACCCATCGCGGAGCTGGGCGCGATTTGTCGGGAAAGGGAAATCATTTTTCACACCGACGCCGTCCAATGGTTTGGCAAAGAACCCGTGGCAAGCATAGACCAGTTCAACGCTGATCTGGTTTCGGTGTGTGCCCACAAGTTTCACGGACCGAAAGGCGCGGGATTGCTTTACATTCGCTCACCATTGCATCCCGATCCCATTTTTTTCGGCGGTGGGCACGAAAACGAACGCCGGGCAGGCACGGAGAATCTTGCCGCCATTGCTGGTTTGCTGGCGGCGCTGGAAAAATTTGTTCCCACCCCGGTATTTGATCGGACCAACCTCATTCCCTTGGCAACAAAACTCATTTCAGCCGTGGACGCCCTCCCTGGCCTCCAACTGGTCGGTTCGCGCGAACAGCGGCTTGCCAACACCGTTTCGTTCGTCGTTTCCGGTGCTGACAGCATCGCTTTGATGGCGTGTTTGGATCTGGAAGGTATCTGCGCCAGCAGCGGCTCGGCTTGTTCGGCAGGATCCCTTGAACCATCCCACGTGGTTGCCGCTTTAGGCGTGGACAAATCCCTGGCCAACGCCCTCGTCCGTTTCTCGTTGGGACGCCATTCGACTTTGGCGGAAGTGGAGTTTGTCGCCTCGGTTCTACCTGCCGTGGTCCAACGCGCAAAAGGTGCCAAGTGACTTGCGATAGCTTGTGAATTGTTTCCCAGCAGTGTGAACAACGTGGACAAGTTTCGGTTTTTTAACTGGCGTCACGATTTTGTTTCCGGTTTCATTCCCCGGATTTTCGTTGTGAACGCAGCCAATTTCGAGTCTGTTGGCCTTATTCACAGCCCTTAATAGGAATAGTTTTTTTACAAAAAAAATCATCTATACTAGGCGCGCATGAACCTGACCATTACCAAGGAGCAATTGCTCAACGGTCTCCAAGCGGTGCAAAACGTCGTCAGCTCCCGCACCACGTTGCCCATCCTCTCCAATGTCCTGGTTCGAGCGGAGGAGAATCGCCTGGAATTTACCGCTACCGATCTCGACGTGACGGTCACTTGCAGTGTGGAAGCCAGCGTGAAGAAAGGCGGTGCGACTACCATTCCGGTCAAGAAGCTGTTCAGCATTACGCGGGAACTTTCCAATCCGGAGATTGATCTCGAAGTAGATGAGAAAAACGTTGCTAGCATTCGCGCCGGCTCATCGTTCTACAAGATTAATGGTCTATCCGCTGAGGAATTCCCGCCGATCAACAAGTTCAAGGACGATAAAAAAGTCACCGTCACGCAGGAAAAGCTGAAGGCGATGATGAAGAAAACTTCGTTCGCCATCTCGACCGACGAAGCGCGGTATGTGTTGAACGGCATTTTCATCAGCCTCAAGGAACACAAAATGACCATCGTCGCCACGGACGGACGGCGCTTGGCCTTGACGGATGAGGAAGTGGATGTCTCGGAAAAGAGCCAGGGCGAGTTCATCATTCCGGCCAAAGCGGTAAACGAATTGAATCGATTGCTACAGGACAAAGGGGAAGTCACGATCAAATACGCGGATAATCAGGCGGAATTCAATTTGAAGGATGAGAAGGGTTTTTCAGTGGTCATCGTGACCAAACTCATCGAAGGCAATTATCCCAATTATCGCCAGGTAATTCCCGGCGAAGCCAAGGAACGCATCAGTTTGCCACGCGAAGAATTTCTGCACGCCTTGAAGCGCGCTGAAATCATGACCAGCGAGAAAGCCAACTCGGTTAAATTGAGCTTCGGCAAAAACAATCTCGCCATCACGGCCAACAGCCCGGAAGTGGGCGAAGCGCGCGAAAGTCTGGCCGTGAATTATAAAGGCAAGGAAATGGCCATTGCGTTCAATCCGAAGTATCTGATTGATCCATTGAACGCGCTTTCCAACGACGAAGTGTTCATTGAGCTGATTGATGAACTCAGTCCGGGTGTGTTGAAAATCAACGGCCCGTTCCTCTACGTCGTCATGCCGATGCGGCTGAGTTGAACGCTTTTGCATCGCGGAAAACCTGGAACGTCGCGAGAACCAATTCGGCCTGTTCCGGTTCGTTCAAGCAAACGAAGCCTTCGCGAATGCGCGGCTTGGGTGACCCTTCCATAATGAGCGGCGCGGCGGCGCGTTGATGCGCGGCGTAACTTTTGAAATCTGCAAAACCGGCGGAGCGCAGCGTTGGCTGGTTTACCAGTCGGAATTGGCCATAGCTTCCCTGACAAACGTGCTGCATCAGTTCCACCATGACGCGGCCCATCGTGTAACGCGGATTGATCTCGACCACGGGCTTTAATTTAATCGCGCCATTCGGATCGCGATAAACGAAACAATCAATGCCCAGCGGCCCGAGAAAGTTCAGAGTGCGGAGTTCGGCTTCGAGAGCCTTGAACAGAAGACCGTAACAGACCTGGATCTCGTTTCCGGCGCGCGGAGTCACTTGAAGTGAGGTCAGCACGGCGGCGGGAAAGGTTTTCTCAAACCTGGGTTCGGCCCAATTGGCCTGGAACTGACCGCGCGCGTCATTAAGCAGTCCGGTGAAACCGCAGAGCTTCAGTCCGGTCGCCGTCATCTCCAACTGACAGGAAAAATCGACGATCCGGTCCAGCCAGGGTTCAACGACCAGTTCCTGTCCCGAGGCAGTGACTTTCTCCATCCAGCGAAGTTGGGTGGGTAGAATCTCCGGCTCAAGCAAACGAAGGGCGTTGTTGCCGGCAACACCAATCGCTTGTTTCAAAACGAGATTATGAATTCCTCGGGCGCGAAAGGATTCAATCGCCGCGCGCGCGGCGGCCGGAGAGTTAACGGTGACGCCCACCAGATCTGCGGAAATCAGCCACGGCGCAGCGGGAGTTTGGTTCAGGAACTGCCGTAAAAAAGCCGCGCTCCAGGTCTTGGAATACAAAACGGCGGTTCGATCATTGAAATAATCGCAAGCGTCGCGTCTCCGGTCGGTGAGGTTCGCGAACAGCGGATGAAACAATCCCACACTGTCCGGTCCCCAGGCCCACGGTCGCAGGCCGCCCAATTTTCGGTCACGCAACGTGGCAACATCTTCCACAAACTCCGGCAGCGTAAAACCTGCTTCCTTCAAGCCGCTCAGAAAATGAACGGATGGCTTGCGTTCCACGAGGACGATGTCGTCCTGCCGACACAGGAACATCGGCAAATGGGAGAGATCGCGCGCGAGTTGGGTTTGATGTTTGGCGGGAGAAAATCCTTTGCCGCCCGCGAGGCGGGCTTCAGCCAGCGGATTAAACCAAAATACCGTGGGCGTGCGGCCTTTGGATTGTGAGAAGACATTGAGATGTTCAATGAAATCGGTCGGCAAACCGGCGGCTTTGCGACCCTCGACATTGATGGAAAATCCCTTCGCCCGGGCCGGCGAAAGTGGGAATTTCAATTGCCGACAAAACGCGTCCCAATCGCTTTCGCTGGGATTCTTCCAGCGGCGAAACCATTTCAATCCGTACGCCACGTGGCCGATTTCATCGCGATAAATCTTCTGAAGCAGTTTGGCAGAATCCGCATCGCCGACCTCGGCGAAACACGTGGAAAAGTGGCGCGCAAAATCCAGATTCGCTTGTTCAAATGTCAGGCTCAGTCCGGCGACGTAATCCATGGGACTTTCCATCCCGGAGACCGCGCGCCAGAAGTAGCCGCTCACGGGTAGCGAGCCAAACTCAATGCCGCACGCCTTCATTCGTTCCATGTAGAGGCGCGTGTGTTCCTGTTCATCCTTGAGGGTTTCCAACACGCCTTTACGAAAGGCGGCGGGCGCATCCGGAAATTTCAACAGCACGAGCGCCATCAATTCGGTGGCGAGCAGTTCGTGATTGGCGAAGAAATGCAGCAGCCGCCCGCGTTCGTGGTTTTGTTCCAGGTGGCGCGTGCCGGGAAATCCATCGCGCGACGTGCCGGAAGGCTTGAAAATCAAATGGCGCGGCCGGCCCGGCGCGGTCAGTGTGGCGATCGGGGAACCTGGATGCGCGTCGGTGATGACGTCCGGCGGCTGGAGTTTTTCCTCCAGTGACGACGAAAACAAAACGCGCTCGGCAAATTCCCGCAGTTCCATCGCGTTAACAGTAGCAATGCTGACGGTTGGAAGCGAGCGAGGTTCGATCAGGGTATGGGGACGAATCGCTTTAACTTCAGCGCCCCCCGCCGCGCAGCAGAGACGTTGAGATTTGCCAGAGCGGAGCTTGTCATCGTCGCCGTCAGTCGCGAAACTCCATTCATGCAAACAACGCTCGTGATGACCGTCATTGGTCCGGACCGGACAGGGCTCGTAGAATCGGTGGCCAAAGTCGTGGCGGAACACGGTGGGAACTGGCTGGAAAGTCGCATGTGCCGGCTCGGAGGCGAGTTTGCGGGGATTGTTCGCGTCAGCGTGCCAAAAGCGCAATGCGCGGCACTGGAAGCGGCGCTGGCCAGCATTTCGGACCTGACCATCGTGGTGCGCGGCGATGAAATCGTTCGTGATGCGTCGCAAGCGGTGTTGGTGGCGCTGGAAGTCGTCGGACAGGATCGACCCGGCATTGTGCGGGAAATCACCCGGGCCTTGACCGTGCAGGGCATCAATGTGGAAGAATTGGAAACCGAGTGCGCCAGCGCGCCGATGTCCGGGGAATTGTTGTTCCAGGCGAACGCGCGCATTCTCGTGCCACCGAACGTCGCCTTGGATCAGCTCCGCCAAACGCTCGAGCAAAGCCTGTCCGGATTGACCGTCGAGTTGGAACGCGTCAAGTAACGCAACCGCGAACAGAAGGCGGGGCCGCTACGGCTTCTTTTTGAAGCCCCAGATCAGCCAACAGGCCAAGGCGAGGAGCAGAATCAACCACCACAAATACCGTAACTGGCGCGCGGCCATTTCCACGAACTTCAACGCCGCCGGGAAAATCAGGAACAGCACCACCACCACGCCCACCAGAATCAGGGCGCGAAGCAGGGCGCGGAGTCGCGGGTTCATGGAGTCGGCTGCTCAATCGCGCCGAGAGGTAGCAAGAGATTCGGGCCGGAATTGTTCGGGTCGGCCGGCACGACCAGGGGCGATTTGCCGTTCCACTTCTCCACAATCTGAAGGCGCAAGAAGGCCGGATTCAGTTTCAACGCTTCCCCACGCACGCGGATGGCCTTGGCTTCGCCTTCGGCGCGAATTACTGCGGTGTCCGCTTCCACCTGCGTTTGCACCTGCGTGAAGCGCGCGCGCGCGGCTTCCTGTTCGGCGACCATTTTCGCTTCGATGGCCGTTTCCAGTTCTTTGGACAATGTGATGTCGCGAACAACGATGTCTTCCACCGAAAGAATTTCCCCGATTTTTTGCCGCGCGGCGACGATGGCTTTGTCTTTCACTTCATCGCGCCGCTTGACGATCTGCTCTGCCGTCAACAACGCGGTGACCTCTTTCAATGCTTCCTGCACGCGCGGCGCAATCAGGCTATCGAACGGGTCGCCGGAATATTGGCGGTAAATCTGCACGACGGACGTTTCGGGAACACGATAGAGAATCCGCGTTTCAACGGTGACTTGTTGCAGATCGGAGGAAAAACAGGTCGCCTTTAACGGTACCGTGCGTTGTTTGACCAACACCGGGACGATCCGCGTGATAAACGGTGTGCGGAAGCCGAAGCCTTCCGGCAAGAACTGATCCTGCGCCTTGCCGAGCGTGATTTTTACCCCGCGTGTCCCGGGATCAATGACATAGCTCGACGTGGCGCCCAGGATGACCAGGCCAAAAATGACGAATGCCGACGCAATGAGTTTCGGCAGAAACGGGGGAATCTTCAGGTCAGCAGCGCCACCACCCCAATTCGGAGAACGAGAGGAACGATTCATGATAAAGTCAGGAAGAAAAGGTTATTGGTTGCGACGTTCGAGGTCGGGCAAAGTCATCATGACGTTGCCGCCGCTGCCGATGATTAACGGCGCGATGCCGTTCCAGCGGTCCACAATCTGAAGTTCCACGAAGGCGGGATTTTCTTTCAACGCTTCGCCGCGGATGACAATGGATTTGGCTTCGCCCGTGGCCTTGATCACTGCGGTGTCGGCTTCGATCTGAGCGCGTTGCTGGGTGAACTTGGCTTTGGCGGCTTCCTGCTCCTGCACCATTTTCTGTTCAATGGCCCGTTCCAGTTCTTTCGTAAGCGCGATGTTTTCAATCACGATGTCTTCAATCACCAACAAATCGCCCACTTTGGCGCGGGCCAATTCGAGCGCGCGGGTCTTGATGGCATCCCGACTTTTCACAATCTGCTCGGCGCTTTGTTGCGCGGCGGCTTCTTTCAACCCTTCCTGCACGCGTGGCGCGATAAGCGCGGAGAAGGCGTCGCCTTGATAGCCTTGAAACAGTTTTACGACCGAACCTTCCGGGATGCGGTAAAGCACGCGCAGCACGACGGCGACCTGTTGCAAGTCCGCCGAATAACATTCCGCCTTTTCTTCCGAGGTTTGTTGGCGAATGGAAATCGGGTAGATGCGCGTGATAAACGGCGCTTTCAAGCCGAAGCCTTCGGGTTTGAACGCGGGCGAAACTTTGCCCAACGTCACCTCGACGCCGCGAAAACCAGGTTCAACTACGTACGTGCCGGACGACGCCATAATGATCACGACGAAAATCAAAATCGCGACCCCAATCCATCTCGCCATTGCTTGTGGGCTCATAATGTAACCGTCACGTTAACGACGGAGAACGAGGAGACAATCAAAAACG
>CAZKMR010000017.1:35405-62231 GCA_964553795.1 uncultured Bifidobacterium sp. | reverse complement strand
GAGCCCGACAAGGCATGGTGATCTTTGTGCCGCCCGGCGATGTGAACGACCACACGCGCCCTCCATCGTTCTATGATCGGACGTTCAGTTATCTGCGTGAATTGGGAATTCCGGTGCTGGCTTGAGCTTGTGAAGTCGAACCGGGCGGAAGGTCTATCGGCTATGAGCCAAGTTGAGGGTTTATTCGCCCGAACCGGCCCGGTTCTGTCGTGAATATTGATCGCTTTCTTTGGGGCGGGGTTTCGGATTCAATGCGGGGCATGAAACGCATTTTTCCTGTCCTGACCGCCGCTCTTGTCACTTTGGTGACCACCACCACGTTTGCCGCCGAGCCGGCCAAGCCGGTGGGCACGGGCGAGAGTTTCAAAGGGCCGCTCGGGTTGCAGCTTTATAGTTTACGGGATTATTTCAGCAAGGATGTGCCGGGCACGTTGGCCAAGGTGCATGATTTTGGGTTTCACACGGTGGAACTGGCCGGCACGTACGGGAAGTCGCCGGCGGAATTCACGGCCTTGTTGGAACAGCATCATTTGAAGGCGGTGGCGGGTCATTTCAGTTATGAACGGTATCGCGATAATCCAGAAGGCGTGGCGCAGGAGGCGAAGGCGTTGGGCTTGGAATGGGCGGGCACAGCCTGGGTGCCGCACAGCGGTCAGGTGACGGAGGAATGGGTGAAGGAAACGGCCAAGGTGTTCAACCACGCGGGCGAGGTCTTAGCCAAGCACGGCATCAAGTTTTATTACCACAATCACGGCTATGAATTCGTGCCGCATGACGCCGGCACGTTGTTCGATATGTTGGTCAAGGAGACGAAGCCGGGCGTGGTGTATTTCGAGATGGATGTGATGTGGGTGGTGTTTCCGGGGCAAGACCCGACGGCGTTGATGGAGAAACACGCGGGGCGCTGGGCGTTGATGCATTTGAAGGAGCTGAAGAAAGGCGTGCCCACGGGGTCGCTCTCCGGCGGGACGGATCATAAAAACGGCGTGGCGATCGGGACGGGCCAGACGGATTGGGCGTCGCTGTTGCGCGCGGCGCAAAAGGCGGGCGTAAAGCATTACTTCATCGAGGACGAAGCGCCGACGGTGCTGGAGCAGATTCCGCAGAGTTTGAAGTATCTGGAGAATCTGAAGTTTTAAGAAGTGGTGGAACGAGGGGCGCGATAGAACGGTGCGGATAACTGAACGTCTTCGTGTCAGGTCATGCGCTGCGGACGGGGACCGTCCGCGCTCCCACGTTGCCGGACCGCGAGTGGTCTCCACTCGCAGCGCGACGCCAGACTGAGGAATGAGATAGAACACGGCACAATTTCGCAATGGCTTTCGTGTCAGTTCATGCGCTGCGGACGGGGACCGTCCGCGCTCCCACGTTGCCGGACCGCGAGTGGTCTCCACTCGCAGCGCGATGCCAGACTGAGGGATGAGATAGAACACGGCACAATTGCGCAATGGCTTTCGTGTCAGTTCATGCACTGCGGACGGGGACCGTCCGCGCTCCCAAGTTGCCGGACCGCGAGTGGTCTCCACTCGCAGCGCGACGCAGGCCGAGAGGCGGGATAGAGCGCCGCACGATTACACGACCGCGTTCGTGCCAGCTCACCCGCTGCGGACGGGGACCGTCCGCGCGCCCAATGAAGAATTGGGTTAGCGAACGCAAAAAGTGGGTTGAGGCTTGCCGCGTCTTGCCGCATTGTCCTAGCATCACCACGACCTTCAACGCAGGACGCATTATGGCAACCAACACCAGTCGCATTACCCGACAATCTCTCAACACCAGCAACGTGCTTTGTGTCATCATGGGCGGCGGCCAGGGCACGCGCTTGTTCCCGCTGACCAAAGATCGCGCCAAACCAGCCGTGCCGTTCGCGGGAAAGTACCGCATCGTGGACGTGCCGATCTCGAATTGCATCAACTCCGGTTTCCGCCGCATCTACGTGTTGACGCAGTTCAACTCCACGTCGCTGCACCGGCATCTCTCGCAATCCTACAAGTTCGACCAGTTCTCGAGCGGCTTCGTGGAAGTGCTCGCGGCGCAACAGACGTTTTCCGACACGTCGTGGTATGAAGGCACGGCGGACGCGGTGCGCAAGAATCTGGTGCACTTCCTCGATCACGATTTCGAGTATCTGCTGATCCTGAGCGGCGACCAATTGTATCGGATGGATTTCCGGCGCATGATCGCCGAACACCGCGAGAACGGCGCGGATGTGAGCATCGCGACGATTCCGGTGTTACGGAAAGAAGCTTCGGCGCTGGGCATCATGCAAATTGCGGAGGACCGGCGCATCGAACGGTTCGTGGAGAAACCGAAAGAGCCCGAGGTGCAGGATTCGTTGCGATTGCCGCAAGAATGGTATTCGAAACTCGGCATCACGGGCAGCGACGAATACTTCCTCGCTTCCATGGGAATTTACGTGTTCAACCGCGAAGTCGTGAAGCAGTTGTTGGACAACGACTTCACGGATTTTGGCAAGCATATCATCCCGAAATCCATCGAGACGCATCGCGTATTTTCGCATGTGTATCAGGGTTATTGGGAAGACATCGGAACGATCCGCGCGTTCTTCGAGTCGAATCTCGACATGGCGGCGGAGTTGCCGAAGTTCAATTTGTTCGACATGAGCGCGCCGATTTTCAGTCGCCCACGCTTTCTGCCCGGCTCAAAGGTGAACGGCGCCGTGATTGATCACGCGATCATTTCCGACGGCTGCATCATCAATCAGGGCAAGATCAGACACAGCATCGTGGGGCTGCGCATGTTGGTGGGCAAAGGCACGGAATTGTATCGCACCGTGGCGCTGGGCTGCGATTACTTCGAGTCGCGGGAGTCCATTGCCGAACATGAGAAAGCCGGCAAACCGCGGGTGGGCATCGGGACAAATTGCAAAATTGAGAATGCGATCATCGATAAGAACGCGCGCATCGGCAACAACGTCGTGATCTCGCCCGCCGGCAAACCGGACAATGTGGACCATGAATTGTATTATATCCGGGACGGCATCGTGATTATTCCGAAGAACGCTTCGATTCCGGACGGCACGGTGATTTAGGCACAAGCCACATAGATGTGTAGGAATTCCTTGTTGCGACGGCGTGCGACCTCGGCTTTTGTTTTTTCGACATGAAACTCAGCTTCTGGCGGGAACAGTTGCAACTCGCCAATACGTGGACCATCGCGCGCGGCAGCACGAATCTCTTCCAGGTCGCCATGGTGGAATTGCGTGCGGCGGATGGCTTGACCGGTATCGGCGAAGCGTCGCCCATCGGTCGGTACCACGAATCGCCCGCCACGGTGGAACAATTTTTTCAACGCGTGGATGCCGCCCAGCTATCCTTCGAGGACGTCGCGGGCAGCATGGATTATCTGAACTCCCTGTCCACCGGCGACATGTCCGCCAAGTGCGCGTTGAACATCGCGCTGCTCGATGGCGCGGCGCAACGCGCGGGCAAACCGGTCTATGACTTGTTGGGCCTCGGCTTTCGCGAGAATCATCATGTGACGTCGTTCAGCATCGGGATTGCTACGCCGGAAGTGATCCGCAAGAAAGTGTTGCAGGCGGAACAATATCCGGTGTTGAAACTCAAAGTGGGCGTGCCGGGCGAGCGGGAAATCATGGCGGCATTACGCGAGGTCGCGCCCACCAAAGCCGTGCGCGTGGATGCCAACGAAGGTTGGAAAACCAAAGAAGAGGCGCTCGAACGCATTGAATGGCTGGCACAGGACAAACACATTCAGTTCATCGAACAACCCATGCCGCAAACCACGCCGGCTCAGGATCTCGTGTGGTTGAAGCAGCGTTCCCCGTTGCCGTTGCTGGCGGATGAGTCATATCACACGGCGGCGGACCTGGCGCATTGCGCCGAGTGTTTTCACGGCGTGAACGTGAAACTCGTAAAGACGGGCGGCGTGAGCGCGGGCTTTGCGGCGTTGAAAGCCGCGCGCGAGGCGGGCTTGCGCACCATGATCGGCTGCATGATCGAAACGAGCGTGTTGATCAGCGCCGCCGCGCATCTGGCCGAACTGTGCGATTTCCTCGACGTGGACGGCAATCTCCTGACCACGAATGATCCGTATGCAGGCGTTACCGCAAAACGCGGCCTGTTGTCATTCCAATCCGCCGTAGCCAAGACCGGTTTGCGCGTGACGCGCATGGCCCCGCCAGTCCCCGCAACCAACGCGGCACCGGTACCGACACGGGAGAACGTTTAGAACAGATTGTTCGCAAGAATGCCCAACACACTGAGCGGGCCTTGATCCTCCAGCCCTTCGGTGGCTTTGTCCACCTTCTGCAAGGTGAGCTTGGCGTTCTTATAGAATTCCTGTTCGTTGACGAGCTTGCCAATCGTGCCCTGGCCTTGATTGATCTTTTGTAAGATTTCTTTCAGGTTCGTCATGGACGCGGTGGTTTCGGTGTACAGCGCGTCTTCCTTAACCAGCTTGCCGATCGTGCCCTGCCCGGAATCAATCTGCGCCACGATCTCGCGCGCCTCGGAAATGGCGGCTTTGATTTCGTCGCCGGCGGCTTGCAGGTTGGAAACCGTGGTGAGCGCGGTGGTGTAAAGTGAGTCGTCAAAAATCATTTTGCCGACCGTGCCTTCGCCGGCGGCGATCTGGGCGCTGGTGGCTTGCAGATTGGAAATCGTCGCGGTGAGCGGTGCGCGATTGTCTTTCATGAAGGCGATGAACGGCCCAAACAGGCTGTCGATTTTATCACCGGAGAAACTTTTGGTGACGTTCTCGATGCCGGTGGCGACGTTGTCGAGTTTCTGCATAATCGCGCCGAGATCCGGCTGTTCCACAGTGGCGAGTTGCGTGCCCTCGGCGGCGAGCGGCGCTTTGTCCGAACCGAAATCCAGGGAGACAAAATTCTGGCCCATCAGCCCGGCAAACTGAATGCGCGCGACCGAATCGGTCTTTACCGGCGCATCGGCGTTGAGGCGCATGGTGACGCGGACTTTGTTCTGGGCGGAGTCGAGTTTGATGGTCTCGACTTTGCCGATCTCGACGCCGGCCATCTTAACGCGGTCGCCCAGTTTGAGTTCTTGCACGGATTGGAAGAGCGCGTCCACGTGGACGCCGTCCTTGAAACGTTCAAATCCGCCAATGATGAACATGATAAAAAACGTCGCGATGACGATGAGAGCGACAAACAGGCCGAGGCGGGTTTCTAAAGTGTTTTTCATAGCATTTTATTCGTCACGTTTGAAATCAGCGTGCAGGAAATCCCGGATCACCCGATGATCACTGCGTTTTAACTCGTCCGGCGTGCCCAACGCCACCAATTCGCCCTGGTGTAATAGCGCCATGCGATGCGCCACGCCAAACGCCAGATCCCGGTCGTGCGAGACGACCAAAGACGTCACCCCGATGCGTTCGTTGAGTTTGAGAATTTCTTTGCCGATCACGACCGAAGAAAGCGGATCCAACTCGCTCGTCGGTTCATCGTAGAGAATCAATTGCGGTTCGATCACCAGGGCGCGGGCAATGGCCACGCGTTTCTTCATGCCGCCGGACAATTCCGCCGGCATTTTCTCGCCCATGTCTTTGAGCCCGACCACTTCGAGTTTCTCGGCGACGATGCGATCGATTTCCTCGGGCGATTTCAGCGCGTGCTCGCGCAGATACAGGCCGACATTCTGGTTCACGGTGAGCGAGTTCAACAACGCGCCGGATTGAAACACCATCGCCATGCGATATTTGGCGGCGACATCCGATTCATGGACGGACTCGCCGTTGACGAGGATTTCCCCGGCGTCGGGGGCTTCCAGCCCGATGATATGACGCAACAACACGCTTTTGCCGCTGCCGCTCGGGCCCATGATGACGAAGATTTCGCCGGGGCGGACTTCAAGGTTGATGCCTTTGAGCACCTGATGCGAACCGAAACTGCGGCTCAGGTCGCGCACCTGCACCGTGACACCGTGGCCATTTTGGGCGGAAGCGGCACTCATGTTTCGAGCAAAATCCGGGTGAGCACGTAATCGAACATGACAATCAGCACGATGGAATTGACGACGGCTTTGGTGACCGAGCGCCCGATGCCGCGCGGACCGCCGCGCGTGATCAAGCCTTGATGACAGGACACCACGCCGATGATCAACGCGAAACAGAAGCTTTTGAACACGCCCTTGAGCACGTCCTTGCCTTCAATCATGACTTTCATGGTTTCGAAGAAGGATCGCATTGGGATATCAATTTGCGCCGTGGCACTGGCGACGACCGCCCCGCCCAGCCAGCCCACGAGAATCGCGAACGTAACCAACATCGGCAGCGCCAACGCGATGGCCACCAGTCGCGGCAGCACGAGGTAATGCACGGGATTGATGTTCATCGTGCGGAGCGCGTCGATTTCCTGGTACACGCGCATGGAGCCGATTTCCGCCGCCATGGCCGAACCGATGCGACCGGCGATAAGAATGGCCATCATGATGGGCGCGAGTTCGCGGGCCATGGAAATCCCGACCAACCCGCTGACGAAATTGGTCAAGCCGCGCTCCACCATGGTGGGACCGGTTTGCAACGCGAGCACGCCGCCGATGAAGAAAGACAACACCGCGACCATCAGCAGGCTCGCGTTGCCAATCTCGAAGAATTGGTCAAAGACCTTCTCGCGTTGCCGCCAGGTCAGCGGTAACGCGCGCATCGTGCGCCAGAAAAGCAACACCATCTCACCGATGTTCTGAAACATGCTCGGACTCTTTCTGCGGTTGGTTCAGCGGCAAATAAAACAGTCGCCACCGCCGTTTGGCGCCGGTGGATTCATACTGGAAAAGACCGAAAAGGAGCGAGCCTTTTCTGGTCGTGGGCGTGACGTCGCGCCGATACAAATTCCACAGCAAGGACTGGGAACTCGCACCGGTCGTGGGATTGGCTTCCGCGCGCCACAGACTCCACAGTGGCGAGTAATTGCGCTCAATGCTTTTGCTCGCCGGCAGAATGGGTTCCAGCGGCGCAAGGATTTGCAGGCGGGTGCGCCCGTCGAGTTCATGGCGATACGTGAACAACGGCCAGCAATCCGTGCGCGTCTTCACTGCGGCGGTTTCGGTGTTGGCTTCCGTGGTGTGCGAATACAAAAAGTACAGAATGCGGGTGCGGTGGCGGTCCAACGTTTCGCCGCGCAGCCGCCGATGGGTATAAACCGGCCAGAGAATAAAGTCGCTTTCGAGCGCATCCGTGTGGGCGTGACTGAACAACGGCCAGACGCGGCGGGTGGTTTTACCCTCGCCCCAGGCAAAGACAATGAACGGCCACGGTGCGTCCACCTCACGATACTTGCGTTCCCGATCGTCGGTGAGCGTCAGTCCAAACGGAGTCAAGTAGCTGGTAGAGTCGCGCAGGGGCGAGCGCAATTGATGATAGAACGGAAACACGAGCAGTTCGCGTTCAAGATTGTCGCTGCCAAGTCCCCGTTGTTGGCGCAGGTAAAAGGGCCAAAGATAAAACCGTTTGTCGTGGCCCGGAATCAATTCGGCGTCGCCCCAGGAATTAGTGACGGTGCTAGCGGCTTTGTGCTCGCGCCCCAACAACGGCCACGCCTGCCAGCCAAACAACTCGTCCCCATAGCGCAGGTGGAAAAATGGATAAACAAAGTTGTGCGTCGTCATGTCGCCGCGCCGGGCACTCAACCACCGATGCATCATACCGGTGAACAACTCATCGCCTGCCGGCCCGGCAGACGGGCGTTTGACGGTTTTCACATAAAGCGGCCAGAGCGCGAAATCAATCTCACTGCGAAAGAGTCGATTTTTCAGTTGGCCGTAAATTGGAAAAACGGCGGTGTAATTTTCATTGGTGACCGGGGAGCGTTGTTGAAAATAAATCGGAAACAACGTGAAGCGCCGCCGCTGTTCCTCCGCCTGATTGCGGCCGCCGGCAAAGCTGAGCAGTTGCCCCAATTGCCAGCGATATTCGCCGCCGTACCGGTCATACGTCAGCAACGGATACGCGAAATCGTATTCCGTGCCTTCACCGTCGAGCCAATCGGTGTAGGAAAAGAACGGCGGCACGGCCCACGTGTGCGCGAGTTCAGATTTGCGTTCATAAAAAAATGGTCCGGCGGCTTCTGTGCCGAAACCGTTTTCAAACGCTGTCGCGTGCCGATCAAAAATAAATCCCGCATGCACTTCTCGCAGCGGTTGAGCTGGTGCTAGAAAGCTGATCGTCAACAAAAGAAACGCGAGGAAACGCACCCGAAATCGAGTTTCAATTGGGAAAAACCCTCTGAAACGGCAAAGACCGGATAACGATAACCGTGTAGCGAATTGACCCGATAAGCTCGCCTCACTGCAAGATTGACATTGGTTCGGACTCATTTAGTCTCTAGTTAGCGCTCCGGCTTTGCCTGGCGTGAGAGGTTTTTACCTCGGTTCCTCCCGACCCGGTGGTGATTGTGCATTATCGCCACTGGGTTGTTTGCTTTCAGGATCCGTTTGTCGGGTAAACAAATTCAATAACACCGGCAAGAACGTCAACCCGGCCACCAAACACGTCGCGACACCAATCGACATCACCAGCCCCAGACTGGCGATGCCGCGATGTTCCGCCAGCAGCAAACTGCCAAATCCCGCAATGGTCGTCAGCCCGGAAACCAACACTGCCTTGCCCGTGCTCTTGGCCAGAATGCTGGGATTTCGCTCCTCCGCAAATCGGTTGAGGATATGAATGCCGTTGGTCACTCCGATACCCAACACCAACGGCAGGAGCATAATGTTGGCGGGATTTAACGGAATCCCGAACCATCCCATAATGCCTCCCAACCAGAGCGAGCCGATGGCCACCGGCAGCAACGCCAACACCACGGAACTGAGTTGGCGAAAATGAATCAGGATCAACAACACAATCGCACCAAGCGAATACAACGCCGCCTGCTCATAGCTGGTCTTGAGCAAGGAGATGTATTCATAGAGTTGCACCGGCGTGCCGGTCACATCGGGATCAATCGTGCGCAACTCCGTGACGAATCGCTTTTGCGGCTCGCGCTGCCACACGTTTTCCTTCGGGTAAACTTGCAGCAAATGTTTGCCCGTTGTCCCCACGAAGCGCGCCCGTAACGAGGGCGGCAAATCGGTAACGCGCAATCCGGCGCGATTGTCCTGCTGCTTCAGCGAATCGAAGGTCGTGCGCAAATCCTCGAATAACGCGCGTTGATATTCGCCCAATTTGGCGGCGGTGTCCTGTTGCTCGGTCGCCGTGCCGCGCCACAACTCCTTCCGCAGCACCTCCGCCGCGCTCCGCAACTGCCGCAATTGCTCAGCCAGCTCCGGGCTGCTGGCCTGCGCCTCATCCGCCGCAAGATTGGCGTAACCCCCCAGCGCAAACAAACTGCGACTCAACTCAGCGGACTGCACTGGGCGCGGGTCGGGCTCCAAAAAATTCAGCCCGGCGACTTCGCGTTTGATTTCGCCAATCAATTCCAGTTTTCGGCTTGGGTTTTCGGCCAGAAATTTCGCGATGGATTCCACCCGCGCCACGGTGTCCAGGGCTTTGAACTTTGCTTCCAATTCCACCGCTTGTGGGACCGAATCGGCGATCACGGCGGCAAAAAGCACAGAACGACCCGCCGCGTTCGTGTCGGATTCGGAGGTCGGCGCGCCCGCTGCGTCGAGCAACTTGTCTTGAAATTGCACCGCCGGCAGCCCGGCGCTTTGCAGGTGCAGCAAATTGTAATCGAAATAGACCTTCGACAACTGCCAGCCGCCCAGCACACAAAGCCCCAGCGTGAGAACGATGACGATTTTCGGACGTTCCAACCAAAACCGTTCAATGCGCGCCCGATGATCGGCGGGCGGATGCGGTTGATGATCCAGCACATTTTGTCGCCCGCGCAGCAATAACGCCGGCAACATCGTCAACATGGGAATCAAACAAACCAGCAACCCGCCACCGCAGATGATTCCCATCTCTTGAATGCCGCGAAAGTCGGTCAACGCCATGGCCAGGAACGCCCCCGCCGTTGTGAACGCGCCGGTAAACACGCCTTGCCCCGTGAACACCAGCGCCTTCGTGATGGCCGCTTCCTCCGTCGCGCCCTGCCGCAATTCTTCTTCGTAACGCGTCACCAGATGCACGCCGAAATCAATCGCCAACCCGATGAGAATCGGCACAAACGTAATGGTCAGGATGTTCAGATGGCCCACGACCAGCGTGGTAAAACCCATCGTGTAACCAATGCCCACCACCAAAGATGCGACGGCTTTGAGGGGCCGGCCGGTTTCGTGATAGCCGTAAATGAAGATCAACGCGCTGCACAACAACGCCACCACACTCGCCGCGGCGGTGTCCTTTTGGGATTGCTCGAGTTCGTCCAGTTCGAGCACGGATTCGCCGGTCAACCCCGCGTTGATGCCGGGCACTTCAACGCGGGTTTGCTCGACGAGTTCGCGCATCCGTCGCACCGCGCGCGATTCCACTGCGGCACTTTGCGGTTGCGCCGTGGCGAGAAAAATCCGCCCTTCCGAGTACGTGATGTATATGCTGTCGGCGGCTTCCTGATTGGGATCGAACAACGCAAATACGCCGGGCGACGGGGGCACGCCGCCGCGCCGGACACTCACCGCCGCCTGCGCGATGATGCGTTCCAGCGCCGGCAACGCTTTGATTAACGCTTCCGTCTGCGGATTGGCCTCGCGACTGGCCCGACTGAACCGCGAATTAATCAGGTCAATCAGGGATACCAGATTAGTCGTTTGCGTGAAGGGCTCAATCAACGGGCGATACGCCTCCAGGCGTGCTTTCAGCGCAGCCAAATCTTCTTCCGGCACGAACAACAGCGCCTTCGACCCGAGCATCGTGAGGTCGCCCTTGTAGAAAATGTTCGTGAAGAGATTGGTCTCGACCGTCTCTTTGGCGCCGGGTTGGACCGGCACGCGCACCCGTTCGGCTTCCAGTTTCGCGCCGAGACGCTCGACAAACTGCCGGTTTTTTTCCGGGTTCTCGCTCTCGATGACCACGACCAGGTCGTCCTGCGCGGCGAACTCCTTTTTGTATTGTAGGAAATTGTGGTGATACCGTTTGTCCGCGCCCACCAACGCGCTGCGACTCGTATCAAATTCGAGAAACTTGACGGTGTAGAGCGTGCAAATGCCGAAGAGCAAGATTTGCGGCCAGACAAACCAGCGCCGCCAGCGAATCACCCAGGCCGCCACTTGGCTCAACGCCCGGGCGGAATAGTTGTCGCTGGCAGATGATTTCATAGCAGCGCAGTTTCCAGCTTACTCGCCGGGCACAACGAGGGTGAAGCTTTGTTTCCCGCCATGATGTCTTTCGTGCGGCACATCAACTGACCACCGGCGCTGTGCCGCCGGTTTGCTCCACCGAAACCGCCGTCCCGTAACAAATCACCTCCGTGATGCCCGCGCCAATCTCCGTCGCGTCATAACGCACGCCAATGACAGCATTGGCGCCGAGTTGCCCGGCATGCGCGAGCATTTGATTGAACGCATCTGAACGCGCGCGTTCGCAGAGGTCCGTGTAGAGCGTGATGTTGCCGCCGAACAAGCTTTGGATGCTCGCGCCAATGTTGCCAATCACCGATCGTGAACGCACGACAATGCCCCGCACCACGCCGTGCGAACGGGTGACGCGGAATCCCGGCAAATCAAAAGTCGTCGTCGTGAGCGGATGCGTTTGAATCATAACCGCCGTGATTCAATACAAGATTCGCCACGCGAGAAAGTTCTTTGTTGTCACCTCGCACATTCGTCCCGGCAGCCGGACATTCGACAACCGCGCGTTCACCGCCTCGACAAATGCGCGCCTGCCCGCCATGCTGCCGGCGATGGCATTCGATTCGGATTCTCCACTGGATTTGCTCTGGAAAGGTTATCGTCAGGCATTCCACGATTTTGACGATCACACGTTGGCCCGCTGGCTCGCGCAAACGCTCGGGCAACTGCAGGGTAAAGCCTGGCGGCTGTCGCATCCGCTGGTCGGCGCGTATCGCCTCGCCGCCCAGCTCGGCTATGAACGCCAGATCTGGCACAAACGCCTCGCCACCCCGCCCGCCGCCTACTCCGAATCGCCCTGTTGCCGCGCGCCGCTGTTGCCGCTGCTCACGCGCGATGTGCGGGAGACCGGTTTGATTTGCCAGCACTGCAACGAAACACTCGTCCCGTTTGCCGAGTTGCCCGGGGAGATTTCCGACCCGCTTCAACAATGGGCGGGCGAATATGAACCCGTTCATGCCGTTGCGCACTGGGACGACCGCCAACGCCGCAGCGCTGGCAACTACGATCGCGCGTACGAAAACGCGGCCCAGGACGCGGAACGATTGCTGGCGCGCGCGGGAGGTGAACTCGCGCCGCTTTTACTCGATCATTATCCCGCCATTGTCTGGGAAGATCAGGATGAATGCCTGGAAGTGCGTCCGGAAGATGTGCGGTGCTGAGGCGGATTCAGCATTGAGCCCGACTGGAGGCGTTCGCATACTCCCGGCATGTTTCGCCTGATCAAATGGCTGTTCCTCCTCGTGCTGATCGTGGTGGGCGTGACCGTTGGTCTGTTGTTTTCCAAAGACGCCATCGCCAAGGCGGCGGTCGAACAACAAATTCGCGCCCAGACCGGCATGGACGTGAAGATCGGAAAATTTTCTCTCGGCGTTCTCTCACCCATTGCCACGATTGAAAACCTGACGCTCTACAATCCAGCGGACTTTGGCGGCGTGCCGTTGCTCAACGTGCGCACATTGCACATTCAATTCGACCGCGAAGCTCTGGCGCATCGCGAACTGCGCCTCAAACTGCTCAAAATGGATATTGCCGAACTCGCCGTGGTGCGAAACGACCTGGGCCAAACGAATATTCTGACCCTGGCGGCCGCGCCCAAACCGGCCAAAACGTCCGAGATGGTGGATTTCAAAGGCATCGAAGTGCTCAACATCTCGCTGAGCAAAGTGGCCTACGTGGACTTGAAACAGCAACGCAACAACCGGCAAGCCACGGTCAACGTGGAGAATCTGGTGTTTCGCGATTTGAAAACGTCCGGGGAGTTTTATCGGACGTTCGTCCAGATTTGGGAGCAACGCGTGCGCCGCTGAGACCAAGTCGGTTCAAATCTGAAAATCCACGGCAATCTTCTGGTCCGCGGACGTCCGCTTGTCGTCCTTGCTCAATACCCGCATATCGAGGCCGTCGTAAACCACGAGTGAGTTGGGCGCCACGCTGTCCATGATGAACACGTTGCCGCCAATCGTACTGCCCGCGCCGATCACCGTTTCCCCGCCCAAAATCGTCGCCCCGGGATAAATCGTAACGCGATCTTCGATGGTCGGATGGCGGCGTTTGCCGCGCAATTGCTGGCCGCCGGAAGTGCTGCGCGCGCCGAGCGTGACGCCGTGATACATCTTCACGTGATTTCCGATGACCGCCGTTTCGCCCACCACCGTGCCAGTGCAATGGTCCACAAAGAAATGGGTGCCAATCGTCGCGCCGGGATGCAAATCCATGCCGGTGCGCGCGTGCGCCCACTCCGCCATGATGCGCGGAATCAACGGCACTTGCTTGAGATAGAGTTGATGCGCCAAGCGCTGCACCGAAATCGCTTCGATGAACGGATAGGCCACGATGACTTCCTCGCGACTCAACGCCGCGGGATCGCCGTTGAACGCCGCTTCCGTGTCGGTCTGCAACAAATCGCGGACGCAAGGCAGGCAGCCCAGAAATTCCAGCGTCAATTCACGCGCCACGCCGGCAATGTCCTTGCGCGCCAGCTCTGCCGGGGGATTGTAATCGAGGCTCTTGCGCACTTCGTCTTCGAGCCGGCCGAGCACGGAATCCAACAACGCCGCGGTCTCGACTTTGATCTCCGACGAATGCACCAGGTGATCATCGAAAAATCCGGGAAACAACAGCCGCAGCAAGTCTTTGGTAATGGAAGTAATGGCGCGCTTGGACGGCAGATTTTTCCCATCCAAATGATTAATGCCACCGACGCGCGCATACGATGCGACCAGTTCGTTGGTCAGTTTCGTGACCGGATCGTTCACAGACCCAGTATCGTGAAGCCTCTGCGGCAAGGCAAGTTTCGGCCCGAACGCATCGAAGGGGAAACAGTTAACGCGCCTGACCCGGCGCACCAAGCCACCAGAGTCACCGGGACACTTTCTGTCACGACTCGGGACGCTCACGCGCGACATCGACTGCGGCTAAAGCCTTTCCTTCTTGGCCTGACCCATGCTTGGCAAATGGTATGAGTACGCTTGCGTTCAAAGTCAGTCGGAAGAGTGGCGAGTATGTGAAGCCCGCCTTGATCCCGGCGAATCACTCGGCGCAATCCCGGTTCGGTCTGCTCGACGCAGCCATCATCGGATTTTTTGCGTTGTGCGTCGGCGGATTGATCTTCCTGCTGCTCCAGATGTAATCCGCCGCCATGGAGAAAATCAAAACCCGCCGTTCCGCGGCGAGGTCACCCGCGGCACGGGCTCGGCATCCGACTTCTCTTTTTCCTTCGTCTCATCCTTGAACGCGGACCGCAGCAACCAGTGCCGCTTCAAGCCTTGCACAAACCCATCCGCATCCTGAATCAGCGTGCTGATGGACTCCAGCAGGTTGGTATTCGCCTGCACCTGGGCGTTTAGATTGCTCGTAATGCCGGCGAGATTTTCCAGTGATGCACCCAATTGCTCCGCCAACGCCGTGAGGTTGGTGTCCGTGTTCGCCAGCAGTTGATTCGCATTGCCCAACGCGGCTTCGAGACTTTGCTGACTATTCGTTCCCAGCGCCCATTGCCCCAGCGCGCCCGGCCCGCGAATTTCCGCCGTCAACAAAGCGAAATTGGATACCGCCGGCTGCGCGCTGACCGTCACCAGATTCAAGTTCGAAGTCAACGTCGCGCTGTGATCAAGCACAGCGTTGATGCGGTTGGTGATGGCGAGGAAGTTCGGCAGCGCCGCTTCCACCTGGTCCACGACGCGTTGCAACCGTTCGGTCACCGCCGGTGATTCCTGCGGTTCGAGAAAGTACGCATGCGCGGCGGTGAGATTCGTGTAGTAATCGTCCGGTTGCGCCCGCACTTCGGCATTCAATTGACTCAACACCTGCGCCCGCAGTTGCTCTTCGGCCGGCGGCGTTGTTCCGGTTGGGGCGGTGCCTTGCGCCTTGAGTTTCGCCAATTCCTCCTGTTGCCGCGATTTGAAATGCTTCTCGCGCAAAATGCCGACCGCTTGATTGTTCGTCATGACGACCGTCGGCACGCCCGCAGCGCCTTTGGTAATTTCCAAAAATCGCCCGCCCAATAAATCGCCCGCGTTGATTTTGACTTTCGAATCGCTCCAGATGTAACCGGGATAATTGTATTGATCCAGTTTGACGCGGAATCGAATCGTGATGTTGTAGTAATCGTAGGGGTCGTTGGGAATGACCTCGGTAATTTCGCCCACGTCAAATCCCATAAGCTTGACCGGGTCGCCGACTTTCAGGCCCGAGCCGCTCGCCACGCAGGTCTGGTAGGGAATCTTTTGCAAGAACCAACCTTTGGTTCGTGCCGTCTGCCGCAGGTAATAAACAAACCCCACCAATAGCAACACCGCCGCGCACAACACAAACACGCCCACGGCGCGTTCCATGCGATTCAAGCGCGTGCGCAATTGCGGCGTTAAATCTTGTAAAGCCATGCGGTTCTCGCTTCGTTCAGTTCAGTCCACGGTTTCAAATTCCGGCGGGCGCGACAATCTCATTCCCGCAACAGTTCTTTCACCAGAGCTTCCTCGCTGGCTTCCACTGCGGCCCAATCGCCCAGCACCACGAACTGGCGTTGCCGCAAACAAGCCACGCGATTGGCCCGGCGTCGCCACGGGCGCAAATCGTCCGCGGTCACCACAATCGTCAGCGGTTTGGCGCCGTTGATTTTGTGCCCCTGCGCCAATTCCCCCAACATTCGCAGCCACCAAATCGTGTGGCGCGCATCCAACGCCGTCAGCGGGCTGTCCAGCAACAGCACTTCCGGCTCGAGGGCCAGCGCCCGGGCCAGGCCCGCCCGTTGTTGCCAGTTCCGCGCCACATTGACCGGCGTGCTGTTCGCCCACGAGGTTAATTCAGTCAGCTCGAGCAGTTGTTCGACGCGGGCGACAATTTTTTCTTCCGTCAGATTTGAGTGATAACGCAAGGGCAAGGCGATGTTTTCTGCCATCGTGAGCGACCCCAGCAATTGTCCCCCATCAAACACAAAACCGAGCTTCAACCGGTGCGCCAGCCGCGCTTCGTCAAAAATCGGCATCGCCTCGCCGAGAAACTGAAACTCACCTTCCGCCGGCGCCATGATGCCGCCCGCCGTCATGAGAAAATCGCTCTTACCCGAGTGTTGCGGCGCGCCCACTACCCAGAATTCGCCCCGCCGCACGGTCCAGTTCACATCGCGCACGACCGCAACGCCGGGGTGCTTCATCGCCGTCATCGTCAGACCGCGCATTTCCAATAATGGCCGCTCGGCCACCTTGTCTTCGGGTTTGGCAACGGTGGAGTCCATCACAGTGTCAGGTAGGCGATGATAAACAGCGCATCCAGCGTGACACAGGCGATGACGCTTTGCGCCACGGCGCGCACCGTGGCGCGGGAGATTTGGTCCAATTGCAGCGGCTGCGCCAGGCCGTGATAGCAGGTCACGATCGCGATGATGAATCCGAACGCCAACGTCTTCAGTGCCAGCAACGCAAAATCCAGATAGGTCAGCGCCCCGGCCAATTGATTGAAATAATCACCCGGTTGCAACGGCACATCCTGCACAAAGGCCCACAAATAACCGCTGACTAGCGTGCCGAGAATCAAGTACACCGTGAGGGAAAAAATTCCCACCGCCATCCCGACCACCCGCGGCACGACAAAGTAATGCACCGGATCAATGCCAATCGATTCAAGCGATTCCACCTCGCCCAACGCGCGGGCCGTGCCGAGTTCGACGACATTCGCCGTTCCGACCCGCGCCAGCACGAGAAACGCCGTCAACAACGGACCGAGTTCACGCACCACGACAATGACCATGATGTCGCCGAGCAAATTGCCCGCTGCCCCGAAGCGAGTGAGCACGGGCACCGTTTGTCCGATGACCAGAAAGCCCAACGCCAACGCCGCAAATAAAAACATGGGCAACAATTTGACGCCCGCCCGGGAGATTTCCCGCGCGATCAACGGCCGCACCACCGCCCGCGCCGAACCAAATTTGCGAATCAAGACCCCCAAGGTAATCAGCGCAAATGCGCCCACGCCATGCAACGCGAGCAAGAACCCGAACACCCGCCGTCCCACGTGGTCCGCGTAGAACCGCGACCAACCCGTCCGCGCAGGAGCGGCGGCAGGCAAAGTCGTTTGGACTTCCGGCATACCGGCAGCGTACCCGCAGCCCGCGCCCGGTCAATTCGCGACTCGCCTCCCGCCTCGGCTAATCTTAATCTTCCTTTCAATCTAAATTTTGATCCTCAACTCACGTGGGTGGATTGAGACCGGAACTCAGGCGCAAATGGCGAAGAACATTGTCTATTTCGATTTGGAAACGCAAAAGTCGGCGGACGAAGTCGGCGGTTGGAACAACATCAATCGCATGGGCCTCAGCGTCGGCGTCACCTACAGCACCGCGCGCGGCGACTACAAGATTTATGGCGAACGCCAGGTCAACGATTTGCTGACGGAACTTCAGCGCGCCGACCTGGTCGTCGGGTTCAACATCCTGCGCTTCGACTACGAAGTGCTCCACGGCTACACACCTTTTGATCTCGCGCAATTACCCACGCTCGACATGCTCGTGGATTTGCAGAATACGCTGAATCATCGCCTCTCGCTCGATTCCATCGCCACCGCGACGTTTGGCGTGGAGAAGACCGCCGAGGGATTGCAAGCGATCGAATGGTTCAAGCAGGGCAAGATGCTGGAGATTGCGGAGTATTGCTGCTACGACGTGAAGATCACCAAACTCGTCCACGAATACGGTGTGTCGCAGCGGCAGCTTTACTACAACAATCGCTTCGGCAAAAAACTGGTCGTCCCTGTGAAGTGGGAGATGTGATTTCGCGTTCTGTAGCACCCGCGTCTCGCGGGTCAGTTCGGGCGTCGCGCCCGAACTTTCGTCACACCATTCAAGTCTTAGGAATTTAGGGGAAAAGTTTGTTCAACGATTTTTTCGGCGGGACGCCGAAAATACGCGCGGGACGCGGGTGCTACACCCGATTTAACCGAGCCGCTTCTTGAACTCCGCACAGGCCTTCGCCACATCCGGCGCATTTAGAATCGCGGAGACCACACAGATTCTTTTCGCCCCGGCTTCCAGCACCGCGTCAAGCGTCTGCAAATTGATGCCGCCAATCGCGAACCACGGCAGTGTCACGTTCAACTTCGCCCAGCGCACATAATCGAGCGTCACCGGCTTGGCGGTCGGTTTCGTACCTGTGGCGTAAATCGGGCCGATGGCGATGTAGTCCGCGCCGGCCGCAATGGCGCGCTCGGCTTGTGTCGGCGCGTGAGTGCTCAGGCCGATTTTGAGTTGAGAGTTGAGAGTTGAGAGTTGAGAGATGTGCGTGTTACCCGCGTCGAAGAAATCCTCCTGCCCGAGATGACAGATGTCCGCGCCGATTTCACGCGCGATGTCGAGATGGTCATTGATGACGAGCCCCACGTTGGCGCGGCGCATGATTGGCAAAATCGCTTCCGCCATGCGGCGAATCTCGTCTGGCGATGAAGTTTTGGCGCGCAGTTGAATCAAATCCGCGCCGCCATCGCAAAGTTGCTGCGCCACGACTTCCGGCGCGCGGCCCTGCAAATAGGCCATGTCCACAAAGGCGTAGAGTTTGCAGTCAGTGAGGGGTTTCATCTGAATTCTGTAGCAGCCGACGTGAGGAGGCTCTAACTAATCGAGAGTGAGGAAGTTTGAGCCTCGTTACCTCGTTTCCTACGAAATTTACTTCGCCGCCTCTTGCGTCGGCGCAGACTCCGCAGGTTTCTCTTCCAACTTCAACTCCTCCGGAGCCGTCGTGGCCAATCCAGGATCAGCCGTTAACGGCGCGTCCGGCTTCTCGATGGGAATGCGCCGCAATTCATCCGCCGCCGGCAAATCTTCCAGGCTCTTCAAACCGAGATATTCCAAGAACGTCGGCGTCGTGCTGTAAAGCGCCGGGCGGCCGATCACTTCCGCGCGCCCGCTCTGTTCGACAAGCCCGCGTTCAAGCAGGGTTTGCATCGTGCCGTCCACGCTGACGCCGCGAATCTGCTCAATCTCCGCCCGCGTCATCGGCTGGCGATAGGCCACAATCGCGAGCGTTTCCAGCGCCGCTTGCGACAGTCGCGGTGGCCGCGCTTTCACACCGACCAACGCTTTGAGCCACGGCGCAAATTCCGGTTGCGTCACGAATTGCCACGCCCCGGCCACACACACGAGCTGATAACTGCGCGCGCCGGCTTCATGTTCTTTGGCGAGCTCTTCGAGCGAAGCGACGATGTCCGCCTCCTTGGTTTTCTTCAGTCCTTTGACGGTGGCATCGGCATCTTCTTCCGCGGCGGCTTTGGCAAACACGTCGCGAATTTCTGCCGGAGTCAGCGGTTTTTGCGCGGAAAACAAAATGGATTCGAGAATGAACTTCAGCTCCATGGCGAGTTACGAGTTTTGATTCACGGGGTCCGAGGTCGCGTCAGGCGGATTTGCCGCTGCGGGTTCAGTTGCTTGGGTCGCGCTTGCGGCGCCGATGACTTCCGGCGCGGCGCTGATATCGGCGACCACTTCGCGTTTGCGAATTTCAATTTCACCGAAATCGGATGATTGCGCGCAAACGAGTTGTTTCAATCGAATCAATTCCAGCAACGCGAGAAACGTGCAGACCACTTCACTGCGGCTCGTCGCGTCCTCGAACAATTCCGAGAAACGCACCTGGCTTTGCGTTGTCATGCGGTTGACGATTTGTTCAAGCTTCTGGCTGACCGACCATTTGTCTTCGTAAATCTCGCGCGGATTGTCGCGTTGCTCGAAGCGCTTGAGCACCGCGTTGACCGCGTTGAGCAAATCGAAAATGGAAACTTCCGGCTTCGCGAGCGGTTTTTCCTCCTCGAATACGGGTTTGATGGGCAATCGTGGGAACACGCCTTCCTGGCGCGCTTCCAGTTCCTGCAATTGCGCGGCGGCGTCTTTGAATTTTTTGTATTCGACGAGCTGGCGAATGAGTTCCCAGCGCGGATCTTCGCCGTCCTCTTCTTCCTCGACTTGCGCCTGTTGATCCACGGGCAGCAACTCGCGGCTCTTGATGTACATGAGCGTCGAGGCCATCACGAGAAATTCGCCCGCGATTTCGAGATCGAACTCGCGCATCATCTCGATGTATTCGATGAATTGCGTGGCGAGCTTGGTGAGGTTGACGGAATAGATGTCCACCTCCTGTTTCTTGATCAGATACAGGAGCAAATCCAACGGGCCTTCAAAGACCTCGAATTTGACTTGGTATTCGGACATCGGGCGCACCAATCGGGATGGGCCGGTGTAGGAATTGTAGATTGTGCCAGCAGGTTGGCAATGATGGAACTTGCTCCTCAAAGCAACGAGAAGACTCTATTTTCGGTCCGCCGATGTAACACCCGGAGGAATTGGGGGATTTGTTGATAGGCGCGCACTGGTCACCCTGCCTTTCACAGTCATTTGCACTTCCCAGCCATTGGTTTTGGCTGGGCGATATTGAATCGCGTAAAATTCCAAGGGAATCGTCCAGCCGCCAACGCTGGTAGTTTCGCGCACCTGATATTGAAAAACCCGCTGGCCGCTTGGCGCGGATAACTCAATGCTCCGTGGCAAACCAAGCCCATCCTCGAAAACAAGAGTCCGTTCCGCAAAACCATTCGTAACCGCAATGAGATTCTTCCAAAGATCGCTCGGCGGATAGAGCTGACGACCCTCGCGTTGCAAAACGGGTCCGGAACAAAAGGCCAGCCAGCAAACTCGTCCTCGCAGCTCCATCAAATCCATTACCCGAATGGGGCGCCCAGGATTGCCATCGGCGGTGCTGTTCGTTCGCATTAACTTCTGCCCCACTGACATGATATTCCCCGCTGGGAGTGCAAGCCGACGTGCTATTTCGGTTTCGTAATCTGACGGAAGGCGCATCACGGTGGTCTGCTCCAAGATCTCGTTTCCAGTGAACCAGCGGGTTACCAATGCGCCGCCGGCAAATTCACCCTCCATCATCCAGGCATTTGTGCCCACCACACAACGAACCGACAACGGGTCAGGGAAGATACTTTTCCCCGATCCTCGATTTCGCTGGTCCTCCAAAAACCAATAAGACCAGTTATCGCATTCCAATTCGGCGGTTAGTTCGACGAACTGTTCAGTGGCGCGACTGCCAGCGCCAATCCAACAAATCAAAAGCCCCAACCCGCAAAATGTCAGCATTCGCCGGCTCACTTTTGATCTCATAACCGAGCCTCATTTCACCCGTTGATAAACCTCGTCGAAGATTTGCCCGCCTTCGTTGATGGCCAGCACGTGCCGGGCATCCGGATAAAGGGTAACGAGATACAAATGCCGGATCGCGCCGTTTTTGGCGATGTACCACTTGGGCTTCTTTGGGTCCGGCTCGCGCAAACCAACGCCCCAAGCGCCGTCACCCAGATAAATCGTTCCCTGCGGGTCCACCTTGTTTCCGCGAATCGGCAGCGTGCGCTTGAAACAATGGTCGTGATTCTCGAATACGAGTTTCACGCCGTGCTGATCGAAGAGCGGACACCAATGTTGGCGCACTTCCGATGCTTGCGTCGCATCGAAGACCCGATACCCGGGATACGCCGGCGTGTGATACACCGGAATGACATGCGGCACCTTGCGGCGCGCGGACAACGTCTTTGCCAGCCAAACCGTTTGTTCGCCCGCAATCGTGTGCGTGTGGTCCGAATCCAGCAGCAACAAGCTGAGATACTTGCCGAAGTCCAGGCATTGATACCCTTGCTCACCGGGCGACGAAAACAGCGTGTAGAAGCTACGCGCATTTTCGAGCGGCTTGCGATACGAGCCTTTCACCTCGTGATTGCCAATCGAAACCAGCATCGGAATCAAGCGGCCGTCTGCCGCGACCGCGCATTTCTTCCACGACGCAAAATAATCAAACCAGCGGGTGATTTGTTCTTCGTTCGTGCCGCCGTGGGCATAGGCCAGGTCGCCACCAAAGACCACAAACGCCGGGTCCATTCGCGCGGCCAACGTGTTCATGCGATCCATCCAGCGTTTCTCGTGATAAACGTCGCCGCCGGTGACGAAGCGGATCGGCTGACTCAAATCTTTCGGCATCGTCCGAAACTTGAAAACTTTCCCGTCCCGCTCGAACGCGAATTCGTAATCGGTCGCCGGGCTCAATTGGGTCAGTTCAAGCGTATGCACCCACCGCTCGGTGCCGATGAACGGTTGCGCGCTGCCATACGCGGGCAACCAGTTCGTGCTGCCGGCATTGCGGTAACTGATTTCGGTTCGCGCCGAGCCTACCGTGTGCCAATGAATCGTCATCGTGGTGGTGGGATCACGCTGCCACTGCAAATAAAGCGCGGGGGGATCAAAAGCTTCCGCCGGCGCCAATAACGGCAACAACAATACGAATCCCCACAGCCCAAGTATCCGGGTTTTTATTACGTTCCGCATACGACGAGAATTCCGAGCGCCGCCAGAGAAGTCAAAATTTTGTTCTGCCATATTCATGGACCGATGAGGCGGGACGACACGACATCACGGCGTTTGAATCGCCTCGCGCGCCAGACGCAACAACTCCCAATTCGGCGGCGCGTAACCGTTCGTGCGCTGAAACTGCGCGGCGGCCTGCATGACTTTTGATTGCGCGACCGCATGGCGGGCCTTGAATTGTTTCACGCGCAAGGCGGTCGTTGCGCTCATGCCTTCGGGCACGGGCCCAACGCCCCCCAACTGATTCAGCCCGACGCTCCAGGCCTTGGCGAGTCGCACGAATGGCAGCAGCCAACGATTGTAATCCAATTCTGCCCCGCGCTCGGCGGCTTCGAGCAAGGCATCCGTCACAGCGTTGTCCACGTGATCCTGAAACAACGACTCGGGATTACGCCACTCGGCGATGAAGCGCAGTTGCGGGTCATATTCGAGGTCGGACGGTTGTTGTGATTCAAAATTTCGCACGCCTAGCATGGTCAACCAGCGCACCAAGCCCGGCGCGGAGATCTGCGACAACCGTTCCCAGAGCGTGATTCCTTGCGGCAAATACGCCGCCGACACCACTTCGGAACAAAACTGTTGGCTCGGATCGGTGTGCGCCATCGCGAAATCGTAGGGAATGTGCCGGGCCAGAACATTACTCAGCGCCAGGCTCGCCGCGTGGTGGGGCAATTGCGGATTCGTCTGCATCGCCGGCAAATCGTCGCGCAACCGCAGCACGAGAATGCGCAATTTCGTGTCCGCCAAATACTCGGCCAGTGGCCGCACGCCGACACCGCTTTCGATGTGCGACTCAATAACCGAAACCGCCTTGGTTTGCTCGCCCACATGCACCAGCGCGACGTGCGAGAAATTTCCGGGGTAATCGTTGCCGCGCGCAATCAATGCCGACGTCGCCGCGCCGCCGCGCGACACCAGAATATCACCGCTGTGGAGGCGCACGCCGTGAACTTCCGCCGCCGGTGTCGCGCTGGAATCATAGCCGGACGCGAGTTCCAACGCCTCAAACGCCGGGGCCATCTGCAACATGACTGCCTCCACAGCCGCCCGGCGCCCGAACAGCAGCCGATAGCGACGTTGGCGGGCCGCTTCTGAATCCGACGCCCAGGACTGCGCCTGCCCACGCGCCAGTTGCGCGAAGCGTGCGGCCGCCGTCATAAAATCTTTGTTGCGCTCGGGAGTAACGGCCGCAAATACCGCCAGTTGAAAGAAGTTCGTTTCGACAACATCGAAAACTTCGGCTTCCGGCGGCAGAGGGGTGCTCGCCATTTGATCCAACGTCCGGTGCAGTCGCTCCAGGGATTCGCTGAACCGCGCCGTGCGGCCGGGCGGACTCAATTGCCGCGCCTCGCGCAACTCGGCCTCCAAAGTGCGCCACAAGGCGTCGCGCGCCCAGACGAAGGGTGCTTGGCCCGCGCCAGCCGGCGGCACCGGCTCGGCCTCCGGAATCAGAAGCAGCGCATACAACAACGCCAACCCAATCAGGCTGATAATGCACCACCGCCGCATGTTGAACCTGCGGAACACGCGCGCTAGCTTCAACGGCAGAGCGCCGTTGCGCAAGCGTCTTGAAACAACAACAGAGGGGATCGCCACGCGATGCCCCGGCTAGCTCCCGGTTTAATCTTGCCACCGCTTCGCGGCATCCGGTTCAATCTCTGTTGCATTATGGCAACCAAACAAATCATCAAACCTGCGAAATCACCTGCGGCCGTCGGCCCCTACAATCATGCGGTGCGCGTCGGCGACCTGCTGTTCTGCGCCGGCCAAATCCCCATCAGCCCGGCGGACGGCAATCTCATCAGCGGCGACATCAAGGCGCAAACCGAACGCGTGCTCGAAAACGTGAAGGCGATTCTCGAAGATCAAAAACTCACGTTCGCCAACGTCGTGAAATCCACGGTGTTCTTGACCAACCTCGCCGACTTCGCCGGTATGAACGAGGTTTACGCGAAATATTTTACGGAGAATTATCCGGCGCGCTCCACCATCCAGGTCGCCGCGTTGCCCAAGGGCGCCAACGTGGAGATCGAGGTTGTGGCGCATTTTTAATGGTTTGTCGCAGCGGACGTGCGTCCGCTCCATTTGGGGTCCGAATAATTAGAGCCGCCTCACGTCGGCTGCTACCAAGTGATTATGAAAAAATCCTGGCGCGAGAAATTGGCCGACGACAAAGGACTGCCAAAGGTCGGTGAAGTCACCGGCAAGATGAGCCAACGCTGGGGCAAAGGCCCGATGGTGATTCCCGCGCCGCGCGAAGTGGACGCGTTGATGCGCCAGGTACCGAAAGGACGGCTCGTCACCATCAACGAACTCCGCGCCGCGCTGGCGAAGAAGCATAAAGCCACATTCGCCTGCCCCATCACGACCGGAATTTTCTCCTGGATCGCCGCGCATGCGGCGGCGGAAGCGGAAACGGAAGGAGCCAAACGCGTCACGCCGTATTGGCGCACGCTGAAAACCGGAGGCGAAGTGAACCCGAAGTATCCCGGCGGCGTGAATGCGATTGGAAAACGTCTGCGTGCCGAAGGCCACAAGCTGGTCAGGAAAGGCAAACGCACCTTCGTGGCCGATTACGTGAAGAAGTTGTTTGGCAAACTTAAGTAACCAAATATGGGGGAATGCCTTCTGATTCACGGATTCATCGCTTGTCCGGGCTGTGGACAACAAGAGGCCGACAGGCGTGTATTTCACCACAACAGCAAGGTAATTGAGCAACTCCCCATATCCGATCCGAAATGGCGATTCTTCACGAAAACAACGTTTTCCGTCCAGCCACTGCGAACATCCATAGAGCAGCATGTTCCTCAATACGAGACGCACCTCATACACTTCGCCGCGACTTATAAAGATGGCTTCATAATCTCAGCGGATTGGCTTAATGAATTCGAGTCCTTGCTTGGAAAGCTTTGTTGGTATGATGCCACGGTAATCTGCTCTGGTTACGCCTATCAATGGGCTGTTAATCGGCAAACAGCCGGTGAACAATTTGCGTTGAATCCCCCGAAGCCCTGTTCGAAGTGGCGCTTTGACTGTGTTGAACTTTTTGAGAAGCTTGCAGACAAGAACACTGCCATTGAAGGCGGGTTCACAAGCAACCACCACATAAACTGAAACCCATGTCCCTCGGAGCGCAACTCGCGATCGCATTTCTCCTAGGCGGCGGCCTCGGCTGGTTAATCGGCTGGCTCGTGGCACGCAGTAAGCCATCAGCCGCGCCGGCCAATGCCGCCTTGGAAAACGAATTGCGCCAGCAATTGCAACAACGCGACGGGGAACTCACCCAACTCCGCAGCGAAGTGGTTTCCATTAAAACCAACCTCGCCACGGCGCAGGCGAATCAGGCCAGCGCGGAGAAGTTGTTGGCAGAACAGCGAGCGTTGCATGAGCGCGTGGTGGCCGATGCCCGGGAGGCGCAGGCCAAAGCGTTGAGCGATTTGCGGGAAGCGTTCAAAGCCTTGAGCGCCGACGCACTGAAACAAACTGCACCGGAGTTTTTGCGGCTCGCGGAACAATCATTCGGCAAATTACAAGAGGCTGCGAAGGGTGATTTGGACAAGCGCCAGGAATCCATCAAGGTGCTGGTCGAGCCGCTCAAACAGCAATTGGACACGTATCAAAAGCGGTTGCAACAAAACGAAACCGCGCAGGCCACCACCCTCGGCGAGGTGAAGAAGCAGCTCGAATCGCTCGCCCTGACCAACCAATCGCTCGCGGCAGAAACCGCACAGTTCCGCTCGGTTTTGAAATCGAATCAAGCGCGCGGCAAGTGGGGCGAGGAAACGCTGCGCCGCGTGGTGGAAGCGGCGGGTATGAGCGCGCATTGCGACTTCAGCGAACAAATGCAGTCGGACGACAAGAAACCCGATCTCATCGTGAAGTTGCCGGGCGATCGTTTCATCATCGTGGACGCGAAGGTGCCCGAACTGGATTTTCTCGCCGCGCTCGACACGGCGGACGTGACCCGACGCACGGATCTGCTGGCCGCGCACGCCAAGAAATTGCGCGACACCATCAAGGCTCTGGCGGATCGCGATTATCCGAGTCAGTTTCCTGGGGCACTCGATTACGTCGTTTTGTTTGTGCCGGCAGAATCGTTGTTCAGCGCGGCGCTCGAAGGGGATCACGAGTTGATCGTTTGGGCGGCTGGCAAACGCATCATGCTCGCCACACCCGCTTCGCTGATCGCGTTGTTGCGCTCGG
>CAZKMR010000017.1:22613-35305 GCA_964553795.1 uncultured Bifidobacterium sp. | reverse complement strand
GGCAAACGCATCATGCTCGCCACACCCGCTTCGCTGATCGCGTTGTTGCGCTCGGTGAGTGTGAGTTGGCAACAACACTCGCAGACGGAGAACGCGCAAAAAATTGCTGAAGCGGCGCAGACCTTATTTGCCCGAGTGGTCACGTTCACGGAACATTTCGAGTCCATTCGTGACGGGTTGGAGAAAGCCAACTCCGCGTACAACAAAGCAGCGGCCAGTTTCCAATCTCGGGTGCGGCCGGCCGGCGAACGGCTGGCCGAACTCGGCGGAGGACAGCAGAACAAAGACCTGGCCGAAGTGCCGGTGACCGAAACACAACCGCAAAAGCTGTTATGAAATCGGGGTGCCGTCTCCGTTGCCTGTTGCTGGCCACAGCATTATTCGCGCTGGTCCGGCCAGCACCAGCGGCGGAGGTAACCGCCGCAACGGTTAGCGCCCGACTGGACGCTTCCAAAACCAACATCGCCGCAGCGCTCACTGCGCGGTTGGGCACAAATGTGATTCGCGGCAGTTACACCACTGTCTGGCGACAATTTGAGGACTTGGCCATCGAGGCCTTGCGCGAGGTTTTACCGCAACACGTGCCGGGCTTGACCGCCGCGCACTTTGATGGCGGACGCACGGGTCGCGAGAAGAACCGGTTGGCGGACTTCGCGATTCGCTGCGGCACGAACACGATTGAGATTTCGATCAAGGCGGCGAATCGTTCCGGCAATCCCGAGAACGACATGGGCACGTTCCGCGATCATCCGAATCGTCAGAAATTATTTGTCGCGTCGTTCACGGTTTGGGTGCGTTACGAGAGCGCGGCTGACACCTTCCGCGCCGAGCGCGTCTTCTTCGATCGCACCTGGCGGTTCGTCGGCAAATCCACGCTGGTGGATGGCGTCAAGTATCGCAAAAAGGACGGCAACATGCGTCCGAAGCCGTGGCGCATGTTCGAGAGCGGTGCGGCGTTCTGGCAAACGGAAGCGGAGTTTGCAGCCGCAGTGCAACGCGCGGAAACGTATCGCGCCAACGAATTGGTGAAGGAATATCTTCAGGAGTTGAGCGAGGACGATCAGCGGTTGCTCCACGATCGCTTGCACGAAAAGTTCGTACCCGCAGGCCAACCGTAAGCCCGGCCCGGCTCAATAGACTTGCACCCTCCCGGAGCGTGTCCACAATTCTCGCGTGAGTCAGAGCAATCCGTTGCTGCAAATCTTGCGCGCCATCAATCGCGGTCGCCGCGCCGCGATCAACGCCCTGTGGCGCGCCGAAGCGGATTGGCGCGGATTGGAGGTTGGCAAAGGCGTCATCTTCAATGGCCGACCGTATCTGCATTTGTGGCCGGGGTCGCAAATTGTGATTGGCGATCACGCCTGCCTGAACTCGTCACTGCGCAGCAATCCGATTGGAGTGTCCCGGCCGGTCTCGCTCCGCACGATGCGTTTCGGCGCGGAAATCAAACTCGGTCCGCGCGTCGGATTGAGCGGCGTGTCCATCTGCGCGGCGCATCGCGTCGAAATCGGCGAGGGCACCTTTGTCGGCGCGGACGCGATCATCTTCGACAACGATTTCCACGCGCCGGTCGGCCAATGGAACTGGGGCGCGTTTACGGAAGACAACCCAAAACCGGTGAGCATTGGGCGCGGCGTGTTTATCGGCGCCCGCGCCATTGTGTTGAAAGGCGTGACGATTGGCGATCGCGCCATCATCGGCGCGGGCGCAGTCGTCACGAAAGACGTTCCCGCCGGCGCGGTCGCCGCCGGTAATCCGGCGCGCATCCGGGCGACCGGAACTGATCCTGCAGTGACAAGAGGTTGAGGTAGATGCTGCGATCCGCACGGCGCAACGCGGTTCGTTCGTGCGCCAGAAAATCAATTGGCCGACACGCGACCGTTGCGTTGTGAATTCCCTCGAAACGTCGGCCAGGAGGAACGAACGAGCGGCGCATCATTCTCCAACGCGTGCAGCAAGCGAGGCAACGCCATGACGTAAACCGTGCCGTTCGTGGCGACAAGCGGCGCGGAATAGCTCGCCCCGGCCAGCCAGAACTTCCAGATGAAATCGTCCGCGCCGTTGGCCACGGGAACCGTCATCACATATCCGTCCCCGCCGGTGAACACCACCGTGTTGTCGGTCAACACGCTAGCCGCCGCCTCGCCAAAGTAATTCGTTTCCGGATGCCAAAAGGCGCGTCGCCACAAAAACTTTCCCTCCGCCGAAATCGCGCAATGTGTTTGATTGACCGATACGTAAATCGTGCCGTCTGCGCCGAGGACCGGGGAGGACGCTGTGATCCCGCCGGTTTGCAGTTTCCACTTCAACGTTCCGTCTGCTGCGATGCAATAGAATTGGCCGTCAGTGGACGTAAAATAAATTTCGTGGTCGCTTCCGATGGCTGGGGACGACGTGATGGCGCCGCGCGTTTTGAACTCCCAGCGTTTTGTGCCGTCCGGATTGAGGGCGTAAAGATTGCCATCGTGGGAACCAAAATAAATCGTGCCGGCCCCGTCAATGGCGGCGGAGGAAACAATCGGCCCTTGGGTGGGAAATTTCCATTCCAACTGGCCGCTGGAGTTCAGGGCATAAAACGTCTTGTCCCATGAACCAAAGTAAACGAAGCCGTTCGTGCCAAGGGCTGGAGAAGCATCCACCCAGCCGCCGGTTTTGAATTCCCAGAGCTTTTTCCCCGCCGCATTCACTGCGTAAAAATGCCGATTGCGACTGCCGAAATAAATCGTTCCATCGTCACCGATGGCCGGCGTGGAAACCGCTTCAAAATCAAACTGAAAACTCCAACGCGGCGAACCGTCGGGATTGATCGCCAGCAATCGGCCATCCCAAGTCGTCACGTAGATGATGCCATTGCGATCCAGCGCCGGTGAAGATTGATTGTAGCTACCGACATCGGCGGTCCAGAGATTGGTGGCGTCGTAGTGAGCCTCACGCGCGACAACTATTCCATGCACCCAGAGCAACAGCCCCAGCAACAACGCACCCGGGACGCGCGCAGGAATTCCCGTTCGGTTCACGAATTTCATGACCATCGGGCTATTGATGACAAATCTGGCGATACACGGCGAGTAAGTTTCGCCAGATGTTGTCCCGCTCAAAGTGAGGTCGAATTTGCGTGGCGATCGTCGCCCGCGCCGTGGCGCGCCGCCACGGTTCGGCGGCGATAATTTCCCGCAGACTTCGCTGCAACGCCGCGCGATCCAAATCCGCCGCCAGTGTGCCAAAACCAAATTTCCGCACGTAATGTCTCGGCCCGCTGTTATCGTAGCACACGGGCCACAGTCCCATGGCCATCGCTTCTTTCAACGCCGTGGGACCGGTGTCAATGCGCGTGGGCAACAGAAACACGCTGGAACGTTGCATTTCCGCGACAATCTCCGCGCTGCTCAGTTGCGGCGAATGCCGAACGCGCGCAGCCAACTCCGGCGCATTGAGTCGCGCTCGCAACGCCGCCACTCGTTCCGGCGAGCCGTTGCCGATGATATGCAGTTTCCAATTCGCCGGCGCCGCGGCCTGAAACGCTTCGATGGCATCGCCAATTCCTTTGCGTTCATCAATCGCGCCCACGAAGAGCACTTGCTTGCCGCTACCGTCCGACGGCGTTTCGGTCAGGAATTCACGGCGAATGGGATGCTCCACCACATGCGTGGAGGGGCAGCGGATCATTGGCCGGGCGGAATCCAGCGAGTAATCATTCTCCGCGACGACATGCTTGGCGCGGGCCAAGGCGATGCGTTCGCTCCACGCCGAGAACCAGGTCAATCGCGGCATCGGGACGCGTTGTCGGTAGGTGTTCACGTTTCCCTGCACCTGAATCAAATGTCGTTCCGGTGCGAGCCGCAACGCCACGCGCGCATAGGCGTCCTCCGTGCCCCAACCATGAATCACGTCCGGCTGAACGCGCGTCGCCACGGCGCGGAAATAGCGCCAATCAAACTGAAACAGACACACGACGCGGGCGCGGGATTTCACCGGCACGAGATGAAAGCGCGCGCCGCGATAATCGAATTCCTGCGGCTGAGTGTGTCGGGCAGTACGACACGCGATGTGCAATTCCACTCCGGCGGGCGGCGGCAAATGTCCCATCACCCACGACCACGCGGCATAGGCGCCGTGGTTTTTTCCGTTCAACACATTTTGCTGAACTTCGTACGGCAGGCCGCAAATCCAGAGAACTTTCATGTCAACGCGGGCGCGCGGCAAGGCGGGATTCGTATTCGGCCAGCAAGCGATCGCCGTAGTCCTGCCAGGAGTTACTGAGATTACCCCGGCGATAAGCGGCTTCGCCCATCTGGCGGTTTAACCCCGGGTTTTGCGCGAGTTGCACCATGCGCTCGGCGAGTTGTGCGGGGTCGCGGCCGGAAACGACAAATCCTTCGACGCCGTCGTTGACCACGGTCGTTGTTCCCGCCGTGTAAGCCCCGATGACCGGCACGCCGGAAGCCAGCGCTTCGATTTGGGCGCGGGCGATTCCTTCTTCCTGCGACGGGAATACGAACGCTGTCGCGGTTTGAAACAACTCCGCGATTTGTTGATGCGAGAGGCGCGGGTGATGCGTGAATTTGCCTTCCCACTTGGGGCGTTCCCGGCGGAAATCGCACTTGTATTCGCCGACGCAAACCAGTTCGGCATCGGGCAACACCGCTTTGACCTTTTCAAACGCGCGAAACAAATACTGATGGCCCTTGCGCAAACAAATCGTGCCGACACAAACAAAGCGCGGCCGGGGCGGAACGTTGCGCCGTTGCGTGAACACGCTCACGTCCACGCCCATGGGATTGACAAAAACTTTCTCCGCGGGAATGCCGTTCCAAACCATCGAGTCGCGCGAAAACAGCGATTGCACGATAATCAAATCCGCGCGTTCCAATTCCCGATTCATCCGGGCGAACATCCATTGCGGGATGGGCACTTTTTCGCCGGGACACCAAAGGTCGCACTCGCGTTGCCAGAAACCGTAATACGTCACCGGGTGACTATTCGGACAGTCCACGACTTTCAACGCACCACATTGATCGGCGTGATCGAAGAGTTCGCAACCAAACCCCATGATGGCGTGCGCGACGTCGTACCGCGGCGGGCGTGAATTTAATTTCCCTTTCAGCCAGCGCCGCCAGAAACCAATCATCACGTAGGTCGCCTTCTCATTCACAATCTGCGAGGTGAGATGATAGAACGGTTTCATGGCCAGATGATACGGCCAGCACCGTTGATAAAGATTCGCCGCCAGTCCCGCCGGGGCTTTGTCCGCCATCCACAAGCCGGCGAGGCCTTGTCGCGCCGCAAAAGCGCGCGCCGTGTGCGGCAAATGCCAGGCGCGAGTGGTGGTCAGCAGAACTTGCATGCAGCGCGATGTGGACGAATTGAAAACAGGTTCAAATCATGGCAACGATCTTCCAACCAAGCGCCTCCCGGATTGCTAGCGGTTCCCCGCGGGCGTTGCTCCCGGTTGCCATGGGGTAAATTTCGTTTGCAACTCAGGTAATCGGCTTTCGTGGCAGGCCAGTACGTTGATGTCGTGTTGATACAAAAACCGCTCGGACACTTCGAACGGCGCCAGCGCAAGCACGTCGGGATCTTTAATTTCCTGCATGCGCCGCAAGTCCAATTGCCAGCCGCACGGGAGGAAATGTTCGCGTCCCGCATGGGAACGCTGCACCGCCGGTACGAAAAAGCGGTAACCCAAATCCTGCAAGATGCGCAACGGCTCGAGCGTCGTGGCCGGATTGGCGTAGTCGCGCTTGTTCTCGAAAACCAGATACGGCCGGCCCGCCTTCAAGGTCTCAAGCCCGCCACGTAACGCCGCCGCTTCGTGTCCTTCGACATCCATTTTGATAAAGTCCGGCGGCAGCAACTTCAAGGAGTCCAGTCGCCGGGTCACAATCCGCGTGCCGCGACTACTTGTGTTCAATTCTGCGGTGCCGCTGTGAATGCCATCGGGGATATCGATGAACGCTTCGCCGTCGGTATCAGACAAGGCCAATTCGTGCCGCGTTACCACCTCGGCCAGGCCGGCCTGTTCGACACAACTCTGCAAATCACGATGCGTATTGGGGAAAGGTTCGAACGCGTGAATGTTGACCTTGGTGCGATTGCTGGCCGCGTAAAGTGAGAAGTAACCCCAGTTGCTGCCGATGTCGAAAAACGTGCCGCCCTCCGGCAACAGGTAGTCGAGCAACAACCCCAGTTCCTGCTCGTAACCGTATTCGTAAACCCGCCCGTAAAGCGCCTGGAATTGCACATTCCGCGCGTCGAAGTTGATCCGCACGGTTTTGCCCAATCGCTCGTAGTCGAAATCGCCCGCATGCGACAGCACGCCCAATTTGCGACAGAGCGGAAACAGTTTTCGCAACGGAACGTAAAAGAACAATTCCTTCTTGCGCGTAGCGGGAGTTTGGAAAGCCAACCGATAATATCGAGCCAGCGGCGGAAAAGTTCGGAGCACGAGCGGTTTGTGCAACCGGATTGGTTTAATCAACATCGTTACAAGCCTTCTAATTTTTGCTGCGGAACCGCCGCCCGGATTTTGTGGCGCGCATGGTACGAACGGCCAAGTCAGCCGCACAAGCGTTTTTCTCCGCGCTAAACGACATCACGGCCATCAAGCTCGCGCCAGCAAACGCAGGCGGATTTGGGTCAGTTTTGTCGCCAATTCCGCGCGCAAATGCGGTGGTATTCCAAACCGCCACAGAATCGTTCCCGCCAGAAGCGCCATGGGGATTCCCCCGACTATCAGTTGCGGCAAAGGCGCAAGTCCCCGCGTCGCCAGCCAAAGCCCGATCGCCACGGGCGACAGCAACCCAAACACGTGCAAACACGGGCGCAGCCACGTGAAGATGATTTCCCGGATGCGGACGTTGAAATAGTTGGCACTGCGATTCAGCCCGTAGTAACCGCCGAACGCCAGATTGGTCAGCACGCCGCAGACGATCACGCCCGCCAACCCAAATCGCGGCGCAACGACCAGCCCCAAACACACGAACGCCAGTCCTTCTGCGAAGTACACGTATTTCATTCCACCCACGCGTTTGGTGACGCTGGCGAGCGCGTTGTGACAACGCGTGCTGGAATAAACCACGAGCGAGACCGCCATCAGGAAGTTGTTGGTCGCGTCCCACGAAATGCGATTCTTAGTCCAGAGCACCAGGAACGATTCGTTGCACACTGCCATCACGAAACCGACCGCGGCGCTGGCCGAACCGGTGAGCACGATCACATCGCGAAAGCGATTCTGAAGTCGGGTTTTCTCGCCGCGCACCATCATTTCCGAAAACGGAGCCGTCGCATAATCAAACAGCCGATAAACGAGTTGTTGTGAGAGCATGAACAGCTTGGTCGCAACGGACCAGATGGCGGCTGCTTCCAGGCCGAGTGTGCGGGTGATGACCGGCATCTGACTGGCGGTGATCAACTGCAATCCCACCATGACGAGGAAGAGATCCATGCCGTAGAAGAAGAGTTCCTTGAAAATCACGCGATTCGGGCGACCCCAGTGGCCGCGGCGCGGGAAGAAATGCAGGCGCCACGTTTGCCACAGACAAAAACCGCCGGCGAATAGCGTGGAAACCGCCGCCCCAAGCAACAGGCTGAATAGTCCGTAACCCAACTCGAACCCGACCCACAAACCGGACAAGCCCAACAGAAAACCGCCGAGTTGGGCGTAATTACCGATGTCAAAACGTTGGTGCGCTTGCAGGATGAACGCACATATCCGCATCGCCATCGAGATCCCCAACAAGGCGCATTGCCACATGACCAACAGCCGGAAAATGCGCCAATGCTCGACCGGAACATCCATCCAGCCTGGCAACCAATAGCTGATGGTCACTCCCGCCCCCGCCAGCAAAACGCCTTGAACGACCAGAATCAAAAACCCGGTTTGCACCACAGAGCCATAGTTGGCCGAACCACGGTCATCTTTGTGATCAATCAGCACCCGCGTGACGGCACTGGACATGCCGAGGTCGATCAGGATCTGGTTGAAGTTGCAAACCTGCACCACCAACGCCCATAAGCCGAATTCCTCCTTGGACAAGTAGTGCAGCGCGAGTGGGATGGAGGCGAGCGTGTAAAGAATGTTGGCCAGAATCAACGCGTAGCCCGAGAGCACCGCTCCGGCAAAACGCTTAGTTCGTGACATGCAGCTTGGACTTGTGGCTTCGCATCCGGTTCAAAATCAGCGCGGACGTCCGTGTTTCGACGCCCCCACGCCAGCATGACAGCGCCCCGGGGACGCAGCAATTCATTTCCCGGGGCAACCCCCGAAGATTCAGATTGCACAATGGGCAGCGCCCGCCTTTAATCGCCGGCTCCATGGCGAGTACGTTCTCTGTTTCAAGGAAGCACCTGATATTCGGGATTTGCCTACCGTTGGCGTTGTTGCTGGGCTACTTGCTGGCCGATGCCCAGGACCCGGTCAGCGTCATGATCGTCGCTTGCGCCATCATTGCTTTGACGATCCCGCTCATGATGAAGTGGTATCATCCACTGCTGGTAGTTGCGTGGAACATGAGTGCGATGCCAGCCTTGCCCGGCCGGCCAGCTTTATGGGCAATAGTTGCGTTTGTCGGCTTGCTGGTGGTGCTGTTGAACCGCTCCATTACGGACGAAGAAAACCGGCTTTCGCCAGTGCCCATGCTTACCTGGCCGATGTTGGCGCTGGCCGTCGTCATCGGGATGACGGCCATGGCCACCGGCGGTATCAGTCTCGGCATTTTCCGATCCGGCAATATTGGCGGTAAAAACTACTTCTACCTGTTCAGCGCCATTGCGGGATTTTTTGTGCTGGCGAGCAAAGCGGTGCCGCGCGAACGCGCGGCCTTCTATGCCGCGTTATTTTTCCTGCCGGGAATGCTCGCTGCCGCCAGTCGCGTGGCGTCCTGGATCGGCCCCTCGGCCAGCTTTGTTTATTACCTGTTTCCCGCAGACTTCGATGTGGCCGGGGAAACGCTCCTCGAAGGCAATCCCCTGTCCCAAACCCGGCTGCGCGGCGTGGCTCTGGCCGCCACCATGGTATTCTTCTGGTTGTTGGCCCGGGTTGGCGTCCGTGGCTTGTTCGACTTCTCGCGCCCGTGGCGGGCCGGACTGGCGGTATTGCTCCTCGGCGCCGGCACGCTGGGCGGGTTCCGCTCCATCACCATCGTCATGTTCATGACGTTTGTGGTGTTGTTCTTTGTCGAAAAACTGTGGCGGACGCGCGTGGCGTTGGTGATGGCGGGATTGCTGATTTTGGCCAGCGCACTTTTGGTTGGCTTCAGCAAAGAACTGCCGTTCACGGTGCAGCGCGCCTTGAGCTTTCTACCGTTGGATTTTGACCCCGGGGTTGAACTTTCCGCGCGCGACTCCTCCGAATGGCGGTTGGAAATGTGGCGCGAAGCGTGGAAACAAGTGCCCGCCTATTTATTCCGCGGCAAAGGTTACAATCTGAACTGGGACGACATGTATATGACCGCCTGGTCCATGCAATCGGGTCGGGCGCAAAACTGGGAAGGCGCGCTGATGGCCGGTGATTATCACAACGGCCCGCTATCTTTGCTGATTACCTTCGGGATATATGGCTTCATCGCGTTCATCTGGCTGATCGTGGCGGGCATCCGTTATCTCTACGTTGCCTATCGCGATAGTTTGCCGGAACTGCGTCGCATCAACGCTCTCTTGCTGGCGCTATTCGTGGTTCGCGCCATCTTTTTCCTGACGCTTTACGGCGCCATTGCGCACGACCTGTATTTGTTCACGGGCATTCTCGGGCTGAGCGTGGCCCTCAACATCCCACATCGCGCCAAAGAATCCGAACAATCCGCGCCCAGTCTGGAGCCTTCGCCCCAAACCCAGACGGGTTGACCGGCATTCACGCTTTACGCGACCGAGCCGGGAGCTTGCGTTTGGTCTTTGCCCCTTTGGAATAACTGATGCGCGCTGCCGCGCCGGGTGAAGCCGCCGTCACTCCATCCAGATGCCGCTTCAATTCTTTGATCTGATCTCGGAGCAAAGCCGCTTTCTCAAATTCCAGATTGTTCGCGGCGGCGAGCATCTCCTCCTCAAGTTCGCGAACCGTTTCGGTAACATCGAAGTCGGCCCCCGCGTCGCGCAAAACCGCCACCGCTTTGCTATCGGACTGGAACGCGGCACTGGAAAGACTCTCTTCGACCGCGCGCTTGACGCTGCGCGGCGTAATGTTGTGCTCCGCGTTGTAGGCAAGTTGCCGTTTGCGGCGATACTCCGTCACGGCCAGAAACTTCTTGATGCTGTCCGTCATCACGTCGGCGTAGAGGATGACTTCGCCGTTCAAATGTCGCGCAGCGCGACCGGCGGTCTGGATCAAGCTCGTTTCGCTGCGGAGAAAGCCTTCCTTGTCCGCATCGAGAATCGCCACGAGTGAAACTTCCGGCAGGTCGAGCCCCTCGCGCAGCAGATTGATACCAACGAGTACGTCGAACTCCCCTTTGCGGAGCGCGCGCAAAATCTCCACGCGTTCAATCGCATCAATCTCGCTGTGCAGGTAGCGCACGTTCACGCCGATGTCGCGCAGATAATCCGTGAGTTCCTCGGCGGTGCGTTTGGTAAGCGTCGTGACCAGCACGCGTTCCTTGGTGTCCACGCGTTTGCGGCATTCCTCGATGAGATCGTCAATCTGCCCTTTGAGCGGTTTGATCGTGACTTTGGGGTCAATGAGTCCGGTCGGGCGCACCACGAGTTCGATTACCTTGCCTTGCGCCCAACCAATTTCGCGCGGCGCGGGCGTGGCGCTGACGTAAATCGTCTGGGGTTGCATCGCTTGGAATTCCAGAAAGTTCAGCGGCCGGTTATCCAACGCGCTCGGCAGCCGGAAGCCATGCTCGACCAACACCGTTTTGCGTGAGCGATCACCTTCATACATGCCGCCGATCTGTGGCACGCTGACATGCGATTCGTCGAGCACGAGCAGATAATCATCCGGGAAGAAATCAATCACCGTCGCGGGCCGTGAGCCGGGCGGGCGATTGGCGATATGGCGCGAATAATTCTCGATGCCCGAGCAGAAACCCATCTCCTCCATCATTTCGAGATCGTATTCCGTGCGCATCTTGATGCGCTGCGCTTCGAGCAGCTTTCCATCGCGTTCGAATTCCGCGATGCGCGTACCGAGCTCTTCGCGGATGGCGAGGATAGCGCGCTTCATCTTTTCATTCGTCGTCACGAACTGCGTCGCCGGAAAGATCATCGTGTTCGCCGGCTTCTCGGTCTGTTCGCCCGTCAACGGCTCGAACACCGTGATGCGCTCAATCTCGTCGCCGAAAAACTCAATGCGCAATGCGTCCTCCCGCCCTGCCGGACACAACTCCACCGTGTCGCCGCGCACACGAAATTGCCCGCGCTCGAACGTGATGTCGTTCCGCGTGTATTGCAGGTCCACGAGGCGCGATAACAATTGTTCCCGCGACAACGCCTGTCCGACGTGCAGCGGGATGACCATCTTTTCATAGTCTTCCTTGCTGCCCGTGCCGTAGATGCACGACACGCTGGCGACTACGATCACGTCGCGCCGCGCGAACAACGAACTCATCGTCGAAAGCCGCATGCGCTCGATCTCCGCGTTCACGCTCGAATCTTTTTCGATGAACGTGTCCGTGCGCGGGATGTAGGCCTCCGGCTGGTAGTAATCGAAGTAGCTGACGAAGTATTCGACCGCATTGCGCGGGAAGAAGCTTTTGAACTCCGCGTAAAGCTGCGCCGCGAGCGTCTTGTTGTGCGAGATGACCAGCGTGGGTTTGTTCACGTTCTTGATCACGTTGGCGATCGTGAACGTCTTGCCCGACCCCGTGACGCCGAGCAGCACCTGATGTTTCGCGCCCGCCAGCACGCCCTCGGTCAGCTTCGCAATCGCTTGCGGCTGATCGCCGGCGGGCGGGTATTCGGAAACGAGTTCAAACATCCAATGAAAGTTACGGGCGAAGTGAAGGCGGTGTCAACGAGCGGTCGCCCCTGACCGCTTCGAATCAACTCGACGCGCCGGAACGTTCGATCAATTTGCCGTACCGACTCAGGAAACGATTCTCGGCTTCCACTGTGCCGATCAGAATAATTTCGTCCGCAGCTTGCAGCGGCAGTTCGGGATCGGGATTAATGTGCAACTTGCCTTCCTGTCGGACCGCCACCACGTTGCAGCCGGTCTCGGCGCGAATCGGCAATTGCAGCAACGTCTGATTCGCCATCTGCTCGCCGGCACGCACGCGGAACACGTCCAATCCCTCGGCAACCATGAGAATATCGCTCCGCCGCAGCAGATTGAAAATCATGTTCGCCCCCATGGATGCGTAAGACATGACAAAATCCGCGCCCGCACGATGCAAGGTGGCGATGTTGCGTTCCAACGTGGCGCGACAGACAATCTGAATATCCGGCCGCAGTTTGCGGCACAAGATGGTGAGGTAGATGTTGATGTCATCGTCGTGCGGCGTGATGATGACCGCCGGCGCCGCATCAAACCCGGCGCTTTTGAGCACCGGAATCTGTTGAGCGTCGCCGTGGATATAGTTTTCCGACGCCGGCACGCGTGTGGTCAATCGCTCCACAATCCGATACTCCTGACCCCGCTGTTCCAGCGCTTCGCCCACCGACCGACCGACTCGGCCGCCGCCGATGATGATCACCGGAGCATTGGCGACGTGATAAATGCAGAAGAGTTCGTTGTACTTTTGCAATTGCGTGTGCGA
>CAZKMR010000017.1:5510-22513 GCA_964553795.1 uncultured Bifidobacterium sp. | reverse complement strand
TGGCGACGTGATAAATGCAGAAGAGTTCGTTGTACTTTTGCAATTGCGTGTGCGAGCCCGCCACCAATAAGACCGTGTTCGGCGTGATTACCGTTTCTGGCCCGGCGGTTTCAAATTTGCCACGCTCCCAAACGCCCACCACGGTCAGGCCGGTCAGTTCGCGCAGCCGACTTTGGCGCAGGGTTTTTCCCACCAGCGGTGTGCCGCTGGCCGTCGCTTCGGCAATGAGCAATTCATCAAACCGACCGATCACGTGCGTCACCGCATCCCCGCCAATCGTGCGGCGCGCCAGTGAATGCCCCAGGTCGCGCCCTAAATGCTGAACGTGGGTGGCGCCAGCAAGTTTGAGAATTTCCTCGGCGGCGGCATCCCGCACCGTGGCGAAAACCGGCAGCGTCTTATGCAGCTCCCGCACCGTGAACGCGATGTTGGTATTCGCGGCATCGGTCGCCGTCGTCACCACCATGGCGGCATGGTCGATGCGCAAGCGCCGGTACGTCTCAGGATTGTCGAGGGCGCCGACCATCACGCGCACATCCTCGTCGTGGAGCCGCCCGGCCTCCACGTGATCCGCCACCACGAGCACGTAGGGAATCTGAAACTGTCTCAGCTTTTGAATCAGCGCGGTCGTCACCGGGCCATGATGCGTTAACACCACATGACCCTCGGCATCGTCCGGCAGTCGCCGCGGCGCCCGCGCTGCTTCCTGGGCCGCGATCCACGGCGCGTAAAAGAACTGAATGAATGTGAAGGGCAGCAGCATCAGCAGGAATACCAGTCCGGAAACCAGCACCACCATGGAAAACAGCTTGCCCAAATCTGATGTGAACGTGATGTCGCCAAAGCCCAGCGTGGACATGACCGTTAGCGTCCAATAAAACCCGGTCACCCAACTGAACTTCTGCCCTTCGTGCGCCATCAGGAAATGGAACAGCACGCTGTACACAATAACCAACCCCAGCAGCACCGCCAGGAAGCGGAGCAATGCCTTGACGTTGCGCCGGCTGGCGCGGTTTTGCAGAAAGTAAATAAATTGGGTAACAAAAAATTTCATGGTTTACCAGGTCGCTCCGTTGGCCGGCGACATCGGGCGCGCGCGGCGCGGTCGGGTGGCATGGTCGCGGTTGAGATCAAAGTGAATCAGGGTCCAGTTGCAGGACCAGTTCGCCACTCGAAAAAACCCGCACCTGCCCGTCGGTGGCGGAAACGACAATCGCCGTCGCACTCGTACGCGCCGTGATCGAGGCGGCGGCGAGATGACGCGCGCCCAATCCCTGCGGCAGGCGAACTTGTTTCGGATCAGCCCCAAGAAACGCTCCGGCCGTGCGGATCAATCCATCCCCGCGCGCCACATAGGCGCCATCCAGTTTGGCCAATTCGACCAGCGTTTCGTGCAAGTTCGGATTGAGCAATGAGCGCTTGTCCGTCACCACATTCTCGAACGGATTGGGCACGAGTTGGCGGGACTGGCGCAAAACGTTTTCTGAATCGCCCAACACAAAAATCGCGCCCAGGCGTTTGCCGCGGCGCGCGGCCCGGGCCACGCCACACGCGGCAGTGATGGCGGCCTCGATGACCGCTGCCCGGACGCCTTCGGCGTTGCGGGTCAATTCCTGCAAGGACAATGCGGGAGTGCGGGCTCCGGCTTCCAACACGAGCAGGAATTCTCCCGCATCCGGCTGACTGGAGCCCACCGAACAAAGCAACCGCTCCTGCGCCGCAAGCTTGCCATGTTGCAACCCGCCGCCAATCGCATTTTGCGCCTGCTTGTAGCGATTGAGAAAGCGGACCGGCAAAAACATCACGTCCACCTGCAGCGCCGCCAAAGCGCGACATACTTCACGCGAGGGACTGGCCGCCAGCAACCGCAGGCCGGCGCCGAGTTGCCGCACCCGCAAACACGTGGCCACCGTTTCGTCCACGCAAAAAATCGTACGCACCCCGGCCGCCTGCGCCACTCGCACCAGACGTGCCGCGGCGTGCGCTTCCGTCTGGTTCGGCTCATGAGAATGAAACACTTCAGAATTCATAACTAAATCGGCGCCGCCACACGACGGGAACTCGCCCCAATTGCGTTCCTCAGAACGGCCAGAACTTTGGAATAAAATAAACCGACAGAATACAAAATATCACAATGAGCGGAGTGCCCACTTTCATGAAGTCCAGAAAGCGGTAGCCCCCCGGGCTATGCACCATCATGTTCGTTTGATAACCCACCGGCGTGGCGAAACTCGTTGAAGCCGCAAACATGATCGCCAGTAACAGCGGCTTGGGGCTGATTTCCATTTGCATCGCCGTTGAAATCGCAATGGGCGCCAGCAACACGGCGGAGGCGTTGTTGCTCATGCATTCGGTCAACACCGCGGTCATGATATAAAATGCCGCCAGCACCGCCACCGGCCCCAGCGGGCCGACCAGAGCCACGGTTTGTTCCGCAATCAACGTGGCCAATCCGCTTTTTTCCATGGCCATGCCGAGCGGCAGAATTCCCCCCAGCAAAATTATCACGCGCCAATCAATCGCCTGATACGCCTCCTCAATCCGCAGACACCGCGTCAGCAACATCGCCAAACCACCCAGCACGGCGGCGACGAGGATCGGCATCACTTTCAAAGCCGCCAGCCCGACCACCACGGTCAGGATGGCGAGCGCGATCACCGCTTTGCCTGGGCGCAGGCTCATTTCCTCTTTCTCATTCAAGACAATGAAGTCCTCGTCGGGGCGTAATTTGTCCACCGCCGCTTCGGACGCCTGCAGCAGCAACAAATCGCCAAACCGCAACCGCACGGAATTGAGTTTCTCGCGCAAGGGCTGGCCCTTCCGTTGGATGGCCAGCACGATGGCGTTGTAGCGGTGATTGAAATCCAATTGGCGCAAGGTGCGCCCGGCCACGCGGGCGGCCGGCGACACCATCACTTCGGCCAGCATCAATTCCTTCTTCTGCAACGTCTCATCTTGCAGTTTGAATTCCGGCGCAATCTCCAGTTTCATCCGGTCCTTGGATTCGATGAGGTTGTCGAGCTTGCCTTCCACCAGCAGCACGTCGCCCTCGCGAATCGGCTCGTCCAACGGCGCCCAGACTTTCTTGTCGCCCCGGAGAATCTCCAGCACCCACACGTCGGATTTTTTCCCCAGCCCGCTGGCCTCAACGGATTTTCCAATCAAGGGCGAGTCCGCCATGACCCGCAGTTCAGTGATGTAATTTCCCAGTTGATACGCTTCCACCAACTGTTCGCCCCGCCGGGCGGGCAACAACCAGTAGCCCACGGCCACAAGGTAAATCACTCCCGCCACACAGAGGATCAATCCCAGCTTGCCCATCTCAAACATCGAGAATGCCCCCAACCCCTCGACCTCGGGATGCAATTTCGCGTAATCGGCGGAAATCGAACTCACGAGCAGATTGGTGGACGTGCCGATCAAAGTGCAGACACCGCCGAACTCGGAGGCGAACGACATTGGCATCAAAAATTTTGAGGGCGAAAGTTTCAGGCGCGACGTCACGCCCAACACGAGCGGCAGAAAAACCGCGACTGCCGCAGTGTTGTTGATGAACGCGGAAACCACACCAATCGTCACCGTGATCAACACCATGAGCACGAGCGGATACTTTCCGAACGGAAACAGCCGGCGTCCCAGGCCTCGCAGCACGCCGGTTCGTTGCAGTCCCGCGCTTAACACAAACATCGCTGCGACCGTCACGGTCGCCGGATTGCTGAATCCAGAAATGGCTTCCGTCGGCGCCACGAGTCCCAATCCCATCACGGCGCCCAACACGAGTAGCGCCACGACGTCAATCGGCACCTTCTCACTGATGAACAACGCGACGGCGCTGCACAGAATGATTAGGACTAGAATCGCTTCGAATGACATGACTGCTGGTGAAACCACGGACCAACCCGCACCCAACATTGCGACCGGGGTTTCCGGGATAGTTAACTTGTTCACCCGTTCGGCACTGACAACACCCACTGGGGACAAGCCTAGAGTCGTCGGGCGGGCGGGTTCTGCCAACAGTTTGGCGCGAACTCCGCCGCGGCACAACGCTCGGCTGAATTAATTTGCCCGCACTTCTCCAGAACGCAACCCGTCGCGTGCGACTGCATTACAAGATTCCCGCCAACGTGCAATTGAGCCGTCAGCACGAACTCGCTACGGTCTGCGCCATGCCGAACTGCCCGAACTGCGGGACGTCTCTGAACACCATGCGCCAACGCGACGGGCTGTTCTATTTGTGTCCGGGTTGCCAGGGGCGGGCGGTAACGTTTCCGCAAATCCGCCGCGTCACCGGTGATCGCTTCGTCACCGGTCTGATTCGCGAGATCAATCGCAACGCCACACGCGCGGACAAATCCTGCCCCTTTTGTCAGCGGCAAATGCGGCTATTTAGCTCCGCCGCTCCACCGCTGGAACTCGATGCCTGCAAAACGTGTAACGTGGTTTGGTTCGATTCACAGGAATTTGAAGCTGTGCCGGAAGGCGCCGTCGCTTCCACACATGAATTGCAATTGCAAGGAATCGAAACCCTCGCCCGCCACCGCCTGGAAAACTTGCGCGAGCAACAACATTCCCATGAACCGCCGGCCGAAAGTTGGAAGTGGATTCCCGCGATCTTCGGTTTTCCGGTCGAAACGGAGACCAATGCGCTGCGACGTTGGCCGCTCTTTACCTGGGCGCTCGCCCTGCTGATTGTGCTGGTCAGCATTTGGGGATTTGGCGACGAAACCCGCATTGATGAGTTTGGTTTCGTGCCGGCGGACCGCTGGCGTTGGGGCGGACTGACGCTTCTATCATCATTTTTTCTCCACGGCGGGATTTTTCATCTGGTCGGGAATTTGTATTTCCTCCTCGTCTTTGGCGACAACGTCGAGGATTTCCTCGGTCGCGTTCGCTACGGCTTGCTGATTCTCACGGCGACGTTGACGGGAGACATCATTCATTTGTTGTCAGACCCGAGTTCCACCACGCCGTGCATCGGCGCGAGCGGCGGCATCTCGGGCATTATCGTGTTTTACGCGCTACAATTTCCGAAAGCCCGGCTCGGCTTCATGTTTCGTTACTTTCTGTATTTTCGCTGGTTTCAAATCCCCGCGTGGGGCGCGCTCGGATTGTGGCTTTTGATGCAGGCGGTCGGACTGTTCATGCAACTGAACGGCTTCAGCAATGTCGCCGCCACGGCGCATCTCGGCGGCGCGGCGATTGGTTTCGCCTGCTGGCTCTGGTGGCGGCACCAGGAACACCAACTGGATGCCATCGTAACCGCCAATTAACCACGCGGCGAAGCCGCCTTCACGACGTTGAGAAACTTTGCCGCCGCGCCGCTGAGTCGCGCGGCATCATACACGGCGCCCAGTTGCACCGGAGGTGGCGCGGGAGTGAGCGGACGGAATTTCAGTTTCGAGCCGGCCAGCATTCCCAAACACGCTGGGCCAATAACCAGCCCGCGACCAATTCCCGCCGCCGCGATCAGACTCGGCGCGCTGTCGTGCTCTTCCACAATACGCAACGAGTCACCGCTCGGCTGGAAAAGGTCCTTCAGCATCGCATGGTACTCAGGATATTCGGCGCGCGAATAAACGACGAACGGCTCATTCACGATTTGTTCCAAGCGCACGGCCTTCGCGCGCGCCAGTCGATGTTTCGGGGGCAGCGCCACGCAAATGGGATAATCCTGCAACGGCTCATATTTCAAGTCGCGCAACGTCTCAGCTTCCGGTCGGGCGACCAGACTAAGATGCAATTTCCCGTCGCGCACGCCTCGCATCATTTCGTCGCTGGAAAGATCGTGCAATTTCACGTGCACGCCCGGGGCGACGTTATGAAATGAATGCAGCGCCGCCGGCAGCAACTCCACGGTGAGCGAGGGCGCATAGCCGACGTGAATTTCGCCGCGTTCGCCTCGCGCCACACCGCGCGCCATTTTCACCGCTTCGTCGGCGCGGGTTAACACCGACTTTGCTTCGCTGAGAAACGCGTTGCCCGCTTCGGTTAACTTCACCGCGCGTTGGGTGCGATCAAACAACTGCACGCCGAGTTCGGCTTCGAGATCGCGGATCTGCCGGCTCAATGCGGGTTGCGCGACACGAAGCTTCTGCGCGGCTTTGGTGAAGTTCAACAAGTCGCCCACGGTGGCGAAGTAGCGGAGGTGTCGCAGTTCCACGGGCGGATTAGAGCAGGTGCAGAATGATTTGTCGAAATGAGAACGTCACCGAATTGTGAACACTCCAGTCGCACTTGGAGAGCGGCGCTGAAGCCGCACGCAGTCCACACGCCTCGCGGGGTTAATAGCGCACGGTACGCGCGCCAGCGTCTGGACTGCGGTAGCTTTAGCACCGCTCCGGCGTCGTCCATGCCTTTTAGGCATCGTTTCGCGAGCATCAAAGTATTGGGCGGATTTGGCGGGGCCGGCTAATCATGTGTCCATGAAACGAAACGTCGTTTCCGAGAACGAGGACGACGACGAGAACAATAACTTTAAGAGAAAGAGAAACGTTATGATGACGATCCGAAAATCCGAAGAGCGCGGCCACGCCAATCACGGTTGGCTCGACAGCCGATTTAGCTTTTCCTTCGCCGAGTATCATGACCCGGCGCACATGGGTTTCCGTTCCTTGCGCGTCATTAACGACGACCGCATCGCGCCCGGCGGCGGATTTGGCATGCATCCGCATCGCGATATGGAAATCATCAGCTATGTGCTGAAAGGCGCGTTGGAACACAAAGATTCCATGGGCAACGGCAGTGTGATTCGGCCCGGCGATTTTCAGTATATGGCCGCCGGCACGGGCGTGTTGCACAGCGAGTTCAATCCGTCTGAGAAAGACGAGACGCATCTGTTGCAGATCTGGATTCGTCCGGACAAAGGCGGCGTGAAGCCGCGCTATGGCGAAAAACATTTCGCGAACAAGCCGGCCGGCCAGTTGCATCTGGTCGCGAGCAAGACGGGGCGCGAGGATTCCATCGCCATCAATCAAGACGCGGAATTGTTCCTCGCCCGGTTGAATCCCGGCGATGCGGTTGAACATTCGCTCCAGCCCAAGCGTCATGCGTGGGTGCAGGTGGCGGAAGGCGCGGTGGAATTGAACGGCACGCGATTGAACGCGGGCGACGCCGCAGCGGTCAGTGAGGAAGCGCGGTTGCGCCTCACCGCCACCGCTAAATCGCAAGTGCTCTTGTTTGACTTGAATTAAACCTGTGCCACTACTTGAGGACCTGTATGAAACGCGCCCTGCAAATCATTGCTGCCGTGCTGGCGTTCACCACGGTGGCGCTCTGGCTGGTCGGCGGCGCCAACCCGGGCTGGACCAAGAATCGCGTTCAAGTGAAGTCCATTGATCCAATCACCGAGATCGAACAAATCCAGTGGCAGGACAAATTCATCCCCGGCCTGGATATTCTCGGCGGCGGCTTGGCCGTCGCTGCGGCACTATTCGGTGGCTCTTTTTTTATTCGTAAACAAACCAAACCACAACAAACCGAAAACAGTTAAATCCTATGAAGAAAAGCCTGGTTACCCTGCTCGTGGCCGGAAGCGTCGCCGTGGCGGCGTCCGCTGCGCCGAAGTCGTTCGACTTCAAAGATCCGAAAGGTGTCAACAACGTCGTGTTCCAGCTTGATGCCCCGCTCGAAGCCATCAATGGCAGCGCCAGCGGCATTACGGGCACAGTCACATTTGACCCGGAGAATCCCGCCGCCACCACCGGCAAGATCGTGGTCGCGACCAAATCGCTCACCGTGCCGAATACGATGATGCAGGAACACATGCACAGCGCCGGCTGGATTGACGTGGCGAAACATCCGGAAATCACCTTCGACGTGAAATCGCTGAAAGGTGTAAAAACCGAAGGCAACGTCACGACCGCCACCGCCGTGGGCACATTCTCACTCAAGGGCGTGGAGAAGGAACTATCCGTGCCGGTCAAGTTGACCTATTTGCCGGGCAAACTCGCGGATCGCAGCGGCGGCCAGATGAAGGGCGATTTGCTCGTCATTCGCTCGAACTTTTCGATTCAACGCGCCGACTTCAACATCAAGCCCGGCCAAAACGAAGACAAGGTGGCCAATCAGATTGAGCTCACCTTGAGCATCGCAGGCGCCGCACCGCAAAAGTAATTTGTTCCGCAGATGATACCGCCGCGGGAGTGTTCCCGCGGCGGTATTTGCTTTTGAATCTCAACAGGCGAAAATGTCGTTGCCGATTCTGACGGACTGCGACTTAATCACGGCCGATCTATGAACTTCCGGAGAAAACGGGCGGCAATCGTGATCACTTTGTTCGTCAGTTTCTCATTGGCCCGAGCCGCGCTGCTTGAGGGAGCAGATACCCGCTTCGGGACCGGGTCGCTCACAATTGATCCGGTTCACCAACTGGCTTGGCTCGATCTATCCCATAGCGTGGGCTACTCGTTCAATGCGGCGTTGCAGGCAACCGACTCCGGCGGCGTCTTCGAAGGGTATCGTCACGCAACCGTGACGGAAGTCGCCGGGTTATTTCAAACTGCAGGCCTTGCCGGGTCCAATGTTTATTCGCCGAATAATCCGAATATTGCCGCCCTAATAAAGCTGCTGACGCGCGTGTTGAGCGTGCACATGGCGTTTGATCCGGAAAAACTTCGGCCCATTGTCGAAGCGCAGATTGCGCGCGACGAAACCATGGCCGAACGACTGACCGATTTTCTCCAGTCGCCCGTCGGGCGCGATCGAATTGCCATCGTCATTTGTGGTCGCGGTCATTGCGAATACCATCTCGGCATCCCGGACCGCGTGGCGCGGCGGATGCCCGACGTGAAACAGCGCGTCGTGCTGTTCAGCGAGAGCGACGAACTTCAACTCTCCGAAGCCGAACGCCAACAAGCGCGCGAAGTGAGGATTCCGCACGATTTCTGGCGCGAGTTCAATCGGCTCCCGGCGAACTTCTTCCAAATATCTGAGCCTGCTGATGACGCGGCGCGATAAATTCACCGGCGCAATTCACCGTCAAAGAATCGCAAGCCACCGGCAGCGGGATTTCACTGTCGCGACTACTGTTTCCGGCATGAGCGCGAAGCAATTTCAGCATTTCATGCAGTTCCATCAGCAGCTTGCCGGGTTGCGTCAGGCGAAGCGGGCCGAGAAAACGGCGACTCGCCGGACCTCAAATCCGGCGGTGACGGCGGCGAAAGAATGGCTTGCCGGAGCAGTCCGCAGCCGTTCATATTCGTCCTCGCTATGACGCCGCTCATCTCGAAGAAAGTGGCCGCCGCGCTCAACGCGCAGGTCGGCATGGAGTTCCTCGCTTCGCTCCAGTACGAAGCCATTTCCGCGTGGTTCAAACTGGAAGGATTGCCCCGGCTGCACCTTCACTTCGCCAAACAGGCTGCCGAGGAGCGCGATCACGCGCATCGGTTCATCAAATACATTCTCGACGCCGGCATCGGCTTGGAAATTCCCGCGATTCCCGCGCCCAAGTGCAAATTCAAGTCCGCCACTGAGGCGGTGCAACTCGCGTTGAATCACGAGTTGAAGGTCACCGATTCCATCAAGGACATCCTCGCGCTGGCCCAGAAGGAAGGCGATCCCTTCACGCAAAATTCGCTGCAATGGTTCATCAAGGAACAGCTCGAGGAAGTTTCTTCGATGGACGAACTGCTCCAGATCGTCCAACGCGCCGGTGACGGCGGACTGTTGTTCGTGGAACATTACCTCGCGAACAAGATCGAAGAAAAGGGCGGCGCCGACGATTGATCACGCGTCCTTGAGCGCGCGTTGTAATTCCTTCAGTCGCTCGCCCGTCAAACGCACTTCCCGCAATTGCGCCAGAGTTTTCTGAAACTCTGGCGTATTTAGTTTCTGAAAGCCGTCACGATGCAATTCCCCCAAGCGCTGCCATAACGCTTCGGCCGCGCTGGCTTGAAGCGCGGCATCGGCGACCAAGGCATTGGGCGACTGCTCCGGGTCGAGATTTTCCAACAGAAATTCCGTGAGAAAATGCGGCTGATGCAGTTGATACACGCGACAGCCGAAGCGAAACAACGCCGTCGCCGCGTCGCGAAATTGTTCCGCGCCGCGTGCTTCCCAATGCCGGGCCAGCGCCATGCCAGAATCCACGGCATCCGTCGCTTCGTGCCACCAGACATCGCGACTCGCGGTGTTGCCCTTCAGATCTTGCGCGACCAAATGTGCCAGTGCCTGACATAAGACATGTCGCGTCCGAAAGCCGATTTCTGCGGCGACGGCGTCCTGGTGTTCAAAAACACCGGCCAACTTTAGTGATTCGATTGCGGCTGAGCGCGCGGCTTCAGCGCGCGGCGAATCGAATTGGATGAGGACATTCGCGCGATTGAACCACGCACTCGCCAACAACACGCGCCCGTCTTCAGGTGCCAGCACCAAGTAGTTTCTCGCCGCCGCAATCGCTTCGGAGAACGACTCCGTTGCCGCTTCCAGAGTTCCCGGCAATCGCTGCTTCGATAACGCGATTCCGCGATTCAGCCACGCGATGGCGAGCCGTTTTACAAAAAGCGGGCTTTCGCGCATCGGCAGTTCGCGTAGATGCAGGAGGCCCTCATCAAAAGCCGCAACGGCAGCGGCGAGATCTTCCGTTGAACCGAGGCGTGCGAATGCGTCGCCGCGATTCAAGTAACCGGCGATCAATCCGTAGCGAAACCAGGGATTGGCGGCGAGCGGCAGTTGGCGGCGCAAAGCAATGGCCGAATCGAACCATTGCACCGCTTCCTGCAGGTCAGCCGGACTTTTCGATTCCAGCAGCGTGAGGCCGCGCAGCAAATGCCGATTGGCAAGCGCGTCCATGGCGGCGGGGTCGGTTGGCGGTAACTCCGAATTAAACTCCATTCTGCCCATTGCTTACGGGGATTGCCGGAAAACTCAAGCGGATTGGCGGCGCAAGTGACCGTTAAAGAATGGCAAGGCAGCGACAGCAGAAGCCGCCGTGATTTGCGTAGTCTCTGCGTCTCATGAACGACGAGACTCGTAAGCCCCTGACCGCACTGCTGATGGCACAAGGTTTTGCCGCCGTAGCGCAAACCAACAACCCGACCGGCACGACGACCAATGCGCCGGCACAGTTGCCCGACGTGGTGGTCGAAGGCGCGGAACGCTCGGCCTACAAACCCGAGACGGTTTCCTCGCCAAAATACACCCAGCCGATTCGCGATATTCCGCAAACCATCACGGTAATTCCGCAAGCCGTGATTCAGGAGCAAGGCGCGACGAGTCTGCGCGACGTGTTGCGCAACGTTCCTGGCATCAGTATGCAAGCTGGCGAAGGCGGCGGCGGATTGCCCGGCGATAACCTTTCGATTCGTGGCTTCAATGCACGCAGCGACATTTATGTGGATGGCGTGCGCGATTACGGCGCCTATTCGCGCGATCCCTATAACGTCGAGCAAATCGAGGTTTCCAAAGGGCCCGCTTCATCCTACGGCGGACGCGGCACCACCGGTGGCGCGATCAATTTGTCCAGCAAGTCACCCAAGCTCGATCCGTTTTACGCCGGCACGGCGGGCTTCGGTTCGGATGCTTACCGGCGCTTCACGCTCGACGTCAACCAGCCGTTGGCCCCGACGGCGGATGGCTGGCTCGCGGGCAGCGCTTTTCGCTTGAACACCATGCTCACCGAAGCGGACACGCCCGGACGCGATCACGTCGAGAATTCCCGTTACGGTGTCGCGCCGTCATTGGCGTTCGGATTGGGAACGCCCACCCGCCTGACGTTGAGTTTCCAACACATGATTCAGGAGAACGTGCCGGACTACGGAATTCCGTGGGTGCCCGCGAATACGAATCCGTTGCTCGCGCCTTACAGCAACGGCGCGCCGCCAGTGGACTACGACAATTTCTACGGAATCAAGGGTTACGATTTTGAAGATATCGAAAACGATCTGGCCACCGCGATTATCGAACACGATTTCAGCGAAGAGTTGACGCTGCGGAATTTGACGCGCTACGGGCGCACCTATCGCAACTCGGCCATCACCGCCCCGCGTTTTGCGGATGTGAACAACAGCACGTTGTTGAATCGCCAATTGCAGCGCCGCGAGATCGAACACGAGATTTTCGCGAATCAAACGGATTTTGTCGCCGAGTTAACCACTGGGCCGCTGGAACACGCAGTAGTGGCCGGATTTGAGTTTGCGCATGAGAATCAAGGCAATCGGAACTCAGCCCAAGCCGTGAATCAGCCGCAAACTGATCTATTTAATCCGACGCCTTTTGATCTGCCGCTGGGGCCGATGCCCGCAATCACCGGTACTCCGAGCACAGCCAAAGCCGACACATTCGCGCCGTACTTGTCGGACACGATTTCTATTGGTGAAATGTGGGAACTCAGCGGCGGCGCGCGGTATGATCACATTGAAACGGATTACTATGCCGCGCCGAACGCGCTGAGTTCGACGGATGATTTGCTGAGCTGGCGCGCGGCGCTGGTCTTCAAACCTCGCGAGAATGGCAGCATCTACTTCGGTTACGGGACTTCATTTAATCCGTCCCTGGAAGGCAATACTGGCCTGGTTCTCACTGGCGTGCCGACCAGCGGCAACAACATCAACCTCGATCCAGAAGAAACCCGCACCTACGAACTCGGCACGAAATGGGAATTCTTCAATCAACGCCTGCTGTTGAGCGCGGCGGTGTTTCGCACAGATAAAGTCAACGCCCGCACCCAAACCGCAGCAGGAACCACCGTTACTCTGGACGGCGAGCAGATGGTGCAAGGCTTCGAGTTGGGCGTCTCCGGCAGCATCACCCCTGAATGGATGGTATTCGCCGGTTACGCCTACATGGAAAGCGAGATCAAACAGTCAAACAACGCCTCGGAAGTGGGCGCGGAATTCGGCAACACGCCGGAACACTCGTTCAATTTGTGGACGACGTATCAACTGCCATGGCACGTGCAAATTGGCGGTGGCGCGAATTACGTCGGCGAACGCGCCAACAATCAAAGTAACAACGCCAACGTGCGGCGCGCGCCGGGTTATTGGCTCTTCGACGCCATGCTCGCTTACGAGGTGAACAAAAACATCACGCTGCGTCTGAATGCCTACAACCTCGCGGATGAGCGATACATCGATCGCGTTGGCGGCGGGCATTTCGTTCCGGGCGCGGGCCGTTCGGCGATGCTCACGGCGGAGTTTCGGTTTTAACCATTGTTCCGATGTTAATTGTCATTCCTGATGTCCTGACGCCGGAGCAAGTCGCCGAGGCGCGCAAAGTTCTTGATGCGGCCGAGTGGGTGGACGGCAAGGTCACCGCCGGCTATCAATCCGCACGCGCCAAGGACAACATGCAGATTCCTGAAAGCCATCCGGCGGCGCGGCAGGTCGGCGATATGATACTCAAGGCGCTGGGACAGAATCCGCTGTTCATGGCGGCGGCATTGCCGTTGCAGGTGTTCCCGCCACTGTTCAATCGCTACTCCGGCGGACAATCCTTCGGCACGCACGTGGACAACGCCATTCGGCAAGTGCCCGGCACGCCGCATCGCATTCGCACGGATTTGTCCGCGACCCTGTTTTTCGCTGCGCCTGAGGAATACGACGGCGGCGAGCTCTGCGTCGAAGACGCTTATGGGTTGAAAAGCGTGAAGCTGCCCCCGGGGCACATGGTGTTGTATCCGGCGACCAGTCTGCATCACGTGAAGCCGGTTACGCGTGGCGCGCGGCTTTGTTCGTTCTTCTGGATTCAAAGCATGATTCGCGATGATGGCCAGCGATCGATTCTGTTCGATCTCGATCTCGCGTTGCAGCGCTTGAATCGTGATCATCCGAATCATCCCTCCGCGGTTCAGATCACCGGCGTTTACCACAATCTCCTGCGACAATGGGCTGAAATGTGAACGGTAAATTTCGCAAAGTTCTCTTCTGGTTACACCTGATTGCCGGCGTCGTGGCGGGCGTGGTGATTTTCATCATGTCGGCGACTGGTGTGGCGCTGGCGTTTGAAAAGGAAATCGTCGCCTGGGCCGAGCGCGATGTGCGCCGCGTCGCACCTCCGACTGCGGATGCCAAACCAATCGAACTCGGCGAAATGCTCGCCAAGTTGCGCGAGGAACGACCGGGCGAACGTCCGTCCAACATCACGCTGGAAGCTGATCCCACCATCGCGGTCGCGGTGAGTTATGGACGCACGAACGCGTTCTATGTGAATCCGTACTCCGGCGAGATTCATGAGCAAGGCGCGAAAGGCACGCGCGAGTTCATGCATCTGATGATTGATTTGCATCGCTACCTCGGCGGGCACGACGAGAAGCGCGCGCTCGGCAAAGCCATCACCGGCGCGTGCAACGCCGCATTCTTGTTTCTCGCTGTCAGCGGACTTTATCTCTGGTGGCCGCGCCAGTGGACGAAGAAAATTCTCGCATCGGTCGGGTTGATGAGTTTCAAACTGCGCGGCAAGGCGCGTGATTTCAATTGGCACAACGCCGTCGGACTGTGGTGCGCACCGGTGTTGATCGTGCTCACGGCGACCGCCATGCCGATCTCGTATCGCTGGGCGAGCGATATGGTTTACAAACTTACGGGCAATCAACCGCCACAACAGGGCGGCCCGGGCGCACCAGCGACGAGTGTTGAAGTTCCGACGCCGCCACCGGGTAGTCGGCCGCTGGGATTGGAGGCGATGTTTGCCGCAGCGCAAAAGGAATTTCCAAATTGGCAACAGATTTCTTATCGCACTGGCGGACGTGGCGGCGGTCGTCCGGGCGCAACCAACGCTCCGGCGGCAACGACGACAAATCTGCCGTCAGCGGAAGTTTCCGCAGTGAGCACGGGTCGCGGTGAGGGAACTCGCGAAGGAAATCGCGCAGGCGGAAACGGCGAGGGCCGTGGTGAAGGCGGACGCGAAGGTCGCGGTGCGGCGCAGCCGGTAACGTTGTCGGTTAAAACGAAAGGCCAATGGCCGTTGTTCGCAACGACAACGCTGACGCTCGATCCCTACACCGGCAACGTGTTGCAGAAGGAAGGTTACGCGGACCAGAACAGCGGGCGGCAACTGCGGTCGTGGACGCGCTTTCTGCACACGGGCGAAGCGTTGGGCGTCATTGGCAAAGCGGTGGCGGGATTGGCGTCTGCCGGGGCGCTGCTGCTGGTTTGGACGGGATTTGCGCTGACCTGGCGACGTTTCTTCGTGCGCCAATCCAAGTCGAGTTAGCCTGATTTTGCACTCGACTGGGCCGGACGCAGTGCAAACAGCCATCAAAGAAACGCAAGCAGCCGACAGCGGCAAAACGACTCATAAAGTAGCCTGTGCCACGATGAAACGCGTCGCTGCGCTGCCCGAAATGAGTTCGTGGGCCATCCGTCCCGAAACGACGGATGCTGGCGCAGTTCCAACGCTTCAAATTCAGTCTGCTTCAGATTCCCGCTTCGCTCCAGTTTTCACCTTGGTGTTGTGGGTGAGCTGTTCGCTCATCGGCGCGCTGGGTTTTGCGATGCCTTACGCGCGACCGCTGGCCGCCAAACCACAGCCGGCTCCGATGCAAGTCGAGATGTTGAACGTGGAACTGACAAGCGCGCCGTTGCCCGATCTCGCTCCGCCGCAAGTAGCCAATTCCGTTGCTGCGCCGCCCACCGCGCAGCCGATTCTTCAACCCAACTTGCCGCAACCGACCGCCGTTGCCTTACCGTCACCCGCCGTGGCGTTCGCGGTGCCGGTGGAAGGGCCGACGCGAATCGTCGAAGCGTCGCAAGCGAGTTACACCGCCACGCGCGCCGATGATAATGCCGTGGCGACGCCCGTCGCGCCCGCAGTGCAAACGCTCACGTATGGTCAGGGTGCCGGCAAGCAACCCGCACCCGAATATCCGTGGCGCGCGCAAAACGAAGGTCAGGAAGGCGTCGTGAATGTGCGGTTCATCGTCGGCGAAAATGGTCGTGTGATTTCGGCGGAAGCCGTCAATCCTTCGCCGTGGCCAATGTTGAACGACTCCGCCGTGCGCACGATTCGCAATCGCTGGCGCTTCAATGACGGAGTGCCGCGCGCCTACGAAGTGGCCATTCGCTTTGTCCTGCCGAAAGAACGTTCATGAGTCCTTTGTTTGCCAACGTCGTTGTTGATTTTTTCGTTCGAGGCGGCCCGATCATGTGGCCGATTTTGTTTTGTTTAATCGCCGCCCTCATCGTTGTGGTGGAACGCTCCATTTGGTGGTGGGGATTAAATCGTCGCACGCGCGCTGCGACGCTGAACGAAACATTTGAGGCTGTAAGCCAAGGACGATTTGAACACGCGGTCAAACTCACGCGGCAGGCGAATGATCCAATGTTGGCGACCGTGCACGAAGGTTTATTGCACGCGCATACATCCTTGCTTGGCGCAATGCAATTACGCGCCACCGATGAGATTGAGCACGCGGAAAAGCGGTTGTGGATTCTGAGCACGTTCATCACGCTCGCGCCGTTGCTCGGATTGCTGGGCACGGTGGTGGGCATCATGCACTCGTTCAATTTTGTGGGGAGCGAAGAGCTGGCGGCGACGAAAGTCAGCGGCGGCATTGCGGAAGCATTGATTGCGACGGCCTGCGGGCTAGGCATCGCGATTCTTTGCTTGTTGCCGTACAACTTTTTCAATCGCCGGCTCGCGCATTTTCGGTCGCGCCTGGAACGCACCATCAATCACGTGGAACTAATCGTGCAATCCGCGCGGCATCACGGTCACGATCTCGAAGACTTCGCCCGCTCGCGCGCAGTGTCGGCGCGACCCTCGACTCCCTGAGGCGTCTATGCCCGTCAAACTTGGCTCCAAGCTTCCCGCCGAGGAAAGCGCGCGCATCGAGATCATCCCGTTGATTGACATCATGTTCTTTCTGCTCGCGGCATTTATGCTGGTGAGCTTGAGCATGGTAAATATGAAAAGCGTAAAGGTGAATCTGCCCACCGCGACCGTTGCCAACGCCGATACGCAAAAGGATTTCATCAACATCACCGTGGACAAGGCGGGCTTGGTGTATTGCGATAAAGAGCCGATGGGCTTGAATGAACTCGCGCAGCGGCTCGCGGGCTTTCAACACA
>CAZKMR010000017.1:0-5410 GCA_964553795.1 uncultured Bifidobacterium sp. | reverse complement strand
AAAGAGCCGATGGGCTTGAATGAACTCGCGCAGCGGCTCGCGGGCTTTCAACACACGAACGATAATCTGCGCGTGTTCATCAGCGGCGATCAGGACGCGCGGCATGGCGACGTGATTCACGTGCTCGACGTGGTGCGCGGCGCGGGCGTGCAAAAAGTGGCGTTTGAGATCCGCGACCCGGCGAAATGAATCGCAAACTGCAAATCTTCAATCTCATGGGCGTAGTCGTGCTGGCGGCGCTGTGTGTGTTTCAATGGCAGCAGAATCGCAACCTGAATCTCAGCCTGAATATTTTGGGAAAATTTCGGCAGGCGCAGGCGCAAAAGGTGACGGAGCAGGAAAAGAACATCGCTGGACTAACCGCGGATCTGACGCACTTCAAAGAGCAGTTCACCAGTGCTCGCGAAGAACTGACGATGACGAAGGACAAGTTGCAAAGTGCGGAAAAGGTGGGCGAGGAATTGCGGGGGGAACGCGATCAACTTCAAGTCGCTCTAACGAATTGGATGGATGCCGTGACCGAACGCGACCGGCGCATCAGCGAAGCCAACGACAGCATCAGCAATCTGGTGGAACGGTTGAACGCGTCAGTGCAGAAGTTCAACGAACTGGTGACGAATCACAATGACGTCGTCACCCGTTACAACGAACTGGCGGAGAAAGTTTCCACCGCAGCGGCGAAGTAAATCAGCTGGGAGCAGCGGTCTCCGGCGCGGTTCGTTGCAGCACCGGGTGAGTTCGTGCCGTCAACGGCATAGCGCTCCCAGATAAGCCTGGTTTGGCGGCAACCAAGTCCCAAAACTTCCGCTGTCCCGGCCAGGTTCAACTCTTTTTCTTTCGCTCTGGCCATGATGCCAATCCGCGTTCGCTCCTTCTAACTCATCGTTAATCTCGGCATCTGGACGCCAGTGGCGTTACGCGCCGACGCCCAAAGGAGTCACTTTCATCAAGTCCGATAAGGGATATTCTCAAAGAGCCGGGACAAGTTGTTGGAAAAGAATTTGCCAAACAGCCTCGAGTCGCTAACTTCACATTAGGTCGAATTCCAGTTTGCTCGTCGTTGTCCAGTTCTTAGCAATAATTTGTATCTTTGCTCAAGGCTGCCGTATCGCCGAAAGGCAGGCTGTTGACGAGCGACTCTCCGGCACACCGACACAGGCGCGGGAAGCATGCAGCCGGGTGGCGAACGATTTCCGGCGCGCGATGGCACGGTGGGGAGCGACGGCAGCGTGGATTCGAGAATCAGAAAATATTTATGAAAACAAAATTATCCTGCCGGAATTTGTTCCCCACCTTGGCACTGCTGGTCGCTCTGGTTGGCGCTGGATGCCAAAGCACCCGGTCCCAATCGCAGCCGGCGAGTGGGTCAACATCAGAAACCACCGCAGCGGCTCGCACGGCCAGTTGCGCTGATTCCACCTGGGGATTGATTTGCCTCAGTAAATCGGTGCCGCCGGAAATTGCGCTGGGCAGCGAGTTTGCCATGGAACTGAAAATCGTGGCGCAGGCATGTGCCGCCAACGTGGTGGTGCGCGACGCCATTCCTGCCGGAGTAACGTATTTGCGCAGCGAACCGGCGGCGGTCGTGGAGGGAAGCCAGTTGATTTGGAAGTTGGGCGACCTCGACGCGAATCAGACGGTCGTCGGTAAGGTCTGGTATAAGGCGGAGAAAGAAGGGGCGGTAGTCAGTTGCGCCACGGTGACGGCAGACCCGCGGGTGTGCGTTGCCACACGCATCGGCAAACCGGTGGTGGTGATTGAAAAGACCGGACCGGATTCGGCGGTCATTGGCGCGGAAGTCACCTACCAGATCCTGGTCAAGAATACCGGCACTGCGGTCGCCCGCGGGATTGTTGTCACTGACGCCGTGCCCGCCGGGATGAGCCACAGCAGCGGCAAAAGCGAATTAACCTTCGACGTCGGCGATTTGAACCCGGGACAATCCAAGCCGCTGGCCGTCACCTTCAAAGCCAACCAGCGCGGTAAAATTTGCAATATCGCCATCGCCAGCAGCAGTAACGCCGGCAAAGCCATGAACGAAGCCTGCACCGTGATTCTGGTCCCGGGATTGAAAGTCGAGAAAACCGGCACCAAGGAGCAGATTCTGGGTCGCAACGCTGACTATGAAATCCACGTGACGAACACGGGTGACACGACGCTGCAAAACGTGGTCTTAACCGACGTCGTCCCGCCGGAAACCATGATCATTGCCGCACCCGGGGCGAACATCGAGAAGAACAAAGCCACTTGGACAATTGCCAGCCTCGCGCCGCGCGGCAAGGTGACGCAGACCTTGAAGTTGACCTCCAAGGCTGCCGGGACACTTTGCAACACCGCCACCGCAGTGGCGGGAGAAGTGAGCGACACCGCGAAAGCTTGCACCTTGTGGAAGGGTATCGCGGCAGTGACTTTGGAAGTGGTGGATAATCCCGACCCGATTCAGATTGGGGAGAGCACGGTTTACACCATCAAGGTGACGAACCAGGGCTTCGCAGATATTCACAATGTGAAGGTCACGGGCGCCTTCGACGACGAGGTCGCTCCGGTGAGTTCGCCGCAAGGGACCGTGACTGCGCAGGCGGTGAATTTCAGCGTCATTTCCACCATCAAGCCCAAGCAAACGGTTAACCTCGAAGTTACCGTCAAAGGCGTGAAGCCCGGCGATTCGCGTAACCGGATCACCCTCCGGTGTGATGAGTTAAAGACGCCCGTGGACGAGGAAGAAAGCACCACAATCTACTGAATCAGAAGCACAACTAAAGATGTAAGCGCTTGCCAGCGTTGCCTGCTGTCCCCTAACTTGCGCCCACAACTTTCCCTAACCCCAATAACTCCTATGAACAAACATCAATGGAAGTTCTTCACCGCCGGCGGATTTCACCAGGTCAAACTCACGACCGGAGCGGATCTGCTGAATCTCGAACAACTCGACCAAAAACTCTGGGTCGCGCTGGCTTGTCCCACGACCAACCTCGAGTTCTGCGTCAAAACCGCTGCGTTGATTGACACGGACAAGGACGGGCGGATTCGCGTGCCCGAATTGCTCGCCGCCATCAAATGGGCCGGGAGCATGTTGAAGAATCCGGACGACCTCATCAAAGGCGGCGACAGTGTGCCGTTTACGGCGATCAACGACGCGACGCCAGAAGGCAAACAACTGCTCGCCTCCGCCAAACAGATTTGCACCAATCTCGGGCTCAAGGAAGCGACCGCCATTTCCGTTGCCGATGCTTCCGATGCCAACAAGATTTTCATCAACACCACGCTCAACGGCGACGGCGTGATCATTCCGGACTCCGCCAAAGACGAGGCGACCAAAGCGGTCGTCATTGACATCGCCTCCTGCATGGGGACGTTGCCGGACCGCTCGGGCAAAGCGGGAATTGATCAAGCGAAGGTGGATGCGTTTTTTGCCGATTGCGCCGCTTGGGATGATTGGAACAAAAAAGCCGAGGCGGATCAGGCCAACATCCTGCCACTGGGCGACGCGACCGCCACCGCCGCCGCCGCCGTGCGTGCCATCAAAACCAAAGTGGACGATTACTTCGGTCGCTGCCGGCTGGCGGCTTTCGATTCTCGCGCGGTGGCTTTGTTGAATCGTAAGGAAGAGGAATACCTCGCCGTGGCCGCCAAAGACTTGAGCATCTCGGCCACGGAAATTGCGGATTTCCCACTCGCCCAGGTTGGGGCGGGCAAACCGCTGCCGCTGAAAGGCGCTGTCAATCCCGCGCACGCCGCCGCCTTGGCCGCTTTGCAGGCCAATGCCGTCAAACCGTTGTTGGGCGATAAGCCTGAACTCACTGAAGCAGACTGGGCGGCATTGCTGGCAAAACTTGGCCCGTACGAATGTTGGAGCGCGGGCAAAGCGGGCGCGACCGTGGAAAAGCTCGGCATCAAACGCGTGCGCGAAATTCTCGCCAGCAAAGCGAAGGATAATGTCAACGCGCTCATTGCCGCCGACAAAGCGCTCGAACCGGAAGCCACAGCCATTGCCAACGTCGAGCGGCTCACGCGTTACGTGCGGGATCTCTACACGCTCTGCACGAACTTCGTGAACTTCCGCGATTTTTATGACGGCGGTGAGCCGGCGATTTTCCAGGCCGGCACGCTGTATTTGGATCAGCGTTCCTGCACACTCACATTGCCGGTCGAAGATGCGGGTCGGCACGCTGCCATGGCGGCGCTGGCGGGTTCGTATCTGGCCTACCTGGATTGCGTTCGCAAAGCCACGGGTGAAAAACGCCAAATCGTCGCGGCGTTCACCAATGGCGATTCCGATAACTTGATGGTCGGGCGCAACGGTTTGTTCTACGACCGCAAAGGCCGCGATTGGGACGCCACCATCACGAAGATCGTGGATAATCCGATCAGCATCCGGCAGGCGTTTTGGTCGCCCTACAAAAAACTCGTTCGCATGATCGAGGAAATGGCCGCCAAACGCGCCGCTGCCGCTGATGCGGCTTCCGATAAAAAACTTTCCGGCGCGGCGACGGCTGTCACCACCGCAGACAAAGCCAAACCCGAACCGAAAAAGGTGGACGTCGGCACGGTCGCGGCCATCAGCGTGGCAATCGCGGGTATTGGGGCATTGATCACATCGCTGCTCGCTTACGGTACGGGTCTATTTAAATTGCCGTTCTGGCAATTGTGTTTGGCCATCGCCGCCTTGCTGTTGGTGATCTCCGGGCCTTCCATGTTCATCGCGTGGTTGAAATTGCGGAAACGCAATCTCGGACCGATTCTCGACGCCAACGGTTGGGCCGTGAACGCCAAAGCCAAACTCAACGTGCCGTTCGGCGCGTCGCTGACCGGCATCGCCAAATTGCCCGAAGGCGCCACCATCAGTGCGGATGATCGCTTCGGGGAAAAGCCCAGTGGCTGGATCGGGTTCGCCAAGTTTGTCATCATCGTGTGCTTCCTTTACAGCCTGTTGAATCATTTCCACGTGCTGGATTGGGTTGCCTACAAGGTGACCGGCAAGCATTACCCGGCGCTCTTCAAGCCAGCACCCGCGACAACGCCGGAAGCCACCGGTACGTTGGTCGTTCCGAAGGACGCGACCATGACGGTCGAAGTTACGACCAACGCTCCCGCCAAGTAACGGCCGTTGCCCTTGTTCATCACCGCGAACCGCCCGGACTTCGGTCCGGGCGGATTTTTTTATCCGTGTGCATCTGTGTTCATCCGTGGTTGAAAATACTTCCGGCCATTGCTTCACTGCGCCCGTGAAGTTGCCCTACAAAGTTGCCACGCTGCTTTATTGCTTCAACGAACGAGACGAAGTGCTGCTGCTGGAACGCGCGCAGGAGCCGAATCGCGGGTTCTGGAGTCCGTGCGGCGGCAAATTGCACATGGACGACGGCGAATCGCCCTACGCCTGTGCCGCGCGCGAGGCGTGCGAAGAATTGGG
>CAZKMR010000016.1:56998-63411 GCA_964553795.1 uncultured Bifidobacterium sp. | reverse complement strand
TTTGGAACGTGCCAACGCACTGCAATTGATTATCCTTCCACATGCCGTTTCGCGCCCTTGGCCTCGATGCCAAAATTCTCCAAGCCGTTCAGGAAGCCGGTTACACCGAGCCGACGCCGATTCAAGTCGCCGCCATCCCGCCGATCATCGCGGGGCATGACCTCATCGGCATTGCACAAACCGGCACAGGCAAAACGGCAGCGTTCACATTGCCGATCCTGACCAAACTCGCCGCGCAACCCGATGGCCCGCGCAACAGCACGCGCGTGCTTATTGTTGCGCCGACGCGCGAACTCGCCGTGCAGATTGAGGAGAACGTCCGCATCTACGCGAAGCATCTGAAGCTCACGGTCGCAACGGTATTCGGCGGCGTGGGGGAACATCCGCAAATCCGCGCGTTGAACACCAACTCGGACATCATCATCGCATGCCCGGGGCGATTGCTCGACTTGATGCAGCGCCGGCACGGTGATTTTTCCGGCCTGCAATTTCTGGTGCTCGACGAAGCGGACCGCATGCTCGACATGGGTTTCCTGCCGTCCATCCGCCAGATCGTGCGGCAACTTCCTCGGCAGCGCCAAACGCTGCTATTCTCCGCGACACTCTCGAAGGAGATCGAAGCGCTCACGCATGAGTTTCAGCGCACGCCCAAGACCATCCAAATTGGCCGCCGTTCCAATCCCGCCGAAACCGTCACGCAATTCGTTTATGAAGTGCCGAAGCATCTGAAGTCCGCGCTGCTGTTCCATCTGTTGCGCGATCCGGAGATGGACATGGTGCTGGTTTTCTCGCGTATGAAACACGGCGCGGATCGCATCGCCCGGCAATTGGAGCAAAAGGGAATTCGCTGCGCCACGCTGCATTCCAATCGTTCGCAGAATCAGCGCTTGAAAGCGTTAAAAGATTTTAAGTCCGGCGCGGTGCGCGTGCTCGTGGCGACGGATATCGCGGCGCGCGGCATTGATGTGGACGGCATTTCGCACGTGGTGAATTACGATTTTCCAATGCACGTGGAGGATTACGTGCATCGCATCGGTCGCACGGGCCGCGCCAACGAAATTGGCGACGCCATCAGCTTCGTGACGCCGGAGGATCACAGTGAACTGCGCGCGTTGGAGCGCTTCATCGGTCGCGGCATCGTGCGCAAGCGCGCGGAGGGTTTTGATTATCACGCCGCCGGTCCGGCCCAGACTGAGAGCAGTCGCGGGCCACAACGCCCGCAGCAACGTCCCCAGCCGCGCGGTCATGGTCAGGGGCAAAGTCACGGTCACCAGAAATCCCAGCGACCCCAGCCCGCGCCCAGCGGCGGCGGACAGCACGGCAACAAACCGCACAGCAGCGGACCGCGGCGGAATGGAGGACGCTCCTTCGGCTCGCGCCGCTTTCGTCCGCGCGGCGGCAGGTAAGGCGGACTGGTCCGCTAAAACCAAGGCTCGCGCGGGAAGAAAAACAATTGCTGCACAGCAAGCCCGCTGCGTTCCGATAAATTAACTCCATGGACAGTCGCGCCTGGTTAGAAATCGTCGGCTACGCCGCCTCGGGACTCATCGCCATTTCGTTGATGATGAGTTCCATCTTGCGACTGCGGATCATCAACCTGATCGGCGCGCTGGCGTTTGCGGTTTATGGATTGATGATTCACGCGTATCCGGTCGCGGTTCTCAACGGTTTGATCGTTGGCATCAACCTCTATCACCTCCAACGGATGCTGACTGCCAAGGAGTATTATCAACTCCTGCCCGTGCGCCCGGACTCGGATTTCCTGCGGCACTTTCTGAAACTGTATCGCGGCGATATTGAACGCATCCTCCCGGAGTTCGAGTATCAACCGACCGAAAAACAACTCACGCTTTTCATTCTGCGCGATTGCACGCCGGTGGGCGTTTTGGTTGCCGAGCACAAATCGCCGGAAACGTTGCGAGTGGTGCTGGACTTCGTGATTCCGCGCTATCGCAATTTGCATGTCGGAAAATTCCTGTTCGTCGAGCAAGCCGACTTCTTTCGCGGCTTGGGCGTCAAAGAAATCGTCGTTCAGCCGCGCACGAAAGAATTCGGCGCGTATCTCGTGGAGGTAGGCTTCGAGCCGACGGATCGGAAGATCGGCGCGTTCCGCATCTGGGTGGCGCAGAAGGCGAAGTGAACGGTAGGGATATCGCGCTGCGATGTCCCCGCCCGTAGAGCGGGCGGAACTGGCGCTGGCTGTACCAGCGCGGACGGCGCAGCGCGCCATCCCTACAAATGCTTTCGATAACGTCGGCTGGCATTGGCGGACACTTCTGTTATCGTGGGCGGCCTTGATGCAGAAAATCGTCAACATCGCGGCGTATAAATTTGTTTCGCTGTCGGACCTCCGTTCGCTGCGGGCGCGATTGCTCGCGCTCTGTAAGGGTTGGGAACTCAAGGGCACCATTCTCCTGAGCGTCGAGGGCATCAATTTGTTCGTCGCGGGTGCGGCGGAAAATATTGAGAAGCTGCTGATGGAACTTCGCAGTTTGCCGGGCCTCGCCGATCTCGCACCGAAGTTTTCTGAAACCGATCATCAGCCTTTCACGCGCATGCTGGTGCGATTGAAAAAGGAAATTATCGCGTTCGGCGTGCCGGGCATTGACCCGGCAAAACGCACGTCGCCCAAGCTCAAAGCGCAGGAACTCAAGCGCTGGTTGGATGAAGGTCGTCCAGTAACGCTGCTCGACACGCGGAACGATTACGAAGTGAAGCTCGGCACGTTCAAGAACGCGCGGCCGATTGGCATTGATCATTTCCGCGATTTTCCGCAAGCGGTCGAGAAGTTGCCGGCGGAACTCAAAGAGCAGCCGATTGTGATGTTTTGCACCGGTGGCATTCGCTGCGAAAAGGCCGGGCCGTTCATGGAAGGGCGCGGCTTCAAGCAAATCTTCCAGCTCGACGGCGGCATTCTGAAATACTTTGAGGAATGCGGTGGCGCGCACTATGACGGCGAATGTTTCGTATTCGATCAACGCGTTGGACTTGATCCGAGTTTGCACGAAACGGATTCAACGCAGTGCTTCCGCTGTCAGACGCCATTGAGCGAAGCGGACCAGAAGGACGAGCGCTACGTGCCGGGACAATCCTGTCCATTCTGTTTCAAAACGCCCGCCGAGCAGATGCGGGCAATCATTGCCACGCGCCATGAAGCCATCGCGCGCGCGACGTCGCCCATGCCGGGCAGCGTGCCGTACGATAATTTCAAACCGGTCAACGTGCCGGAGGAGTGCGATGGCGGAACGTTACTCGAAGCGCTCTGCACCATCGTGAAACATTTGCCGGCGCAGTATTGGGAGCAGGAATGCGCGCGCGGACTCGTGATGACGACAAAGCATGAGCCGGTGGTCGCGGATCGAGTGGTGCGTGCCGGGGAACGATTCCTGCACAAGTTCCCGAACGTGACCGAGCCGGATGTGAACGGGCGCGTCGAGATTTTGCACGAGGACGAGGCGATCATTTTGTTGAACAAACCCGCGCCGTTGCCGATGCACGCGGGCGGACGGTTTTATCGCAACACGCTTCAGCACATTCTCAACGAGGTTTATCACCCGCAAAAGCCGCACCCGGCGCATCGTTTGGATGCGAACACCACGGGCATTGTGCTCGTGACGCGCACGCGGCATTTCGCGGGCAAGGTGCAACCGCAATTTGCGAAAGGCCAGGTGGAGAAAGTTTATCTCGTGCGCGTAAAAGGTCATCCGCCCGAGGACACGTTCACTTGCGACGCGCCGATCAGCGCCGAGTCGGGCGCGCTCGGTTCGCGTAACGTGGATGCCGAGAACGGGCTGGAAGCGCGGACCGAATTCACCGTGCGCGAACGCCGCGCCGACGGCACGGCGTTGCTTGAAGCCAAGCCGCTGACCGGACGCACGAATCAAATCCGCATCCACTGCGCGCATCTGGGCTTCCCGATTTGCGGCGACGCTGCATATATCGCCGGCAATCAACTCGGCACAACGCAAACCCTGCGCGTGGACGATCCACCGCTCTGTTTGCACGCGTGGAAGTTGGCGTTTCGACATCCGCTGACGAACCAGCGCGTGGAGTTCGTTGCGCCGCCGCCGCAGTGGGTTTAATTGTAACCGCCGACGTGAGGAGACGGGTCGGCTGATGTAGCGTGTTTCAAATCCGCCTCCTCACGTCGGCGGCTACAGCCACAGACTGACGCATACTCATGTGCTCGAATTGATGAGGCCGCGCAGGCATAATCGCGTCGCAACGCGCATGAAATTCAAGAGCTTCATCGGAAGGCTGGTGTTGGGTTGCCTCGGAATGGGTGTCTGTTTCGCGCAAACCTCCACCACCAATCGCCCCTTTCCTGGCATCGCGATTGTTTCCGAAACGCGGACCAATCCGCCGCAACGATTGTTCGTGGCGGAAGTTGACCTGACGAATCCGAAACTTCGCTTGCACGTTGCCCCCGGTGGACCTGATCCGGACGGCGCGGGTCAATGGGAAACCACGTTGTTGCAACCGACCAGGATCGCGGCGCGGGAGAAGTTTGACTTGGTGGTGAATGGAGATTTTTACGAAGTGCCGCGCGCCCAGGATGGCGCGTCCAATTTCACGTATCGCGTCGCCGGTTGGGCGGCGGTGAGCGGTCCGGCGATGAGCGCCGGAACAGTCTGGTCCACCAGCGCGGCGCCGCGTCCCTGTCTGGTGGTGGATGAGCAGGGGAAGGTCTCGCTCCGGTCATTGCGCGAGCCTCGGGCGAGAGATCGCGAGGTCATCGCGGGGAATGTGTTTTTATTGCAGGACGGAAAAGTCGTGGCGCAGACGAACAAAGCCCGGCATCCGCGCACGGTGGCAGGACTGAATCGGGACGGCACGCGATTGGTTTTGTTGGTCGTGGACGGGCGCAAACCCGGCGTGGCAAACGGAATGAATTACGATGAGCTCGCCGCCGAGATGTTGCGGCTGGGATGTCATGAAGCGTTGAACCTGGACGGTGGCGGCAGTTCCGTATTGGCGGTGCGGGAAAACGGCAGGGAAGAATTCAAGATCCTCAACGCGCCGACCGATGGCCGCGAACGCGCGGTGGCGAATGTGTTGGGAGTTTCTGTTCAGGATGGATCCAATTAAGGCCGCGGAAGTAGATCAATTGGGAATCGCAAACGTCACTGCGAAGGGCAGGGTGACTTTCAGTGGTTCGTTCGGGGCGATGAGCAAATTTTTCACGCGATAGGTCGGGGCGATTTGCTTTTCGCCGTTCGCGGTGTCGGCGGGGGCTTTGACTTCGAACAGCACCGTTTTGTTGCCGGGCACACGCAGAGTTTTCGGGGTGTTGATTTCGGGGGTGTTGTTCACGCGTTCCAATTCGTAGGTGAGGTCCGAGCGATTCACAAGTTGCAGGAAGAAACGATCCTTGCTTGTGATCTTGACGGTGTCTTTGGCGAACTGCACGGAGCGTTCGAAGATGGGTTGCAGGAATTGCTGGTCGCCGATGAGTTGTTCGCCCGAATACACGGCGGTGCGGCGCGCCAGCAACGCTTCCTTGATGGCGGCCGCGGAGCGCTCCTTCGCGAACACGAGCGTGAGCGGGCGATGGTCGCCGGCATGAACGTGATAATCCAGATTGAGCGGCGCGTGAATATCCGAGTTGCTGAACATGGTCAGCTTTTTCTCAATCGCCCAGCGATGCGCTTCGGGATAATAACTGCGGTCGTTCACGACTTCGATGCCTTGCAAGAAACCCTGTTCGAGCAACCACGTGTGGGCGTCGTGCCAGACGACTTCACCGTTTAACAGTTGCGGCTCCCAACCGGGATGATTCCAGAAAATGATCGCGCCTTGCTCATGCGCAATGCGGGCTTGCTCGCGCCAATCGTCGGTCGCCAGGGGCAACGAATTGGTCAGGAAAATGGCATTGAGATGGCCGGGCGGCATTTTGCGGGTGATCTCCGAACCTTTGATGACGAGCACGTCGAGTTCGTCGCCGGCGCGGCGGGCGATTTGATAGGAGCGATTGTGGTTCGTGCTGACGTCGGCTTTGTGCGGCTGATATTCGATGTGGTCGGTGATGGCGATGGCATCGAGACCTTCGCGCCAGGCTTCGTCGGCGCGCACGCTGGGCCAGACCAAACCGTCGGAGAAAACGGTGTGGATGTGGAAGTCGCATTTCAAGGTCAGATAACCCGGCACATCGGGAAGGTTCACCGTGGTCCGGGTGCGGGTGACGGGTTCGTGCGCTTGGGCCACAAGGGGACAAACGGCCGCGAGCGCTAGCAACCGAAGGCAATGCGTAATCATGCGCCAACAGAGAACGGATTTTTGCGCCCACGTCAAAGGAACTTTCTGACATCTTTGCGTCAGCGAATCAGCAGTCCGGCGGGTGCGGAAGAAGTTCGCACTTGGCGCGGCGCGGGAGGCGTGGATACTGCCCGCGTGTCTCAACTGCTTGATTTGCT
>CAZKMR010000016.1:7762-56898 GCA_964553795.1 uncultured Bifidobacterium sp. | reverse complement strand
GCTGACGACGTGTTCCAAATAATCAATCAAGTGTCGCCGCCGCGCGAGCGTGCCGTCTTCAAAGCCGTGGCGCGGCGGGCGATTTGGGAAAGTCCGACGCGCCGGGAAATCCTCGGGCGTTGCTGGCAAAGTGGGGGAACTGCGTTGACGACTGCCGATGTCGTCGCGCTGCTGAAACTAATGGAGACGTATGAACCAATAGACCGCGCGGATTTGCTGGGGCGGATTCCGCATTGGCAACAGGTCGTGCGTCAAGAACTGAGTGATGCCAGCGCCAAGCCGTTTTTCAACGAGCGCGTCGCGGATTTACACGGCGGCGGACGGGATCAACGGCGACAGAACCCGGATTTAATCGCGGAGAAACAGGCGGAATTGGAGTTCCTGCAACGATTGCAGCGAAGCCTGGCGGATTAAGCCGTCGTGGTATGCGCCTTTTGCATGCTGTAAATCGCACCAGTCATTTTGACCGCGACGATGCACAAGGCGATATCCGTCAGATCGGAACTCAGGCTGAGCACTTCACTCGTTAACAGTTCAGATTCCGTTTCGGCCCGCAGCGCCAGCCGGAGGGTCATTTGCCCCAGGAAATTCGTGAGCAACCACAGCGTCCACCAGATGCTGACCAGAGTCGGAGCGCGTTCTTCCGGCACGACATTGGGATTGTCGCTGGCATGCCAGATTTCGCGCATGGCCTGAAACGGTTTCCACAAATTCATGATGGGGATGAAGAACCAACCCACCGCCCAACCAGGCGTGAAATTCATTCCGACCGCGCCGAGCGCGCGGGCGTTGCGGTTGGCGCGATGCACCCACATGCAAAACACCACGGCGGTGGCGATATAAAGTCCGAGTTGCGCCAGACCCAACAGCATCGTGACGATATCCAGCATGGTCAGCGATTCCACTTCGAGTTGCGTCGCCTGGCCAGTGGCAATCCCAATGGTCGAGAGCAGCGCGCCCATGACGGACAGGGCCAGCGAAAGCCACAACATGACATGCAAGGTTTTGGTCAGAGTCGTGGGATCTTTCGCCCAGGTACGGGCGGGCGGGGCAACGGGGGCATCGGTGAAAAACTCATGGGCCGGTCGCCAGTCCGGCATGCCTTCGCGCCAGTAGAGCGCTTGGGAACTGACGCGCCCTTGCGTCCAGAGTTCGCGGGCTTGAGCTTCCGGGTAGGAGACAGGTTGGGTTTGGCCGGGTTCCGCCAGAAAGATGGTGCTCATACTGATTGCGGGGTTGTTAGCGCAACCGGCGAGGTTATTCAAGATTCATCTGACGCCGACTGAGACACGAAAAAGAGCGCGGCTTAGGGCCGCGCTCTGGATGTCGTCAGATATTCCAGCGCCGATGTCGTGCGTTACACGTTGTAGGTGCCGGAAGCGGTCGTGCCGCCGCGGCCGGTCCAGTTCGTGTGGAAGAATTCGCCGCGCTCTTTGTCCACGCGCTCGTAGGTGTGCGCGCCAAAATAATCCCGTTGCGCTTGCAGCAGGTTGGCGGGCAACACAGCGGAACGATATTGATCATAGAACGCCAGCGCCGTGCTGAATGCGGGAACGGGAATGCCTTTCTTGGCCGCCGTCGCCACGACATTGCGCCAACCTTTCTGGGCGGTTTTGATTTCACCGCGGAAATAATCGTCGAGCATCAGGTTGGTGAGCTTCGGATTATTGTCGTAGGCTTCCTTGATTTTGCCGAGGAAGCGGGAGCGGATGATGCAACCGCCGCGCCACATCAAGGCAATGCCGCCGTAGTTCAAGTTCCACTTGTATTCCTTGGCGGCGGCGCGCATGAGCATGTAACCCTGCGCGTAGCTGACAATCTTGGAAGCATAGAGGGCGCTCTTGATGTCGGCGATGAACGCCTTTTTCTTCTCGGGATTGGCGGCAATGCTGCCGAGGGCCGGGCGTGGACCTTTCAACTTGCGCGCGGCTTTGACGCGTTCGTCTTTCAACGCGGACACGCAGCGGGAATATACCGCTTCGGCCATCAACGTGATCGGAATGCCGAGTTCCTGGGAATTGATGACCGTCCATTTGCCCGTGCCTTTCTGGCCGGCGGTATCGAGGATTTTATCCACCAAGGGCTGACCGTCCTCGTCTTTCTTGGCGAGAATGTCGCGGGTGATTTCGATGAGATAACTGTCCAGTTCGCCTTGATTCCATTCCTTGAAAACTTCGTGCATCTCGTCTGCGGAGAGGCCGAGGCCGTTCTTCATGATGTTGTAGGCTTCGCAGATGAGCTGCATGTCGCCGTATTCGATGCCGTTGTGGACCATCTTCACGTAATGGCCCGCGCCCATTTCGCCGACCCAATCGCAGCAGGGGGCTTCGGCGCCCGTGGTGTCTTTGACCTTGGCGGAGACGCCTTGGAAAATGTCTTTCACATGCGACCACGCCGCGGGCGAACCGCCGGGCATGATGCTCGGGCCTTTGCGCGCGCCTTCTTCGCCGCCGGACACGCCGGTGCCGATGTACAGCAGGCCTTTGCTCTCGACGTATTTCTGGCGGCGATTGGTGTCGTCGAACAGCGAGTTGCCGCCGTCAATGATGATGTCGCCGGCTTCAAGGTGCGGGAGGAGTTGCTCGATGAGTTCGTCCACGGGTTTGCCGGCTTTGACGAGCATCATGACGCGGCGCGGGCGTTTGAGTTTGGAGACCATTTCTTCGATCGAATGCGCGCCGAGCACTTTCGTGCCTTTGGCTTCGTTGGCGAGAAACTGGTCCACTTTCTCCGTGGTGCGGTTGTAGGCCACGACGGTGAAGCCGTGGTCATTCATGTTTAAGATGAGATTCTGGCCCATGACGGCCAGACCGATGAGCGCGATATCGCCTTGAGGTTCCATAATAAATGTCGTTGGTGAAAAAACCGAAAATGCAGTGGGAACGATACAAAACCTCCGCGCGCCCGCCAGAAGATTTTCCCTGTCAGAACTGCAGGGAGGTGATGGAAATGTGAACAATCGCGAGTCAGGCCAAGGCACGCCGCAATCCGGGGAGCACGCAACTCCGTTAATCGGTCCGGCGGAAAGTTAACCACGCGTGAGGCTCTTGGGAACTTCGCGCTGCTTGAAAACTCAGTTTGCCCCCAGTTGCAGCCGCGTGTCGCTTTCGAGCAGCGCTTTCAAATTCGGCCAGTTGGCTTCGTTCATGCCGTTAAACGCGTTGAGATAAACCGCGACGGCTTCCTGCGGATGTTTGGCGAGCAAATTATCCACCGCAGCTTTCAGCTTGGCGTCATCCACGGTGGCGGGTAAATCCTCGACCACGCCATTTTCATTTGGAATTTCCAGTGCGTTGAGAAAATCCACGAGCATGGCTTGATGTTTTTTCACCAGCCACGTTCGCAGTAACGTGCCGGCGGCGACGTCGAGATTGGGGCGCGTCAGCGTGGTGAGCATCGTGGCATGACGTTCCGGTTTGGCCTGGCGTTCCAGGAAAACGGGGCGCAACTTGCGCGCTTCGGCGACGGCTTGCAAGACGGCGCGGTACGTGGGTTTTTCCGATTCAAAAGTGAAGGTGAGAATTTCGTTCGCCAGCGCGGGCGACATAAAACCGAGCAGTTCGTGAGACTTGAGCATCGTTAGTCCATTCAAAGTCTAAAGTCCGCCAGTCCGGGTCAAGCCGCGAGTTTCGGCTTCACGTCGAGGCGCGTGACAACGGGTGGGGTGCGGGTGGTCCGTAATTTCACCTCCGTCGCGCGACTTGAAAAAAAACCAACTCGCAGCATCATAGCACTCCCGAATCAGTTTCATTTTCATGGCGCGAAGTTCAGCAAACGGAATTCACACGGTCGCGATTCTTGGTGGCGGTCCGGCCGCCAGCACGTTGGCCGTGTTGCTGGCCCGGGCGGGCTGTCGCGTCGGGCTCTGGCACAAACCCAAGGCGGCGTCACTCATTGTCGGCGAGTCGCTCGTGCCCGCCGTCATCCCGATGTTGCGCCAACTGGACGTCGAAGACGAAGTGCGCGAGTTCAGCATGTTGAAACCAGGGGCAACGTTCAATTTAAGCCCGGAGCTGGCGTTTTCCTTTTCCTTCGAAAATCTGCGCGGTTTGCCGCGCTACGCGTACAACGTGCCGCGGGATAAATTCGATGCCATGTTGCTCGACACCGCGCAAAAGGCCGGGGCGAAAATTTTTGCGGCCCCGGCGGAAGTGACGCGTGTGGCTGGAACGGATCGCGTCGAACTCAGTCCTGCGACGTTGGCGGAAGCGGGGAATTGGTTCGGAGGGGCGCCGGATTTGATTGTGGACGCGACCGGGCGCGCGCGGTTGATTCCGAATTTGCTCGGGATTCCGAGTCGGGCCGGCCAGCGCAAAGATACCGCGTTGTTCGCGCATCTGGATACCACGCGCCTTGATCACGAAGGGCACGTGCATACGACCCGGCTCGATCGTGGTTGGAGTTGGCGGATTCCGCTGCCGGATCGCGTGTCGGTGGGAATGGTGGTGCCGACGGAGCGGTTGCAGGAATTAGGACCGACGCCGGAGATGCGCTTTGACAATTTGCTGAGTCAGGAAGCGGCCTTGCGCGCTGCCACTGCCGGAGCCAAACGGCTGACGCCGGTCCTTGAATACGCGAACTATCAGTTAGTCTCCGAGCGGATGGTAGGCAGCAATTGGGCGTTGGTGGGCGACACCGCGGGATTCATTGATCCGGTATTTTCGAGCGGTTTATTTCTCGGAATGCAAGGCGCGTTTTTATTGGCGGACGCCATCCAGCAGGGGACGCCGTCGGCGCTGCAACGTTATGAAAGGGCCACGCGGCATCACTTGGAAATCTGGCACGAAATTGTGGACTACTGGTACAACGGCCGGTTGTTCACCTGTTTCAAAGTGGGAGAAAAACGGCGTGACACCTGGTTGGTGAAAATGATTTCGCCCCACTTAAGCAAACATCTAGGCCGCATTTTTGGCGGAGCGGCGTCGCAATCCGCGTACAGCATTGGTTTGCTGCGTTTTGCCATGAAATACGGGTTGGAAGACGAAGACCCGGAACAATTTCGGGTGAAATAAAACACCGGTCCGTTCAGGGCGGACCGGTGCCTCACTTTGAGTCGGGCTGCTTAAAAATCGTTCAGCGGGGAACACTTCTCCAGGACATAAACGTCGGTGGAATCTTCTTCCACGTCGGTCGTGGGCCGAGCGGAGCGGGAGCGCGACACGAAGGTGACGCTGACCGCGCGGTGATCGTTATTCGGATGTGTTTCCGCCTGATGAGTCGCGGTTAGCGAGGTGGTGGCGGGGCCGGCAGTTTTGGTTTCTAAAGTCGGTGTCATAAAAAATCCCAACCGGGGTAAACACAAGGAAACGGTATCGCGAGATGTTTTGCCGTCGGTTACGAGAAAACTGCCGCACAGAATGTGCCACGTTTGAAACTCGCTGGCGACGGTTGTGGGGAGGAGCAACGAAAAGTTCGGAGCGGGTGGGCGGGCGCTGCCGTGAAAGTTCAGGCCGGTTTGGCGTTCAACGCGGGCGGCATTTCAACCAGGTGTGGAACTGGCCGACCTGGTCGCGCTGTTCAATGACTTGCAATCCGGCGGCGGTGAGACAGCGCAGCAGATCCGCCGAGTGATACATCTGGCTGTTGCCGTTTGCGATGGTCGTGAAATACAGCGACGTCTGTTGCAAACAGAACGCGGCCGTCTTGTTCGGCTGCCGATCCCAGAACAATTCCAGAATCTGCACTGTGCCTCCGGGCGGCAGGGCGGCGACAGCGCGGCGCAGGATGGACACAATTTGCGCTTCGGAAAAGCAGTCGAGAAACTGGCTCATCCAGATCACGTCATGCCCGCCCGGCAAAGCTTGTTCCTCATCCAACATGTCCACGGCGCAAAATTCCGCCCGCGCCGCCAAACCGTGTTGTTCCAAATGCGCGCGGGCAAACCCAATCTGCCGGGGCAAATCGGCGATCGTGACGCGCACGGCGGGATCGTATTGCAAGCATTGCAACGCCCATCGGCCCGTGTTGCCGCCGAGGTCCAGCAGCCGCTTGGGTTTATCGGCAAAGACCAACGGCAGCGCTGCGGGAAACGCCTGATCGGAATAAAAATGGTCGAACGCCAGCCAGGTGTCGCGCGCTTGCGGAGGCAGCGACGACAAGCCTTCGTAAAACGTTTTCCACGGGCCGAGCGTTTGCAATCCCGCCGGTTTTTCTTCGGCGATGGCGGTGTCGAGGTGAAACAGGCCGCGATAACAGATGTCATGCATCACGTCCATGTTCGCGCGCGTCATCGGATCGCGCAGGATGAAGTAGCCCAGCTTGGTTAACGTGAAGCGTTCGGCGTTGAGGCAGAACAAGCCGATGCCCAACCCCGATTCCATCAGCACTTTGACGCCGTAACGCGGCAGGCCGCTGGTCGCGACAATTTCCGGCAGCGTCAGGCCGGTATCGCCACTGCGATGGACGGCCTCCAGGATGCCCGAGCGTTGCAACACGCGGCAGGCCTGAAAGACGACCGGCGCGAACGCAATTCGCTGCGCTTCGCATTTCGCTTCGAATGCGGAGAGATCGTCGCTGGAAAAGAAATTCTCCGGGGCGCTCATCGGGCGGACGACGGAGATTTTGGTCCGGCGGAAATGGCCGCCAGCGCCTGCAACGCGCGGTCCGCCTGCGCGACGAACGGATTGGATTTGTCCCAGACGTAACCGGCGAGAACGGAGCAGATCTTCGGCATCATGTCCGGATTGCGCTGCGCGGAAAAAAGGATTTGCGGAAATCTTCCGTCATACCACGCCGAAACATACGAGCGGAACGTGTTCACGCCTTGCATCACATAATCGGCGTAATCTTTTTGCCAATCCACGGATTCGCCGCGTAATTGTCGCGCCGCCACCTGCGCCGCGCGCAAACCGGATTCCATCGCGAGCGTGACGCCGGAACTGAAAATCGGATCGAGAAATTCCGTGGCGTTTCCGGCAAGGGCATAACGCGGACCGAACAATTGTTTGATGCCGCAGGAAAAGCCGTTGATGCGCTGCGGTGGGAAAACCAGTTGCATGTTCTCCAGTCGTGCGGCGGCATTGGGTTCGCCGCTGACGATGGCGCGGAATTGGGTTTCCGCATCGCCGGGATAGCGCGCAAAAAACTCTGGCTCGGCCACGATGCCGACGCTGGTTTTGCCGTTGGAAAACGGAATGATCCACAACCACGCGCCGCCGGGATGAATGCACGCCCAGATTTTTCCTTCGTCACGGCCGGTCGGGCGTTTGTCGCCGGTAACGTGCGCGAAGAGCGAGTCGCGCGACGGATAATTTGACGGCGCTTCGAGATCGAGCAATCGCGGCAACACGCGCCCATAGCCGCTGCAATCCAACACGAATCGCGCGGACACTTCGCGGCGTGCGCCGTCGGGTTGTTCGATTTCCGCTTCGACGTGATTGTTGACGAAGTTCACCGACTTGACGCCGTGTTGATAAAGCATTTCCACGCCGCGATCTGCGACGAGGTCGGCAATAACTTTATCGAACTCTGCGCGCGGCACGTGGAAGGTGTATTTCCAGCCGTCGCCTGCCTGGTGATTGAAATCGAAATCGCAGATTTGTTCGCCGCGGCGAAACACCGCGCCGGTTTTGTGAATGAACCCGCGCGCTTCGACGGGCGCGAGAAAATCCATTTCCTTGAGCAAATCCATCGTGCGCGGCAGCAGACTTTCACCGATGACGAAGCGCGGAAATTTTTGCTTCTCGACGACGAGCGGGCGCAAGCCATCGCGCTGCAAGCTGGCGGCGGCCACCGCGCCCGCGGGGCCGGCGCCGATCACTAACACATCTGTTTCAATCGCTTTCATTCCGTCGCAGGGACTCACAGCTATTTCAGCTGTCCCGCAGGTTAGCCAAGTTTCTCACCCCCGCAAACATTCTTGCTGCGCCGCTTCCGACTGCAATAACTCAGTTACACGCTGAATATCTTCCATCAGCGGGCGATCGCATTTCATCTCCGCCGAAACGCCGCGCACTAACTCATAAAGCTTGCGGTAATCGTCGCCTAAAACTTTATCGCGCCCGCGCGCGTCCGCTGCCTGTGCCAGCGTCAGTGCTTCAATTGCCAACAACTTCCACACGAGCGGCAGTGTTGTGCGCGTCATTTTCGCAGCGATGCAACCCATGCTCACGACATCCTGATTGTTCGCGTTCGTGGGAATGGTTTGGATCGAGGCCGGCGTGCCGAGCAAGCGGGCTTCTGCCGCGAGCGAGGTCGCAAGCAACTGTGCGCCCCCAAATCCGGTGTTTAATCCGGGCGCGCCCGCCGCGAGCAACGGCGGCAACCCGCGACTGTAACGCCAGTTGACCAAACGCTCGATCTGCCGATCCGCCAGGAGCGCGAGTTTGATCAAGCCCATGCGCAGGTAATCGCTGACCATCGCGATTTGTTGCCCGTAAAAATTGCCGCAGTGAATCACCATTTCGGTGTCGGGAAAAATCAGCGGATTGTCGGTGCTCGCGTTGAGTTCGCGCGTGACGACTTGTTCCACATGCCAGAGCGCCTCCTGATACGCGCCGAGAATTTGCGGCGTGCAGCGCAGCGAGTAGGGATCTTGTATCTCCGTGCCCGCGTCCACGGACTTGGCCTGCGAGCCCCACTGATGGTCGTCAATCCGCTGGGCGTAATCGGGATGCGTGCGCAGCGATTCGCTCATGCGTTGCGCGACTAACGCCTGACCGCGAAAACCGCGCGCGCGTTGCGCCTGTTGGCAAAGCACTTCAGGTTCGCCGCCGAGCACTTGAAACAAACACGCGGTTAACAATTCCATCCAACGCAAAATTCGATCCGCCTCATGCGTCGCGAGTGCCGCGATACCGGTCATTACCGACGTGCCGTTGACGAGCGCGAGACCTTCTTTGCATTGCAACGTAAGCGGTTTGAGCCCGGCACGCTTCAACGCTTCAGTCGCGGGAAGCCGTTCGCCATTTACCTGCGCATAACCAAAACCCACGAGCAATCCCGCCATGTGCGCCAGCGGCACGAGATCGCCACTGGCGCCGACAGAACCTTCGCTGGGAATCTCCGGCAACACGCCGCGATTCAACGCTGCGAGCAGAAGTTCAATTAGATCCTCGCGAATACCGGAATAACCGCGGGCCAACGCGTTGGCCCGCGTCAACATGATGGCGCGCGTTTCCGCCGGCGAAAACAGTACGCCCTGACCGACCGTCAAATGATGCAGCAGATTGATTTGATGTTGCGCAAGGTCAGCATCGGAAACGCGAAAGCCGCTGAGCGGGCCAAATCCAGTGTTAATACCATAGATCGCACGCGGTTGCGCGGCGAGGTTTTCGACCAGTTGCCGGCTGCGTTGAATGAGCGGTCGGGCCTCGGCGGAAAGTTCGCAGGGGGCGTTCCGGGTGGCGATTTGCCAAGTCTCCGCGATGGAAAGGTTGTGACCGTTGAGTGAAATCATGGCGCTACAAAATGGAGCGAGGTTCTACAATAAACTGCTTGAACAAGCAAGCGCCGCCCTGTTTGCTGGCGCGCGTTTGAGGCAGGTTGATTTGCAATGGGGAGCGCACGCGCCTTCGCGTGCGGCGGTGGACGCCTCGTCCACCGCACCCGAGCGCGCCATCGCGCGAGTTTCAACGCGCGGTGGCGCGCGTTGTTCCGGCTGCGAGGCGCAGCCGGTTCGCACGCGTGGGCGCGTGCGCTCCCCGCACGCATGCGGAGCGAATTGCTGTTTCGTCGTTCTCGGTTTTTTCGGATGTGTCGAGGACGACGACGAGAACGAGGACGATTTGTTAAGTCAGTTGAATGTCAGAAAAATCCATCATCATCATTGGAGCGGGTGTCGCCGGGTTGGCGACCGGTTGCTATGGCCGCATGAACGGCTATCGCACCACCATCTTTGAACATCACAGTGAAGCGGGCGGCGTGGCGAAGGCGTGGCACAACAAAGATTACCTGATTGACGGCGGTATTCATTACCTGATGGGCCATCGGCCCGGGCTCGTGTGTCATGAGTTGTATCGCGAACTCGGCATTCTGCATAACCGCACGTATCCCGACCTGACGAACTATTGCGATTTCACCGACGAAGTCAGCGGGCAACGCATCAGCTTTACGTGTGATCTGGAGCAATTGACGCGCGATTTGAAACAACTTGCACCCGAGGACGAGCGGGCGATTGATGAATTCATCGCGGGCGTAAGGTCATTTCAACGCACCGACATGTTCCGCATCATGGAAAAGCCGATTGAGTTGCTCGGTCCGCTCGGTCCGCTCAAACAAATCTGGCAACTCCGCCGTTCGCTGCGTTACCTCGGCGGACCGTATAACTTGCCCACGGGCGAATTCTGCACGCGCTTCAAGAACGCCACGCTGCGGCGCGTGATGACGCATCTCTTCCTGCCGGAAATGCCGATGTGGTTTGTGCTGTTCATCGTGTCGCTGCTGGCCAGTCGCCAGATGGGGCTGGTGCCCGGCAGTTGCCACGATTTCATCGCGAGCATGACGGATCGCTGCGCCGGGCTGGGCGGCGAACTCTGTTACAATTCCACCGTGGAGAAAATCATTGTGGCGAACGATCGCGCCGTCGGCGTGCGTTTGGCGAATGGTAGTGAACATCGCGCCGATTACGTGGTGTCAGCGGGCGACGGCACGAGCACGTTGTTCAATATGCTTGATGGCAAATACGTCGGCGGCGCGATCAAGCAACGTTACGAAACATGGGAACGTCTGCGTCCGATGGTGACGTTGAGCTTTGGCTTGAAGCGCGAATTTCCCGGCGAACCGCCACTGCGTTTTTTGTTGCTCAAAGACAAGTTGACCGTCGGCAATACAACGATCGATGGCTTTCCGATTCGGGTTTTCAACTACAGCGATCAGTTCGCGCCGCCGGGACGCACCGTGCTTCAGGTGTTGCTCATCACGGACTGGGAATTTTGGAACGAAATCATCACCGACAAACCGCGTTATCAGGCGGAGAAGAAACGTGTCGTGGACGAAATTCTCGCGCGACTTGAGCCGCATTATCCCGGCATCACGTCGCAGGTGGAGTTGATTGATATGGCGACGCCGCACACGACTTGGCGGTTCACGTTGAATCACGAGGGTGCGTTCATGGGTTGGTCGCCGACACCGAAAGCGCTGCGGACGCCGTTCAAGAAAACGTTGCCCGGCCTCGACCACTTCTACATGGCCGGGCAATGGGTGATGCCGGGCGGCGGCATTCCGCCGTGTTTATATTCCGGGCGGCACGTGATTCAAATGGTTTGCCGGCGCGATCGAAAATCCTTCGTAACAACTTCTGTGTAAGTCCGTATCATCTCATCGGTCTGATGATTGGGAGCATTGCGCCCAGTTGAAAAAGTGTGCACTGCGTCGCACCGCCGATGATGATGTTGCATAAATATGTTCTCGGAACGGCTTGACCCTTGAGGCCTATCGGCAGTCGAATACTTGCAAATTGTATTCACGGATGAATCTGAGTCGTTTTCTAATTTTCGTCGCGCCGTTGCTGCCGCTGGTTTTTTCCGGCTGCGCTTCCGTTTCCCCGCGCGTCGGCAGCATCGCGCCACGCGTCGGCGATGAAATTGTTGTCGCCGGTCAATTTGTTCACACCGGAACGAAGGTGGTGCTGTGGACTGATCCCGGTGGCTATGATGCCTATCGCGTCGAACGACGTTTTGCCCCGCTCGATGAATCGGATTGGAAAACTTCCAGTGAAGCGGTTGAATATCTCAAAACGCCGAATCGCTACAATCTGCGCACGCGCAATTTGACGCCCGAAGAAATCGAACGCGTGCGCGGCGGCGGCTGGGATTTACCGACGTTGCAAAAGGTGGTGGATCAATTCGTATTGCACTATGACGTCTGCGGCGTGAGTCGCACGTGCTTCAAAGTGCTGCATGACAGTCGCTGCCTGAGCGTCCATTTCATGCTCGATATCGACGGCACGATTTATCAGACGCTTGATGTGAAGGAACGCGCGTGGCACGCGACGAGTTCGAACACGCGTTCGGTCGGCATCGAAATCGCCAACATGGGCGCTTACGCCCGTGCGGATGACAAAGCCTTGAAGGATTGGTATGCCAAAGATGCCGAAGGGCGGACGCGTATTACCATTCCGGAACGCCTCGGTGACGGTGGCGTGTTGACGCCGAATTTTGTGGGTCGCCCGGCGCAGAATGAACCGGTCGTGGGCGAAGTGCAGGGGCGCACGTTGGTGCAATATGATTTCACGCCCGAACAATACAAGGCTCTCGCGCACTTGACCGCAGCGCTGACCAAAGTTCTGCCACTCATCAAATGCGATTATCCGCGCGACGCCGACGGGAAGCTTATCACGCGCAAATTGGATGATGAGAAGCTGGAAAATTATCAAGGAGTGATCGGTCACTATCACATCCAGACGAACAAGACCGATCCCGGCCCGGCGCTGGATTGGGATTACGTCATCAACACCGCCCGCAAACTTCGCGCCGACAAACCGGAGCGCCAGGCCACGATGATGTTGCAGCGGTGAGGCCCGGGAATCGGCTGCGCCAATAATTGGGCTGCGGATTGCAGTGTAAAACAGCGCCAGTCGGAGGATGTCTTGGACTGCGGTGGCAAGCGTAGCGCGACACCGCTTTCTCCTGATCGAGGGTTCTATTATCCGGTCTGCATTTGCCTATCCAAAAGCGCCGTCGCCGCTGCGCTCTGCCGGCGCAGTCCAAAATTGGCATCACTGTCCGGTTATCGCGGATTATATCTGATCACGCCGCCGCCATCGCATTTCCCGCAATCCAGCCCGTCGTCCATGCAGCTTGAAAATTGAACCCACCGGTAATGCCGTCGATGTCCAGCAACTCACCCGCAAAATAGAGGCCGGAGCACACGCGACTCTCCATCGTCTTGAAATTCACCTCGCCAAGCTTCACACCACCGCACGTGACGAATTCGTCCTTGTTCAAACTCTTGCCGGTGACCGCGAATTCTGTGTGCGTCAACTGTTGAATGAGTTGCTGCTGCTGCATGCGCGTCAGTGCGGACCAACGCGTGTCGCGGGGCAATCCTGCCGCTTGCACCAAGGCTTCCCATAAGCGCGCGGTCAGCGGCGCGATGGGCGCGTTCACGATCAATTTCGCACCCTGTGATTGCCGGCGCGTTTGAAACTCTCTCGCTAACGCATCGGCGCTGAGTTGCGGCAACCAATTCACCACCAGCGGGAATTTGTAATCGAGCGCGTGCAAGTTTCGTGCGCCCCATGCGGACAATCGTAACACCGCTGGCCCGCTCAACCCCCAATGCGTCACCAGCACCGGCCCGCGCTCACGCAAATCTGTCCCCGGCACGCTCACCTCGGCTTGCTCCACGGAAACACCCGCGAGTTCAGTCAGCCAGGGCTGAGCGATGTGAAACGTGAAGAGCGACGGCACGGGCGGCTCAATTGTGTGTCCGAGCGAAACGGCCAATTGTCCCGCCGCCGCGCGACAACCGCCGGTGGCCAGCAGCAATCGCTCACAGACAATCGTCTCGCTACTGGCGCTGGGGGAGCGCAAAGTTTTTTCACCCTCGCCCCGCCCAAGCGGGGCGATGGCCGGGGAGAGGGGTTTTGAACCGGAAGTAACGTGAGCCTCCTCTCCCCGGCCCTCTCCTCCTTTGGGGAGGAGAGGGGGAAGATTCCCGCTCGTCACCGTAAGCTCAAACCCCGCCTGAGTTTGCCGGACCGAATTCACGCCGCAGTTGGTTCGCACTCCCACGCCCGCGTCGCGAGCCGCGTTCAGCAGGCAATTCACAATCGTTTCCGAATTGTCCGTGGTCGGAAACATGCGCCCGTCGCTCTCGGTCTTGAGTTCCACACCACGCGCCTCGAACCACGCAACGGTATCGCTCGCTTGAAAACGTTTGAAGGGACCGATGAGCGCTTGATCACCGCGCGGATAACGCGTGGCGAATTCGCGCCCATCGAAACACGCGTGCGTTACATTGCAGCGTCCGCCGCCGGAAATGCGCACCTTGGAAAGCAATTGCGGGCCGCGTTCTAGCAGCGTCACGCGCGCGCCCGCCTCCGCCGCCGTGATGGCGGCGAAGAATCCCGCCGCACCGCCGCCGACCACAATGAGCCGCGGGGCGGTCATTCCTGCACCATGAACTCTGCAAACTCCGCGTGATACTGCGGCGGGATGCGCGCCTTAAACTTCGCCACCTTCGACAAATAGCGCCGTTCCAGGACCTGTCCGACCTTGTGCAAGCGCGAGATTAGCGCCGCTTCCTCGTGCGGGATTTTCAGTTCCACCAGTTCGCGCTCCGGTCGAATTTGCGTGCTGATTTCGGCGAGCAATTCTTCCACGCCTTTGCCGGTGCGCGCCGAGATGGCGACCGAGTTGGGATAAAGCTCGTGCAACCGCGCGAGCGTGTTGCCACCGTTCAGTTGGTCCACTTTGTTGAAGACCATCATCGTCGGCTTGTCGCCCGCGCCGATTTCGTTGAGCACGGAATTGACCGCCGCGATCTGTTCGTCCGCTTGCGGATGGCTCACGTCCACGACATGCAACAGCAAATCGGCCTGCACCACTTCTTCGAGCGTGGCTTTGAACGCTTCCACCAATCCGTGCGGCAATTTGCGGATGAACCCCACCGTGTCCGTCAGCAAAATGTTTTGATTCGTGGGCAGGCGCAGCCGGCGCGTCGTGGGATCGAGCGTGGCGAAAAGAATGTCCTTCGCCATCACGCCTGCACCGGTGAGGCGATTGAGCAACGTGGATTTGCCCGCGTTGGTGTAACCGACGATGGACGCGAGCGGCCATTGATTGCGCAGGCGACCGGCGCGTTGTGTTTCGCGTTGTTGCTGCACGAGATCGAGATCGCGCGTGATGCGGTCAATGCGTTCGTTCACCTTGCGGCGGTCGGCTTCAAGCTGCGATTCACCTTCACCGCCGCGCATACCGATGCCGCCCTTTTGCCGCGACAAGTGACCCCAGAACCGCGTCAGGCGCGGCAGCAAATGCTGGAGTTGCGCGAGTTCGATCTGGAGTTTGCCTTCGCGCGTGCGGGCGCGTTGTGAGAAAATGTCGAGAATCAGCGCCGTGCGATCGAGAATCTTGACCTCGAAAATCTTTTCCAGATTGCGTGTTTGCGCGGGCGAAAGTTCATCGTCGAAGATGACCGTGTCCACGTTGTGTTCTTTGCAGTGCTTTGCGAATTCCTCGGCCTTGCCTTTGCCGATGTACGTGGCGGCGTGGGCGGCTTCGACTTTTTGCGTGCCTTCGCCGACGACTTCGCCCCCGGCGGTCTGCGCGAGTTCGGCGAGTTCATCGAGCGATTCGCGCAATTGGTGGGTGCTGCCGGATTTCAATTCGACACCAACGAGGAAGACCCTTTCCGTCCGCGTGTCTCTGGTTTGGACTAATGCTTTCAACTACTTGATTTCAATTTGTCGGCGCAGCATAGCACGGGGCTCGGGCAGGACAAGGCGGGGAATAACCCGTTAATCCTCGGTTGTCTCCTGGCGAAATTCCTCCACTTCTTCCGCCGTCGCGGGCGTGGGCCAGACGTAATCACGACGACGCCAAAGGTCTTTGGTCGAAGAACCTTCGGGCGGCGACATATCGCCGCCATCATCGCGGCCATCTTCGCCGACGGAGTAAAGGAGGAAGCTCTTTTCATCCTTGCGTCGATATTTGAGCGGCTTCCCGTCCATGAAATCTATTGGCATGGCTGGCATAAACTCAGGAACGAGCGCGTTCAGTTGTTCGGGGTAGCTACCGTGTCGAAGTAAGCAACGCTTCAGCGCGATTGCGGTCAGCACCAGAGAACGGTCGGTCTCGGCGCGCAAGGCTTTCTTAATGGTCAAACTGAGAGTCATTAGACTTTCGGGCGGCGGAAATCGCAGACGGTCATAGAAGTTTTTGTCATAAACAGGGGCAAGGAGCGATTGAATGTCCTCCTCAATGTCCCGATAGGACTTCATCGTTGCGGCAGAGCGTGCCAAACCGATCAATTGCGTCATCTGCCGCAACATGCGGGCTTCGGCTTGATGCGACCACGCGAAGCGCCAGAGCCGGCAATAGATTTGGCGGCGACCGAACGCGACCAGTTCTTCGCCCCACGGCAGGGCTTCCAGGTGTTTGGTCCAACTGTCTGACTCGTCGTCCAGAAAAATTTCGAGATACGGTGCAAACAACATATCGTAGGCCACATTATTCGAATCGCGCATTTCGCGGATCGAGCTGCGGATGAAAACCAACTCGCCTTCGAGCGCGTGAGTCATATTCGAAGCGAATGACTGTTTTGCCCAGGCGGCTTGTATGGCGGCCAAATCTTCGTCTGCCCAGCCGTCCGCCTGGAGCGCTTCCCACGTGTAAGCGCGGGCGTTGACCGCCATCGCGATTCGCACCAGTTCGCTGATGGCGAGGCGATCTTCCTCCAACGCGCGAAGTAACAAGAGTTGTGCGACCAGGCTTTCGGCGGCACGAGTTAATTGACCCTCGCGCAAAGCTAACTGAGCTCCAGCGCCAAACCAGGTGGCCGTGGATTTCGCCCGGGTCAAATGAGCGACTTGAAGTTGGAGTGGCGCGGAGAAATCGATGCCATGGTTCACGACCGGCTTTTGCAGCGCGGTGATGACGTTGGTGAGCAAAGCAGCGTTGGTTTCCAGGTCAGCGGCGAGGCCGGGCCAGGAATTGGTGATTGGCCCCTTGATCAATTCCTCGTGCCGATAGAAGTCGGACTCAACCCACTCCGGCTCGCGGAATCCCACAACGGCGCGCCCTGCCGAAGTGACGCGCATGACCGGGGGAAGACAGAACGGCAATACCGTGCCGTTGGTGAGTTGGGCCATGGCAGAGACGGCTTCGAGAGCGCCGTTGTCCGCAGGATTGAAAGTTTGCGTGAAGTCCTGCGGGGAAAGTTTCACTCCGGCGGCGCGAAGTTGTTTCAATAAGCCCGCCAAAGCGATTTGTCCTCGCCAGCGTTCGATCAATAACAATGCCGCGGATAGGACCAGCAGCCCCAGTAGGATCTTTCCCAGCAACTTCACGCGACGTTTGAACATGGTTCGAGGTTAGTTTTCGGCGGATGGCGGACAACATAATTTCCGCGGGAAATCTTCCGCTGAATAGCTGGGGGGGGTTAGGCCTAGCTCACCGAAATCAATCCGAGAGGACGAGACCGAGACCGAGGAGGAGCGGAAACCCACGCAACAATTGTCCAATAGAACGCTCTCGCTTCGGACGCGGGGCTTCGGCACTTTGGCGCAAACACAAAACAATCGCACTAACGAATCATGCAATACGCAAAATTTCTCGCCTGGTTCCGCCTCGGCAATTTTCAGAAATCAATCGGATGCTCTTGGGCTGGTAGGGCGCGTCACTCCGTGCGCGCCGTTTCGTGCCAGCCATTCGCCGGCGCGCACGGAGTGACGCGCACTACCGCGACGACTCTTTTGCTCTCGCTGGTCGTCGCACTCTCGTTTCAATCCGTCGCCGCCGAAAAATCCGCGCGCATTGATGCGCGGATGATGCGGCAACCGGATGTTTCCGCCACGCACATCACGTTCGTTTACGCGGGCGACATCTGGGTCGCGCCGAAAGCGGGCGGGGAAGCGGTGCGACTCAGTTCGCCGCGCGGCGAGGAATCGTTTCCGAAGTTTTCGCCGGATGGAACGACCATCGCGTTCAGCGGCAATTACGACGGCAACGTGGACATTTACACCGTGCCGACGACGGGCGGATTGCCGCAACGCATCACGCATCACGGCGCGGCGGATCGCGTGATTGATTGGTATCCCGACGGCAAGAGCATCCTCTACGCGACGACGATGACGAGCTTCAAGGATCGGTTCAACCAGCTCTACAAGGTCGCGGCGACGGGCGGCTTGCCAGAGAAATTGCCGATGCCGTATGGCGAGTTCGGCGCGATGTCGCCGGATGGAAAATCGATTGTGTTCAACACCATCAGCGTGGATTTCCGCACGTGGAAACGGTATCGCGGCGGCATGAATCCGGATTTGTGGTTGATGGATTTGACCACGCTCAAGGCGCGCAACATCACGACGTCGCCCGCGGCCGAATCCATTCCCATGTGGTTCGGGAACAAAATTTATTTCCTCTCGGATCGCGACGAACCGAAGCGCTTCAACATCTGGTCGCTCGATCTGGCGAACGATCGGTTCAAGCAACTCACGTTTTTCAAAGAGTTCGACGTGCAGTTTCCGAGCGTCGGCGCGGGCGAAATCATTTTCGCGAACGCGGGGCGGTTGTATTTGCTCGATCTGAAAACCGAGAAGATGCGCGAAGTGGAAATTTCGGTGACGACGGATCGCTCCACGTTGAAACCGCGACTTGAAAATGTTTCGAGTTTGATCCAGTGGGCTTCGGTGTCGCCGACGGGAAAGCGCGCGTTGTTTTCGGCGCGGGGCGACATCTTCTCCACGCCCGCCGAGCACGGCGTGGTGCGAAATCTCACGCGCAGTTCCAGCGCGGCGGAGCGTTATCCCGCGTGGTCGCCGGACGGAAAATTGATCGCGTATTGGACTGATCGCACCGGCGAATACGAACTCACCGTGCGCGACGCCGAACGCAGTCCCGAGAGCGCGGATGAGGAGCGGACGTTGACCCAACTCGGACCGGGCTTCCGTTACGCGCCGCAATGGTCGCCGGATTCCAAGAAAATCGTGTGGATTGATCAGGCGATGAAAATCTGGGTTTACGATTTTGCGACGAAGACGAATCGCATGATTGATCAGCAGAAATGGATGTATCACGGCGCGCTGCAAAACTTCAAAGTGAGTTGGTCGTCGGACAGTCGTTGGCTCGCTTACGCCGATGAACTCGACACGCGGAACACCGCCATCGCGCTTTATGATTTTGAGAACGACACGCATCATCAGGTGACGAGCGGGTTTTATGACGATGCTCTGCCGGTGTTCGATCCGGACGGGAAATATCTTTATCTGCTGACGGGCCGCAGCTTCAGCCCAATTTACAGCGACCTCGATAACAACTGGATTTACGCGAACACAACGCAAATTGCCGCCGTGCCGCTGCGCCGCGATGTGCCGTCGCCGCTCGCGCCGCGCAATGATGACGAACCCGCAACGAAGAAAGACGCGGACAAAAAAGACGAGGAAAAGAAAAGCGACGAGAAGAAATCCGACGACGCCAAAGCGGACGAGAAAGAAGAGAAAACCAACGGCGAATCTGAATCCAAAGCCGACGCGAAGGACAAGGATGCGAAGAAAGACGACAAGAAGTCCGATAAGAAAAAGGCGATTGAGATTGATCTTGATGGCTTCGAAGAGCGGCTGGTGATTTTGCCGATCAAAGCGGGGCGTTATGCGGATTTAATCGCGGTATCCGGGAAGTTGTTGTTCCGCATGTTGCCGCGAACGGGTGCAGATGGCGGCGGCAGTCCGATTGAGTTCTACGATTTTGAGAAACGCGAAACGAAACGCGTCACGGATGATGCGGATGACGTGATGTTGTCTGGCGACCGCAAGAAATTGTTCGTTCGCAAAGATCGCGCGTATTACATCATCGAGCCGAAGGAAAATCAGAAACTGGACAAGCGGCTGCCGACGACGGGCTTCGAAGCGTTGGTGGACCCGGTGGCGGAGTGGAAACAAATCTTCACGGACGCGTGGCGATTGGAGCGCGACATTTTCTATGATCCGAACTTGCATGGTGTGGATTGGAAATTGATGAGGGAGCGTTACGGCAAGTTGCTCGACGAAGCGGTGACGCGCTGGGACGTGAACTTCGTCATCGGCGAGTTGATTGGCGAACTAAACGCTTCGCACACCTATCGCAGCGGCGGCGATGTGGAAAGCAGCACGCAGCGCAATGTGGGTTATCTTGGGTGTGATTTTGTGCTGACGAATGGCGCGTTTCGGATCGCGAAAATCATCACCGCCGCGCCGTGGGACAGCGAAGTGCGGTCGCCGCTCGCGCAACCGGGCCTGACGAACATCAGCGAAGGCGATTATTTGCTCGCGGTAAACGGCGAGCCGCTGGATACGAAGCTTGATCCGTGGGCGGCGCTTCAAGGCATGGCGGACAAACCGGTGTTTCTCATGGTGAACAGTGAGCCGACATTGAGCGGCGCGCGCGAAGTGTTGGTGCAAACCATCGGTAGCGAAGCGCGATTGCGGAATCTGGCGTGGATCAATGAGAATCGCTTGCGGGTCGAGAAGGCGAGTGATGGCAAGATCGGTTACGTGTATGTGCCGGACACGGGACAGAACGGGCAGAACGAACTCGTGCGGCAATTCCGCGGACAGTTCACCAAGGCGGGATTGATCATTGATGAACGCTTCAACAGCGGCGGGCAGATTCCGGATCGCTTTGTGGAATTGCTGGATCGGCCGCTGCGAAATTATTGGGGCGTGCGGGATGGCCGCGATTGGCCGTGGCCGGCGGTGGCGCACTTCGGACCGAAGGCGATGCTGATCAACGGCTGGAGCGGTTCGGGCGGCGATTGTTTCCCGTACTACTTCAAGCAATCGAAGCTCGGTCCGCTGATCGGTCAACGCACGTGGGGCGGGTTGATCGGCATGACGGGTTCACCGCCGCTGGTGGATGGCGGTAGCGTGACCGTGCCGACGTTCGGCATTTATGATCCGTCGGGCGAATGGATCATCGAGAGTTACGGCGTGGACCCGGACATTGATGTGGTGGACGATCCGGGCGAAATGGCGCGTGGCGGCGATCCGCAACTCGAACGGGCGATTTTTGAAGTGATGAAATCTATCCGGCAGAATCCGCCGCCAAGCGTGAAGAAGCCGCAGTATCCGGATCGGTCGAGGTGAGGGGAGCATAGACGCAAAAACACCCTATTTGGTTTGGGCTACTTTTGACGCCATTTCTCAACGCGGTCGAGAATCCACGTCGAGAACATGAGGTAGCCGAGAAAAAGTGCCCCAATTACAATTATTCGAAGCAAAAGTGAATTTAGTGGAATCTCGCGCAAGAACATAAGCACAGTCACCGGCACGATGAACAATGCAACCAACGCAATAATTATTTTGATTTTGTTAGCCATTGCTGAAGTGGCTTTACTTCAATGGTTGGTGTGCTTTTAGCAGTTTTGCGAGTACCTCGATACTTAAAAACCCCGGCTTCAACTCGATCCACTCTGCGTTTGCGTGTTTGCGAAACCAAGTCAGTTGGCGTTTTGCGTATTGGCGCGTTTTGATTTTCACCAGCTCGATCGTTTCCGGCAACGAGCGTTCGCCGCGCAAGTGTTCCACCACTTGGCGATAGCCGATGGCTTGCATGGCGGTTTTGTTTTGCTCCAGACCGTGCTGCAAAAGCTGGCGCGTTTCTGCAACCAGCCCGGCGGCGAACATTTCGTCCACGCGCGCGTTGATGCGGGCGTGGAGATCGGTGGCGGGGCGAGAGAGGCAATAGAACTGGTGGAGCGAGCGTCCTCGCGAGCTTTCGGGGGACGGCTCGTCAGTAGCCTCGCCCCACCGGGCGCGTTGAGCGGAGAAGGGTTTTCCCGTCAGGCGGATCACTTCAAGAGCGCGGATGACGCGACGCGGATTTTGGCGGTCAATTTTCGCGAAGGTGATGGGGTCGCGTTGTTCCAATTCGCGGAGGAGATCGGGCAGGGGTGTCGCTTCAAGTTCAGCGCGCAGTTGTTCATCGGCCGGCGGCGCGGCGCCGAGTCCTTCGAGATAGGCTTTGAAATAGAGTCCGGTGCCGCCACAAAAAATCGGGACGTGATTGCGCGACTGGATTTCTGCTACCGCTTGCTGCGCGAGGCTGACGAACTTCGCGGCGTCGAAGGTTTCGGTGAGGTCGGCGACGTCAATCAGGTGATGCGGCACGCGGGCGCGTTCGGCGGCGGTGGGTTTGGCCGTGCCGATGTCGAGGCCGCGATAGACCTGCATCGAATCCACCGAGATGATTTCGCCGCCGAGCTTCTCGGCCAGCGCGAGGGCGAGGGCGGATTTGCCCACGGCAGTCGGGCCGGCGAGGAAGATGGGTTGCAGGTTGTGGGTTGCAGGTTGCACGTGGGGCATCGTGCGCTTTAGGTGGCGAGTTTGGTTCGTGGCGAAAGCACGCGATACAAAACGATTCCGGCGATGAGAATTCCGATGCTTAACAGATGCGCGGGCGTAAAACCGTTGTGCAGATGCGCGTCATCGTAATCGCCACGGAATAATTCCACGATGGAGCGCGTGACGGCGTAACACATCAGAAAGACAGCGAAGATTTGCCCGTCGAATTTGCGGCGATGGCGAAAGAGCCACGCGAGGCCGAGGTAGAGTCCGAGATTTAACAGCGCGTCATAGAGTTGAGTGGGATGAACGGGGATGCCGCCAGTGTAGTGGTCAGTGGGAAAGCGGATGGCCCAGGGCATTTCGCACGCACGACCGTAGCAGCAGCCGTTCATAAGACAGCCGATGCGACCAAACATCGAACCAAGCGCGACAGAAGGCGCCATGATGTCGGCGATTTTCCAGAGCGAAACTTTTTTGACGCGCGCAAAGATGATCGTGGCGAGCGACGCGCCGATGAGTCCGCCGTAAAAAACCAGCCCGCCGCGTTGGATCATGAAAATTTCCCACCACGGTTTGCCGACGAATTCATCTTTCCAGTAGGTGAGAACAAACATGAGGCGTGCGCCGACCACGCCGCCGATCAGCAACCACGGCACGACGAGATCGGCAACGATCGCGCCGGGAATGCCGGCGTGGGGTGCGCGGCGCGTGGCCGTCCACATGCCAGCGAGAAACGCCAGCGCGATGCAGATGCCGAACCAATGAATGGTGATCGGGCCGAGTTGAAAAGCAGTCGGTTGCACTTTTGTGCAAGCTAGCGGGAATTGGTGTGGATGAGAAACGGATTCTGTCTTCCCTCATTCCGGGGGCACTTTGCGTTGCAAGGCTTCCAGTCGCTCCTGCCAGTCGATCCAATCGAGTTCCCACGCGAGGCCGGTAAGGTTGGTTTTGGCGTGTGGCCAGAGTTTATCGAGTGCGGTGAGTTCGCTGCGAAGGAGTTTCAGGTCTTTCCATTCGATGGCGGCTTCGGCGAGATTGAGGCGGTTTTCCGGATAGTTAGGCGCGAGTGCGACGGCGCGTTGCAAATGTTTCCGGCCTAATTTTTCGTCGCCCACACTGATGGGCCAGCCGGGGGCGTACTGGTAAAGCAAGCCGAGGTTTCGGTCGGGGCCGCCGTGGGCGAATTTTTCGTCGAGGGCGCGCGCGCGTGTGAATGATTTCTCCACTTCCTTGACCATGCCGAATGCCTTCAAATTGCGTTTCAAGTCGGCGATGCGGCCGATGTTCATGCCGAGATAATAATTGGCTGGAGCGGAGTTGGCATCGAGCGCGAGACTGCGGCGGCACGCGGCGACGCCCTCCTGATAGATTAATTCTTTCGCGGCGCGATTCGTCAGGATTTTGCCCCAGGTGAAGCAGGCGCGGCCCAATTTCCAGGCGGCGATACTGTTCGTGGGCTCGGCGGTAGAACGCTGGCGGGCGTCAGTCAATTCTTGTTCCGTGTAAGCGACCACATTGGTGGGCAGGGCGGGATCGACGCCGTTGGGAGCGGCCCAAAGCCCTTGAGCGCCGGAACAAACGGCCACCAGCAGTGTTATCCAAGCGATATGACAAAATCTGCTCGGCATCTTAAAAATGTCTTTCACGATGCGGTCACGCGGTTCTATACTCCGGCCCTAGTGATAACAAAGCGGAATATGGTCCGTTGGGCCACCGGCGCAGTCCTGGTGCTTTGCACCGCAGGCTGTGGCGGGATCCACGCTTCAAGGAGCGTTTCGCCCCTGGACTTCATTCTGCCGGGTGTGATTCAAACTCAACCGGCCCCGGCGCATCCGTCGCTTACGCCGACGAATTCCGTTCAACTCGTCGCTCAAGTCCGCCAATAAACTATGCGATTCCCGTTCGCGTTGTCGGCGAAAATCGCCGGCCACATTGTTAAGCACAAGGTCAAACGCACGCCGAAGTTTGCCATGGTGTTGCAACTTGAACCGCTTCACACCTGTAATCTGACGTGTACCGGTTGCGGTCGTATTCGCGAATACTCCACCTCGCTCAAAGACATGGTGCCGCTGGAGCAATGTCTCGCCGCCGCCGCCGAGTGCGAAGCGCCCATGGTGAGCATCTGTGGCGGTGAGCCGCTGATTTATCCGAAGATCGAAGAACTGGTCGCCGGATTACGTGAGCAAGGTCGCATCATCTACATCTGCACGAACGGCGTGTTCATGCGGAAAAAGATGCGGGAATACTTGGCGGCGATTTACGATCCGTCGAATCCGTCGCATGAGTCTAACCTCAAGCAATTGCTTGCTCAGGAATTGATTTCCGAAAAAGAAGCCGACGCCATCCGCAAAGCCGACGCTGCCGCCAAGAGCAAAGTCGTCATCCGTCCCAGTCAGTGGATGTATTGGAACGTGCACGTGGACGGGTTGGAATTTACGCACGACCTCATCGTGGAACGCGAAGGCGTGTTCAAGGAATGTGTTGCGGCGATCAAGATGGCGAAAATTCTCGGCTATCAGACCGCGACGAACACGACCGTCTATAAAGAAACCGACGTGCAGGAACTGGAGGACATGTTCAAGTTCCTCAGTTCGCTGGACGTGGACGGCCATACGATTTCTCCCGGCTACGATTACGATGCGGCCAAGAAGGACATGGTCAAGCGCCTTGGCAAAGATCCGCAGGAGTTTTTCCTCACGCGCGACATGACGCGCAAGAAGTTCGCGAAGATCGAGGAGTGGGGCAAGCTGTTCACCATTTTCGGCACGCCGGTGTATCAGGAATTTCTCGCCGGCAAACGCGAACTCACCTGCACCGCGTGGGCGATTCCGACTTACAACATCAAAGGCTGGAAAGCGCCGTGTTACTTGATGACCGATGGCCACTACGGTGGCTATCAGGAAATGCTCTCCAGCGTAAAGTGGGAGAATTATGGTGTCGTGAACGGCAAGGCGCGCGATCCGCGCTGCGAGAACTGCATGGTGCATTGCGGCTATGATCCCAGCGGCGCGCTTGGGACGAATTATCAGTCCGGCGACAACTGGAAGAATTTCAAATACAACTTTGGTGCGAAGCCCAAGCCATTTCCGGCGAGCGCAGAATTAACGCAACGCGCGTTCAACGGCGCGAGCATTGGCAAAGGTCATCTCGCGGAAGCGAAAGCGGCGATCAATTCTCCTCGCGCGGCGATGAACGGCGCGCAATCGGTTTTCCAGCGCCGCGAGGAGGACCATTCTTCCAACGGCAACGGTTCCTGCGGCTCGGGCGACACGAGCGAACGCGATGCGTTGTTGGCAAAAATTGCCGCGGCCAAACAGCCGGATTAATCTTCGGCTGATTAGCTCGCTGTATTTCACGTCAAGCGAGGCTTATTTCGGATAAGATTCATTGCCATGCCGGTGGTGAGTCATTAGATTCTGCTCCCATCGCAGCCATTCAGGCTTGGTAAAAACTTATCCGTTTCCATGAGTATTGTGGCGGGAATCCTTAATTCGTCGCTCGGCAAAAAATACGTGATGGCCGGCACGGGCGTGGTCCTTCTGTTGTTTGTCATCGGCCATCTGGTCGGCAACCTGCAGGTTTTCGGAGCGCCCGAATTGATCAACAACTACGCGCACTTCCTCAAGAGCAAGCCGGCCTTGCTCTGGAGCGTGCGCCTCGGAATGCTCGCGATGGTGACGTTGCACATCATCACGGCGGTGCAACTCTCCGCCGCCAATAAAGCGGCGCGGCCCGTCGGCTACGCCAGTGCGGGTGCGGGTGGCGCGTATGGCTCGACGTGGCAATCGCGCTACATGCTCGTGAGCGGCCTCGTGATTCTGGCCTTCATCGTTTATCACCTCGCGCATTTCACGGCCCTGGTGCCGGGCATTAATGGCGTCGGAGATTTTACCAAATTGAAAACCGTGTTGCATGGCGAGACCGTGGCCGACGTTTACGCGATGATGATTCTCGGCTTCCAGGTCTGGTGGGTGTCGTTGTTTTATCTGGTCGCGCAAGCACTTTTGTTCGTGCATCTCGGGCACGGTATTTCCAGCGCGTGCCAATCTTTTGGCTTGCGCAATCACGTCTGGTGGCCGCGCATCCGGTTCGTCGCCATGGCGGGCAGCACTGCGATTTTCATCGGCTACGCGTTAATCCCCATCGCAATTTATCTCCGCATCGTGGGAGCGGATTACGCTGATAATGTTCGGGCGCAGATGAAAGCCGCCGCTCCGATTGAGGCCGTCGCGGCCGGAAAGGAGACGCACTAACATGGCTACTTTAAATTCCAACGTTCCGTCCGGTTCGCTCGCGCAAAAGTGGGAGCAATACAAGTTCAACACCAAACTCATCAACCCGGCCAATAAACGGAAATACAAGATTATCGTCGTCGGTGCCGGTTTGGCCGGTTCATCCGCCGCCGCCACGCTCGCGGAACTCGGCTACGAAGTGCACAACTTCGTGTTCCACGATTCGCCGCGTCGCGCGCATTCAGTCGCCGCGCAGGGTGGTATCAATGCCGCGAAGAATTATCAGAACGACGGTGACTCCGTGCATCGTTTGTTCTACGACACGATCAAAGGCGGTGACTTTCGCGCGCGCGAAGCCAACGTGCATCGCCTGGCGGAAGTCTCGGTCAACATCATTGACCAATGCGCCGCGCAAGGCGTGCCGTTCGCTCGTGAATACGGCGGCTTACTTGACAATCGCTCGTTCGGCGGCGCGCAGGTTTCGCGCACGTTTTATGCGCGCGGTCAAACCGGGCAGCAGCTCTTGCTGGGCGCGTATTCCGCGCTCTGCAAAATGATCGGCAACGGCGGCGTGAAATCCTACACGCACGCCGAGATGCTCGACCTCGTGGTCGTAGATGGCCATGCGAAAGGCATCATCGTTCGCAACCTCCAGACGGGCGAAATCTCCAAGCACAGCGCGGACGCGGTGGTGCTGGCGACCGGCGGTTACGGCAATGTTTACAATCTTTCCACTTACGCGCGCGGCTCAAATGCCACCGCCATCTGGCGCGCTTACAAACGCGGTGCGTGCTTCGGCAATCCGTGCTACACGCAGATTCATCCGACCTGCATTCCGGTGAGCGGTGATTATCAATCAAAGCTCACGTTGATGAGCGAATCGCTGCGCAATGACGGTCGCGTCTGGGTGCCGAAGAAGAAAGAGGATTGCAAGAAGCGCCCGCAGGACATCGCGGAAGACGATCGCGATTATTATTTGGAGCGTATGTACACCGCGTTCGGCAATCTCGCGCCGCGCGACATTGCTTCCCGTGCTGCGAAGATGGTTTGCGATGAAGGTCGCGGCATCGGCGAAACCGGCCTTGGCGTCTATCTCGATTTTGCGGACGCCATCAATCGCCTCGGCGAAGGCAAGGTGCGCGAGCGTTACGGTAATTTGTTCGCGATGTATCACGAAATCACGAACGAGGACGCCTATCAAACGCCGATGCGGATTTATCCCGCCGTCCACTACACGATGGGCGGCCTCTGGGTGGACTACAACTTGATGAGCAATCTGCCCGGCTTGTTCGTGCTCGGTGAAGCGAACTTCTCTGATCACGGTGCGAATCGCCTCGGCGCGAGCGCGCTCATGCAGGGTTTGAGCGATGGTTACTTTGTCATTCCTGCCACCATCAGCGCTTATCTCGCGTCGCAAAGTCCGGCCAAGCGACCGAAGACGGATCACGAGTCCTTCAAGCAGGCTGAGGAGAATGTTCAAAGCATCACGAAGAAACTGCTCGGCAACAAAGGCAAGCGGACGCCGGGAAGTTTTCACAAGGAACTCGGTAAATTGATGTGGGAATATTGCGGCATGGCGCGCACCAAAGCCGGCCTCGAAACCGGCATCAAGAAAATCGCCGCGTTGCGCGAAGAATATTGGAAGGATGTCAACGTGCTCGGGGAAGCCAGCGAGTGGAATCAAAACCTGGAGAACGCCGGACGCGTGGCAGATTTCATCGAACTGGGTGAACTCATGTGCCGTGACGCGTTGCATCGCGAAGAAAGTTGCGGCGGCCATTTCCGCGAGGAATATCAGTACACCAAGGACGATCCCGAAGTGAAGCAGGGCCTCGTGAACCCGGGCGACGTGAAGCGTCGCGACGACGCGTTTGCTTACGTGGCGGGTTGGGAATACGGCGGGGCGCCGGATAAAGCCCCGATCCTGAACAAAGAGCCGCTCGTGTACGAAGAAGTCCACATGAGCACGCGGAGTTACAAGTGATGGACCAGCCTGACAGATCACAGATTGAGATTTGTCAGAATCAAAGACGACCGTGACCGGTTTGATTTCAATCTGGCTGCGCAGGGAACATATCACAAATTGTGACATGTTCCGGGTGGCGAAATTGCCCCAAATCGCTCGAAAAAGCGCGGTAGCTGACGCGGCGGCTGCAATGAACGACGGGAACATATCACAAGTTGTGACATGTTTGTGAGGTCATGAAGACAAAGGCCAAACCAAGTCCTGCTGCAGCGGCGTCACTGCCGGTGGAGCGAGTGGCGCGCATCATTTTTCTGGCGCGAGGCGAGAAGGTTTTGGTGGATCGCGATCTGGCCGCACTTTATGGCGTAGAAACGCGCACTCTTAACCAAGCGGTGCGACGTAATCGGGATCGTTTTCCCGCGGATTTTCTTTTCGAGCTGTCGCGGGATGAGATTCGCGCGCTGGCCGACCTGAGAGAAGATGGCCAAATCCGCCATTCAAAGGCGGTATTTGCCTTCACTGAACAGGGCGTGGCGATGTTGTCGAGCGTGTTGCGCAGCGAACGTGCCGCGCAGGTCAATGTCGCGATTATGCGAACGTTTGTGCAATTGCGACGGATTCTCGCTTCGCACGCTGATCTAGCGCAAAAACTGGAGGCGATGGAGAAGAAATACGACAAGCAATTCAGTGCTGTGTTTGACGCCATTCGGGCCCTGATGGCCGAAGACGAAAAGCCCAAACGCGAAATTGGATTTCATACATTGATGCCCGCAGCCGATAAGGTGAACGGCGTTAAAGCAAAAAAATTACCTCATGAAAGTTAAGCTTAAAGTTTGGCGGCAGAAAAATCGCAACACGCCCGGCGAGTTCAAAACGTACGAATCGCCCGCGCTGAATGCGAACATGTCGTTTCTCGAAATGCTCGACGTGGTGAACGAAGAACTGGCGAACAAGGGGGAAGATCCCATTGCGTTCGACCATGATTGTCGCGAAGGCATCTGCGGCACGTGCTCGTGCGTCATCAACGGCAAACCGCATGGCCCGCATAAGGGCATTGCGACCTGCCAGACCTACATGCGCAGTTTTAAGGACGGCGACACCATCGTGGTCGAGCCGTGGCGCGCGAAGGCGTTCCCGATTATCAAAGACCTCGTCGTGGATCGGAAGGCATTCGATCGCATTCAACACGCCGGTGGCTTCATCAGCGTGCGCACAGGCGCGGCGCCGGATGCGAACTCGATTCCGGTGCCGAAGGAGAATGCCGATCTAGCGATGGATGCGGCTCAGTGCATCGGTTGCGGTGCGTGCGTGGCGGCCTGCAAAAACGCCAGCGCGATGTTATTTGTCGCGGCGAAGGTGTCGCATCTCGGTTTGTTGCCACAAGGCCAGCCGGAACGGCTCAAGCGGGTCAAAGCCATGGTGACGCAGATGGACGCCGAAGGTTTTGGCGCTTGCACGGTCACCGGCAGTTGCGAGGCGGTGTGTCCGAAGGAAATTTCGTTGGACTTCATCGCGCGCATGAATCGCGATTACGGCGTCGCTTTGCTGAAGGGCGATCCGAAGCCGATTTCTGGCGGCGGCGCGGGTTGATTGATTTGAAACCACAGCAGCGCCGAGAATCATCTCGGCGCTTGTGCTTTTTACAGGTGAGCGGGTGACACTCCGACCGCAACAATGCTGCACGCTTGAACGACGTTTAGCTTCAACCGCTCCGCTTCGGCCAAAACCGCGTCCGACTCCGTGCCCGGGTTGAGCCAAAGTTCATCGCAACCTTTAGCCGCAATATCCGGCAGCACTTTCAACAGCACCGGCGGCGGTAAATAAACACTGATCTTTTGCGGGCGAACTGGAACGTCGGCGATGGTTTTGAAAGCTGGCAAACCTTCCACCGTTTCTTCCTTCGGATTTACGGGAAAGACTTCATAACCCTGCTGTTGAAACGCGCGGACGGCTTTGTTGCCGAATTTGCTACGATCATTCGAAGCGCCGATGATGGCGATAGTTTTCTTCGTGGCATCCATTGATTCAATTTGTTTTCGGTCGGTTGCGATATTTTTCGTAAAGCCGCGTGTGGCGATTTTCCAGACTCACTTCCTTCCCGCCAATCCACATGCGCTTCATATCAGAACGAATATCTAACACATCGCCATCCAACGCAAAAAACGTGGCGTCCTTGCCGACTTCAATCGAACCCAGGCGATCCGCGACGCCCGCCATTTGCGCCGGATAAAGTGTCAATGCTTTGATTGCTTCATCGGTGGGCAAGCCAAACGCCACGGCTTGCGCCGCCGTGTAGGGTAAGTTTTTGACTAGCGATGCGCCGGTGCCGCTGAAGGCAAACTTCACGCCCGCGCGATGCAACGTTGCCGCGCCGCGATACTGAACGGCGTAATCGTCCGAGTCGCGCGGCGGCAGACTGAACACATGATTGAACACCACCGGCACGTTGTTCGATGCCAACAAATCCGCGACCTGCCACGCGTCGCGAGCGTCCGCCAGAATCATCTTGAGTTGATTGGTGTTCGCCCAGGCAACCGCCGAACGAATCTCGCGGACGTCATCGGCATGAATTGTTACCGGCAGTTCGCTACGCAGCACCGGCAACATCGCTTCCCACGCGGGAACAATCTGAAAGTCCTTCGCGTTGTCTTTCGCTTTCACGTAAGCGCGGGCTTCAGCGAAGAATTCGTCCAATTGGCGCAGCTTTTCTTTGCGTTCTTTATCCTGATCTTCGAGCGATTTCCACGTGCGCGGATTGCGGGCGCGTTCTTTCGGCGTGGTATCCAGATTGGCGCTGGGCCAATACACATGCAGCGCGATGGATTTGCGCACGGCCATTTCTTCGATGGTCCAACCGGTCAAGGCGAGCAATCCGGAGTGGCCCGCAACCACCGCGCCCATTGGGGTCGGTTCAAAGTGTGAAATGCCGTTCGCCCGTGCGACGGCCAGCAATTCAGAATCCGGGTTAACGGAATGCCACGAATAAACGTCCGGCGTGTATTCGCCGACCTCCTTCACGTCCAACGTTGCGCGCACGGCGTCAATTTCCACCAACCCCAAATCTGTATTGAGCGCGATCATGCCGGGATACAGATGCTGTCCGGCGAGAGAAATCTTCCTTGCGTCAGGAGCGGTGAGGGAATTTCCGAGCGCGGCGATTTTTCCGTCGCGCACCAACACCTGTCCGTTTGTGATGCTCTGGCCGGAAACCGTGTGAATCGTGACGTCCGTCAGCAACAGCGCTTCGGCCTGCGCGAGCAATGCGCTGCTGAGAAACGCCGAGACGCAGAGGGCGCGGAGGAACGCGGCGATTCCCTGGAGCGCGGGTCTGCGACCCGCAGCGATCTCGCTCTCCGACCATGCATTCGATGAGCCGGTGGCGTTCTCCACCGTCACGTTGCCGCGGCTCATAGAGCCGCGCTCCTTTGGTTTCCCGTGTTTGCGTTCTCCGCGCGCTTTGCGCCTCTGCGTTTCATCCCACTTCAAAAAATCGTAAATCATAACTCAGTGCTCCTCCTCCATGCAGTGGCGTTCGACGCCGTCAAATTCCGTTTCCAGTGCGACGCGGAAAAACTCCCCGTCATCGCCGCCGCTGTTTCCGCCGCCACCGCCACCGCTGCCGAGCTTTTTCAACTTCTTCGCTTTGGCGATCAAGTCCTCGCGCTCCTGTTTCAGAGCGGCGGCACGTTTCTGCGCTTCATCGCGATCGAAGTACTTCTTTCCATCAATCCACGTTTGTAGCACGACGCTGCGCGAATCGAGCGGATGACCGGACCACACGACGAAGTCCGCGTCTTTGCCGGGTTCGAGCGAGCCGACCCATTTATCAATACCCAATTGCTTGGCGGGATTGATCGTGACGAATTTGAGCGCCTCTTCCTCCGGCACGCCGCCGAACTTCACGGCTTTGGCGGCTTCAGTGTTCATGCGGCGCGCGAGGTCGGAGGAATCCGAGTTGAACGATACGAGCACGCCGCGTTCGCGCATCAACGCTCCCGCGTAGGGAATCGCATCATACACTTCGAATTTATACGCCCACCAATCCGCAAAGCACGATGCGCCCGCGCCGTGTTTGGCGATCTCGTCGGCCACTTTGTAACCTTCGAGAATGTGTTGCAGCGTGCCGACGCGAACGTTGAATTCCTCCATCACGCGCAGAAAGGCGAGGATTTCGTCCTGGCGATAGCTGTGACAGTGAATCAGGCGCTCGCCCTTGATAATTTCACCGATGGTTTCGAGTTCGAGATCGCGGCGCGGGGGTAAGCCGCCGTCGCGCTGAAAACGTTCCCACGCCTGGAGATACTGTTGCGCAGCGGTGAAACGATTGCGATGAAACGTCGGCACGCCGGTGCGCGATTGCGGAAAGCGCGTCGTGTTGCGGTCGCCCCAGTTGGATTGCTTCACATTTTCGCCGAGTGCGAACTTGATGCCGGACGGCGCGCCGGCGAACTTCATTTCTTCCGGACTTGCGCCCTCGCGCAACTTGATGACCTGGTTCTGGCCGCCAATGGGATTGGCCGAACCGTGCAGCAGATTCGCCACCGTCAAGCCGCCGGCCAGTTGATCGGAGATATTGCGTGTCTCGGAATTCACCACGTCGCCGATGCGCACCATAGCGGTCGAAGGCAATGTGCCTTCATTCACGCCTCCGAGAATGGCGGAGTGACTGTGGGCGTCGATCAGGCCGGGGGTGATGTGGATAGGGGAGCTATGAATGCTCTTCGTATTGCTGTTGGTATTGTTACCGATGCTCAGAATCGTTCTGCCTCCAGTCAAAATAGAACCGTCGGTCAGTACTCCCCTTTCACTGCATGTCCAGATTGTCGCGTTGATTGTCCCGGCATTCACGGGGCTTTCAATTGCGCCTCGCCCCTCCATCGGACTCCGCGCCACGCGCTTTTGAAGTTCTTTCAACTCCGCTTCCTTCTTCTCTTTGTCCGCTTTGGATTTTTCTTCTTTCTCGCCGTTGGTTGCGTCTTCTTTCTTCGCAATCTCCTTGGCTGACTGAACGTGATAATTGCGCCCATCCACCCAGACTTCGCGCACGCGGGATTCGGGATCGAAGTAGCCTTTGCCGTCCACGATGGTGAGATTGGCAATCTTGCCCGCTTCAATTGTGCCGAGTTGTTTCTCCATGCCACATAAGTAGGAGGGCGTTACCGTGAGGGCTGTGAGTGCATCTATTTCCGACAAGCCGCGATCCAACGCGGACTTCAGGTTTTTGCGAAAGACCTTTTTGTCCGTGAGCGAATACGTCGTCAGCGCGACGTCGAGGTTCTGTTGGCGGAGCAGGGCGGGATTCTCGGCGGCCCAATCCCACGCGCGCAATTGATCGAGCGTCACCTGTTCCCAATCGGCTTCGCTCGGAAGCTTGGGCAGATTCGGAAAATTCACGGGCACGATGAATGTCGCGCCGGTTGCTTTCGCCAGATCGGGGCGTCGCCATTCCTGTCCGCTGGAAACGATGGCAAAATCCAATTTCAATTCCGCTGCCACGCGCGCCGCGCGATCCACCATCAACGCGCTGCCCGGTTCGAACAACACGCGTTGCTTGCCTTCGCTCGCCGCACCGAGGGCGTCGAACGCAGGATTGAATTCGGGTCGCTTGCGGCCTTGCAGTTGTTTCTGCCAATCGGCGTGGTTTGCGGCGTAATGTTGCGCATCGAGAAACGTTTGTCGCACCGCCGCGATGACGCCCATGAGCGACGCGGGATACGTGCGTTCCTCGCCGGATTGGGTGTCAAAGCCGATGTGTTGAAATACATCCGGGCGCAGAATGATCTCGTTGGGATTTTCCTCCACCAGCGACACCAACGCGCTCGTACCGCGAATCACGCCGCGTTGTGGAGCGATGACGGCCGTTGTGAATCCGAGATCGCGTAGCGGTTTGATGGTTTTGGCGTTCGGCGAGTAATCGCGAACCGCGCGATATTCCGGAGTGATTTTCGCGATGTCGGAACTCGCGCCGCGGGCGCCGGGATCGGTGCGTTGTCCGGGCGCGCCATAAAAATTTACGCCGCCCGCAGTCAGGTTTGCGGTGAAGGAATCATCATCACCAGCGGCAGCGGGCGGGTTGGTTTGGCCGACCGGGAAATAGCTCTCGATAAATCCGGCGTAAATCGTCAGGCCCTTGCAATCCCACACGCGCGCGTCGGCGGGAATGGCGACATCTGTGCCGACGGCTTCGAAGTAACCATCGCGGATGACAATTGTTCCGGTTTCAATCGTCTCGCCGGGCTTGGTAACGACTTTGCCGCCGACGAGCGCGTGGACGCCGACGGGTTTGGGTCGAAAGCCGGGCGGGAGAATTTGAGCCGGAGTGGTAAATGGGCCGAGACAACACAGGGCGCCGAGCAGAACCGTCAGCGCAGGATTGAGGCGGCAAAGGAGTGTTCCTTTCATGCGCGAGGACGATAGGGATGCCGTGAACCGAACTCAAGCGGCGCGGATGACCAAAAGATGTGGGAGATAATGGCAGGATTGGAGATTGAGCTTTGTGCGCTTGCTCCTGATCAGGGCTCTACAATCTTATCTTTGAGTGCCGCCTCGATTTCTTCCGGTGTGGTTATGCGCCAGATACCAAGGTAATCCGGCGCTAGCGATGCCTTTTGTCTGGGTTTTACCGCCAGTTTTTTCACGCTCGGCTCATACAATGCGGCCAATATCGCGCTCGGCCCAACGTTTCCACCCGAATGAATCTCCACTTTGGCAAGGTCAGCATCGCGGACAAAATGAATCATCTGAATCGCGCGGCGGATGTCCCACACACGCATGCCGTCCAATGTTTGGCCCAAAGCCATGAAACGGCGGCGGATTTTGGTTTGCGCCTTTTCATTGCCAGACCACGCCGTCCGGCCAATACCGCGCGGGGCAAACCAGGCGAGTGAAGTGCCAGAGGATTTCAGCTGCGCCTTCAAACTGACAAGCGGCGAAACGATATTGGCGATTTTGCTGGTATCCGCCGGTTCATCAGAAATGGGCACGCTGAAGCCAACTCGCAAATCGTGCAGCCACATTGGGTCGGAGTTTTCATCCAATACGTTCAGTTGAACGGCGCCAGTTTCTTTCTTGGTGGCATCCTCCAGCAGATAAAGCCGCAGGCTCACGTTATGCTGACTCGTGAAATCCCAGGCTTGCAACCGCAGACCATCTCGTTCGATGGAAATCGTTTGTTTTGGGTCGAGCGGGAGATCGTCGGCGGGCCAACCGGCGAAAACGGTTTCGCGTAGCAACGCGGCGAGTTCGGGCGCGGAGCGTTTTTGCGGTTTCGCCATCGGAACAAATGTTTCCGCGATGTTGGTGTTGATGGCATCCGTGGGCAGTTCACCAAACACGCGAAGCTGCTCCGGCGTGAAGAAACGTTTCACTGCCATTTCAACCGGTTTCTCTACACCTTTGAGATGGCGATTGAACCAGCGGAGCACGGCGAGTTGGAGTTCGGGTGTTTCGTCATGCGGGCCAGGCGCGATGATCAGACCGAGTTTGTCGTTGGCTTGGTGAAGTTGATAGATGCGGCGGACTTTCTCGTGAATGCGGAGCGTGTTTTCGAGGTTGAACAGGCGATCATTGTCCGTGCCGCCGATGAGCAGCGGGCGTGGCGCAGCGAGTGCGGCGATTTGCGGAAAATCCCAGCGATAATAGTTGATCGGGAAATTGCAGTCGCAATGGCTGTCCATGATGCCCTCGACCACATGCGCGTGCAGGTCCGCCATGCCGGCGAGTGGCGCGGCGACTTTGATGCGGTCGTCGAGCGCGGTCACCGCCCAACTGTAAGCGCCGCCGCCGGAGTGGCCGGTGATGCCGAAGCGATTCGTGTCCACTTCCGGTCGAGTGCTGAGATAATCCAGCGCGCGAATGCCGAACCATGCTTCCACCCCGGCGGGCGTGTAACCGCGCGAATTCCACCACCAGAGATTTTTGTCGCGCGTGCCGGTGTGAATGCCTTGGATTTCGCCCGCGAGTACGGTGTCGAGCACGAGACAGACATAGCCGTTGCGCGCGAACCATGCGCCGTCGCCTTGATACATGGCTTTGTTGCCGTAACTGATGCCATTGGTATTGAAGCGCCAATGACCGGATTCGTAGAGAATCGTCGGCGCGGGCGCGGGCGCATTCTTCGGCAGAAACAAAGCCGCTGTGACGTAAAGTCCGGGCGACGCTTGGAAATGTAGTTTTTCGACGGTGAATTCCTCGTGCTCGAGTTTGCCGGTGACGACGGGTTTCAAGTCCGTGCGCTCCGGCATCGGCCAGAGCCCGAGCATTTCCTGATATTGCCGCCGAAATTCCGCGCGTTGCGACGTCCAATCTTCGAGCGTCTTGATGTCTGTGAGGCAGCGTTCGGAAAGTTTGGCGGTTTCGGCGATGAAATAGTTTCGCAATTGCGCGTCGGCGGGCGTTTCGGCGGTGAGGCCGGGGGCAAGCAGCAAGCCCAGCAGCAAGGCGAGGGGACGATTCATGCGGGAAGCATGTTGCCGGACAATCGAACCGGCAAGGATTTTGGCGCGGTGCGGCCCCGTCAGAGCCGCCCGTTGTCAATCAGCCGAGTTTTGCCAATGAAAACGGCGAGGGCCATGTGGGTGCCGCGCGTTACTTGCTTGCGCGGCTGCAGCGTTTCGGGATCGAAAAATTCCACGTAATCGAGTCGCGCGTCCGGGGCCGAGGCGACAACTTTTTTGACGATCGTTTTCAAGCGGGCCGCGGGAAGAGGCTTAGGGGTGGCGGTTACTAATTTGCGCACGTCGCGAATGGATTGTGACAACACCACGGCTTGCGGGCGAAGCGCGCCGACCAGGTATTTGTTGCGCGAACTCATCGCGACGCCGTCCGTTTCGCGGACCGTAGGCGCCACGATGATTGTTAGCGGGAAATTCAAGTCGGCGACCATGCGTTTGATGATGGCGGCTTGCTGCCAGTCTTTGGCGCCGAACACGGCGAGGTCGGGCGATACGATATTGAATAACTTGGCCACGACGGTCGTGACGCCGCGAAAGTGCGTGGGCCGCGACGCGCCTTCCATGCGTTGCGCAAGTGATTCTTCGACGACGTAAGTGCTGTAGTGGCCCTGAGTCGGCCCGGGATACATGTCGGCATCGCTGGGCACAAATACCGCGTCCACGCCTTCCTTGCGACACAACGCAAGGTCGCGTTTCAAATCGCGCGGGTAACGCGACAAATCCTCGGTGGGCGCGAATTGGGTGGGGTTGACGTAAATGCTGAGCACGACTTTGCCGGTCCGGCCGACGCGCTGCCGGGCTTCGCGCGCGAGACTCAAGTGTCCTGTGTGCAAATAACCCATCGTGGGCACGAAGCCGATGCGAGCGCGTCGGCGCCGCCAACGTTGCGCGAGCGATTGCATGGCGGCAACCGAACGGATGATTTGCATGGGAGCGAAGGGCGCGACGGTTATTCGAAGTCGTACACGAGAACTTTCTTGCAGACGCGCTTGAAGACTTTTTCGACAAACTCGACGTGCTGCGGATGCACCTGATAATCGTCCTGCGCCTTCTTGTCGGGGAACACGAGATTCAGGGCGACTTGATAGGTCTGATCCACGACCGGGCGATGGCTGCCGACCATTTTGCCGACGTGGAATTGCAGGACGCCGGGAATGGGTTTGAGGTAGTGATTGGCGCCGGCGATGAGTTCATCCGCCGCGGTGGGTTGCGCGGGGTCGGTCCAGAAAATGACTACGTGCGAAAACATGCGGAGCGATTGTGCGGGGCAGCGGCATGGGCGCAAGTGCAAATTGTGTTGCAGGGGGGCGCGTTTGGCGGGAAGTGGAATTGAAAGTTGAAACGCACCGAAAATTGCGCTAAAGCTTCTGCGCCAAACCCATTGGTTCAAATAAAAACAACATTATGAAAGCAACTATGCACGTACTCGGTGGCGTCGCCGTCGCCGGCATTCTCAGCACTCCAAGCGTTTTCGCGCAACAAGCCGCGGAACCGGAGAAGCCGAAATGGGAAACCACCGCCAACGCGGGGTTGACCCTCACCACCGGTAACAGCGAGAGCATTCTCGGCACGATCGGGCTCGATACCAAACGCAAGTGGGAATCGGACGAAGTGACGCTAGGCGCCTCGGCCGGTTACGGAAAAAGTAGCAGCCCCGGCACCACGCGGAGTCGCACCACTGATTTCACCAAGGCCTATGGCCAATATAATCACTTAATCAACGAGCGCGCCTATTTCGGTTTGCGCGTGGACGGCGAACGCGACGGAATTGCCGATTTGTCCTATCGCGTCCGGATTTCGCCTTTGCTCGGCTACTATGTAATCAAGAATGACAAGACCAGTTTGTCGTTCGATGTCGGTCCTTCGGTTGTGATTGAACGTTTCGAGGCCACCCCGGCCAATGTGAATCCCACGACCGATACGTATCTGGCAATCCGCTTTGGGGAGCGGTTCGAGCACAAGCTCTCCGATACCACGAAAATCTGGCAAACTGCGGAATACATCCCGAGCGTCAAGGAATGGAGCGAAAAATATCTGATCAACGCGGAAATCGGCATCAGCACCGCGATCACGCCCAAATGGGATTTGCAACTGAAATATCAAATCAACCATGACAGCGCTCCCGCCGGGAATCGGGAATATACCGACTCCCGCTTGATTGCCGGGACGGCCTACAAGTTCTAAAGAGACCTACACTGAAATTGCAAACGTACGGGCCGGATGGAAACCTCCGGCCCGTTTTTGTTGGGTTAAATTCGTGAGGGTGGCGCGCGGCTATTTGGCGGTACGGGCCGATTCGATCATTTCCCAAAACTTGGGATTTTGTTGCAGCGCTTCATCCTCCTCGATTTTCAAGCCGGAGCGATAGAAGAAATCCTTGAGCGTGTTTTTGCTGAGAATGCGATGCACCAGCACGCCGAGTTCGTGCCGCTCGAAATAGACGCGGAAATCGCCGATGCGAAAGCGGTGCAAAATACGACCGCCGCGTTCCAGTTTGCCGAAGTCATCCAGTTCCGTACCGATGACCTGCTGCGGCAAACCGCGAAATTCGCCGAGAATGTGCAACTGAAGTTCCTTCGGCATGCGCGCCACTTCCGCGGCGCTCGTGGGCGTGAAAATAATTTGAAACGGCGTCATAGCGATTGTGCCGTCATGCTACCGCGGCGATTGCCAAACTCAACTCCCGTGATTCAAGCGTCCGGTCGCGGGGGCATGGGAACGGGATCGGTATTCGTCGGCATGGCCGGGTATTCGGGTAATCCGATCTTGCGAACGAGATCGGCAATCTTGACCGGTTTGCCCGTGCGCATGGAATGATTGGCTGCGACGCCGGTAAGAATTGAATACGCGCCGCTGCGTTGGTCCGCCGCGCGCCGATATTTATCCGCCGGCGGATTGGGCAGAAACAAATCCGCCAACATCAGGGCATCGCCCCCGGCGTGGCCGCCGCGCCCGGACGGCCACAGTTCCACGTTGTAGGCCGGCGCCCGGAGCGGAAAGATGCGCGTCACGACGCCTTCTTTTTCCACCGCGCCCGGCGTGTTGCCATCGCCGAAAACGGTGACTTTTTCCTGGACGCTGTGCTCGAGGCGGCCTTTGGTGCCGTTGAATGCCATGCGATAACCTTCCCAGCCGTTGAACGCATTCAGTGAATACATCAGGGTCGCACCGGTGCTGTATTTCACAATGACGTTCATGGTGTCCTCGATGTCGATGTCCGGGCGGAACACGCAGCGATCGCGGAAATAGCCGTCGTGATGTTCCTGATCGAGATAGAGCCGCTTGAGATTGTTATTGGCGGCCAAATCGAGATGGAACGTGCACTTGGATTTCTCCGGACACGTGTGGCAGCGCTCATGGTGGCTTTCGAGGCCGAGGCGTTTGGCCATTTGCGGTGTGTAAAATTCGCGTTTGCCCACGGCGGTGACTTCGACCGGCACGGCGGAGAGCCACCAATTCATCAAATCAAAATGATGCGTGGATTTGTGCACCATCAATCCGCCGGAGTTGGCTTTGTTTGAATGCCAGCGCCGGAAATAATCCGCGCCGTGCATCGTGTCGAGCAGCCACGTGAAGTCCACTGACAGCACGTCGCCGATGACCCCGTTCATCAACAGGTCTTTGACTTGGGAGCGATAGGGTGAGTAGCGGTAGTTGAAACACACGGTGCATTTGCGTCCGGTTTTGGCCTGGGTTTTGAGAATGGCCTGGCACTTCTTTTCGTCCGTCGTCATCGGCTTTTCCGTCATCACATCGCACCCGAGTTCCATGCCGCGAACCAAATAGCGGTCATGGGCGGAATCCATGGTAGTCACGATGATGACATCGGGTTTGGCCTCGCGCACCATGCGATCAAAATCCTTGGCGAGATAAGTGGGCACGTCCACGCCGGCGGATTCGCGAGAGCGACGTTGGGCCAGAGCGAGTCGGCCGGCGTTGGTGTCGCAATAACCGACCATCTCGCAATGCGCGGCGTAAGTTTCCAGGACCGCTTCACGGAACATGCCGGAACGGCTGCCGACGCCGACGAGCGCGTAACGCTTTTTTCGCGCGGCGCCGGGCGCGGGTTGGGCGTTGGCCGCGCCGACCAGAGCGACCGTCCCCAAGGCGAGGCCGACGCCAGTCACGGCGGTGGTGGTCAAAAACTCCCGCCGGGTCGGCAGGGACGAAGGAGCAGAATTGGTTTTCATGCGGTGTAGGCGGCATTTTGCCTTGCCGCGCCAAACCGGCAAGATTTTGCCCTCTCAATTTTTTGCAAATTAGCGTGGCAACTGGGCGTTCGGCCCGAACGCATCCGTCCAGAGATGATTTGCGCGTGCCCCGGGCGCTCCTTATTTTTGCGCCCATGGAAACCTACGGGTATGTCGCGCCCGCTCCCACGTTGGCCGAGCAATTGCAACATTGGTTCGGGCTGGCGGTTGGCGGGGCGATCCTGTTGTTCAATTTGTGGATGATGATTGATGCCGTCCGCAAACGCGAATGGCCGTGGGTGCTATACATGTTCTTCCTGCCGGGGCTCGCCGCGGTCTGGTATTTCTTTTACATGTTTCGCGGGCCGACGACCCGCGGATTTGAATTGCCCGGGGCGCACGACCGGCGGCGCATCAAGGAACTTCAGGCGCAAATCCATCATCTCGATAATGCGCATCATCACTCACAACTGGGCGACATTTATTTCCAGCAAGGCAAATACGACAAAGCCGAAGTGTGTTATCGCGGGGCGTTGGAGCGGGACGAGAAGGATCTCGACACGCGGGCACATCTGGGACAATGCCTCTTGCGGCAGAACCGGGCCGCCGAAGCCAAGCCATTGTTGCAAGGCGTGCTGCGGGAGAATCCGAAGCACGAATACAACTACACCGCCATGGCTTATGCGGAAGCGCTGACAGCGCTGGGGGAACACGACGATGCGTTGAAATCCTGGGAGTATGTCGTGGCGCACAATTCCTATCCGCGCGCCAAAGTGCAATTGGCCGAATTGCATTTGGCCCGCAACCAGGTGGAGGCCGCGCGGGCGTTGCTCCAGGACGTGTTGGCTGAAGACCCGCACACACCGCCTTTCCAACGGCGGCGGGATCGCGTTTGGATTTCGCGCGCGCGACGGTTGGCGCGGCAATTGCCGGCGGCATGAGAATGATGCGGTGATCGCGGGCCGCCGATGAATTTTTTCTGGCGGCGATGGGGGAGAATCCATTGACTCGACACGGCATCTCCCGGAGCATGGTTTCGAGTTATGAGCGAAAACCATCTGCCGGAATACATTGACGAACTGCCCAACATCTCCGGGGCGGAAGCGACCATCGAAAAAACGCTGCGTGCCCGTAAGCGAGCCCAGCCCGAAGGCGGAATTGATTTTGGCAATATCAACGCCGCGTGTGCCATTGCGCTGCACATGCATCAACCGCTCATTCCGGCCGGTGGCGGGGATCTTCAATCCGCCACGGTGATCAGCAACTTGAAACACATGTGGGATAATCAGGGCGTGGGCGACAACCACAATGCGACGGTGTTCCACTGGTGTTACAAGCGCATGGGTGAGTTCATCCCGCAGTTGATTGACGAGGGAAAACAACCACGCGTGATGCTGGAGTATTCAGGCACGCTGTTTCATGGCTTGCGCCAAATGGGTTTGCACGACGTGTTCGACAATCTGAAACGCATCACCTGCGAACCGCGCTATCGCTATGCGGTGGAATGGCTCGGTATGCCGTGGGGACACGCCGTGGCGCCCTCGACGCCGGTGCAGGACTTCCGCTTGCATGTGCAGGCGTTTCAACAACATTTCGCCGGCATCTTCGGTTTGGACGCGTTGGCGCGCCTGCGTGGTTTTTCACCGTCCGAGATGGCGTTGCCCAATCATCCCGACATCGCCTACGAATATGTCAAAACGCTCAAGGATTGTGGCTACGAATGGGTGTTGATTCAGGAACACAGCATCGAGCGTCCGGAGAATGGTCATGGACCGGAAAAGAAACATCTGCCGCATCGTCTGGTCTGCCGCAATTCGGAAGGCAAGGAAGCGAGCATTATCGCCATCATCAAGACGCAAGGCAGCGACACCAAACTGGTCGCACAGATGCAGCCGTATTACGAGGCGAAGAGTTTGTCGCGGTGGGAACTCGCCGGTAAATCCGTGCCGCCGCTGGTGACGCAAATTGCCGATGGCGAAAACGGCGGGGTGATGATGAATGAGTTTCCGCCAAAGTTCCTCGAAGTTTCGCGCGAAGCGACCGGCTCGCGTTCGCCGTTGATGAATGTGTCCGAGTATCTGGATCACCTTTACGCGCTCGGCATCAAGGAATCCGATTTTCCGGTGGTGCAACCGATTCATCAGAAACGCATCTGGGAACGATTCAAAGCGGGCGACGGCGCCAAAAAGCTTGCCGACGTAATCGAACAACTGAAGAAGGAAGACCATCGTTTCCACATGGATGGCGGCAGTTGGACGAACGATATCTCCTGGGTGCGCGGCTACGAGAACGTGCTCGGGCCGATGGAAAAGGTCAGTTCACTCTTCAACGAGAAAGTGCTGAAGCAGAAAATCTCCCCAAGCGAACATCGCTATCGCAACGCGTTGTTTTACCTGCTTTGCTCGCAAACGAGTTGTTATCGCTATTGGGGGCAGGGCATCTGGACGGATTACGGCCGGGAATTATGCCGCCGGGCGGAGGCGATTTTGACGCACGATTTTTGAGGTTTGGAAATAAAAAAACTGGGGGCTGGTGCGAGCCAGCCCCCAGAAACCAAACCCAGTAGAGAAGAGCATCAGGCTTTCACCCGACACATACTAGCGGAGTCATGGATGGACTTTCGTTCACGCCCTGACGCGTGACCGGAGAGAAATGTCCTGGCAACAATTTGGGGGTCGCACAGAGCATTTTCATGCCGGTCAAAAAGCAGGCCACATACCAGCAGCCAATGCGGAGCAATTGAGCGTTGAACTGGCGGCGCGGTGTCTTGTTCGCGGACAACGTTGTCTCCGCTGTCTTTGCGGTCCGAAATTCTCCCCCGGGAATTTCCTAGTCACCGCCCGGGGAAACGGTCGAGCTTGGGCGGTTCGCCCACCCGCGAATCCACTTCAAAAACCACGCCGCCCCGAATGACCGTGAATTTCGTTTTTCCGGCCAGTGCCGCCGCTTGCATCGTCTCCCACGGTGTGAGATTCCATCCGGCGAACGTGTGCCGGTAAAAATGCCACGAACCCTGCGTGCGCTCATACGGCAGCAGCGTGGCGGGAATCTGTTTTTTGATTTTTCGCAGTAGTTGTGTCCAGTCCCGGTCGATGGCGTGGACGTGGGGCAATGGTTTGCCCGCCATCAGTTTTCGGTGCGTCCGTTCGTGTTGAATCTGGAAGTCCAGTTCCAGAACGTCCTCGGCGGAGTAAAGCAACACGAAGGGCGACTGAAACGTGACGCGCAGCGGAGACTGATTGGTCAGCGCCACCACAGCATCCAAAAGTGAGGGATTGTGGTTCGTCAGCGTCACCTGAACGCGACGGAAAAAGTAAAGTTCGTCCGTTGCTCCAGGCATAAAGATTAACGCCTTGGCCACGGCATTGGACCGAAAGTCGCCCAGCAGCACTTCGGCGCAATTGGCGTGATTCAGTACGGAGACGTTGGTGGTCAGCGGCATTTGCCCCAAGGCCGATTGCCAGGTTTCCTGGGCATTCGTAGCGCGGAGCAGTCCAACCAGGGTGAGCAACAGTAACAACGACTTCATGTGCCAAAGGAGACTTGCGCCATACGCTCCTGAATCTGGGCCAGCCAGCGATCATAGAAGCTCAACAACCGCCAGAGGCGCGACAGGTTTTCGGTGGGTTTGGGGGTGGCGGTGTGCCACTCGGCATCGAGCAACTTGAGTTCGCCCAGTAGCGCGTCCCGTTGCGCGTCGATTTTTTGCTGCAACGCGCTGAGCTGTTCGATCCAATTCTGTCCCGCTTCAAAAAACTCCACCAACAACAATGGCGACTTTACCTGGGATCGCTCCACCAGAAATTTATCCACGCTGCGAAACAATTTGCCGACGGAAAAAAACAACTCCATCAAATCATCCGGCGCGTGGGTCAAATCCGAGGGTTTGGTGCCCAATTCCAGTTCCAGCAAATGGCGGAGCCGATAGCGCGGGTCACGCAGGCAGTTATAGGCCGCGTTCAGTTCCGCGTAGCGCCGCGTGGCGGCTTCTTTCTCGGGGGCGGCGGCCTGATGGACGCGGTCGGGGTGAACCTCGGCGGAGCGGGTGAGGAATTTGGTCTTGAGCGCCTCGGCGTCGAGCCAGGGACGGCGCGGTTCGTTCAGCAAGGCGAAGTAATCCGTCACAGTTTTTGATTTCACTGTTACCGGTTTGAGGTTTCCCGCTCCCGCCGGGGTGTTAATCGGCCATGGTTTGGTTACGCACTGAAACTTTCACCGCAGGAACAGCTCGTGGCGGCGTTCGGATTCTTGACCTTAAAACCGCCGTCGCTCAGCGCGTCCACATAATCCAGTTCGCTGCCCGTCACGTAAAGCGCGCTTTTGGGATCCACCACGACTTTGACACCCGCAGATTCGACGAGGAAATCGCGATTTGCCGGCTGGTCCTGCAAATCCATTTTGTATTGCAGCCCCGAGCAACCGCCGCCCACCACGGCCACGCGCAACACGCCGCCGGGCCGGCCTTGCTTGGTGAGCAGGGTGGTGACTTTCCGCCCGGCATCGGCCGTGAGTTTGATGAGGCGTTCGTCGCCGACCCGGAAATTCGGTCCGGCGGCCGGATTGGATTTGGTGATATTGGCAATCACGTTACCAGAAACGTAGCAGGACGCGGCTGTCGGTCAACGCTGCCGGCACGCGGAGGAAGATTTGGCGCGGCTCAATCGGAGGGCGGGGAATCTTTTTTCAATTCCTCCCAATACTTGTCCGCCTCGTCAGCAGATTCCACCTGCACCCAACCGCTGGATTCGGGGGACACGTGTTTGCGCACGTCGGTGCGTTTTTCGTGATAATCGGCTTCGCGATACACCACCACCTGCCGGCCTTCCACGTGCCAGTTGGATTCGCTCACATACCACAAGCCGTCGTCGGTGCGTTCGCGCTCGAACATGAAATTGAATTTGTACGCCTCGCCGACAATGCCGCCGATGATTTTCAGATTTCGAATCAGGCGCACCGCGCAGCGCTTGATCGCGTATTCGCGTTCATCAATCCAGAGGCGACCGGCCATGCGATTCACCACTTTGTCGCGCAGATCATTCTCCGGCAACTTGCCGGGTTTGGGCGTGAAATCGACGACGAGCAAACTACAACCATTGGTCACTTCCCGGCCCACGAGTTTGAAGTCATAACGTTTGATGAGTTCCTTGCCGAATTCCAGGTGCTCCTTTTTCTCGAACTTGCGCGGCAACTCGGATTTGTTTTTGTCCGCCGCGGCTTGTTTGGGGGCGTGAATGGTCGGCACGGGTTGCGGCTGAACCGGCGCGGCACTGGTCAAGGCGAGACTGACGGGCTGGTTGGTGGAGATGCGGATTTTCAGCTTTTTGACGTCCCCATCCGAGTTGCGGATTTCGGTGTGCCGGCTGCGAACGAAATAGTAGCGCTGCTTGAACAATTCGTCGTTCTCAGGCTCGGCTTCGCCGCGCTCAAGGGCGCGTTTGACGATGTCGTCCACCTTGGGCAACGGCGTGGCGGTGCTGGCCAATCCGAGTGCCGGCAGCAGCGCCAGGCCGAGCCCCAAGAGCCAGCCCAATGGAAAAATTCTCTTCATAATCGGCTGCTTTGATTGCGCGTTAAATCGGTGGGGTGACACCGATGGCTTGCGTCTTTGACACTAAAGGTTCACTCCGGGTAATCAAGCGCGATAAACATATCACGCTTGGCTGTGTGGCCAACCCGGATTTGCGTCAGAAGTCCGGCTCTGGAGTGGCCCCGGGTCAATGGCAGGTGACAATCCCGTGCGGTGCGGCCGGCAGCTTGGGGCTGACATACGGAATGCCCAGAGCCATGCCACGCAAGAGTAGCAACAAGCCCACCAGAGCGAGGCTGGCCGGAATCAGCCGTTGTACCTTGAAGCGCAAGGCGAAGTGCAGTTTTGTTCCCAGAAGTGAAAGCCCGAGCAGCATCGGCAGCGTGCCCAGCCCGAACGCAATCATGTATTGGGTTCCGGCCACGACATGACCCGTTGCCGCCGCCGCCGCTGCTGCCACATAAACCAATCCACACGGCAACAATCCATTCAACAGGCCGATGCCGAACATGGCCGGGAGCGCACGTTTTTGCAGGAGCGGACCGAACTTTCCTTTGAGCCATTGAACGCCGCCCGTCACCGGAATGCGCCGGGCAAAACGGGGCGATAACCAGAGCCCCAACAGAATCATCGCTCCGACTGTGAGTGAAACCCAGCGTTGCAAACCGGCCAGCGCGATGCCCTGGCCCAGCAATCCGAAACTCGCCCCCAGGACGGCATACGTTACGATGCGGCCAAGGTTGTAAAGCAAACGCCCTGCGATGAACGAACCTTGACCCCGGCCCCAATGCGGCAACGACAGCGCCAACGGGCCGCACATTCCGGCGCAGTGCGCGCTGCCCACGAAGCCCAGCAAGAATGCGGTCCAGAGTTGCATGTTGATTCGTGTTGGCGCGAATTACTCCGCCGTCACAATAATCGGCTGATCCAAAAAGAAATCCTGGCCATGCGAATTCCATTTGATCCGCACTTTCCACAGCCCTTCGCGCAATTGACTCGTTCCAAGCCGTTGCACGCCGTCGGCGTTGAGCGCCAAGGGAAATTCCCGATCCAGTTGCGCGTCCGACGGGCGATACAACTGGATGCTGCCAGTGGTATCCGGCGAGCGCGCTTCGGGCAGGTTAATGACAATGGTCTGGCGTACCGCTTCGAACGTGACGACGGATTTCGGGTCGAGCGCGTGGGTGCGATTCATGGAGTCAAGTTGGGATTGATAGCGCACTTCGCGTTCGTAGTAGTCGGGCGAAACCAGATCGTCGCGTTGGTGCATCGCCCAGGCGACAAAGGAGACAAAAAAGGCGATAGCAATGGCGAAGAAGATCGCGATGCTGACCGGCCAGGGATTGCGAGGTAATAGATTCATAATGCCATTCAGGTGCGCGGGCCGACGAAGGCGGTTTTGACCGTTTGAATGCGTTTGCCTTGGGAATAGACGCCAATTTTGATTTTCATCGTCGGACGGGTAACGACTTCCGGCGGGAGTTGAATCAGGACTGACGTGTCGGCCAGTTGGCCGGCGGGCACGACGGGATGCTGGTCGCCCATGATTTGCAGCCGCCCCAGCGTGTCTTCCAGTTTCAATTCCACCGGCAAGTCGCGCATCGTTTTGTTGACCAGCTTGAGCGTGTAGAGGTTGCCGATCCAGCCCTCGGTCGTTTGCGTATAGAGCGATCCCGGCGCGCGCAACAGCAAAGCTTCCGCGGCGGGGCGGGTCAGCACCAACGTGAGAAACAGCGCGATCAAGCCCGTCAGCACGACCGCGTAGAGCTTCATGCGCGGCGTGAACTTGAATGGTTCGCCCGTTTCGATGCTGTTCAACGACGCGTAGCGAATCAGGCCGCGCGGCGAACCGACTTTATCCATCACCGCGTCACACGCATCAATGCAGGCGGTGCAATGGACGCATTCCATTTGCACGCCGTTGCGGATGTCAATTCCGGTTGGGCACACGGCGACGCACTGGTGGCAATCAATGCAATCACCCTTGCCGTGGGCGATGCGATGCACCAGCGGTTCGTCGCGGCGCAGACGGGCGCGTTGTTCGCCGCGCTTGTGATCGTAGGCCACCACCAACGTGTTTTCGTCAAGCATCGTGGACTGCAATCGGCCATACGGACAAATGAACGTGCAGGCCTGCTCCCGGAATCGCGCGAAGATGGCAAAGAAGAGCAGGGTGAACAGAATCATGAACGTCAGCCCGGTCAGATGATGGCGCGGGTCGTCGCGGATGATCTGGATGAGAGCGTCGCTGCCGATGATGTACGCGAGCAGCGTGTTGCCGACGATGAATGAGAGCGCAAAAAAGACGCCGAGTTTCAGAGCTTTCTTGCCGATTTTTCGCGCGGTCCACGGAGCGGCGGCCAGTTTTTTTTGCGCCACCGCATCACCTTCAATCCAATATTCGATCGGGCGAAACACCATTTCCATCATCACGGTTTGGGGACAGGTCCACCCACACCACAAGCGTCCGAACGCTGTGGTGAAGATGATGATGCCCGTGATGAAAATCAGCACGGCGACCGCGAAGATAATCATGTCCTGCGGCCAGAAGAGTTGGCCGAGAATGGAGAAGCGGCGCTCGACGATATTGATCATCAGTAGCGGATTGCCGTTAATCTTGATGAACGGCCCGGCGAACATGATGGCAATGAGGAACAAACTCAGCCAGGCGCGTCGCGTCGTCCATTTGCCGCCCGGCTTCTTGGCGTAAACCCATTGCCGGCGGCCAAACTTATCCGCCGTCGTCAGGTGGTCGCGGAAATTTCCCCAATCGGCTTCCTGCGATGCCTTGAACGGATCGGGATCAGGAAGTTTTTTATTGGGCGGTTGAACGGTCATTCAAACTCGCT
>CAZKMR010000016.1:5752-7662 GCA_964553795.1 uncultured Bifidobacterium sp. | reverse complement strand
GGATCGGGATCAGGAAGTTTTTTATTGGGCGGTTGAACGGTCATTCAAACTCGCTCGGCCCGCTGGGCGCCGTGACGGTGTTTTCAGCGGGTTTCGGATTGGGCGGCGTGGTGCCCCGCAGAGTGTAAACGTAACTGCACACCGCCTTGATTTGGTCGGGATTCAATACGCCCCGCCACGCCAACATGCCTTTGGCCGGGACGCCGTTGATGACGGTCTTGACGTTGTCCACGTAGTTCGAGCCGTGAATCCAATAGTCATCACAAAGATTCGGCCCGACCAAACCACCGCCGTCCGGGCGGTGACAGGGAGCGCAGTACGTGGTGAACAATTGCTGCCCGTTGGCGAGCACCGCAGGGTCGTCGAGTGGCTGAAGCGATTCGACGTTGGCTTCGAATTTGGCGATGGACGCGTTTTTGATTTCTTCGCCGCGCTGCCACTCTTTCTGATACTCGGCAGCTTGCAAATCACCGGCGCCCGCCACGTGATAATAGACCATGTAAAAAACCGAGAACACGATGGTCAGGTTGAACAGCCAGACCCACCAACGCGGCAGCAGATTATCGAGTTCCTTGATGCCGTCGGCCTCGTGGTTCATCAAACGCGCGTCTTCGGGATGGCTATTCATGGGAAACTCCTTTTTGGGTTGTCGGTTTTTCGCCGTCTTGGAGCGGACAAGTGCTCATTTTAGCGGCAAACGATTTTTTCATCCGAAACGCCCAGATGATCATTCCAACAAACACGGCAAAAAACAGGCAGATGGAAATCACGCCATACAAGCCGATGCCGCCGATATCGCTTAATACGTTTTTAATCATAGTCAGAGATTATTGGGCCGCCGCGGTTTCAGTTCGAATGGCAGGTTCCGCCGGCGCGGCCTTGATGTCTTTGCCGAGGCGTTGCAAATACGCAATCAGCGCAATGATTTCGCGATCCGGCGCCGTCTCCACCGAGCCGACTTTTAAGCCCAGCACGATGCCGTTGGCTTGCGCCTGCAATTCTTTCTGCGCTTCACCGTTCTCGTATCCATCCGGATACGGCACACCCGTTTGGCGCAACGCTTTCAGGCGGGCGGGCAAGGAATTCGTATCCAACTTTTGCGTCAACAACCACGGATACCGCGGCATGATCGAGCCTGGCGACGTGCTGGCGGGATCATCCATGTGGTTGTAGTGCCAGGCGTCCGGATACTTGCCTCCGACGCGATGCAAGTCCGGCCCGGTGCGTTTGCTACCCCAAAGGAACGGATGATCATAAACGAATTCGCCCACCTTCGAATATTCTCCGTATCGTTCCGTTTCGCTGCGGAACGGTCGCACCATCTGCGAGTGACAACCCACGCAACCTTCGCGGATGTAAATGTCGCGTCCCAACACTTCCAGCGGCGTGTACGGTTTCACGCTGGAAATCGTCGGCACGTTCTCTTTCACGAGAAACATCGGCACCATTTCGATCAACCCGCCAATGATCACGGCCACCAGCGCCAGCGCCGTCAATGTCAGCGGCTTGGCCTCCAGCCAACGATGTTTCCAGGGATCATCGCTGGCGTGTTCGGTCTTGGCGACAACCGCCACTTGCGCTTCCGTTTCCGGTTCAAATTGCCCGGCCTTCGCGGTGCGCCAGAGATTGTAAGCCATCAGAAAGGCGCCGATGATGTAGAGCGTACCGCCGATGGCGCGCAGTCGATACATCGGCACGATCTGAAACACAGTCTCGAGGAAGTTTGCGTATTGCAGGAAGCCTTCGCCGGTAAATTGCTTCCACATCAAACCTTGCACAATGCCGCTCGCGTACATCGGCACGACGTAGAACATCATGCCCAACAGCGCGATCCAGAAGTGCCAGTTTGCGAGTTTGACGGAATACAACTTCGTGTTCCACAACCGCGGGAACAACCAATAGAGCATCGA
>CAZKMR010000016.1:2681-5652 GCA_964553795.1 uncultured Bifidobacterium sp. | reverse complement strand
AGCATCAGCGAAAACACCATGCCGAGCGATTGCGCCCAATCCGGCAACGCCGTGTAAAGCAGGTGATGCGGTCCGGCCCAGATGTAGATGAAAATCAGCGCCCAGAAGTGAATGATCGAAAGCCGATAGCTGAACACGGGGCGATTCGCCGCTTTCGGCAGGAAGTAATACATCAAACCGAGATACGGCGTGGTGAGGAAGAACGCGACGGCGTTGTGGCCGTACCACCATTGCACCAGCGCATCCTGCACGCCGGCGTAAATCGAGTAGCTCTTGAACGCGCTCGCCGGCACCGCGAGTGAATTGACGATGTGCAACATCGCGACCGTGATCGCCGTGGCGATGTAAAACCAGATCGCAACGTAAAGATGTTTTTCGCGTCGCTTCAAAATGGTCATCAGCAGATTGATCGTGAAGAACACCCACACCAGCGTGATGGCGATATCAATCGGCCATTCGAGTTCCGCGTATTCTTTGCTCGTGGTTAACCCGAGCGGCAGTGTAATCGCCGCTGCTACAATGATGGCCTGCCAGCCCCAGAAGTTCGCCCAACTCAAAAAATCGCTGTACATCCGCGCCTTGCAAAGCCGTTGCAGCGAATAGTAAATGCCGCAAAACATGCCGTTGCCGACGAACGCGAAAATCACCGCGTTCGTGTGCAGCGGGCGCAATCGTCCAAACGTGGTGAATTGCAGATTGAAGTTCAGGTCCGGCCAGAACAACTGGCACGCAATCAACAATCCCGCGCTGAAGCCAACGATGCCCCACACGATGGTGGCAATCGCGAAAGCGCGAACAATCCGGTTGTCGTATTTGAAGGTTTCTACGTTCATTTTTCGTTATCTCTCTGGATGCGGCTGAATTTTGCGCGGGACGGCAACTGCGGCCGCCCCGCGCTTGGCGTTGGCTAAAAGCGGAAAATCGTGTCCACGGTCAATCGGCTGTCGAAAATTCCTTTGGGATTCGTGACGCCGGCTTCGTACGCGACGCCCACGGAAATGCGCTCGGTGACTTCTGAGCGGAATCCACCGCCAATCACCAACTGCGAACGCCCCTGTGCATCGGTGCTGCCGAAGTTGATGAGGTCATACATCTCAGTGTTCAACGGCACCACGCCGAGCAACCGGTCATTTCCCTCGCTCAAAATCGTGTAGCCATTGAGCGCCACGAAGGGGATGAAATAGTCACAGGTGCGATAATCCAGTTGCAGGCTGTAGTGGGCTTGCGCGGTTTGGCGACCGAAGTTATTCGGAATGCGGCAGCCGACGTTACCGAGCACGTGAAAATTATCGAAACCCTTGGCCACCGAAACGAACAAGTCCCACTCGCCCGAACCGTCGCCCTGAAACACTTCTTCTTCACCGATCGGCAGCGTGATGGTGAAGCCGGGCGTGATCAACAATTGGCGCTCCGCGTCGTCCACCAGCGCGTACTTCAACCCCGCCGCGATATCGGCAAAACCGTAACCGTGATTATTTGCCAGCGCACCTTTCGGCTTGAACTCGATGTAACCATCTTTCGTCGCAATGAAACCGAGTTTCTCCGTGAGCGCATACCGCAATTGCACCGCGTAAACGCGCACGTCGCCATCGAGCGGTACCGTGCCGCCGGCAAAATCAAACGTCCCCGGCAACCAATGCTGCATAAAAGTCGGGCGCACCTCGGAGGTGATCCGCGCGTCCTCGAAGTAAATCGGATTTGCTACTGGAGAAATCAGTCCGGCTTTCCAGTCCGAATCCGCGACGGCAGAGGCCAGCGGAATTCCTGTCGCCAAAGCGACCGCCAAAGTTGCGTAAGATTTAGGTTCAAAATATTTCATGCGCGCTAATTCAACTGAGAATCCGCCTCACAAACCACGCAGCCATTGTTCTTTCCTACTCATGAATTGCCTTGGATTGGTTTGGTGAAGATTCCGCATCAGCAGCCTTGATTACCGGCGGCTCTTTCTTGCCGCGTTTTTCCTCCAACAACAGCCGCATCGAAGGCGTGCAAGTGTCTTCGTATTGACCGGAACGCACCGCCCAGATGAAGGCCGCAAGAAAGCAAATCGCGATGACGATGCTCAACGGAATCAGCAGAAAAATGACGATCATGATCGCGCCTCCGTCTTGTTAAACGTGCGCCGGCCCAGCCAGGTCGCGGTGCCACACGCGAACGCCACCACCGTCACGGAACTCACCGGCATCAGAATCGCACAAACCACCGGTGCCAGTTTCCCGCTCGCGGCAATCGCCACGCCGACCACGTTGTACGCCGCAGAAATCCAGAACGCCGTGCGCACCACTCGCAACGATTGTTTCGCGTATCGCAATACCTCAGCCGTTTGCGGCACCATGTCCGCCGCCAGAATCACGTCGCTCGCGGGTGAAAAGGCGCTGACGTTTTCCACCACCGCGACCCCGACGTTCGCCTGCCGTAACGCGCCGGCATCGTTCAAGCCATCGCCAACCATCATCACCGTCTTGCCCGCAGTCTGGCGCTGTTTGACGAAGTTCAACTTGTCGAGCGGGCTTTGATTGAAGTTGAGGTCTGCGCGCGAACCCAGGAGCGACTCAAAGCGCGTTCGTTCCTTTTCATTGTCGCCACTGAGCAACGCGATTTCACAATCGCCACCCAAGCCGCGCACGAGTTGCTCCGTCTGCGGTCGCACTGCGCTCGCGAGCACAAAATGACCGCGATATTTTCCATCAATGGCTACGTGAACGACGCTCCCACCGTAGCCGCCGACATAAGGAGGCGGATTCCCCGCGCCGTCCGCCTCCTCACGTCGGCGGCTACAAACCACACCTCGCGCTTCCAACCATGCTGCTGAACCCATCCAGATTTCATGTCCTGCCATGCTGCCTTCCATGCCGCAGCCCGGCGTTTCCAGAAACGACCGCACCGGCTCGGGAAAATAATCGCGCTTGATCGCTTCCCCGATGCGCACCGGCAACGGATGCGTTGAATGCCGCGTCATGGAAAACAGCCA
>CAZKMR010000016.1:0-2581 GCA_964553795.1 uncultured Bifidobacterium sp. | reverse complement strand
CCCCGATGCGCACCGGCAACGGATGCGTTGAATGCCGCGTCATGGAAAACAGCCACCGTTCTTCGGTTTCGGACAGTGGCTCACCCTCACCCTGACCCTCTCCCCCGGGGAGAGGGGACAGCAGTTGGGTGCTTCCTCTTTGTTGGATTGCACCCGAGCCGTTGGCCGTTTTCGTTTCGCTGAGTCGCTGCGCGCGGTTCTCCCTCTCCCCGGGGGAGAGGGCCGGGGTGAGGGCAATCGTTGGCGCTCCAATCCACGCCACACTTCCCGCGCCCGCCGCCGTGAGCGTTCCCGTTTTATCGAACACCACGGAGTTCACCTCCGCGAGCGTCTCGAGGACGTAGGGGTTCTTGAGGAAAATTTTGCGACGCGATAACACTCGTTGCGCCGTGCCCAACGCAAACGGCGCGGCCAGTGCCAAAGCGCACGGACACGCCACAATTAACACCGAAGTAAACGATTTCACCGCCAGCGCCGGATTCAAGAAGGTCCAAAACACTGCCGCCCCGACGGCAACGGCGATGACAATCTTGGTAAACCGTTGGCTGTAGGTATTCGTGATTTGATCCAGCAACTGTCGCTTTTCCTTGCGAAACGCGTCCTGATTCCACAGCGACGTCAGATAGCTCTGCGACACCGCCTTGACCATCTCGACTTCAATCGCGCCGCCCATCTGCCGCCCGCCCGCGTAGAGATAATCATCAATCTTTTTCTCCACCGGCTCGGATTCGCCGGTGACGAAGCTGTAATCAATCAAAGCCGGTCCGCTGATGAGTTTTGCGTCGGCGGGAATGAGTTCGCCATTGCGAATGATCAACCGATCCCCGACGGCCAGTTGCGCGAGGGATACGTGCGCCTCGGCTGGAGCGCCGATCTCCGAATCGGCTCGGCGGGGCGACTCGTCATTACCGAGCCGATTCGGAGATCGGCGTTCCTTCCGCGTCACCGACAACGGGAAAAACGATTTGTAATCCCGGTCAAACGCCAGACGGTCATACGTTTTCTGTTGAAACAACCGCCCGCACAGCAGGAAGAAAATCAATCCGCACAACGAATCGAAATAACCTTCACCCCGACCGGTGAACACCTCGTAAACGCTCTGCAAATAAATCGCCGCCACGCCCGCCGCGATGGGCACGTCGATGTTTAGTAACTTCTGCTGCAAACTGCGCCACGCCGCTTTCCAATATTCCAACGCGCTGTATGTCACCACCGGCGTCGCCAGCAGAAAGCTGATCAGGCCCACCATTTTCCCGAATGCCGGCCCCGCGAAAGCGTCGAGCCCGAGATACGACGAAATGCTGAATAGCATGATGTTGCCGAACGCAAAACCCGCGAGCCCGAGTTGAATCCACAAACGGCGCGACACCGCGCTCTGCGGTTTGTCGTCCAAGGCCGCCAGTTTGAGTTCCGGTTCGTAACCGAGCGACGCCAGCAACGTCACGACTTCGCTGAGCTTGACCTGCGCGGGATCGAACGAGAGCGCGATTTCCTTGCGCGGGAAATTGACCTGCGTCTGGCCGATGCCGGGTTTGAGGCGGAACAGATTTTCCAGCAACCACACACACGCGATGCAATGAATGGCGGGAATATGAAACGTGACGCGCGTCAGCCGTTGGTCAGTGAAATCCACCAATCGCTCGCGCACCGCTGGTTCGTCGAGGAAGAGAAATTGATCCGCTTTGACCGTGGCGCTGATGCGCACGCCCGCTGTGTCGCTCAGTTTGTAAAAGTCCGTCAGACCGTTGGCGGAAAGAATCTCGAAAACCGTGCAGCAACCGTTACAACAGAAGCTTTTCTCCTGCGCCGTATAAACCGTGCCGCGACACAACGTGCCGCAATGAAAGCACGCAGGCGCGCTCGCTGCTTCGCTGTTGCCAACAGAATTAGCAGGCGCGCCATTGACTTGGCCCGGTGAACTGGCACTCCACAGACGCATTACCGATGAGAATCATCGGCAATAATGCGCCTACTCGCTCCGCAGGAGCTAACGAAGATTGACCTTATTTTGTGCTGCCGTCTTGGCCAATTGCGCGAATGAGGACGGTTTCAGGCCAAAGTCGCTTTGCGCACGTGCAGAGATTCTCCCATGCGCGATTGCCTTACGCCCGCCCGAAAGCACCGTCGCCGCTGCGCTCTGCCGGCGCAGTCCAAGACGCGCTCGAATCGGTGAAGCGCTTGGCGAGCCCACCGCGTCATGGAGTGCGGCGGGAAGCGAAGCGCCACGCCGCTTTCGCACGCCCGGAGGTTGTCTCATGCTCGACTGCCTCACGCCCGCCCGAAAGCGCCGTCGCCTTCGGCTTTGCGGGATCTGCGGCACAATCCGAAACGCGTTATTCGCTTCCCAACGCCGGCTTCATGTCGAGCGACTTGACGAGGAACGCCCATTTGTCGGCGGCTTCTTCGATGAGCTTGGTCGTTGGCTTGCCCGCGCCGTGCCCGGCTTTCACATCAATCCGAATGAGCGTCGGCGCCGGCCCGGCTTGCGCGGCTTGCAGTGCGGCGGCGAACTTGAAACTGTGCGCTGGCACGACGCGATCATCGTGATCCGCCGTCGTAATCATCGTGGCGGGATACTTTG
>CAZKMR010000015.1:55961-63486 GCA_964553795.1 uncultured Bifidobacterium sp. | reverse complement strand
CATGGGCTTCATGTAAGGAAGCTGTTCCATCAGCGACGAATCACCGTGAACGCAGTTGCCACTGCGTCCATGACTCGACGCAATGACTTACCTCCATCATACCAGTTCAGCCATCGGCCTCTTGGGTGTTTTGGTGATTTGTTTTGGGGTCGTCAGGGGACTGTGGCGATTTGCGCGGTTGGAAGTTCAGGCAATGCGCGGGGTGGACGTCGCGGGAACGCGCCGGGAATTGCGGCATCTGCTGGGCTATTACCTGTTGCTGGGCCTCGAATTTCTCATCGCGGCCGACATCATTGACACGCTGATGAAACCGCTCCCGCAGGAATTGTTGGTCCTCGGCGCCATCATTGTTGTTCGCACCATCATCAGTTATTCACTGAACGCGGAGTTGCGAGCTGAACCTTCAAAAATCACGCAACCATGATCGCAGCCGCTTTCCTGATCGCGCTGGGAATCTATTTCGCCTTCGGGCTGATGTTTGCGATTCCTTTTGCCTGGGTTGGGGTGCGGAAGATTGACGCGCACGCTGCCCATGGCTCGTGGGGATTTCGTTTCCTTATCATTCCCGGAACGATGGCGTTCTGGCCGTTGTTACTGAAGCGCTGGATGAATGGCGTGCATGAACCGCCGGAAGAGTATAACGCGCATCGCCAACTGGCGCCGAAAGGGTCGAAATCATGATTTATTCATTGCGCCAGAAACATCGCCAAATCTTTGGCGTGCTCGGGGTGTTACTGCCGTTGATGCTGGTGATTGGCATTGCCGCGCGACGTGCCGTGCCGCCGCTTGAAATGTTGCCGCCGGAGTTGTCGTCCGTATCGCAAACCTTCACCGCGACGGACACTGTGCATGACGATTTATTCGCGAAAGCAGAAGTATCCGTGCGCGTATGGAAAGACCTGCAGAGCGGTCAGCTTGCCGTTGGATTCAACGCTCCGAAACATCTGCTCAAACCCGATCTTTTGGTTTACTGGACGCCCAGCGCGAGGCAATCCCTCGCAGAGCTTCCTGCGGATGCCGTCTTGCTTGGAGCGTTCGCGGCCGGTCCACTGGCCGTGCCGCCGGAAGCCGCAGAGGTCGCGGGCGCGTTGGTGTTATTCAGCCTTGGCGATCAGGCGCTGGTGGATGTTTCAAAGCCGGTGCGATTTAACGATTCAACCAGGTGACAAAAACTCATGGGTGTCGAATACGTCAGTGTGCAGTGGAATAGGCAAAAGAAACTCTACGATGCTGTGCTCGTCGGCGGTGTGGCCGCTTATCTCGTTGTCTTCAGCGGCCTGACCAAGCTGCTGTTTCCACGCGTGACCGACGAGATCATGCTTATCCGCGCATTTGGAACGGGCGCGTTTCTGCTGCTCCATGTGATTCTTTGCATCGGCCCGCTCTGTCGATTGAATCCGAAATTTCTCCCGTTGCTTTACAATCGCCGGCACGCGGGCGTGACGTGTTTCCTGCTCGGGTTGATCCATGCGGCGTTGGTGGTGGCAACCTATCACGCGGGCAGTGATACGAATCCGATCTTGAGCATCTTCGTTTCGAGTCAATTTCACGGCAGCATCGGTTCAGTGCCGTTTCAACCATTCGGTTTTATTGCGCTGTTGATTCTGTTTCTAATGGCGGCAACGAGCCATGATTTCTGGTTGGCGAATCTGACCGCGCCAGTTTGGAAGACATTGCACATGCTGGTTTACGTCGCATACGCGCTGCTGGTGCTGCATGTGGTTTTCGGCGCGCTACAAGGCGAGGCCAGTCGGGTTTACGTCGGTGTGATGGCGCTGGGATTGATGACGGTGCTGGGCTTGCATCTCATCGCGGCTCAACGAGAGAGGAAGACTGATGGGACGAATGGGACGGAGGCGACAGATGACTATGTTGAAGCGTGCGCAGTAGCGGATATTCCGGAGAACCGCGCCCGCATCGTTTGTCTTTCCGGCGAACGCGTTGCCATCTTCAAATACGATGGGAAAATCTCCGCCGTTTCCAATGTCTGCCAGCATCAGAACGGGCCGTTGGGTGAAGGCAAGATTGTTTACGGCTGCATCACGTGTCCCTGGCACGGTTATCAATATCAGCCGGACACGGGCGCGTCGCCGCCACCCTTCGTGGAAAAAGTGCCGACGTTCAACGTGCGCGTGCAGAACGGTCGCGTGTTTGTGCATCCGAAACCGAATCCGGCGGGGACGAAAACAGAGCCGGCAACGTATTGAAAAGGTAGTGATCGGCGCGCTGCGCCGACCGGACGCCGCAGCGCGGCGTCCACCACCAGAGCAATGAATGATGAGTTTTACATCGGTTGGGAGGCTAAAGCTGCGCCCGGAATCAGTAGGGTGACCCGGCGTTTGGTCTTCGTCCTGGCGTTCTTGGCGTTTCTCGTTCCCGTCGTGTTGGCGGTGTCGCAACGTTTGATCGGCCGAAGTGCGTTCGAGTGGGGAAATCACAAGACCTTCTCGGGCATTCTGCAAACGAAACCCTATCCGCATCTGCTCGTGCCGCGCCCGGGCCAGAACGCGACCGAGCCGAGTTATTCGACGTATCATCTCGTGGCGCCATGGAAATTCGGGCTCAACGCTGAACATGTGGCGCCTTTCGACGGCATGACTATTTCCCTTCAGGGCACGCTGATTTATCGCGCCAACCAGACGATGATCGAAGTCGTTCCCGACTCAATTCAAGTTGCCCATCGCACAAATCGCGCGTCGCTTCCTTCACCCGTTGCCTTGGGCAAAAAAACTTTGGTTGGCGAAATCGTGGACAGCAAATGTTTCCTCGGCGTGATGAATCCCGGGCAGCTCACGCCGCATCGCGCGTGTGCGATACGATGCATCAGCGGCGGCGTGCCGCCCGTGCTGCTGGTGCGGCAAAAGCACGGGCCGGCCATCTATCTGTTGCTTGTTTCCGCCGCTGGCAAACCGGTGAACCAGGAAGTGCTCGATCTGGTGGCCGAGCCGATTGAAGTTACTGGTGAAGTCGAACGGCAAGGAGAGCTGCTGATTTTGAAAGCCGATCCCGCAACCTATCGGCGGGCGAAATGAGTTGGGAGCAGTTCTCGCGCTACGAGAACTCCGCCCGCGCAGCAGCGGGCGGAACGAGCGCGGCCGGAAGTCTGCTCCCGGTGAATGCGTTGCGCCGCTGCACGCGGCGCTACTGGTCGCAGCGCGACCAGTTCCACCTCCCTTAACCTGGTAGTGGTTGTCGCGCTGCGACAACCCCGTCCGCGTGCAGCGGGCGGAACGATGTCAGGTGCGGTGTGGTGTAGTGCGAAGCATTGCGCCGCTGCACGCGGCGCTGGTTTTCGCAGCGCGAAGACCGCTACCGGAGGTGACGTAAGGTTGCAGTGAATTCTCCGACGAATTGGGCGCATGCAATTGCGAAACTCCCTGAAGAACTTTTTAATTCGCAGATTTTCCCGACCGAACCGGATCGCCGCCGTGATCCCACCTCCAGCGCCCCGCCTTTCTGCTGCTCATCGGCGGTGGTCCGGTTCGACTCTGAAATTGCAGCCGCGCGCTGCCAGTGCCGTGGGGTTCTTGCTGCTGCTCCTGGCACTGCCGACCTTCGGCGCAGTTCGCGAAGTGGGCGCGATTGGATTGACCGTGAACGACCTGGGCCGCGTGTTGCCGTTCTACACGAACACGCTGCCGTTCGAACTGGTTTCCATCAACGACATCAAAGGTAAGGCGCAGGACGATTTGCTCGGTTTGAAAAATGTGAAGTTGCGCATCGCGACCCTCGCGCTCGGTGACGAACGAATCACCCTCACGGAGCACGTTGGCAAGAAGGGTCGTCCCATTCCGCCGGACTCGCGCAGCTTCGACCGCTGGTTTCAGCACATCGCGATTGTCGTGAGTGACATGGACAAGGCCTATGCACGATTGTTGGAACACAAGGTCACGCATGTCTCGACGGCGCCGCAAACCTTGCCGGAGTGGAACAAAGACGCGGGCGGAATCAAGGCATTCTACTTTCGTGATCCGGAGGACCACGTGCTCGAAATCATCTGGTTTCCACCGGGCAAAGGAAATCCCAAGTGGCAACGAGCGGTCCGAGCCGATCAGGAGATCGGCGCTCCGTTGTTTCTCGGGATTGATCACACGGCCATCGTGGTGAGCGATACGGAACGCAGTCTCGCGTTCTATCGCGATGCGCTCGGATTGAAGGTAGTCGGCGGCGCACACAACTACGGAACGGAGCAAGAACACTTAAACCAGGTTTTCGGCGCGCGACTGCGTATCACCGCGTTAAAAGCCGCGCGCGGGCCGGGAATTGAATTCCTTGAATACATTGCGCCACCGGGCGGACGGGATCACCCGTTAGATGCCAAGGCGAATGATCTCGTGTTCTGGAACACGCAACTTGTGGTGGATGATTTGCCAGGGCAGATCGAGGCGCTGAAAAGCATCGGCGCACGATTTGTGTCGCTGGAGAAGTTGCCCTCTGCGCAGATCATTCGCGACCCGGATGGTCATGCATTGCAATTGAATCGCGCTAGCTCATCATCTCCTTAATACCACGCAGCAACATACACACACCGGAGTTTGGTAGATATGCTCGCGCTGCGAGCACTCCGCCCGCGTAATAGCGGGCGGAAAGGACGAGCTTCTCACCTGCGGTTGAAATTCATCGCGCCGCCCCCTCAACGCTGCGCCGCTGGACGCGGCGCTACTGCTCGCAGCGCGAGCAGTTCCACCTTTCGGGCCGGTGGCTGAGTGGCAATGAAAGGTTTCACGCAACTCCACGACTCACCTTCGCAATCATCAACCAATAATTGAAAGCGAACATGAAAAGAACCGTTCTCAGTATTATCGCCGGACTCGGCGTGCTGGCCGCAGGACACGCGACTGAAGTCGGCGGCAAATCGCTCGTTCTTAAAAACAAGCAAGGCCTCGCCATCCAGGGATATGATCCAGTGGCGTACTTCACCGATCACAAGCCCACGAAGGGCAACGCCCAGTTCAGTTCGGAACACGGCGGTGCGACCTACTACTTCAGTTCGGCACAGCACAAGATGTTGTTCGACGCCAATCCCGAAAAGTATGCGCCGGCGTACGGCGGCTATTGCGGTTACGCGGCGAGCATCAACCGGCTCTCGCCAATCTCGCCCGAGTGGTTTCAGATCGAAGACGGCAAACTGATTTTGCAGCACAACAAGAAAGCATTCGATTTGTTCAACAAGGAACTCCGGAAGAACGTCACGAAAGCGGACGCGAATTGGCTAGGTCTCGTGGCGAAGAATGGCGTGCTCGGCGGCAAAACTTTGATTTTCACGGATAAGAAAGGGGTCGCGCTGGAAGGTTATGATCCGGTGAGTTATTTCACCGATGGCAAACCGGTGAAAGGCGACCCGCAGATTGAAGCCACCTTCAACGGCGCGTTGTATCATTTCGCGTCGCAAGAGCATCGTGCCACGTTTGAAAGCGATCCGACGAAGTATGCGCCGGCGTATGGCGGTTACTGCGGCTACGCGGCGAGTGTGGGCAAGGTGCGTCCGGCCAATCCGTTGCTGTGGTCCATCGTGGATGGCCAACTCATCGTGCAGCACACGAAAGGCGCGGTGGAACTCTGGGAAAAAGACGTCTCCGGCAATAAAGCCAAGGCGGATAAATACTGGCCGCTGTTGATCACGGCAAAGGCCGGCAAGAAAGACCCCGTGGACTCGCTGCTCGGTCGCTCGGTACTCGATTTGGCTTCAATCCGGTAACTCGAAATAAAACTCAAAATGAAAATCAAAATTACCATTCTCTCACTCCTCGCCGTTACTGCGGTTGTTCTGGCAGATGAACACACCGACAAAGGTCACGTTACGGTTAAGCACGCGCTTACCCTCGAGGGCGCGAAGCAGGTTGGAGACGCTGCCGCGAAGTACGCGAAGGCCAATGGCGCAACGCCGTCCATTGCGATCGTGGATGAGAGCGGGCATTTGCTCTACTTCGTCCGGCCAGAAACCAGTTTTGCGGCGGGGGCGGATGTTTCCATCGGCAAAGCGCGTACATCCGCGATCTTCAAGAAGCCGACGGTGTTCTTTGAGGACACGATCAATAATGGCCGCTTCACGATGACGGCACTGCCGGAATTCACGCCCTTGCAAGGTGGCGTGCCGATTGTTCACGAGGGGCACGTGATTGGGGCAATCGGAGTCAGTGGCGCAAAAAGCGCCGCGCAAGATGAAGCAGTGGCCAAAGCCGGCGCGGCGGTGTTGGAAGCGAAAGTGACGGCGAAGTGAACGGTGTTGGCAGCGCTTGTCGGTTGGTGGTGCTTGTCGCGCTGCGACAAGCCCACCCGCGCAATAGCGGGTGGAGCGGACGTGGTGGTGCGTTCGCCTCGCGTGAATTTGTCGCGCCGCTATTCCGCGGCGCTACTGGTCGCAGCGCGACCAGTTCTACCACCAACCGCGCAGGCTTGTTTTAACTGGCCGCTCTGCACTTGTTGAAACTCCTCCACTTGCCTAAGCTCAATGCGGGTGTGGCAGAAATTCCACTCCCGTTCCCGTGAAACCCGACTCGCCCAGGAAGCCGCTAAAACCAGCGGCGGCAGCGCCGCAAAGCGACGCATTGAGCTGTTCTCCCAATCGCGCGGAAGAATTATTGCGAGCGATCATCGAGGGCACTGCCGCCACGAGTGGAACGCAGTTTTTCCGATCCCTCGTGAAACACCTCGCGGAGGGACTTCAGGTGCGGTTTGCGTTTGTGGCGGAGTGTTTGCCAAACTTGCGCGCGCGCTCACTGGCGTTCTTCCAGGATCGCCACTTCGGTGCGGACTTCGAATATGCCCTGCCCGGCACTCCATGCCTGAAGGTAGCCGAAGGCCGCGTGTGCCACGTGCCCGACCGGTTGGCAGAAGAATTCCCGGAAGATAAAGGCATGATTGCCCTGGGCACGGTGAGTTATCTCGGCGTGCCCTTGCGCGGGGCGGACGGAAAAGTCATCGGGCATCTGGTCGCTTTCGACGACAAGCCGATGCCGGCGGATCCGCTGGCGTTGTCCGTGTTGGAAACCTTCGCCTCCCGCGCGGCCGTGGAACTCGAGCGCGAGCGGGCGTTCGAAGACCTGAAGCGGCGCAAGGAGGAAAGCGATGAGCGATTGCGCGATCTGTTTGATGAAGCGCCGATCGCTTATGTGCATGAGGGTTTGGACACCCGATTTATTCGCGCCAATCGCACGGCCATGCGCATTCTCGGGATCAAGCCGGAAGAAGTGGCAGGAACTTATGGGAAGACCTTCATTCCGGACACCCCCGAGGCCCAACGCAGATTGAAGGAGGCGTTGGAATCCATTGGCCGGGGCACGGACACGAGTGGTGTCGTGCTGGAATTGCGGCGCAAGGACGACGGCAAGCCGATCTGGATTCAATGGTGGTCACGGCCTGATCCGAGTGGCACTTACACCCGCACGATGTTCATCGACATCACGGAGCGCGTGTTGATGGAGCGTGAGAAGGCGCGGCTCGAAGCGACCAACACTTATCTCCAGGAGGAAATTCGCAACCAGCACAACTTTGGCGAAATCGTGGGCAACGATCCGAAACTGCG
>CAZKMR010000015.1:0-55861 GCA_964553795.1 uncultured Bifidobacterium sp. | reverse complement strand
AAATTCGCAACCAGCACAACTTTGGCGAAATCGTGGGCAACGATCCGAAACTGCGGGAGACGCTGAAACTGGTGGAGCAGGTCGCAGTCGCGGATTCCACCGTGTTGATTTTTGGCGAAACCGGGACGGGCAAGGAACTCATCGCGCGGGCGATACATGATCGCAGTTCCCGCCGGTCGCGGCCGCTGGTGAAAGTCAATTGCGGTGCGATCAGCGCCGGGCTGGTGGAGAGTGAGTTGTTCGGGCATGTGAAAGGCGCGTTCACGGGCGCCATTGCGAATCGCGACGGGCGATTCAAACTGGCGGACGGTGGAACAATCTTTCTCGATGAAGTTGGCGAGTTGCCGCCGGACACGCAGGTAAAGCTGCTGCGGGTGCTGCAGGAACAGGAGTTCGAGCCAATCGGGAGCAGTCGCACCCTCAAAGTTAATGTGCGCGTAGTGGCGGCAACCAATCGCGATTTGCAGGAACTGGTGCGCGAGGGAAAGTTTCGCGCCGATTTGTTTTATCGGTTGAACGTCGTGCCGCTCCATGTTCCGGCCTTGCGCGAGCGGGCCAGCGACATTCCTTTGCTGGCGACATTCTTCGTCCAAAAATTCACCAAGAACATGGGACGCAAGCTTGCGCAAATCGGCGCGGAAACGATGCAGCAGCTCATCCGCTATCCGTGGCCGGGAAACATTCGCGAACTACAGAATGTCATTGAGCGGGCGGTGATCCTGTCGCCGGGCGACACGCTGGTCCTGGCGGAAGAATTGCGTGTCTCGCCTCACCTGGTGAAATCACCCATGACCGCTGTGGAACCGCGCGCCGAAGCCGCGCGCCCAGCCTCCGGGCCCACGGCTGGTTCGTTGGAAGAAGTGGAACGGCGGCATATTGAAACCACCCTCGCGCAATCCAATTGGATGATCGAAGGCGAGCGGGGTGCCGCGCGGATTCTGAACCTGAATCCCAGCACGCTGCGTAGTCGGATGCAGAAGTTGGGCATCAAACGCCCTGCCCGTTCGTAGCTTTCAACTGTTCCGCGACAAACGGTGAAGGCCGCCGCAGGTTCACTCCCAGGCGGGCCAGGCGCGACAGCAGTAACACGCCGTTTTCATCAGTGAAGGAAACCTGCGCAAGATCCAGAGTCAGGCGGATCTTATCCGCCAGCAGGGGCGCGCAAATCTGGCGAAGTTCTTCCACCCACGGGCCGACGACGCGACCTTCGAGTTGCAGCACGAGTGCCCGGTTGGCCTGTTTGCGTTCAGAAATCTTCAGCATGTTCAGCCTCGCAAGACGATCACTTTGTGGCCGGTTCGGCCTGCCACCAGGCGTCAAGTTCGGCGCGGAGTTGTTTGCGCGCGCGATGCAGCATGACCCAGAGATTGCTCTCGGAGATATTCAGGCGCTCACAGACTTCGCGATTGGGACGCTCCTCCACGGCGTAAAGCTGGAAGACTTGCGCAATGCGCGGGGGCAGCTTGCCCAGCGCGTGTTCCAGGTGTTCGCGAAATTCCGCCAGCTCAATGCGCCGGCTGGGCGAAGTTGACTCAGCCGCGATCTGATGAATCCACAGCATGGTATCGTCAAGGGATTCATCTGGCTCCTGCGGCAAACGAGGTTCGACGCGGACCGCGCGCTCGCGACAGGCCTTGCGCAAGTAATCATAAATCTTGTGCCGCAGAATGCTCACCAGCCAGGTGCGCTCGGAGCTGCGCCCCGAAAAATGCTCCTGCGACTTGAGCGCGGCGAGGAAAGTTTCCTGCACGAGGTCTTCGGCAGTATTCGGGTCGCGCACCTGGCCGATGGCGAAATTGAAAAGGTAATCGCCGTGCGACTCCACCCAGTTTGCCGCCACGGCAGGCGCATTGTCGGTTTGGTTCATACGCCAACCTCTTTTGCAATGCACGTGCCACGAAGTCAGCGCGGATGGAGAGACATCACGGAGGCCCTGCAAACACAGGGGAAATATGGCGCCAATCGTTTCCATCCCGCCAAAAGGGTGATCCGCATCACGATGTCGTGGCCGCGAACCTTCGCGGGTCGCCACGAAAGGTCGCGGCGCGGGTGGTAGTCGCTTTCGCGCTGCGAAAACTTCGCCCGCGCATCAGCGGGCGGCTGCAACGGGCAAGGCGCCCGATCCCGGCTCGGTCGTTGCGCCGCTGCACGCGGCGCTGATTCTCGCAGCGCGAGAACCACCACCACAAACGTCCGGGCGGTCATGCTTCTTGTGGCGTAAGGATCTCACCGCCAGACCGACGAAGCCGGTGTTGAAACAACTCCTATGAAATTAAATCTCGACCGTTTCCGAGCCGCGCTTCTCATCGCTGCCATCCTCAACCCCTTTATCGCCAGTCTGCACGCCGATCACGCGCCGCGCGCCGTACTGCCTGATGCGGTCGTGGATTTGCGGACGATTGCGGGTGCGGCGCGAGTGAACGCGCAATGGCGCTACAGCGACACTCACATTCACGAGATAGATCACCGCGGCGTCGGGTCAGATTTGAAAGCGAGTGGTCCCGCCAATCGCACCTTCGACTTCACGCCGGACGCCCGGGCGAAAGACTTCGACGACTCCAAGTGGGAAGTGATTCCCGCCGATTCACTGGAGCAACGCCGCGGCAATGGCCGACTTTCCTTCAATTGGTATCGGCTCAACGTGACGATTCCCGAGAAAGTCGCCAACTTCGATACGCGCGGTTCGACCGTGGTGTTCGAGATCGTCGTGGACGATTACGCGGAAGTCTGGGTGGATGGAAAGTTGCCATTCGTGCTTGGGCAAAACGGAGGCAGCGTGGCGGCGGGTTGGAATGCGGCCAATCGCGTCGTGCTCACCCACAACGCGCAGCCCGGACAAAAGATTCAAATCGCGGTGCTGGGCATCAACGGTCCGCTCTCAACGCATCCTGATACCTACATCTGGGTGCGCGGTGCGACATTGGATTTTTACCGGCCGGGCAAGTTGAGCAAAGCGCGCGAGGTGAAGTTGGAGATTGAGCGGAAAGACCCGGCGTTGGATGCGATCGTTTCCCCCAATACCAAACTTGAGAAGCTGGCCGATGGCTTTGCTTTCACGGAAGGCCCAGTCTGGATCGATGATGCTGGAGCCGCCGAGGCGACGAGGCGGAGTTCGTTGAACCCGCCCAATCCGCCTCCTCACGTCGGCGGCTACGAGAAAGGTTTTCTGCTCTTCAGCGATCCGAACAACAACCTTATTTACCGCATGACGCCCGAGGGCGAGGTGTCGGTGTATCTCAACAAGTCCGGTTACACGGGAGAAAACATTGGCGAATATCGCCAACCCGGTTCGAATGGCTTGGCAGTGGATTCGCAAGGGCGTTTGACGATTTGCCAACATGGGAATCGCCGCGTCGTGCGCATCGAGAAAAACGGAATAACGACTGTGCTGGCGGACCAGTTCAATGGCAAGCGGCTGAACTCGCCCAATGATCTGGTGTATCGCAGCGACGGCGTGTTGTTCTTCACTGATCCGCCATTCGGGTTGCCGAAGTTTGCGGATGATCTCCGCCGCGAACAACCGCACTTCGGCGTTTATTCCGTGAAGGACGGCAAGGTGCAATTGGTAAGCACGGACTTCGACGGCCCGAACGGTCTCGCCTTCTCGCCGGACGAAAAATATCTCTACGTGGGCACATGGAACACTGAGCGGACCGTGGTGAATCGTTATCCGGTGCACGCTGACGCGACGCTTGGCAAAGCTGAATTGTTTTACGACTTCACCACGCGCGGTGCAGAGGACGCAATTGACGGTATCAAGGTGGATCGCGCGGGGAACGTTTTCGTCAGCGGGCCGGGCGGGCTATGGATTCTTTCGCCGGCGGGCAAGCATCTCGGCACTTTGCGCGGCCCGGAACATCCGCACAACATGGCCTGGGGCGACGCCGACCGGCAGACGCTTTATCTCACCGCGCAAACCGGAGTCTATCGGATTCGCTTGAACCATCCAGGCGCGCGGGCGTTTGCAAAGGGTTTGTAAGGAAACGGTCCGCGACATCGACCTTTCTCCATGACTACAACTTTTGAAACCATTCCCGCTCAATTCAGTCCTGAAACCGAGTTCGCCATCCCGATGCGTGAGGAAGAACGCATCGAAGTGCCACGCACCTCACAGCGCTACTCCGCCGCAGCAGCCGCGCAGGAAATTCCCTATCGCGGCATTCCTGACTCTGCGTTGCATGACTGAATCAAAAACTGAACAAACCTTTGCACCCTTCGCATGAAACCGTCTCGTCATCTCGAAAAGCTCGAACACTTCAAAGCCTGGAATCCCGACGCCGCGGATCTTGTGCTCGCCGCCCAACGCGAATATGAACCGGCGGAAACGCTCTCGCGCAAACAACGCATCGCGAGCTGGGTTTGTTCGCTGATCGCCGCTGGCATCATGCTCGAAACCTTGTTCTTCAAATTCACCGCCGCACCCGAGTCCGTTTACATCTTCAGCAAAATGGGCACTGAACCGTGGATGCGCTGGGTGCAGGGCGTTTGGGAACTGCTCGCCTCGATTGGTTTGCTCTGGCCGCGACTGCGCTGGGCCGGCGGTATTCTCACAGTAGGCGCGATGGCGGCGGCGATCTTGAGCCATCTGACATGGCTCGGGTTTGCGGTGCAAAACGATGGCGGACTGCTGTTCGGAATGGCGCTCACGACTTTTGGTTGCGGCATGACGGTCCTGATGCTGCATCGCGAATCCATTCCCAATTACCAACGCATGACGAACTGGTAGTCGGCAAAAGTACCTTAAAAATCATTGTAAGGACGCAGCGCCAACCTCGACCAAACTCGCAGATGAAATGTCTCATTCCCGTAATCCTGTTGTTGCTGGCCGGTTTTTCCGTGCCGGCTCAGAATAAGGAGTTGCTCAATCTGGATCGGACGGGCTTGGCGATTCAGGGCTATGATCCGGTGGCTTTCTTCACTGAAAACAAACCGGTGAAGGGCAAAACTGAATTCGTCGCTCAACACGGCCGGGCCATTTATCAATTCGCCTCCAAAGAAAATCGCGACGCCTTTCGCGCCAACCCCACGAAATACGAACCAGCCTTTGGCGGCTACTGTGCTTATGGCGTCTCGCGCGGCAAGTTGGTGGAGATCGATGTGGATGCCTTCCAGCTCGTGGACGGACGCTTGCTCCTGCAATACAGCAAAGGCGTGCGCAATGACTTCAACAAAGACGCCAAAGGAAATCTCGCCAAAGCCGACGCCAACTGGCCGGGCCTCGTGGCGAAGAAAGCCAAATGAGCACATCAGCCGATGCCAACTGTGATTGCGTTTTCACCACGCGCCACCGGGAATCGCTTTCCCGGCCAATGCTCGCCTTAAGCTGGTTCTGTCGCATCACCGCGGCGGTGATTCTGCTCCAGACGCTTTACTTCAAATTCACCGGCGCGGAGGAGTCGATTTATATTTTTAGCACGCTGGGGATTGAACCGTGGGGACGATACGCCAGCGGGGTGGTGGAGTTGTTCGCTGCGGTATTCTTGCTTTTGCCCCGGACGGTGGCGCTCGGCGCACTGACGGCGGCCGGCGTGATGATCGGGGCGATGGGTAGTCATCTCACCAAATTGGGTCTTGTGGTGAAGGACGATGGCGGTTTGCTCTTCGCATTGGCGGTGGTCGTTTTTACTTGCGCCAGCGTTGCGGGAATTTTGCATCGCCGACAAATCTCAGTGCTTGGCTTCCACTTTTAGGGAACTACTTATGAGCTCGCATTCCCCCCACTTCGAGGAACTCATTCCGTGCGCGGTTGAAACCCTCGCGCAAGGCGAGGCTTTGCTCGCCCAACTGACCGACGCCGAATACACGCGTCGTTTGCCGGTGGCGTTCAACGCCTGTATTGGTGGTCACTATCGGCATTGTCTCGATCATTTCCGTTCGCTTCTGGACGCGGCGACGGATGGAGACTTGAACTACGATCAGCGTGAGCGCGGCACGCTGATTGAAACCGACCGTTTCGCAGCACTGAACGCGACGCGAGAATTGCGGGAAGCGTATCAGCAACTCGACCCGATTTTTCTTTGTCGGCCGCTGAATGTGACATGTAAATCCAGTTATGCGACGAGTGGTTCGCAGGCGTCGCCTTCGACTGTGGGCCGGGAGATCATGTATGCGGTCGCGCACGCGGTGCATCATTACGCGCTGATCGGGTTCATGGCGGGGGTGATGGGATTGGCGCTCCCGGCCGGCTTCGGCATCGCCCCGTCCACTTTGAAGCATCAAAAAGATGCGCTGAAAGCAGCCGGATAGAATAGCGGTGTAGTTAGCGTGGCACAGATAACCATTCGAGAAATAGTTTAACGAGGACGAATCAAGCACATGACAGTGGCGCTTTACGCAACTCGGCTGGCTCAGGACCGGGATGAAGTGCGCGCCGCTCAGTCACTTCGCTTTCAGGTGTTCAATCTGGAACTCAACGAGGGGCTTGCAATTTCTCACGCCACCGGGCTCGATCAGGATGGGTTTGACGCAGTATGCGACCACCTGTTGGTCGAGTATCTCCCTACTCATGAAATCGTTGGCACCTACCGGCTCCAGACCGGCCCGAATGCGGCGACTTATTCCGGTTATTATTGCGCTCAAGAGTTCGAGTTCGGCGTATTCGAACCGTTGCGTTCGGAAATGGTCGAGTTGGGGCGCGCCTGTGTCCATCGCCAGCACCGAAACCTCGTCGTCCTTGGCCTGCTGTGGAAGGGCATCGCGGACTACGCGCAACGGCACGGAGCACGTTATTTGTTCGGTTGCAGTTCGATTACCTCGCAAGACGCTGCGGTGGGTGCCTCTGCTTATGCTGATTTGTGCCGCAACCATCTCGTCGCTCCGCAGTGGCGCACCCGCCCCGTTCCTGCCTGCGAATGTTCGCTGGGAGAACTCGCACATGAACCTGCGTCTCTTCCCAAGCTGCTCCGCGCTTACTTGAGTTTGGGGGCAAAAGTCTGCGGACCGCCGGCGCTTGATCGCGAATTCAAAACCATTGATTTCCTGACCATGCTTGATCTGCAAGCGTTGCCCCCATTGGCACGCCAGAAATATCTCGGCGCATGAGGTTTTGCCAAGGAGTATTGGTTCCGGGTTGGAATCGAGTCGTTGTGCTGTGTAAAGCGACGCTAGTTGCAGGGCGTCACCATTGGTTGAATGCGAGAATTGCTGATACTAAAGAACAGGTCATTGGGGGCGAACCACAAGGTTTTACTTGCACTTTACTTGTACTGACTCGCAAGTGTTTATGCAGAGCGAGCCGGGCAAAGAAAATCGAACTCGCCCTTCGGACTAGCGGAAACACCTTGCGCTGGTAACTACCCGCAAGGAGCGGCCTCTGCGGGTCTTGCGGACCTAAAGTTCAAACGCAGCGGCGGTGACACGGCGAAGGTGGAGGATGAAATCAAAGCCATCGTCGCCAGTCCGGCTTTGCTTGCCGAAGATCCATTGCGAAAGAAATTGGCTAGGGCCATTGCCAACTTATGTCGCGTTGCTGTCGCACAGCGGCAGTTGCGGCACGGGCGCGGCAGGTTTGGCACTCGATCGAAGGTCCTTCGCACCCGGCTCGTTGTGCGGAGGAATCACTCCTGTTGGCGTGCCGGCGTAAGTTTCAGCCGGAAGAACTCGGCTGGAGCAGGATTGCGCCGCCAGGACATTTTTTCCAAAGGCCCCTGTATCACCACATCGGGAGGGGAATTTGTCATCGTGGTCCAGTTGTTGAAATCGGGTGATACATCCAGATCGAACATCAAGGTGGAGTTTCGATTGCGGAACAGATCGACAAAAATGTCGTTCACGGAGGGTCGGATTCCGAGCGTGGAGAGTTTGTCTGCCTGGCGTGGATTGCTGCCGCTGAAGAATTCGAACAGATTCTCCCATCCATCCTCATCGGGGTCGGCTGTCCAACCGGAAATCGCGGGATCGGCCAACTCAATGAGGGTGAATCGTTCCGCGCGCCACACATCCATCGGACTATCGAGGATCGTTATGCTTGCCTGCGCTGCCGTGCCAATGGTGTAAGCGGCGTTCGCGTTCAACGTCAGGACGACGGTTTCTGATCCTTCGATATTTGTGTCGCGGAGGGTGCGAATTCCCAACGAAGCTTCCGTCGCCCCGGCGGGAATAATGAAATTGCCTGAGAGTGCCGAGTAATCGCTCCCCGGCGTGGCCGTCCCCGAAACGCTATAGCTTATCGCCAAAGCGGCGCTGCTATCTCCCGAGCGGGTGAAGACAAAGCGCGGATAAGGCGTTTGGCCTTCAATGCCGGGCTGAACCATCGAATGAAGATTGACCTCGGGAGCGCTGCTGGATTTTCGCCACATCGCTGCGTCGGCGATGACAAATCCATCCGTGGCTGTGCCGGTTTCAATGAGCAAATTACCGTTCGTGCCCGCGCTGAAAGGAAAACTGCCCAGCAGATTCCACGCGCCACCATTGAGCCGTTGGTTGACGTTGGTGACAAAACTGCCGCCGTTGAAATTGATGCGCACCGGCACGGTGGTGGAGCGATTGGCGTGTTGCGCCCAACGCAGAAAAACCTGGTAATTTCCCGCCGTGGGCAGGGCGGGTGAATAGCGAACGGATTTTGTGCCTTTGTTGGTGTTGCCGTCATGCAGGTAATCTGCTCCGTAGAAGCCAGCGGTCGCGCTGCTGGCTTGCCAAGCCGCGACGGGAAGCGGAGTCGCCGCGGGATTATCAACAATGATGTCGGTCGCCGTGGTATTGCCAGCACTGAGTTTTTGTCCGTCAGCTTTGAGGACTGCGGCCAGCTTGGCGTAGTTGAGTTGTTGAAGCGAAACATTGTCATCAATCGCCAGCGCTGCAGCCGTGGCCGCCGATTGACCGAGAATCATGAACACGGGCTCCATGCGGATCGACCCGAACGCGATATGCGACGCCGAGAGACACCACGGCACGAGCAGGTTTTCACATTCGCCCCCGCGAGGAATGATGGCGCGATAGGCAATCGGATAGGGCCCGGCGGTCGGATACTGAACATCGCCCTCGTTCTTCACGAAACCGTTCTTCACGTGTCGCTGCGTGTTGTGGGAATCCATCGTGTAGGCGGCGAGTCCAATCGAATCGGGGACGATTTCGGTCAACAAACAATTCGCCTCGGTCATCACGTAATCGGAGATCATGCGGCGTGCCTCGCGGACGTAAATCTGATAAGGCCAGTGGCCGTTGTCGGCGAATTCATCGGCGGGCAATCCCCATTTCGCGTGCGCGCTGCGAATGCCGCTGGGCACGGCCGGATGATTTTGCAGCGTCCAAAGTAAACCGCGCTGCCACTTCTCGTGCTCGCGCGCGGATTGCTCGCGTCGCGCGTGACTGGCTTCGGCCCAGTTCCAACCCGGACCATAGTTACCGCCAATAAAATCCGTGGACATGCCGCTGCCGTTGTTGGAATCCGTCTTGCGATTTGGCATCAGGGAAAACTTCATGAATTGCGAGGTCTGCCCGGCCGCGATGGCGCGAAACAGCAATTCGTAGTCGGCCTCGTTGTAGCCTTCGGGTTGGGCCACCATCACGCGATTGGATACAACATCGGTCAGCACCATGCGATAGCAGTAAGCTTGCAATTTATTGTCTGCGCCGCCATCCGGCCCGCCGACAAACAAATTCACTCCGGGCAATAAGCCGCTCGCGGCATTACCGGGAACGACGTAGGGATCGATTCCATCGGGAAGCTGGTTCTTGACGGCATGGACGGTCTGGATTCCGTTCCGAACTTCGCCGTAAGTGGAGTTGGCTTCGCGGCCGATCGTGTAAGTGACACCTGCCTTTGCCAGCAAATCGCCTTCGTAGCTGGCGTCAATAAACATCTTCGCGCGGTATTCACTGCCGTCTTCCATGTGAATGGCCGTAATGCGCTGGCCTTGCATTGTGACGCCGTTGGTCAGATCCAGCAGTCCATAAACGACCGGCACGGACCATTCGGCGAGCATTTGTTTGTAAACTGTTTCGGCGACGCGCGGCTCAAACACGGACGCCAGCTTGGTCGTGTGATTAAAGGCCGGACCGTTCTGACCCACGTTGGCGAAGCTGGCGGAAGACTGCCAATTCCACGCGTTGGTGTTTTGGTAATGAACGTAAAGGCGGTGAAAGAACTCGCGGCTCAATCCGCCCAGAATGGATTCGCTGCCGAGATCCGTCCAACCGAGACCGCTGGTAGTCATGCCGCCGACGTGTTTTGTCGGTGAAACGAGAATAACGCTTTTGCCCATGCGTGCGGCTTGAACGGCGGCGATCACGCCGCCGGAAGTGCCGCCGTAAATGCAAATATCCGCTTCACCCAGTTGGTTTTCGCCGACGCGATTGACGGCCTGAAGCATGGTTTCAAACTGCATTCTCTGCCGGGTCAAGGCGCGCGAGCTCTCGAGCCAATCGCGGAGCGCCGGCCAGGTGATCATCAGATTGCCGACGGAATTGGGATGCGCGCCATCCGGAATGTAGGTTTTGAACAACGTTTGATTCGTCTGCTGCAAGGCGAGCCAGACCGGGTAGTGATCCATCAACGGCAGATCGTCCGTGTCGGCGAACTGCCGGTAATTGTCATTGAACGCCTCCAGTTGCGGTCGGGAGGTCAGCGCGGGATTTCCCGGCGCATCCCAGGGAACGTTCATGATCTGCAGCAGCACAGTAGTGTCGGTGTCCTGCGCGTGAATCCCTTGAACGATGGTTTGCAAATTGGTCCGGGCCTGGGCGACCGGGAGGGCGAAGCTGCTGTGAGCGTCGTTAAATGAAAACTCCACGACCACGAGATTCGGTTGGTGAGCGAGGACCTTGTTTTGCAAGTTGGTAACGCCCCAACTGGAGTTCATGCCGCTCCCGCCGCTGTTGATGAAAGTGACTTGCCCCGGATAATTGGTGGTGAACCAGCTTTGCAGGGCGGAAGCCCATTCGCCGTACAACGTCAGGCTCGTGCCATAAACCACGACCACCTGATTCTCGCCCGCCTCAAGTTTGCGAAAGAGCTGCATCAAGCGCGGCTCGGCGGCGTGACTGACGACGGCAACAAAAACCACCACCGCCAGCCAAAGGCGACAGGACCATTTGTGTCTTAATTTCTGCATGTTCTGCTCGTGAAACTATAGGCGCTTTGCCGGTCCGACTGTTACACGAAAGTGTAATACGAGGACTGCGCCAACGATGTCAGGGTCGCGGCTGAAAGCAACAATCCAACTCACATCACTACCCATGAAGACCCAGATCATCCCTCACCTCAGGCCCTTGATAATCTCACGTATCCCCTTGCGGTTCGCTGTGTTGCTGACCGTGCTGTTTCTGCTCGGAAATGTTCGCGCGCAGACACTGCTCCTTGATTTCGGCGCTACCACAGTTTTGCCCGAGGACGCGGCTTCGAGTGTGGGACATTTCGCCGGAGCAGTCAGTCCCAGCGACATTTCCTGGAACAAAATCACGGCGGATACCGCGAGTGGATTGGTCTTCGCGGACGGATCGCCTGCCACCGGCGTATCAGTGGAACTCGGTCGCAGCGGCGCGGGCGTCAACGACACCATCAACTTTGCGCTCAACACATTTTCCTCAAGCGCCCTCGGCGGACAGTTGAACATGGGCATTTATGTCGGAAGCAGTCCCATCAAGGATGGCATGTTCGCCACGGGCACCAGTTCGGTGAATACGAATGCGTTCGGGATTCGCGTCAGCGGGTTGCCGGCGGGCACGTACACCATTTATCTCGCGGGCCGCAACACCAGCACGGCGGTCAGCGCGCCACAACGCTTCTTCGGCGGCGCGGGTGTCAGTGCCACCACGTTCACTTTCTCAACCACCACCAATCCCTGGGTGGACCAATCCAACGCGGGCACGCCCGTCGGTGGTGGAAATCCGAACACCGCGCATTCGCTCACCAGCACTTTTGGTTACGGCAACAACTGCGCGCATCTCGAGGTGACATTGGCGGAGGGTGACTCGCTTTATCTTGCCGCCATCGGGATTGCGGCCAATGAGTATCGCGGCTTTCTGAACTCGGTGGAAATCGTCCCTGGCGCTCCGGTGCTCAACAACTTTCTCGGCCTGATCGCTCGCCAGCCGGTCGGCGGCCAGACTTACTACGAAGGCGCAACCATCAGTTTCACCAACGTCAACTACGCCGGCGTGCCGCCACTTTTTTATCAATGGCAGTTGAATGGGGTTGATCTCGCGGGCGAAACCGGGCCGGGCCTGACGTTGAACAATGTCACGGGCGCACAAAGCGGAGATTACAGCGTGATCGTCAGCAATCTTTTCGGCTGGAATGTCAGTTCCAATGCGGCGGTCAGCGTCGTTCCGCTGTTTAACACGGCTCAAATGACGAATCTCTGGAATCTTCTGCCCGGCGAGCGCTTTTACATCACGACCACCGACGGCGGCGAACGTGGGCTGGCTTACAATCCTGTCACCTCCAATTTGCTGGTCGTCACGCATGTTCCCACCAACAACATCGTGGTGCTGGATCCGGAGACCGGCGCGGAACGTTATTTCATGAACATCGAGAATGTTCCGCAAACCGGCGCGGGCATTAACCTGATCGGCGTCGGGACTGACGGAATGATTTACACCGTCGGGGCCACGCCGAATGCCGGGTCACCCAGCACGCCGCTGAACCTGATTTGGTGGGCGAACGATGACGTCAACACGCCGCCCGGAGGTTTTGCTTTCAACGGCGACCCCGGCCAACCGGATTTGGGTGTGGGCGCCGCGAACTTGCGGTGGGGCGACAGCTTTGCGGTGCGTGGCAGTGGGACCACCGCGCAGCTACTCCTCGGTCCAGGCAGCGGCACGAATGTCTGTTTGTTCGCCACCGGCGACGGCATGAACTTCACGCCGAACATCATCACGATTACCAATGAAGTGCCGTCGGGCTTCGCGCAACACGGCATCGCTTTTGGACCGGGCACCAATACGTTCTGGGCGACCACGCTGAATCAGGCGTTTTATCTGGTGGAATTTGATCTCACCACCGGGACGGGCGCGGTGATTTTCAGTGCTACTAACGTCCCGCCCGGCAGTTTCCGTTTCATTTCGACCGACCCGGAAAACAAATGGCTGGCCGGTGTCATGCGCGTGGCGAGTGGACTTCCGGAAAACGTGCGGCTGTATGACATCGCGGATTTCACCAACGCCATCGTGCTTGCGGATCAAGAGCTTTATCCCGTCGCCAACAACACCGCCTTCCTCAATGGGGCAGGCTCGGGCAGCACGGCGTTTGGCGGAGATTTCCTCTTCGCGCTCAATTCCAACAACGGGCTCATGGCATTTCGCATTAATAGCGGCGTGGCACTGGCGCCGTTCAGCATCACCAGCAGCGCAACCACGGACTCAATTATTCTGTCGTGGCCGAGCGTGACGGGTCACACGTATCAAGTGCAGGCCGTCGGTTCGCTGACGAGCGGTGGTTGGACCAATGCGGGCGTGGCAATTCCCGGCACGGGCGCAGCGCTGTCCTACACGAACGAATTAATCGGCCCCGGCACGTTCTTCCGGGTTCAAGCTCAATAACCCGTAACGCCAATGCTTCAACTTCCGTTCATCAAGATTCAAACGCGGCGGGCCCGCTCGGGTAATTCCCGGGCGGGAACTGCCGCTGGTTCTCAATGTGGTTTTACCCTCATCGAACTGCTGGTGGTGATTGCCATCATTGCGATTCTGGCCGCGATGCTTTTGCCGGCGCTGTCCAAGGCCAAGGCCAAGGCGCAGACGATGAGTTGTCTCAGCAACATCAAACAACTGCAACTGGCGCACCAGATGTACATCGGCGACAACAACGACTACTTCGTGAACAACGATGTTTCCGGGGCGAATGGAAAAGATGCCGGGCCGGACGCGTGGGTGCAGGGGAACGTCCAGGTGCATAGCAGCAGTTATCAGAATTACATCAAAACCGGCGTGCTGTGGAATTACAACCAATCGCTCGACATTTACCGCTGCCCGTCGAGCCGCGCTCTTGTGCGAAGTCTGAGTGTGACCGTGCCGCATGTTCGCAGCTACGCGATTTCGGTGTGGCTGAACTGCAACAACGTGTCGCAAGTGAACGGCGACACGTATGCCATCATGGCGAAGAAATCCGGCGCAGTTAAAAATCCGAGTCAGGCGTTCACGTTTGGAGAGGAGAATCAGGTCAGCATAGATAACGGCACGATGGGGGTTAATTCCCGCTCTACGCCGCGTTGGTGGAATCCTCCCACCGCGCGTCACAACAACGCCGCCACGTTCGCATTCGTGGACGGTCACGCGGAAGTCTGGCGTTGGCGCGGCGCGCTGATCCAATTGAACCAGCAGTGGAACAACGAAGATTCCGCCAAATCGCGGGCGGGCGGCACGGGCTCAGGGGACAATCCACTGAATGGAATTACAGTGGCTGCCACGGACGCGGATTATCTGAAGCTCGCGGAGGCCGTTCCGCTCCGATAAACAAGAGCGCACGGTGGGCACGAACAGATGCAGCTATTGCCCGCTTTTCAGGCCGAATGGAAATCAATATGTTGCCGCCGTCGTGATCAAGTTCCGTAACTGTGTCCTCTTGCTCGTCCTCTGTGGCGTTTGTCTGGCCAAAGCGTCTGATCAAGCTGACGACACGTTTATCACCGCCAACTGGCGCAATGAACACGGCCTTCCGCACAGCATCATCAACACGCTGGTGCAAACCCAGGACGGCTATCTGTGGCTGGGAACTTACGTCGGACTGGTGCGCTTTGATGGCGTGCGCTTCGTTCACTATACGCCGGCTGATATTCCCGAGTTGGGCGATGGCCGCATCGCAACGCTGTTTGAGGATCGGGAGGCAAACTTGTGGATTGCGGTGGAAGGAGGCCGGCTGGTCGTGCTTAAAAATGGAGTCGCGAGAGTTCATGTTCCTGGCGGAGCACTTCAGTCACACACCGTTGTCGCATTAGCCCAGGATGCGGAGCAGACGATCTGGTTTCAAACCGACGTCGGCGAATTTGGTCGCGTGACGGACGCGGGCCTGGAAATTCGCGTGCAATTGGGCGGCGCGCTGCTTCGTTCCGGACGTTTCTTGTTTAGTGATCAACGCGGCCGAATTTGGGCTGGAACTCCCGATGGCTTGAAAATGTGGCGTGATGGAAATCTGATTTTTCCAGACACTTTGCCCCCGGCATTACGCGAAACCGTGGATGCTGCTTCGTCCACTCGCGACGGCTCGATTCTGGCCTATCGCGCGGGGAAAATTTGGCGCTGGAACGAAACTGACTCTGCCGCAGTGATTGAAGTCGAAGGCGAAACTGGAGGCGTGGTCAGTTTGTTGGAAGATGCCAGCGGCGGCATTTGGGTGGCTGCGTTTAATGGAGTGCAGCATTACCATAAATCGGAGCGGCGTTGGCAAAAACTTTCTCCCCAGGCTCTGCCCGGATTGAGCCGGGTGCTCTATGAGGACCGCGAAGGAAATCTCTGGCGCGGGAGTTTTGGCGGCGGCCTGTCCCGGATTCGCCCGCGCTTGTTCACCATGCACAATCTGACGGAGCCGGGTAACGATCTTTATGCGCGGAGCGCCACAGTGAGCACTAACGGTGAACTCTGGGCCATTGTGAATAGCGATTCCGTCGTCACGTTTGACGCGAAAACCGATACGCTCAAAAAAATGGGCGGCCCAAACGCACCCATCGGCTGCCGCACGATCAGTGGCGATCGTCGCGGTAACATTTGGCTGGGAGTCTATGGCGGACCGTTGTTGTATCGCTGGGGTGACGGAGAATTTCTGCCGATGCAACGTCCCAATCAGGATGCCGAAGCGGTTCATGCGTTGTACGAAGACTCGCGCGGCAACCTGTGGCTCGGTTACGCCGGTGGCGCTGGCGTGGGCTTCATGCCGGATGGTGATCCCAACCAGTGGCGCGATTTTCCCGGCATTCCGCATCCGGATGTTCGCGCCATTGGGGAAACCGCCGATGGCGCGATGTGGTTTGGAACGCACTACGGCGGCGTGTGCCGGTGGCAGGATGGCAAATGGACGCAATTCCGGACGCGCGATGGCTTGCCGTCTGATTACGTGCGCTGCCTGTTCGTTGACTCGCAAGGGACTCTCTGGCTGGGCACCTTGCGCGGACTTTGCCGCTGGCGCGATGGCCAGTTCGTCGCCATCACTTCCCGCAACGGCCTTTGGAATGATTCACTCTCGCATCTCGCCGAAGATGATCGCGGCAATCTTTGGATGAGTTCGTTTGGCGGAGTCTTTCGCGTCAGTCGCGCGATGCTGAACGAATTTGCCGACGGCCAACGCGATTCCATCCAATGCGTCGGCTATGGTCGCAACGACGGTCTGAGCAGCTTGGAATGTCCCGGGTCTTGTCAGCCGGCTGGCGCCAAAACTCCTGACGGGCGACTCTGGATTCCCACCGTCAGCGGGCTGGCCAGCGTTTCCCCTCGCGCGATCAAAGAGAACAAACATTTGCCGCCGGTTTGGATTGAGGAGTTGAGTATTGATGGCATCACCACGAACGTCACCGCCACCTCAGTCACCATACCGCCCGGCAAACGACGCCTGGATTTTCGCTTTACCACGCTCAGTTTGACTGCTCCGGATCGCGTGTTGTTCCGATACAAACTGACAGGATTGGACGACGACTGGTCGCCCGCCCAATCGCAACGCACGGCTACCTACAACTACCTTCCGCCGGGCAAATACACCTTTGAAGTCGTGGCGTGCAACAATGACGGTCTCTGGAATGAAAGCGGTCATTCGCTCCAACTCGTGATTCAACCGTTCTTCTGGCAGACGTGGTGGTTCAAAATTGGAATCTGCGGCGGATTGGCATTGGCCTTGGTGTTGGGAGTCCGTCAAGCAGAACGAATCCGCGCGCGCATCAAATTGGAGCGACTCGAACAAGAGCACGCCATCGAGCACGAACGTAGCCGCATCGCGAAGGATATTCATGATGACCTGGGCGCTAATCTGACGCAGATCGTGTTGCTGAGTCGGCGCGCTGAGAGTGCCAATGGTAATCCGCAGGAAACCGCGCACTGGCTGCAAAAAATTCCCGCGACCGCCCGGCAGACCATTCGCTCGCTCGACGAAATCGTTTGGGCCGTCAATCCTCAGCACGATTCGCTCGAAAGCCTGGCCAACTACATCAGCCAGTTTGCGTTGGAACATCTCGCGCTGGCGGGCATTCGCTGTCAGCTCGATGTTCCCACGGTTCTTCCGGCGATTCGTCTGGGCGCCGAAGTGCGTCACAACTGCGTGCTAACAGTGCGTGAAGCGTTGCAGAATGTCGTCGCGCACGCGGCGGCCACGGAGGTGAACGTCGCTTTGACGATGGACGATGCGCGTCTGAGAATTACCATCAAAGACAACGGCCAGGGTTTTGATTTGAAGCGGAGCCAGCCCGGGAATGGTTTGGCCAACATGCGGCGGCGTATTGAAGAGTTGGGTGGACATTTTGAGATATCGAGTAACCCAGGCAACGGCAGCACGGTTCAAATAACTTTGCCCATGAGCAGCCTATCCAGCCGCATTCAAACGAAACCCAATTAAAAATGGTGGGAACAAAATCAGAAAGTCTGGTGAGTGCGACAACTCGTCCCGTTCGCGTGAGCGTGGTCGAGGACGACGGCGTGGTGCGGGAACAGATTACGCACCAGATCGGCAGTGTCGCCGGGTTCATTTGTGTCAGCAGCCATCGTTCGGGCGAAGAAGCCATCGAAAGCCTGCCGGCCTACGAACCGGATGTGGTGTTGATGGATATCAATCTGCCCCGGATGAATGGGATTGAATGCGTTCGCAACCTGAAAGGCATTCTGCCCCGGACGCAATTCATCATGCTCACGGTTTACGAAGATGCGAACGTGATCTTCAAATCGTTACTGGCCGGGGCAGTCGGATATTTGCTCAAGGAACGTCTCGGCGCGGGCACGCAAGTGCAGGATGCGGTGCGCGATGCGATGCGGGGCGGCTCGCCGTTAAACAGCCTCATCGCGCGGAAGATCGTCCAACATTTCCATCATCAGCCGGTGCATGTGGGCCAAAGCCAGCCGCTCACAAATCGCGAACGCGAAGTGTTGGAACTGTTATCCAAAGGACTGCCCTACAAAGAAATTGCCGACATGTTGGGCGTCAACATTGAGACCGTGCGCAAGCATTGCCACAACATCTACGAGAAACTTCAGGTCAATTCGCGAACCGAAGCGGTGGTGAAATTCCTGGGCAAATGATTTGGCAACTCGAAGGGAAACCTTGCTCGCAACAAAGTCGCGGGTGAGGAATGGTCCGCTCGTCGGGTGCAACTTCCATCCCTGCCCGCGCTGAAGTTCCGGCGCAGTCGCTAAAATTCTTGTGCTGCCGCAAGGTCTTTGACCTTATGGCGACGACAAGTTTTGCGGCGCGACCATTTACATCTGATTTTCGGCCTGTTGCTTCTCGCGAGCGTGAGTTGGGAGCACGACGCAAGGGGCGTGGTGTTATGGAGTCATCCGCACGAGGTGCTGGTGCGTGATAATGGGCCGGGCGAGGATATTCTTCACGGCGCGATCAAGCCGCATACCGCCGATTCCTCCGGCACGTTGTATGTTCGCATTCTGGTTGAACCCATCGCGGACACCGCCACGAAGTGGGTCAAAGAATTTGAAGCGGGATTCATGTTGGTGGAGAACGGGCAGGAGCGACTCGGGATCGGCAACAGTGGCGGCGCAATGGCGTATTCGGCTTTGAACGTACCGAAAGCGCCAAAGGGTTTCAAAGACTTGAACTCAAGCAGCCCCGACTCGCCGTTCGCGTATGAATACATGCGCGCCGGAGCGCCGCGATATCTCGTAATGAAAATCGAATACGTGCCGGGCCAGGACGCCCGGGTGACCGCGTGGTTGAATCCCGATTTGTCAATCGGCGCGAGCGAATTCAATCAAGACACCAATCTCGTGGTGCAATTCGAGGCCAACGCCTGCTTCGATGAATTTCGGCTCGTGCATCGGGGCTACGGCGGCGGCTGGAAATTCAGTCAGATGCTCGTGGGTTCTTCTTTCGAGGATTTGCTGATCCCGCGGTTCTGGCAGCGACCGTGGTTTCTTGTCGTGGTCGTGGCCGGATTGTTGATGATGGTGGCGGGCTCGGTTCGTTTCATCGAACGCCGGCGTTCCCGAATGAAGATTCTGCATCTGGAGCAGGATCGCGCGGTGGTTTCCGAGCGGGCACGGATTGCTCGCGACATCCACGATGAAGTGGGAGCGGAGTTGGCACAAATCGGATTGTTGGCGGACATCGGCGCGGAAGTGCAACCGGAGTTGATGGGGGATCGCTTTCAACAGATCGGCAAACGGGCGCGGCATCTCGTTGGCGTGATGGATGAAATTGTTTGGGCGGTGAATCCCAAGAATGACAACTTGCGCCAACTCGCGGATTACCTCTGCCAAATGGCGGATGAATGTTTCAGCGATGTGCCGATCCAGTTGCGCCGGGAAGTGCCGGGGCAACTGCCGGCGGTGCCGATTCGCGCCGAGGTGCGGCACGATTTGACCCTCGCCGTGAAGGAAGCGTTGGCCAACGTGTTGAAACATTCCGGCGCTTCCGAGGCGAAGTTGCGCCTCGACTGGAACAACCCGGAATTGGTGATTGGCGTGGCGGACAACGGCTGCGGGTTCGACCCGTCGGTGCCCAGTCAGGGTAACGGCCTGGCCAACCAGCAGGTGCGCTTGAAACGAATTGGCGGGACAGTGGAACTCAGCAGCACGCCCGGCGGCGGAACGCGGGTCGTCTTTTCGATTCGATTGGCAGAACGCGGCTAACCCCGCAATTGCGTCATGGTCGTCATGCCCGGAATCCATCAAGCTTGTCAGTTATGAAACCGATTTGCGTCGCGATTGTGGAAGACCATGCTGGCTACCGGGAGACGTTGGGGCAGATTTTTGCGGACACGCCGGATTTTACTGTGGTCGCTTCTTGCGCGAATGCGGAGTCCGCCATTACCAAAATTCCCAAAGCCGATTGTCATCTGGTGTTGATGGACATCAATCTGCCCGGCCAATCCGGCATCGATTGCCTGCGAGCGCTGAAAGCGCAGCATGCCGCGCTGCGGGTGGTGATGTTGACGTCGTATGACGACAACGAGAATTTGTTTCAATCGCTGTTGGCCGGAGCGGATGGTTACTTGTTGAAACGAATGCCGCGCGCGCGCCTGCTCGAAGCGTTGCGGGATATTGTCGCCGGCGGCGCTCCGATCTCGCCGCAGATCGCGCGGCGCATGGTGGAGTATTTTCACAAGATCAACGGCTTGGCCGTACCAGAACTCGCGCAAAGCAAAGCGACGGATGTCACCGCGGAATTGACCGCGCGCGAGAAGGAGGTGTTGGAATTATTGGCCGCCGGGGCCACGCCAAAAGAGGTGGCTGCCAAGCTGAACATCAGTTGGCAGACGGTGCGGAATTACATCCGGTTCATCTACGAAAAACTGCACGTTCACACCCGGACAGATGCGGTGTTGAAGTATCTCGGCAAGGATTCGCTCTCCCGACGATAAGCGGTCCGCCTTTTCCCTTCGCGTGAGGAGCATGACGCATTTGCGTCATACCGGCCAACTGCGCAAGTTGGTAATTTTTCGCCCCATGGACCCACATGCTCTTGGCCGAATGTTTTCCGTCGTCGGCAACGATGCCGGAGACTTCGCCTCGAGATGTTTCCCTCAACCGTTCAAACACCAACCACACAACCTCACCAATAACAAAGCATGAAAACGCGATTAATTTGGAACCGCATTATGGGCTGGCGCCGCAGCCGAAGCATTCTCCTGGGATGCTCGTTACTCGCGGTCAGTTTCGTTACTGCCGATCGCGCCGCCGCGCAAATCACCAACGCGTTCGATAGCGCTTCCGATCCCGTTTACGATGGGTTGGGCGCTCCCGACGGACTTTCGCCCGGCGGCCAAAACGGCGGGAGCGGATTCGGCCCGTGGACGTTCACGGTGAACGGCAGCGGCGGGGCATTCATCGCCAGCAGCGGCGCGGGCTCGAGCGGTCGCGCTTTCAATTTGTGGAATAACGCCTCGGATGGTTCGACGATCGCGGTGCGCGATCTCGCGGCGCCGTTATCGCCCGGCGATTCCTTCTCAATCGTGCTGCGACTGGCGGGCTTGCGGGAGCAGGATACGAATCGCTTCGAATTGCAGGATGCGAGCGGCAATGTCGTGTTCAGCTATTGGCATCGCGGCGGTGACAATCAGGACGGCTGGTATAGCGACGCTACTACGGCGGCGGGCGTGGCGGTGAATTTCCCCTACGCGTTTCAATCGTTTCAAAGCTTCAAGTTCGTTTTGAACAGCGCGACCACCTACACGTTCTTTGATTTGTCCTCGGGAGCGAGTTTCACGGGAACCATTTCCGGTGCGCCCATCAGCAAATTCTCCTTGGTGCGGAGAAATGGAACGCCGGCACCGAGCAATGGACAGGATTTTCAATTCGATCTGATCTCGGTGGTCAGCGCTTCGCCTCCAACCTTCGGCGGTCTTGCTCCGGCGGCCAATGCGCTGAGCGTGGCCACCAACGCCAGCATCAGTCTCAATGTCGCGGCCGGCAGCGTGCCGCTGAATCCGGGCGCGGTGTCGCTGAAGGTGGATGGAAATTTTGTGACGCCAACCGTGACCGGAAACGCGTCGCTGCTGGGCATCAGTTATACCCCGGCGGCACCGTTCAATCACGGCAGCGTTCATACGGTTGAAGTCGTGGTGCAGGATGACAATGCGAGTAACTACACGAATACTTGGAGTTTCACGGTTGGGTACGCCTCGTTGCCAGTTGCGCTGGCCGGACCGTTTACCACCGGCGGCGGAATTGATCTGCCGATCTTCACGACCGCAGGCGAAGGCTGGATCGGTACAAACTACAATGGCAAATCCAGTCGGACGCTCTACACGCGCTTCAGCATGGTGTTTCATGATCTCAATAGCGAAATCGGAAACGGCGGCGGTTATGGCGGCTTGCAATTTTTTCAAGACAATCAAGAGAAGTTGATCGTGGGGAACGCCTGGACTTCGTTGTACTGGAGCATGGATGCTTCGGGATTGCAGCAGGAGTTGAATGAATTCCTGCCCGTCTATCTTGGCGAGTGGCATACCATCGTAGTGCGCACGGATTACACGCCCGACGGAAACGACACGGTGCGAATCTGGTTGGATCCAGATTTCAATACGACCGAAGCGAATCAACCGTCATTTCCGACAACGTTTTCGTCGTTTGACGCAGCCTTCAACAACATCCGGTTGCGCTGTGGCAATGGAACGGCGAGTGCCACGTGGACCAACATCATCATCGCAGAAACATCGGCGGGCGTCGGCTTTGTCGCGCCGAGCGATCCGCAGTTCCAAGGTTATGTTCCGGGCCAGAACGCCACGGGCGTTTTGCCCGCCAGTCCCATCGCCGTAACCGTGTTGTTCGGTTCATACGGAATTGGTACGAATACCGTTTCCATGGATTTGGATGGAACGCCCGTCACCCCGGAGTTTTCGGTGACGCCGAATTCCCTCACGATCAGTCATCAACCTGCGACCGTGTTTGTGCCGGGCTCCTTTCACACCGTAGCCGTAAGTCTGGTTGACTCGAACGGGACGCCTTATTCGACTTCGTGGTCATTCACTGTGGATGCCTTCCCGAGCTTACCGGTGACCAATGCCGGTCCGATTGATGTGAGCGGCGGTGGCGCGGGAATTGAAATCTGGAATCAGCAGAATCACTGGATCGGCAACAATTACGGCGACAATTCCACCAACACGCTCTACGCCCGTTTCAGCATTAACTTCTGGGACTTGAACTCTGAAGTGGGCAATGGCGGCGGATTTGGCGGGCTGCATTTCATGAATGGCAACGATGAACGCTTGATCGTCGGTAACGGTTGGGCGTCGCTCAATTGGAGTCTGGACACCGCGGGCAATCAGCAAGACCTGACACCGATCACGCCGGTCGAATTGGGCACGTGGCATACGCTGGTCGTTAAAGTGGTCTTTGCCCCCAATGCTGATGATGCCATTTCAGTTTGGTTGGACCCCGACTTCACCAAGTCCGAAGGTAATCAACCCACGCCACCCTATACGCACACGGGCAATGCCGGCTTCAATCATGTGAACCTGCGCTGCGGCAACGGCACGGCCTTCGCGACGTTCACAAATATCATCATTGCCGCAACGGCTCCGGAGGTGGGCTTTGCGGTGCCACCGGCCCAAAGTTTGTTAAGTATTCAGCCTGCCGGGGCGGATGTGAATGTGTCGTGGACGGGAACGGGAACTCTCGAGGAAGCCCCGACGGCCTCCGGTCCTTGGAGCGATTCTGCGAATCAAAACAATCCGCAAACACGCACCACCTCGGGTGACGCCCGATTCTTCCGCGTGCGGCAATAATATTTGGGGCTGGTGGTCAGTCAGGGACAAGGTGGCGGGGCGCTGGCCCCGCCACCGCTTCAGACCCAAACCGCGACCGCGACCGCGTTCACTATCAGATTCCCCGACCGGCGGGCGACGCTTACTTTCTGCGGTCGAAAATCGGGTTGAACGCATAGTACGGCAGGGCGGTCATTCGTTTCCGAGTAGATCGGGTCGCAGCTGTGGAGCGGTCAGGATATTGATGAGAGGGCGCTCTTTCGGTGGGTCGTAATTTTCGAAGTTGGTTGAATCCACACCTTGACGACGCTGTGACGCAACAATCATACTCGGTCAGTAATCGTCATCCGAATCTCAGAAGTTCGGAGCCGATTATTCCTCATGAAAAACCGGGCTCTTCTTGTTGCCATCATGCTGATGGCGGCTGGCACTTATCCACTTCTTGCCCAGACCAATTACGCCGCTCTCGCGTCGTTCGGATTTGAGACTCAACTCGGTCATAATCCCGAGGCGCCGCTGGTGGAAGATACCGCCGGCATACTCTATGGGACAATGTCGGGCGGGTTCGGCGGCGTCTTTCGGATTGCAAAAGGAGGCGCAAATTATCGAGCCTTGATCCGTTTTTCAGGCGCCGATGGCGCAATGCAGTTCAATGGATTTTACCCTGCGGCAGGGTTGACCTTGGTTTCCAATAATCTTCTTTTTGGGACGTGTAGTTTAGGCGGCACGTTCGGAGCGGGAACACTTTTCCGGTTAAGCACCAGCGGCACGGGTTTCGTCGTGTTGCATCACTTCACCAATGGTTCGGATGGCGGAAATCCGGTCGGAGAATTGCTGTGGTTGGATGACGGGTTTTTGTACGGCCATACGGTCACGGGTGGAAGTAACAATCAAGGGATCGTCTTCCGCATTAAACCTGATGGCAGTGAGTTTCAGGTGGTGCGCGATTACGGTGTCGAAAGCGGGTCGCCCCATGCGGGTTTGACGGCGGGGAACAATGAATGGCTTTACGGCACCTCGGCGTACGGCGGCAGCGAGGGGGCGGGGGCGATATTCAAGCTGAAGCGAAATGGAACCGAACTTACGGTGCTGCACCACTTCTCCTGGGATGGAATTGACGGAACAACTCCATCCAGCCGTTTGTTGGAAGCGAGTGATGGCGCGCTCTATGGGACGACGCAACAAGGCGGCACCGCATTTGCCGGGACGTTATTTCGAATCAATCCGGATGGAGGCGGATATGCCATTTTGAAAAACTTCGCGGGCGCTGGTGACGGTGGGTTTCCCGTTGGGGGACTGATGGAAGGGTCGGACGGTGCGCTTTATGGCGTTTGTCCGTCGGGCGGGACTTTTGGATCGGGAACGCTATTTAAAATTGCTAAATCGGGTGCTGGCTTTAGTACGACCGTCAATTTCAACGGGACAAGTGGGCAATCGGCCTTTCCGTCCGCTCGATTGCACCGGTCCTCAGACGGATTTTTGTATGGCGTCAGTCCCTCCGGCGGACTGGGGGCGTGGCATATCTGTTGTGGCGGGACCGTATTTCGAGTGGGCGGCACGGGTAGTGGCTACACACTATTGCGAGGCTTTTCTCAATCGGGTTTCGATGGTCGGGAAATTCATGGTCGGCTCACCCACAGCAGCGATGGATATCTCTATGGCACCACCCGGCACGGAGGCGACCACGACCGCGGGACTTTATTCAGGATTCGAAAGAACGGCACGGGTTACACTTTGCTGAGGCGCTTTCTCGGGAGCGGGGGGGACGCTATGTATCCGGAGCATGGCGTGATTGAAGCGAGCGACGGCGTGCTCTACGGCACGACTTATAGTGGCGGCTCTCCGCTTCGCGGAACGGTGTTTAAAATCTCGAAGGCCGGCAGTGGATTCACACCGATTAAAGTTTTTCAGTCTTCGGGCGGAGACGGGCAGAGACCCCGGGCGGGGCTGGTGGAGGCAAGCGATGGTTTTCTGTACGGAACAACTTCAGCCGGCGGCACGAGCGGAGGGGGAACCATTTTCAAGTTAGGGAAAAATGGTAGCGGCTATGCCATTATTAAACACTTCGCCGGCGGAATGGAAGGGAGCGCGCCGGCGGGAAGTTTAATTCAAGGCAGTGATGGAGCGCTTTATGGGGCGACGACTCGAGACGGATCGAATGGCGTCGGCGTCGTTTTCCGGATCAATCCCGATGGGGCTCAATTTGGAATTCTCGCGCAGTTGCCCGGAATGAATCCGCTTTTTGGAGGTGAGTTGGCACCACCCAATCCCGGACCGTTGCTCGAAGCCAGTGACGGTCGGTTGTACGGCGTTTCCTGCGATGGCGGCTCTGGTGCGGGCATCATTTACCGGTTGAATAAAGACGGTACGGCTTTCACGGTGCTCCGCGCATTTCAGAATCAATCCTTCGAAAGCGGACGGACGCCAGTGGGTGGGCTTACCGAGGGCGCAGATGGCCTGCTTTACGGTTGCACTGCGGAAGGCGGGACCACCGGTTTGGGTTTCAGCTTTCGGATCAGTAGAGACGGGAGCTTTTTTGAAACACTTCGGCAATTCAGTGGCATTGCTGGAGATGGGGCGACGCCGCGTGGAGGGTTTGCCAAAGACGTGGATGGAACGCTTTACGGTACGACGTCCTCAGGTGGCCTTTACGCAAATGGAATGATGTATCTGCTGGGATCGTCGCCCACCTTTCTGGTTCAACCTGAACCTGTCACTAATACAGTCGGCAATCCGGTATCGCTGAGCGGAACAGCCGCTGGCGTACCGGTGCCGGTTTACCAATGGTATCACGAGGGAGTGCTGCTGAGCGGGGCCACAAACGCCTTGCTTCAAATTCCCGTTCTGAGCGTTTCAAATGCCGGTGCGTATATTCTGGTGGCCAGCAACCTCATCGGATCAGTGACCAGTCAGGTAGCGACGGTGACGGTGGATCCGCTGGTCGCGAAAGAGGCCCTCTTTTTCCGCACTGCAGGGCTGGCGTTGCGCATCTCAGTGAACGATTTACTCACCAATGTCGCAGGACTCCCGATGAATAGCGCGCCTCATCTGGTGGCGCTGGGAGCCAGCGCTGCGGGTGCTAACATCGAGACTAACGCGGCCTATATTCTTTATACATCGTCAAACGATCAGCACGATAGTTTTACCTACACCGTTCAAAATGAATGGGGACGGAGCGCGACAGGAACGATTTTTATTCAGGTAAACCGAGCCGTCGGAAATCCAATTACCGAAGGGAGAATTACCCGGAGTGGCACAACGACGACCGTTCAAGCGTTCGGCATACCGGGACAAAATTATTTGTTGGAAACCGCCACAAATTTGCACGGGTTCTGGTGGGTCATTGCGACTAATCGGGCGAGTTTGTTGGATGGCTTGATTCTTTTCACTGACCCTCACGCGACCAATTCAGAACAGTATTATCGCTTGGCTCAGCCCTGATTTTACGAGGTGAATTATGTTTGGAAAACTACAACGCTGCGGCGGATGGTTGATGGTAGTTGGCATCCTCACGACTTTGCCGGCGGTGGCGGTGACTCCCGGCACCCACAGCGGAGCACCCTTTGGAGTCCCCGATGGAAATCCGATTGGAGGATTTTCTGACCTGACGATCAACGGCGCCGGCACCATCATCACGGAGCTCCAAGTCAATTTGCATATCAGCGGGGGATATAATGGCGATCTCTATGCGTATTTGAGTTACGGGGGCAAGTTGCTGCCTTTGTTAAACCGCATCGGCGTGGCCGCCGGTTCTCCGTTCGGGCATTCGGGAGCAGGAATGCAAATTACCTTCGCCGATTCTGCCGCTGTCAACGTTCATGCGGCAGTAGATGGATATCTGACCGGAAGCTATCGACCTGATGGCCAGGAAACCGATCCATTGTCGCCTGCCAACCTGTTTAATGCCATGGGCGGTGAGCGAACGCTCATGGGGCAGTTCGGTGGCATGAACCCTAACGGCACGTGGGCACTTTTTGTGGCCGACGTGGTTACCGGGGGCGGACCATGCGTGGTCAATGAATGGAGTCTGACAATTCAGACAGTGCCGGAACCAAACATTGCCTCGCTGCTGATCGCGGGGCTAGCGGTGGCAATTAGAGCACGGGACCGAACGGCAACAAAATCGCGCAGCCAGGATTAATTCCCAGCCGATTCGTTTGGGTTGTCGTCCCGCAAAGAGCGCGAGGCATACGGCGAGAATTGCTGCGCGGCTTTTATTGTGCTGACGAAAACTGCTGCACCTCATCCGGGCCAGGAGTGCCATAGGCCGGATCAAGCGCGCGGATGTAAACGTCGCCATCCGCTTGCAGCCTTACTTCCAGTGGAACAATCGTTGTGCCGCGCTGGTTGATGGTCTGGGCGTTGTCGCGCAGATCGCGTTGTTCAATTCCTTCACGCGGCAACGGTGGCACGTTGGCGTTGAAGAAGGCGGTGCACCACCACTGGCCATCGCGTGTCTGGAAGGGCGTGCCATGACCGAGAAAGCGCCCGGCAAATTTCCGCGGGCCGTAGGGGCCGGTGATTTTATCGGCGGTGCAGTAATAGAGATTGTACGAACCGCGCCGACCGCGATCGGTGGACCAGGCGGTGCCGAGGTGAACGTATTTTTCGCCCACCTTGATCATGGTCGCGCCTTCGTGGCCAATGCGAGTGATGGTTTTACCGGGATCACTAGGATCGGGTCGCGGGCTGGCGGGATCAATCGGCGTCGCTGGGCCGGTGAATTTCGAGAAATCAGAGGCGAGCGGTTGCACCACCGTGTTCTCCGACAGCACCCACCACGTATCACCGGCGCGGAAAAGCGACGGGTCGTGATGGCCGAGGAAGCCGCGCCCCATTGGGTGCGTCCACGGGCCTTTTAGTTCCGGACCGGCGGAGAAGGCGAGATTCGATTTCTGTTTCGGACAATGCACCAGCGCCCATCGTTTCAGTTCGGGAATCCAATGGATTTCCGGCGCCCAAACGTGTTCCCCGGGATTTTTGTGCGCGCTATCCCTTTTCAAATCGAAGACGACCCCCAGGTATTGCCAGTCAATCAGGTCTTTGCTTTTCCAAACGCGCACGGTGTTGCCCACGGCGGACTCGCTGCCCAATCCGACATTGTAAGGATCCGTCTGCTCGCGCGGGTCGTTCTCGTTGATCGTCGTGCCGGTCAGATAATAAAAATCATCCGGCCCGAGCGTAATGTAGGGATCGCGAATCCAACCTTCCTTGATGTAAAGCGCGCGATCCCGGGAGCGCAGACCGGCTTCGATCTGCGCCCGGGACATGGCGGGCTGGACGGGCGCAGCGGCCACGCTTGGAATTTTGATAAAGCCGATGTCGGCGGCGTTCGCGGTTTGCCCGGGTGATGGCAACGGTTGGATCGCGAGTGTCAGACCGAGCAGCAGGAGGAGGGAGTGGTTCAGGTTCATCGGGATTGAAATTCCAAGGTGAATTTGGCTACGGAGAGCGATGGCATCAGGATGATCTTGGCGCGTTGGCGAGCGGCGGGCTGTTCAGTCCGATAACATTTCGAGCCGATAATATTCTGCGGCAGAAATTTCGTTGGGCACGACCACATTGGTTTCGCCGCTGGTCATCTTGAACTGCAATCCCGGCGACCAGGCTTGCAAATTGGTGGAGGTTGTCACCTGGTAAATTGGTCCAATCCCTCCCCGCACCGTGAATTGAAATTCACTCCCCGCTCGAACCGGCGATTCCAATCGCGCCTTCAAGCCGGTTTCGTCCAGCAGTTGATGCAGTCGTGTGTTGAGGTTCTCGCCCAATGCAGCGAAGGCCGGTTGATTCGCCAGATTGTTCGTCTCATACGGGTCGGCCACAAAGTTGAACATCTCCGTCCACTCCGGATGACCCGGGTAGATGATCAGCTTGTTGGTGTGATTGCGCACCGCGAAGAGGACGGGATTCGGATTGGGCGGATTATCCCGGAAGTTTTCATAGAGGAAATCCTGGCGCCAATCCGGCGGAGTCGTGCCCGCCATGATGGGCGCGAGACTGCGACCTTGGACATTCGTGGGAACGGAAATGCCGGCCAGTTCGAGAATCGTGGGCATGAGGTCCATGTTCAAAACCAGGTCGTCGCTCACTTGACCGGCGGTGATCAGCGGCGGATAGCGGACGAGCAAGGCGGTGCGAATGGAAGGTTCGTAGGCCGCCCATTTGGTGACGGTCAAGCCGTGTTCATCGAGCAGAAATCCGTTGTCACTGATGAAGATCACCACGGTGTTGGTGGCGAGATTGAGCTGGTCCAATTTGTCGAGCACGCGCCCGACGTTGTCGTCCAGTCCTGTGATGCAGCGGAAATAATTTCGGAGTGTCTCCGCTCCCGCAGTGGCCGGCGCGGTGCGATACGGCGCGAGCGAATTCAGGCTGGGAGCGACGGCTATAGTTTCACCCGCGTAAAGTCCCGCGTGACGAGCGGGCGGTTCGAAGGGGCCGTGCGGTGATTTGAATCCGAGCACCATCGCGAAATGATTGGTGCGATTGGCTTCCAGAAAATCCAATGCGTGATCCGTGCTCTTGTCATCCACCCACGTCGAGTCGCTTTGCGGAAAGCCGTTGAAGTAGTGGTTCACGCCAAAATAATTTCCGAGCCCAGCAAAGCTGATGGCGTCGTCGAATCCCGGGCGATCCACGAACGTGCCGGTCATGTGATATTTCCCGAACAGACCGGTGCGATAACCCTTTTCGCGCAAGAGTTGCGCGTAGGTCGTGGCATCAACCGGAAAGCGGGTGAAATTGTTTTCGATCCCGTTGATGTGATTGTAAACCCCGGTCAGCATCGCCGCGCGACTGGCCGAACAAACGGATTGCACCACAAACGCGTTGCGAAAGCGCAATCCTTCGCTGGCCAATCGGTCCAGGGCTGGCGTGCCATTGGTGAACCAGGGAAAGCGACCCGCCGCGCCTTGTTCGCGTTGCACCACGCCGAGGGCGTCATCGCGTTGGTCGTCCGAAATGATGAACACGAAATTGGGGCGCGTCGCTACATCGGGCGCGTTGGTGTTCTGCACGTAGAGCGTCAGGATGGGCGGACGCGTGCCATCGCCGGCGGAAACATTCCAGGCGTTGTTCACTGCGCCGGGCGCGGCATCCGGATTCAAACGCAGAAACAAAAACTGTCCGCCGGGATAACCGGGATTCGCGTTGTAGAAATTCTGGATGAGCGTGCGGAGGCCCGCGTTGGTGGAAGTAAGGATCGTGCCATCGGTAATGGGCGCGGTGAGCAGATTGTCGTGCAACTTCACATTGGTGGGATCGGCTGGGTCGGTGTCGCCCTGACAATATTCCACCAGCGGCGTGGTGTTGGACTGAATGCCGATGGCCCAGAGATCACCATTGAATCCGGCCGGATCGCCGACCGTGTTCGCGACGGTGAAGGCCACTTCAGCGTGCAGCAGATTCGTGAGTGGACCGAGCCGTGGCAGTGGGAAAATGAAAATGGAATTGCGTCCCCCGACGGGTGAGGCGGTATTGCCGCCCACACGAATCGGGTCTGAGCCCGTTGAAATTGCGGTGGCGGGTGATCCTTCGGCAACCACGTAATCTTGCGGCACGCTGGTGACGAAGAAACGCGACCCGGGTGGAACGACGGTCGCGGGCGGAGGCGAGGTCGGGCCGAGTGAGCCCGCCTGATTCCAATAAATGGCGCGCGTGAGCGTGCCGGCAAATCCTTTCAGGAATACCACGTTCGCATCGCTCTCCACGTCCCACGGCGGACCCAGTTCAGCACCCGCGACTTCGCCCGCCAAACCGCCGACGCTTTGCGCCGGAGTGGCGGTGCGAGGATTCAACGCGACACTGAACGAGCGATCGCCCGCCCAATTATTGAAGAAGCCCGTGAACGTGATGTTATCCAACTTTCCCGTAACGGCGGTTTGCACTGCGAATTGCAACTGCCCGGCCTGATTCCACGTCACGCCCACGGAATAATTCGTTCCGGCCAGGAGTGAACCGAAAGAGTTTGTCACGGCTGCTTCGCCCCGGGTGGCGGCATCAGGCCGCACGGATGTATCAAACAGAGAGGCTGGCACGAAGGGGTCGCCAGAGTTGTGTTTCGTGACGTAGGTCGGCACACCATCAATCAAATAAATGCCCGTGCCGTTCGCTGTGCCGCCGATTTCCACGAGCACGACTGTGCCGCTCAAGTCGTCGGGCGTCGGAGTGAACTCCAGATTGAAGCTATGACCCAAGGCGTAATCCGGCGCTGGCAGGGTGGTGGGAGGGATATTCGTCGGCCCGCCATCGTAAATGGCGGTGGCGACATTGAGATTGGTCACGAGGATTTCGGCCCGTGCTCCGAGGAGCGACGTCGCCGTCGCGAGGACGACGAGAAGACCGATCAAGCTGATTCTTGGTTGGTGCGGCATAAGCCGATGGCGGATTTATACCTGGCCTAAACCGACGAGAACTCCTGCGTCGCCGACCAAGTGGGGGGAGTTTAGGTGAAAATAATCACCCGTGGTATCGTCGTTTCTGACGATGCCGGGCATTTCCAGCTTACCCAGGCGTGAGCTCATATCATCGGTTTCGACTATAGGCCCCGAAAGCCAATACACGGTAGTATCTCGGCTCGCTGCCTCCCGTGTTGCCATAAACGGTTAACACCGGTGGGTGCCGATACCATCAACCAACAACCCAACGTTTATGATCATCACTGGACTCAGATCCCGTCGCCTGGCTGCGCTGGGCGCGACGGCCTTTTTGGCCGCGGCCCTCCCGACGCAAGCGGATATTCTCGTAACCAATCTCACCACCGGCGCGGCCCTTTATGACGGGGCCAACGTCACGGCGGGTGGGTTTACCCCTGCCGCCGCATTGGCTTCGGGACATACGTTCAACCTGGAGTTTACCCCGACGGCGGCTGATCTCTCCGGCACTGTGGTATTGCTGGAGATCGGGGGCACGGCGAATGGCACGGGTATTTACCTGATTGACGGTGTGCCAACTTACGTGACCAAACACAACTCCGGCGATCAGTGGACGCCGGATTCCTTATTCGACACGTTGGTGCGTCCGAATGGTACCACTCGGGGCGAGGCGGCAGTGACGAATTCCTTTGGCGCTCTGGTGGACGGAGTGACGTATTCACTCGCGGTTTCCTGGAATCAAGCCAGCAACCTGGTCTTTGCGGTGCAGAATTCCACGACGGGCCGGCTCGATACCATCACGCTGCATGGCTTCTTCAACAACTGGGCAGGCGACCGCAGCTTCAGTGTCGCCACCAACCCCAGACTGTTGTCGCCGCAAGGAAGCGTCGGTGGTATGGCCGGTGAATCGGCGTTAAATGAATTTGGTGCTCCCTGGGATGTTGAAGATGACTCCAACCTCCAGCTCTTGAAGTCGTTCACTGGCACGATGACGCGCGCGCTCTACTGGAACGCCGTGGGCGGCATCACGCTGTTCCCGACTACGGTTGCCACGGACCTCGTGTGGAGCAACCCGGGCCTCGGCGACTACGGCAACGTCGCCAACTGGAATCTCGGTCGTGTTCCCCGAACCAATGAAATCGGCTTCATCCGCAACGGCGGCACCGCCAACGTCAACGATGGGTTAACCTACACCCCGGGCAATTTGGGCATTGGTCGCACCGCCGGCTCCAACGGCACCTTGCGCGTGACCAGTGGTCGCGTGGATTTGCAGCTCGCCGAGGCAACTTACCTGGGCAGTGGTGCCGGGGCGGTTGGTCGGTTGGAACTGTTGGCCGGAGGAACGCTTTCCAAGCCCGCCGGCTTGTTGCGCGTGGGCGTGGACGGCGCCACGGGATCGATCAACATCACCAATGGTACGTTGTTGCTGGAGAGCACACAGATTGGCGGCGACGACACCGATCTGACCACGGGCGGCATCGGCACCGTCAATCTGGCGGGTGGCCTGATCATCGTCACCAATCCCCTGGCCATCGGGCGCGATTTGGATACCGGCGTGGTGAATGTTTATGGCGGCGCGATTACCAATTTGAATCTCGATCGCACTGCGCAGAACCTCCTCACCATCGCCGGTCCGAACGGCACCGGCACGTTGGCGATCCATGGCGGGATCGTGCACAACGAAACCGGCGTCCGCATGGCTAATGGGGCAACCGCCAACGCCACGCTCTTGCTCAATGGCGGCACGTTGATCACGCCGCGGATTTTCTTCCCCAGCAGCGGGTTCGCGACCGTCGAGTTGAATGGCGGCACGCTTACGGCGTTCAGCAATAACGCCGTGCTCATCGCGGCGAGCGGTTCTGCTTTCGTCACCATTAAGGCCGGGGGAGCGATTATTGATACCGCCGGGCACAACGTGTCAGTGGACGAAGAATTGGGCACGGATGGCAGTGGGGGCGGTCTTACCAAGAAAGGCGCGGGGCGACTGACGCTGACAGGCACCAGCTTTTACAGCGGCAACACCATTCTTCAGGCGGGTGAACTCAATGTGCTCACGACCGCGCTGAATGGTTCGGGTAATTTGGTAATTTCGAATGGCACGACTCTCACCGTCCGGCTGCCTGATGGCGGCAATGGCTCCACGCTCAGTGTTCCGTCGCTCACGTTGGGAAGCGGCGGTGCGACGACTCTTAACCTGGGCATGACGAACATTGCAAATCCGGCGACCGCACCCATCAGTGTCAATGGCGCATTGACGCCAAACGGCCCGGTCACGATCAATATCACCGGCACGGCCCTGACCGCGGGACAATTCCCCCTCATCAGCTACAGTTCATTGGGCGGAAGCGGCTTTGGCGCGTTTGTGCTCGGTTCGTTGCCCACAGGCGTTACGGCCAATCTGGTGAATGGTCCTAATTCCATCAACCTGAACGTCACGGCGGCCTTGAAGACGCTGGCCTGGAGCGGCGCGGCAAACAACAACTGGGATACCACCTCCACCAACTGGGTGGACCTTAATGCTGGTTCAATCCCTGCCCGCTATTCTCAATCCGGCGGACTGGGAGACAATGTCACCTTTGAGGACTTCAGCCTGGTTGGCTCCCCGAACATTAATCTGGCCGGGACCGTTACTCCGTTCTCTCTTAACTTCAATGGGTTTGCGAACACCTACAGCATCAGCGGCGCGGGCAAGATCAGCGGCGCTGTGAGCTTGATCAAAGCAAACAGCAGCACTCTCCGGCTGGCGACGGCGAATGATTATTCCGGGGGCACGGTGCTCGGCGGCGGCGTGCTACAACTCGGTGGTGACGCCGCGCTCGGGGCCGGCACGCTGACCTATACCAACGGCAATCTTTCCAGCGACAGCGTTGCGCCGCGCACCTTGACGAACAACATCCAGGTAGGCGGAGCCATGATTCTGGGCGATGCCGTCAACACCGGCACACTCACGCTTGCGGGTAACATGAATCTCGGCAATGCCACCCGGGCGCTAACCCTCAACAGCGATGTCGTGGTCGCGGGTTCGATTAGCAATTCTGTGGTCGATGTCGGCCTGGACTATGTGGACGGCCCCGGGAAATTAACCGTCCCGGCTTCGGGGGTACTCGACGTCGGCGGATTATTCGAACAGGCCAACGGCGGTGTGGTGATTGATGGCGGTAAATTCATTAACCACGAAGGTTACCGGTTGTATAGTCCGCAGCCGGCCTCGACGCAGTTGCTGTTGATCACCAACGGCGGTCACTTCGCCATGGATCATCGGGTCGGCGCCCTCGCTGGCGGCGGCAACATCGTGGTTGGCACTTCCGCCGGGATATCTTCACCAGACGCGACCAATCTCATTGAAGTGGCGGATGGGACCGTGATTGCCATCACCGCTGGCGGCGGTAACGGGCGGATTCTGTTTTCCCAGAACAATAGCGGGATCATGAGCGCCATGAACATTCGCGCTGCCGGGACCGTGTCGTGCCGACGGTTTGAAGGCCAGCAAGGCACATCGGGACGCCTCTCGGAGTTAAACATCTACGGCGGCACTGTGAAGCCGATCGCCGACGAAGGCGACTTCATGTTGAATCTCAGCAGTGTGTTCGTCCATGCGGGCGGCATCACGGTGGACACCGAAAACTACACCATCGGCATCGCCCAGCCGTTGCTCGCTGGCAGCGGCAGTGGCGGTCTGACCAAACTCGGTACGGGCCGACTCAACCTGAATGGCGTCAATAGCTACACCGGTGCGACGCTGGTCAACGCCGGAACGCTTGGCGGGAACGGAACTATTAGCGGCAGCTTGACCGTTAACGCTGCTGGCAACTTGGCGCCCGGCCTGTCGGTTGGGACGTTGACAGTCAACGGCGCAATGAGTCTTGCGGGCAGTGTTCAAGCCGAGGTCAGCGTCAGTGGCAGCATCACCAACAACGACTTGGTCATCGTCGGGGGCAACGCCACTTACGGCGGAACGTTGACGATCGTCAACGGTGGGCCCGACCCGCTCGCGGTGGGCATGGTGTTCAAACTGTTCAATGTCGCGGGCACGAAAGCCGGCAATTTCGCCAGCATCACGGTCACGCCCGATCTTGGCCTGAGCGGCACGTTCGACCCGGTCACCGGTGAGGTAACGCTCACGGCTGGCGCGGCGCCGAATCCGGTTATCAACTCGGTGTCGCTCAGCGGTGGCAACCTGGTCTTGCAAGGCACTAACGGCGCGGCGGCGGGAAGCTATTCCGTGCTGACCACCACGAATGTCGCGCTACCGCTGGCCGCGTGGGTTACCAACACGACTGGTACGTTTACCGCCTCCGGCACGTTCTCGAATGCCATTCCGGTGAATCCGGGCGAGCCGCAGCGGTTCTATCTGCTCAAGCAACCTTGATGCAAGGCTCAAGCGTGGTGGCGAACCTCAAGTCGCCACTACGCTTTCAATTTTTGCACTACCAATGAATTCCCATCCTCACCTCCGCAAGACCGCTTTCACGCTCATCGAATTGCTCGTGGTGATTGCGATCATCGCGATTCTCGCGGCGATGTTGTTGCCCGCGTTGGCGAAGGCAAAGTCCAAAGCGCAGGTCGCCAGTTGCATCAACAACAACAAACAAGTCACCCTCTCGATGATCATGTGGGGCGACGACAACAATGCGGGCAAGTTCTCCTGGAATCGCGGCCCGGGGCACATCGATGTCGATCCGCTGCGCACCAACTGGTTCATCCTCCAGCCTTACATGAAAAACCCGACGGTAATGACCTGTCCGGCGGATAAGCAACGCACTGCGCTTGATGATTGGAACAAGCTCACCATTGCCTGGAACATCCGCACCAATCTGAGCTACATGTTTTGCGAGAACGCCATTCCCACGCAGCCGCAGTCGATTCTGCTCGGTGACAACATTCTCAGCAGTGATTATCCGGCAAACCGGATGCTCCTCATGCCGGACGTTCCCGGCGGCGCCAAGCGCACCATCAGTCAATTCACGTACGCGCAGATTGGTTGGATGCCCAAGGTGCGGCATGACAGTCGCGGCGTCATCACACTGGCCGATGGCAGCGCCTCGATTCAGAAAGCCAACGATCTTCAGACGCAGATGAAGAAGATGTTTGATGCGTATTTGAACAACCAGGCGATGTGGCTGTTGCTGCCGCAATCGGTTTCTGCCAATGTGCCGTTTTGAGAAGTTTGAATTACAGCGGTAGAAGTTGGCTGAGCTTTGTAGGTCTGGGCTTGGTGTTTTGCATGTCGCTGGCTCATGGCGGCCCCGCCGGGCCGATCACCTGGGGAAGCACCGTCAATATCGGCGGCGGATGGGGTCGCATGGTGGCGTTGCCGAATGGAAACTGGCTCTGCGTCACGACGCGTTACCCGAGTGGCACGAATAGCTTTCTTCGAATTTCCCGTAGCACCAATCAGGGCCGAAACTGGACGACACTCGCAGACGTGGCCGAAGCGGGGCGAACGCTCGATAATGGCGAATTGATCGTCCGCCCCAACGGCGAGGTAATGCTCTCCATGCGGTCGCTGATTCCCAACATGTCCTATCGGCTGCCGGTTTACGTGAGCACCGACAACGGGTCCACATGGAGTTATCGCAGCAACATTGATACGAGCGAAGGTGCGACTGCGGCGCAAGGGCGTGGCCTGTGGGAGCCGGACTTTTGGAATCTGGACGACGGGCGCTTGATCGTCACTTATTCAAACGAGAAACATGCCGGCTACAGTCAGGTAATCTCGGAACGGATTTCGACCGACAACGGCACGACGTGGGGTGCGGAGACGTGGGCCGTCTCGCAAGCGGGCGGCGGTAATTTGCGTCCGGGCATGTCGCAAGTCGCGCGCATGGCGAATGGCAAATACATGCTCGTTTATGAAATCGTGAATCTCGGCAACGCGGATGTTTATGCGAAGATTTCTGACGATGGCGTGAACTGGCCCGCGGGTTTGGGCAATCGCGTGCCGTGTCAGCATTGCGGTCCGTTTGTCACGTCGTTGCCCAATGGATTGGTGTTGATCACTTCGTGCGAGAATCAGGTTTCTTTCAGTGAAGATTTCGGCGTGACCTGGCAGAAAATCGATCCGCCGGCGTGGCCCGGAGGATTCGTGTGGACGTGGCCGGCGATTTATTTTTTGCCGCCGAACGAAGTTGCCGTGATGGCGGTAACGAATGGCGTGAAATTAAAATTTGGTATGGTGACCGCGCGTCCGCAGTGGCCCAATCCGGTTACCAGTGATTTCAATGCCGGAACAGATGCCGGTTGGTCGCGTTATGGCGGCAACTTCGAGCTGACGAACGGCGCGTATGTTCTGAACAACGAGGGCACCTACGGAAAAGCGCTGATGGGTGATGGCTTCTGGCGCGATGGTATTTTGGAAGCGGATGTGATGCTGACGAGTCCCGGAAATGCGGGGCTGCTCTTTCGCACCACGAATCCCGACTACGATGGACCGGATGCGGCATTCGGTTACTACGTGGGGTTGGATACGGCGGGTTCGGTGGTGCTGGGGCGGATGAGCAACTCATGGACGGCGCTGACGAATCGCCCGGTGAATGTGCCGCTGAACACGTGGCAGCGAGTGAAAGTTGTTTTCGCGGGTAACGAGATCTCTGTGTTCGTCGGGGACATGGTCGCGCCGAAGTTTACCCGAACGGAAGCTACCTTTGGGCGCGGTCAAATTGGCGTGCGAGCATTTCAATGCGACGCGCAATTTGACAATGTCACTTTCTCCAACACCGCTCCTTTGCGACTCCAGTTGGAGCGAAAGGGAAATAAATCCGCGCTGACCTGGCCCGAAACTTCAGTGCGGCTCAAGCCCTGGTCCGGCGACAGTTTGAGTGGGGGTAGTCCGATCACCAATCTGCCGATTGCTTCCAATCAACAGTTTCACCTCAGCCTGGAGCAATCGGCGGCGCGCCAGTTCTTTTGGTTGCAAGCGGAGTAGTTTGGAATGACTTGTTCCGCTTGAATGCGATGAAACCAGCGGCGGGAATTCCGCTCGCACCGCCACCTCCGCCTCACCTAGTGTGAACGTAAGCTGAAACTCTGGTCAATGATCCGGCAACTCGCATGGAGCGTAGGGAGTTTGATCGCACTGCTCGGGACGCTTCCGAGCGGCGCAGGCGATGCCGCTGTCGCACGACCGGGAGAATACTTGATCCACGTCTGGCGGGCTGAGGATGGCCTGCCGCAGAACTCGGTAAATTGTCTGGCGCAAACCCCGGACGGTTATCTATGGATTGGCACGCGGAGTGGCGGACTGGCGCGGTTCGACGGGCATCGCTTCGTCACGTTCAATCCGCAAACCACGCCGGAATTGCGCGACGTGGAATTTGAGACGTTGAGTGTAGATTCGCGCGGCACGCTGTGGATTACGGCGGGCAACGAATCGGTGGCCGCGTTGACGGCGGGACGGTTTCGGCTGGTGCGCGACCGCAACGCGCAACCGCGTTGGCACCCGTTGCGGGTGGTGGCGGAAACCGACACCGATGTGTTTCAGATTGCCTATGCCACCGCGTTGTTTCGGGTGCCCCGCGCGGGCGTGGTGAATGAAATGACGCGGTTGGATTTGACGCCGCCGCCCCCGACTCCGTTTGGTGACTTTCATCAGGATGCCAGGGGTGACGTGTGGTATCTCGCCCAGTCGCAGGTCGCCGTACGCGTCCAACTGGAGACAACTAACTCACATCGCACGGCGGAATTTCCCTTGGCGGCGCCGGCTGACGCGTTGGGGCGTGATTCCTCCGGGCGAATTTGGGTCGCGGCGGGAAACCAATTAAGCGTCATGACGCCGACCGGTTTCAGCGACGGCACGCCGACCAACGGGCCGCCGTTGCGGCAGGTGCGACGTTTGGTGGCGGGCCAAGAAGATCGGCTCTGGGTCTGGGACGCGAATGGATTGCGACGCTTGCACCAGGGGGAATGGGATTTGACCGTCCCGGATTTTTCGCCGCGCATGGCGGCCGGCCAATTGCGTTTTTACGCGGACTCGCGCGGGGGATTATGGGTTGTCGAGTACGGCGTCGGACTGTGGCACATCACCGCGGAGGGACGAGCGCAGCGGTTGACGTCGGAACTGGGATTGCCCAGCAGTTTCATCACGAGTTGGCTGGAGGATCGCGAAGGAAATATTTGGCTCGGGACCAAGGAAGCGGGACTGGTGCGCATTCGCCGGAGTTGGTTTCGGCAATACAGCACGGCCCAAGGAATTCCCGGCGATGTGGTGCAATCCGTTTGCGAAGACCGGGACGGCAACATCTGGGTCGGAACCGCCACCGGTGGACTGGCGCGCAAAGTTGGGGATCGGTTTGAATCAGTGGGGTTGCCTCCGGTGGCCGGGGTCGCGGTGGAAAGTGTTACCGTTTATCCGGCGGCGCCTGGCGGGATTTGGATCGGAGCGGTAAAGGGCGGCGTTTGGCGCTACGCCGCGGGCAAGTTGACGCGTCCCTTTCCGGTGCAAGTGCTCCAGAATCGCATGGTGGACGTGGTTCTGGAGGGGGACTCCGGCCGAGTCTGGCTGGGAAACGGTTCGGGTGCATACTTCTGGGACAACAACCACTTTCAGCGTTTTGGCCGGGAAAACGGATTCGTGGAGAACGTGGGGGTGCGCGCGTTGGCGGAAGGTCCGCCGGGTTGCATCTGGTTCGGAACAGAGCCCGGCGATGTCTGGCAATACGCCGCCGGCCAGATCACACGTCACAGTCCGCCCGCAGATTGGCCGTTGGCCCGCGTGGCGGCATTGCTCCCGGAGACTGATGGCGCATTGTGGGTTGGGACTTTGGGCGGTGGTTTGTTGCGGCTGCAAGAAGGAAAATTTTCGCGCATCACCACGCAACACGGATTGCCGGACAACAGCATCACGCAATTGCTCGCGGATGATGAAGGTTATCTGTGGTGCGGCACCTACGCGGGCATTGCGCGGGTTTCGCGCCAGGAACTGTTGGAATTGCTCGCCGGACAACGCGAACGATTGACGTGTTCGGTCTATGGGCAATACGACGGATTGCCGTCGCAGGCTTACTCCGGTTGGTTTCAACCGGCGTGCTGGCGATCGCGCGACGGTCAACTGTGGTTCACCACCGTCAACGGCGTGGTGTCCGTCGCGCCGCGAACGGTGGAACGTAATCTTCTCCCGCCGCCCGTATTGATTGAAGAATTTCGTGTGGATGGCGGACGACGTGAATTATCCATCAAAGCTAATTCCAACGGTGCAACACAATCCGGCGAACGCTTGCGCGAGCTGCAAATTGAACCGGGCCGTCATTACGTCGAAGTGCAGTTCACCGGAATCAACTTCACCGCCCCGGATCAGGTGCGGTTTCGGTGGCGCTTGGACGGCGCGGAATCGCGGTGGCGCGAGGCGGTGAATCAGCGGACGGCCAGCTACGGGCCGTTGCTCCCCGGCGAATACGCTTTCCGTGTGCAGGCCGCCAACAGCGACGGCATCTGGAATGAAGCCGGCGATGTGTTGCGGTTCACCGTGGCGCCGTATCTATGGGAAACCTGGTGGTTCAGGGCCGGTCTGGGGGCGCTCTTGCTGCTGGGTTGCACGGGAGGGATTTTTCTGGCCATGCGGCGCCGCCACCGTTTGCAGTTGGAGCGGATCGAACGCCAGCACGAAGTGGAACGGGAACGAGCGCGCATTGCCCGCGACTTGCATGACGATCTCGGTACGAGTTTGACGCACATCAATCTGCTCAGCGGTTTGGTGAGTCACGAGCACACTCCGTCCGACAAAATCGGACCGCTGACGCGGCAGATTCGTTCGGCAGCGCGCGAGATGGTCAATCGGCTCAACGAAATTGTCTGGGCGGTGAATCCGAAACATGATCGCTTGGGCGAACTGCTCGGTTATCTGGGGAATTTTGCCGAATCATTTTGTCGCGACGCCCAGTGGCGTTGCCGCTTGAAAATTTCCGCCGAGATTCCGGATCAACCGATTCGCGCGGAATTGCGCCACAACCTTTATCTCGCGTTCAAGGAAGCGGTCAATAATGCCATTCGTCACTCCGGCGGGAATGAATTGCGAATTCACGCCACCGTGGCGCAGGACCAGTTGCGGGTGGTGGTCGCGGACAATGGAAATGGTTTGGGCGCGGCAACTCCCGAGCGGCGTGGCGGGCATGGTCTGAGTAACATGCGGCAACGCCTGGAGCGTTTGGGCGGCGACTGCACCGTCCAGTTCAGTCCCCAGGGTTCAATCATCGAGTTCCGCCTGCCGTTAAGCTGAATGAGCCTCATTGGATTCAACGATAGGGCCGCGGTGGGATTTGCCCTAAGCTGCCGGCATGACTACGATGCCGCTTGCCGAAACGTCCGGAATCCGGACCCCTGCGGGCATGAAGAATATCAAAGTCGCCATCGTGGAAGACGACGCGGTGATCCGCACCAGTCTGCAACAGCTGTTGCAACAGACTCCGGGTCTGACGTGCGCGGCGGTCTGTAATTCGGGCGAGGAAGCGTTGCGGCGGCTGCCGGCGGTGCGCCCTGAGGTGGTGCTCATGGATATTCACCTGCCGCAGATGACGGGTGTGGAATGTGCGGCGCAACTTAAGGAGCGGCTGCCGGAAACTCAGATTATGATGTTAACGGTGTTCGAGGATAGTGAACACATCTTCAACGCCCTCAAAGCCGGCGCGAGCGGCTACCTGTTGAAGCGGTCCGAGCCGCAGGATGTATTGGACGCGATTCGCGATATCCGCGAGGGCGGCGCCCCGATGAGCAGTCAAATCGCGCGCAAAGTCGTCCAGGCCTTCCGCGAACCGCGCGCCGCCCGCAGTCCCGCGGCGAAACTGACGCAGCGTGAAGAAGAGATTCTCGGTTGTTTGAGCGAGGGCTATTCCGACAAGGACATTGCCGATCGACTGGGAATTTCCGTGCCCACCGTGCGCACCCATTTGACGCACATCTACGAGAAACTCCATGTCCAATCGCGGACCGAAGCCGTCATCAAATATCTGCAATGAGACTTTGGCGGAAGTCGAAATCCATCATCTGCCAGCTTGGGCGGACAGCTTTCGTTCCGGGCGTGAGCTGACCTTTAGAATCGAACGTCCGCCCGAATTTCCAGTCCATCGGTGCGATCCGTTTTCCGGGAAGCATTACGCACAAAGACGACCCGCTTGAACCCGCAGTCAGCCAGGGTGACACTCAGATTTTTGACTTTCTCAGCTTCGGTATTGGGATTGGGAAAGACGCCGATACTAACCACCGCCAGATTCTTGTCTGGCAGGCCCTGGGCGATCGCCGCGATGTCCGCCAACGTCAGCATGGTGCGGAATGAGCCCTCCATCACGGGCGGCCGGATGGCATAGTTGGCTTCGTCCGACGAATGCGAAACAATCAGATTGGCGGTGGGGGTTTCATGAAAATAATTCACCTGCGGTTGATTCACGGTGGTGCAAGACACTCCGAGGAAGCCGAGGATTCCGATAACGACAAAATTTTTGATCTCCATTTTAAGATTGTTGCACTATCGGAAGATTGCGGAGCGCGCTTAACGGCGCTTGGCTGCAATTTCGCAGACAAAATGTTTTCTTTTTCTGTCGAGCCACGACTGCCCAGCGGACCGGGTTTTGTTCACTCCCGAAATGCGACTGAAATCCAAGGAGTTGTCCATGCCTGAACTCCTATTGGGGACTACCGTGGCGGATTTTTTCGAGCGCCTGGATTCAGTCGGATTACGAGCGCTGCCGATTGCGCAAACGAACCGGCTGTCGCCGTTTTATCCGAAGTCATCGATTCGGAAAGTGTTGCGCGGGTTGATCTGGCTATTGCGCAACGTTCACCAGTTTGAGCGCGCCGATGCCGCCGGGATTCCAGTTGGTGAACAATAAGTAAACTTCCTGCGTGCGGCCCCGCCCTGTCACATACCACGCGGCGTCATGCAGATGTTGCGCGTCGGTGTAACCGAGTTCTTCCTTCGGTTTGATGGTCGAAACGATCGCGCGTTTCTTGAGATTGATGATGTACAGCGGTCCGGGCGATTTGTTCGCGCCATTCAAACACGCTGCCAGCGCGTAGTCGCCCCAAATGTCCACGTCGCACAACCACGTGCCGGCCGGCAGTCCGGCAATGTCAGTGAGCAACCGGGGCTTGCGCTCGACGCGTTTCATTTGGCCTTCCGGTCGCGCCGAGAACAGCAGATCGTCGTTGGCCTTGTCATACGTTACACCGTGGAGCGTGGCGGAAAATTGTTTGGCATCACCGTAATATTCGCCCTGCCAGCGCAACGGCGCGACGTCAGCCGCCATGAACCGCTGTTGCGCGTAACCGTCCACGACCCACAGTTCGCGCGCACTGGTGAACGCCACGTCCGTCGGCGCGAAACCTTTATTCGTCGCGTAAGCGCCGAACTCAGGTTTGGCGAGCAACTCCACGTTCTGAAAGCGGGTATCCGTCAGATAAACTTTGCCGGACATGTTGTCCGCGGCGGCGACGGCGGGCGCTTTGCCGCGCCGCGGTAAAAGGTCCGCGCCATGCAGATTGCCTTTCGCGAATATGGCGTTGCCCGGAACAATCCATGAGTTTTGCAACTTGTTGCTGAAGCCAATCCAGCCCACGCCCTGCAAGCCCCAATAAACGATGTCGGTGGCTGGATCGACAATGATCGTGCCGTGGGCTTGAACGACGGACGGCACATTGGTCGGCACCAGAACGCGATCTCGCGCGGCGACGAATTTCCAAAAGCCCTGGCCGCTGATTTTTACATCAGGCGTGAGTTTCAAGGCGGCTGGCGCGCGCACCGGACCTTTCGTCTCGACGATGAACGGCAGTTGATTGGTCGTTTTCGCGGCGTATTCGTTGTCCGCCACGTAATGAGCGTGAGCGGTGAGCATCGGGACAAACGCTGCCGCGAAGAGGAGAACTCGTTTCATGCGTGGGCGCAGGTTGGCCCACGCCGCGTCGCTTGAAAAGCTCTACTTCACCTCGATGAGCACCGGGCAATGATCGCTGCCCATGACTTGCGGCAGAATCGCCGCGCGCTGGAGCCGCGGGCGGAATGATTGCGAGATGAGAAAGTAATCGAGCCGCCATCCGATGTTCCGTTGCCGCGCCGTTCCCATCTGGCTCCACCACGTGTAGTGCTTCGGGCCTTGCTCAAATTCGCGGAACGTGTCGAGAAACCCCGCGTTCACGTACGCATCAAAACCGGCGCGTTCCTCCGGCGTGAAGCCGTGGTTCTTCACGTTCGCCTTGGGATTGGCGAGATCAATCTCCGTGTGCGCGACGTTCAGGTCGCCGCACCAGATAACCGGTTTTTTCTTTTCCAATTTCTTGAGAAACTTCAGGAAATCCCGGTCCCACTGCTGGCGATACGCGAGGCGCGTGAGTTCGCGTTTGGAATTCGGCGTGTAAACATTCACCAGAAAGAAATCCTCGTATTCCGCGGTGAGCACGCGGCCTTCCTGGTCGTGTTCGGCGATGCCAAGATGGGGCGTGACTTTCAGCGGGCGCTGGCGTGTGAAAATGGCCGTGCCGGCGTAACCCGGTTTGACCGCGCTGTTCCAATACGTGGTGTAGCTCGCCGGCCAGAGTTGTTCGACCTGGTCGGGCGAACACTTCGTTTCCTGCAAACAGAGGACATCGGGCTTTTCGGCGTCGAGGAATTCGAGAAAGTTCTTTTTCAGCACGGCGCGCAGACCGTTGACATTCCAGGAAATCAATTTCATGGGCGAGTGAGGCTAAGAAACGCGATCAGCCCGGAGGCCATTGCATTTTGCGGCCGCCGAGAATGTGGCAATGCAGATGCGGCACGGATTCGCCGCCGTCCGGACCGTTGTTGATCACGAGCCGATAACCGCCCGCCGTCAGGCCAAGTTTTTCCGCTACTTCCGCCGCCTTGAGCATCAGATGGCCCAAGACTTTATGATCGTCCGGCGTGGCGGCGGCGATGCGCGGGATGGGTTTGCGCGGCACAATCAAGACATGCGTCGGCGCTTTGGGTGCGACATCGCGAAACGCCACGACGAGGTCGTCTTCAAACACGATTTCCGAGGGGATTTCCCGGGCGATGATTTTTTCGAACAGGGTCTGGCTCATGAAACGGGATTGTTTCAAGACCGCGTCCGGGCGACACGCAAAAAATCACTCAACAATCAGCGCGCAATCATTGCCGGCGGATTCCTTGCTCAAGGTGCGACGCAGAAATTCCACGATTTGATCGCGCAGCCGGTCGCAACGCGGACTCCAGCGTTCCGCGCCAAGCAGACTTTTCACGCAATTGCGCAACCCGCGAAAGCGCACGAGGCGTGGCGTGATTTGGAATTGCGCCCGCACGGCGGTGCGCAGCCGCGGATAAAACGCGAGTTCGCCCGCGCCGCCCGCATGAAAAGCCAGCATCTCCAGATCGCGATTGGCCGAATCATCGGTTGGACCGGCCACGCGCCCGGAATGGAGTTTCAGGCCGAGCCCGTTGAGCACGGATTCAAACGCTTCGGCGAATTCCGCCACGGACACCGTTTTGCGACCGAGATCGTGTTTGAAGTAATGAAACACCGACGCGGCGGCGTGTTCGAGGAAGTCGTGTGAAAACGGGTCGCTCGTGCCGTCGGCCAGTTCCACCGAAATCATTTCCGCCGAGAACGGCACGGATTCGCCCGAGGGGAGTTGGAAAAACAGGAAATTGTCGGCGAGTAGAATCATTCTTGCTCCTCCAGTTTTTTGACTTCCTGCACAAAGTCGGTGGCTTCCTGAAAGCGCCGATACACACTGGCGAAGCGCACGTAGGCGACCTCGTCAATGTCGCGCAACCCATCCATCACTTGTTTGCCGATGAATTCGGCGGGCACTTCATCCTCGTATTTGTTATTCACGGCTTCCGTAATGCGATCCGCCAGGTCTTCGACCACCTTGGGACTGATCGGGCGCTTTTGGCACGCCTTGCGAATGCCCGAGAGCAGCTTTTCCTTGGAGAACTCCTCGCGTCGCCCGTCGCGCTTGAGAATCATCAGGCCTTCGCGTTCGACTTCCTCGTAGGTGGTGAAACGATGCTGGCAGGCAGTGCATTCGCGGCGGCGGCGGATGGTCGCGCCTTCGCGGGAAGCCCGCGAATCAACGACCTTGTCATCCTGACAACCGCATTTGGGACAACGCATAGAAAACCACTACTAATGGTGGTGGCTGTGTTGTAGCACGCTAACCATTGAATCGTCAAGGGTGCGCAAGAGTGGCGCAGTTGGCCGCGTTTCCCTTCTCGCCAGAGGGTATTTGGTCTTCAAACGAAATTGTTTCCTGCCTTTCGCGGGCGCTGTTAGCCTGCGGGCATGAGCCAAATCGTATTTGAAATCGGCATTATCCTGCTGTTGCTGGTGGCAAACGGGGTGTTCGCAATGGCCGAAATTGCCGTGGTATCCGCGCGCAAGGCGCGGTTGCGGCGCATGGCTGACCTGGGCAATGGCAACGCCAAGGTGGCGCTGGATTTGGCCGAAGCGCCGAACCGATTTCTTTCCACCGTTCAGATCGGCATCACGTTGGTGGGAATTTTTGCCGGCGCCTTCGGCGGAGCAACTCTGGCGGAAAAACTGACCGGGCCGCTCGCGCAAATCGAATTTCTGGCTCCCCACGCAGACAAGCTCGCCTTTGGCATCGTGGTGGTGGTGATTACCTATTTTTCGTTGGTGCTGGGCGAGTTGGTGCCCAAGCGATTCGGACTGAGCAACCCCGAAGGGATTGCCATTATGGTGGCGCGACCGATGAATTGGATCGCAACGGTCGCGTCGCCGGTGGTGGGTTTTCTGAGCGTGTCCACCGAAGCGCTGTTGCGGGTGTTGGGCTTCAAACATCCCAAGGAAACCACGGTGTCCGAAGAGGAAGTGCGCGTGATGATGCAGGAAGGCGTGCGCGCCGGGGCGTTCAACAAGATTGAAAGTCACATTGTTCATAGCGCGCTGGAATTGGATCAACTGCCCGTGCGCGAAATCATGACGCCGCGTGCCAAGGTGATTTGGTTGAACCAGCAGGACCCGCACGAACAGATCTGGCACAAGATCGTGGTCAGCAATCATTCGCACTTTCCGGTTTACGAGGGCAATCGCGATCGCGTCGTCGGCGTGGTGTCGGTGAAGGCGATTTATGCGAATCTCGCGGCGGGGGTGGTCGTGCAGCTCAAGGACGTGATGATGCCGCCGTTGATCGTGCCGGAGACGCAAACTGTGTTGCAACTGGTCGAGACGTTCAAGCAGACCGGCAAACACATCGCATTGGTGACGGATGAATTCGGCGGGATCGTCGGATTGGTGACGTTGAACGATGTGATGGAGGCCATCGTTGGCGAGTTTCCGTCGCAAGGGCAGCGCGCCAAGCCGGAGGCGAAGAAACGGGCGGATGGTTCGTGGTTGATTGACGCGATGATTGATCTGGATGCGGTGGAACGGGCGTTGCCGGGATTCAAGTTTGGCGGGCGGGCGCGGACGGAATATCAAACGCTCGCGGGGTTCGTGGTGAAACAACTCGGACACGTGCCGCGCGAGGGCGAAACCTTCGAGGCGCAAGGGTATATCTTCGAAGTGCTCGACATGGACCGGCATCGCGTGGACAAGGTGTTGGTGCTGCCCGCGACGAAGCCGAGCTAACGGATTGCCCGGCGAGCGAGGCTGGTTTCCGGCGCGAATTCGATTAGACTGACGCCACGAATGCGTTTTGGGCCGCTGACATTAAGTTCGAATCTGTTTCTCTCGCCGTTGGCGGGTTACACGAATCTACCGTTCCGTCTCACGGTGCGGGAGGTCGGTGGCGTCGGTCTTTGCACCACCGACCTGGTCAATGCGCGGTCGCTGCTCGAAAAACGCGAAAAGGCACTCAAGCTCATTGAAACCAACGCTGCTGACGCGCCGTTGGCGGTGCAATTGTTCGGGAGCGTGGCGGAAGAGATGCGCGACGCGGCGCAAATCGTGGAGTCGCGCGGCGCGGTTTCCGTGGATATCAACATGGGTTGTCCCGTGCGCAAAGTCGTCAAAATCGGCGGCGGCTCGGCGATGATGACGGAGTTGGACAAAACGGCGGCACTCGTGCGCGGCATGGTCAACGCCGTGAAGATTCCCGTGACCGCAAAAATGCGGCTCGGTTGGGATGACGACAATCTCACCGCGCCGGATTTGGCGCGCGCCTTGGAAGACGCGGGCGTGGCGGCGATCTTTGTGCATGGGCGCACGCGCGAACAAGGCTTTGGTGGCACGGTGAATCTCGCGGGCATTCGCAAAGTGGTGGAGGCGGTGAAGACAATTCCCGTCATCGGAAATGGCGACGTTATCACACCGCAGGCGGCGAAGAAGATGTTCGAGGAAACCGGTTGCGCGGGCGTGAGCATCGGGCGCGGCGCGTTTTACAATCCGTGGATTTTCCAGCACACGAATCACTTCATTGCCACGGGAAATCTGTTGCCGGATCCGCCATTCTCCGAACGCGTGCGCGTCATGTGTCGGCACCTGGATTTGATGGTGGAAGTATTCGGCGAAGAGCTGGGCTGCCGCATGTTCCGCAAAGTCGCGCCGTGGTACGCGAAACGATTCGGTCCGGCGAACGAATTCAACAAGAAGGTCGTGCTGGTGGCGACGCACGCGCAGTTTCACGAAATTCTTGAGAATTACATTCGCTGGCGACAACAGTTCCTGGATGAGAACGGGGAATTATTGCCGCGCTTCCAACTCGCGCCGATGGTGGCGTCGTTCATGCGCGAACCGGATGCCACGACGCGTGAGCAGATTCCCGTGCCCAAAGGGCCGGTCGAAGTGTGGTGAGGATTATTTCCCCACCAGCACCGCTTCGATCTTCTTTTCGAGTTCCGTGTTCACTTCATCCACGGGGCGATTGCCATCCACAATCGTGAAGCCGTAGGATTTTTGCAGTTTGCGGAAGGCAAGGCGCATCAAGGTTTGATACTCGATGAAGCTGTCGAACATGTCGCGCGACAAGCCGAGGTCCATGCCGCTTTCCCAATAGTCGAGCGTCGCAATCTTGGCGAGATTGCGTTGCACGAGTTCATTGGGTTCGATGGCGAGATAAAATACCGCGTCCGGTTTGAGCGCGATGCCGTAAAGATTTTTCAGCCACGCGATGTCCATGCCGCGGACCATGTCGCGCGCCATCAACGTGTAGATGTAACGATCGGCCAGCACGATGAAGCCGGCTTTGAGCGACGGCAGAATCACATTCTCCAACTGGTCGGCAAAATCGGTGGCGTAAAACAAACTGAGCGTCGTGCGGCTCAAGATGTTTCCGTTCTGGGCGCGTTCCAATTCCTCGCTGACCAGCGTGGAGCGTTTCAAGCCCACTTGCACGGTGGCGTGGCCGCGCGTTTCGAGCCAGTCCACGAGCAAGGCGATCTGCGTCGAGCGGCCGGAGCCGTCCGCGCCTTCGACCACAATGAGTTTCCCGGCGAGGTCCTCGAGTTGGACGCCGGGAATGCCGTCGCCGTAGAAACTGCGCGCGCTGCGACTCGGAACAACGAGTTTGTTCTTGGCTTTTTTCACGCGGCGGAATCCTCCTCGATTTCTTCGACAATCTTGGTGCTGGTGTTGGTGCGCTTCACGGGCGGCGGCAAGGGCAACGGACTGTTGCGCCGGAATTGATCGAAATCGATACGATGATTGACTAACTGGCGTACCGTGGCTTGTTGGGTTTCCACCCGGTGATTCGCGTCAATGGTCACAAAATTAAACTCCGCGCTCATGGCGAGGTATTGATCCAGAATGCGCCCCTGAAAGATGCGGAAACTTTCATACGGGTCCGGCGACAAACGCAGATCCATGCCCGCCTCGAAGAATTTCAATTTGGGACGGCCGTCGAGAATACGGTTCAACGAGACTTCCAAATCGGCTTTGAAGAAGAACGTGATGTCCGGCAGTGCGGCGAAATTATAAATGCCGCGCACCCATTTGGGCGGACAACCGCGCACCACGTCGCGCGCGTAAGCCGTGAACACGTAGCGATCGCACAACACGACATAACCCGCGCGCAACAACGGCAACAGGTGGCGCTCGTAGCGATCCGCGAAATCCGTCGCGTGAATCAGGCTGAAGGTGGTGGGCGAAAGCAACTCCCGTTTCTTGCCTTTGCTGGTGGCGGACTTGACGAGTTCGGAGGAATTCCACTCGCTGAAGTACACTTTCACGCCCTCGGCTTCGAGCCAGCGTTTCAGCAGATAAATCTGGGTGGACTTGCCCGAACCATCGAGGCCCTCGACCGCGATGAGTCGCCCGGGAAAACCCAACTGCGCAAAGGTTTTCATTTCGTTGCGCTCAAACTAGCCCGCCGCAAGGGCAACTCAATGTTTTTCGTGCTTCTTCGCCTCGCATTTCCTCTCAATCCCCGCGAGGATCAAGAATCCGATCAAGATTCAGAGCCGAGTGAATTCGGGCTCTTCACGGCATTCACCAACTCCAGTTCCACCGAGAGGTTCGTGTAAAACTCGTCGAACAACGCCGCGCAATCGCTTTCCTTCCACCCGCGTGCTCGCGCCGCCGCATGGATGAAACCGCGCGCCGTTTGTTGAGCGTAGCCCAATAATCCCTGCCGCAGCGGCAGCGAATACAGCACCAGCGTCATGCCATACACCAAGGTATGCCAGCCGTGCGCCTCGTTGTTCTCCACCGCCGCGAGGTAGCGTTGCACGATGCGTTCGTCCCGGAGCGGCCGAAGTCGCACCAATTGTTCCCGCCCGATGCGCTGGCTGGCCGCGGCGAAGTCCCGCAGCGCGGGCTCGTAAGAGAGTTCTTGATCAAACGCGATCAACTCGCGCAGTTCATTGCGGCTGACATGAGCAAACGCCCGGCGAATCGCCGGCAACTCGTGGGGTTGCAAAATCCGCTCCTGATATGCGCGCAGAAAAACGCGGAGCGAATCCGGATCAGTGACCGGTCGCGCGACGAGCGATTCCGCCAATGCATGCAGCGAGGCCAGGCCGTCCGCCGTGCCGAGTTGCGCGACGAGCGGGTGCGCGTCGCTCAGCCATTCGGCCGGGTCGGTCGTCAAAGTCGGTTTCGCTAACGGATTCATCTGCTCAAATACAAATACGGCATTACGATTGTTGGACTGTAGCATCTTTTTCCGGGCGCGCACTTGCCAGTGCTAAATCATAGTTGGAGAAAATTTATTTTTCGCGCGTGGCATATAATCCCTTGCCTCGCCTCGCAGGACTGGTAATTCTTGGCATAAGAACACAACACCAGCGGGCGCGGCCCATCGCGCCGACCAGCTTGTTCGTGGCCGGCGTGACGACGTCGTCGCTCGTAATTTTTTTATGAGCAGCGAAGCCAGCAAATATCCCTACCCCGGCATTCCCACCACTTCCGACGGCGCGGGCGGCGTCGTCTGGGTTGAAACTCACATCACCCAAGGTGCTTGCGCGTATCCCATCACGTCCTCGACCACGATGGGCACGGGCTACGAAACCGAAGTCGCCAACGGAAAGAAAAATCTCTGGGGCGATACACTCACGTTCGTGCAGCCAGAATCGGAACATTCTGCCGCGACGACGTGCGAAGGCTTTGCGCTCGCGGGCGGACGCGTGACGAATTTTACCAGCGGTCAAGGCCTCGTGCTCATGAAGGAAGTGCTCTACACGATTTCAGGTAAACGATTGCCCATCGTGTTCCACATCGGCGCGCGGGCGTTGACGTCGCACTCGCTCAACGTGCATTGCGGCCACGACGACGTGATGAGTTGCTCGGATTGCGGTTGGGGCATTCTGTTCAGTCGTAACGCGCAGGAGGTTTGCGACATGGCGCTCATCGCGCGCCGCGCGGCGGAAGCCTGCGAAACGCCTTTCATGAACGTGCAAGACGGCTTCCTCACCACGCACACCATTGAAAACCTCAAGTTGCCGGAGACGGAGTTCATGAAGGAATTCATCGGCGATCCGAATCAGAAGCTGCGCTGTCTGTTCGATCCGCGCAGTCCGATGATGACGGGCGTCGTGCAAAACCAGGATTCCTACATGAAAGGCAAAATCGCTCAGCGCACTTTCTACGATAAGTGCGCCGGCGCAGTGCAGGAAGCGATGGATCTGTTCTACGAGAAGACCGGCCGCCGTTATCGCATGGTGGACACGTATCGCATGGACGACGCGGAATATGCCGTCGTCGGCATGGGCGGCATGATGGAAACCGCGCAGGCTGCCGCTGATTACATGCGCGAGGAGATGGACCTCAAGGTCGGCGTCGTTCACGTCACTTGCTTCGCGCCGTTCCCGGCCACGCAACTCGTGGACACGCTCAAGGGCGTGAAGGCCATCACCGTCGCCGAACGCATGGATAATCCACTCGCGCAATCCAATCCGCTCGTGCAGGGCATCAAGGCCGCGTTCGCCGACGCGCTCACCGGCCTCAGCTACGGCTCGAACGGCGAATTCAAGTATCCGAAGATTTCGCGCATCCCGAAAATTTATGCCTGTTCCGCCGGCCTCGGCTCGCGCGACGTGACGGGCGGACATTTCATCGCCATTGTAAAGAACATGCTCGCCGAGAACCCGCGCGAGTATTTCACCGTCGGCATCAAGCACGCGCTCACGTTGACCGAGAGCGAAGATCCGGATTTGCGGCCCGAAGGTGCGTTCTCGATGCGCGGCCATTCTGTCGGTGGGTTCGGCTCGGTGACGACCAACAAACTCATTGCGTCGTTCGTCGGCGAATTATTCAACCTGCACGTGCAGGCGTATCCGAAATACGGCTCGGAGAAAAAGGGTTTGCCCACGACGTATTACCTGACCGTCGCGCAGAAACACATCCGCACGCACAGCGAGCTGGCGCACGTGGAATTTATTCCGCTCAACGACGTGAACGCCTTCAACCTCGGCAATCCGCTCGACGGTATTGCGGACGAAGGCAGCGTGTTCATCCAAAGTCCGGAAACCGATCCGAACAAGGTTTGGAATCACATCCCCGCTTACGGCCAGAAAATCATCCGCAACAAACGGCTCAAGGTTTTCTACCTCGACACCGTGAAGATCGCGAAAGAGATCGCCACCGAAGCCGACCTCCAGCAGCGCATGCAAGGCGTCTGCCTCGTGGGCATCTTCATCAAGGTGACGCCGTTCGCGTCGCGCTCCGGCATGAGCGATGAGCAGGTGCTGGGCGCGGTGGAAAAATACATCCGCAAGTATTTCGGCAAGCGCGGCGAAACGGTGGTGCAGGAAAACCTGAAGTGCGTGCGCGAAGGCTTGAAGAGCGTGATGGAAGTCCCGTGGAACATCATTTCCGCCCCGACGCAACCGAAGGTGAAGGCGGAGGAAGAGGTAGTGTTTGCGAAGTAACAATTGTCGCGCCTGAGAATGGAACTCATTCCTTACAGCCAGTTCGCCAAGCTGCGGCTCAAACAGCTAGTCGCGGCAGACATGAATGCCTCTGAGGACGATGGCTATGAGTGGCTGGGAGGCTATGGGATTAACGAAGGCGTTCGTGGGGCGGATTTTTTCAGGTGGGAACAAACGCCAGATGAGACAACTGGGTTTGAACTGTATTTCGACCTGCTCCCACACACCGCAGCACGAGCAATACTTGATGCGATTGGTTTGCCTTTGAACTCCGGGATGAAGCTTGAGCAAATCTATTCAGTTCTTGGCGAGCCAAAGGATAAGGATGTTTTCGCAGATCGTCCCCAAAGCCGGCAGACAGACAACTTTGTCATCGGTTCGACACAGCCTTATCACATCTCTTGTTCGGTGCATGGAGATGATGGGCTAATCGGCCTGTCAGTTGTTCGAGGGGACGTGCTTTCAAGAATTCAAGCTGAGGAGGCTGCGTTCATAGCTGAACTCGAATCAGAGAGAGGTAAAGCATGAATTGGTGTTTCAAAAGCTTGGTCACCAACCGTGTTCCTCGCGTTCCCGTCGCGGCTTCGTCGGAGCGCGGCTCTGTGAGCCGCAGCACGTCCGCCCGTCCAATTCGCTTTCAATCCGCTGCGGGTCACAAACCCGCGCTCCGTTGCTTCGGCGCTTGCCGTTCGGAATGCCCCAACGGGGCATCGTCCTTCAGCCCAGGGTTGGCCCGACAACGTCGGGACTACCCTGGGTTGAACGAACAAAATTCCCACAACCCTGAAGGGGTTGTGTCCTTTCGCGCGCAACCAAACGCCGCCACAACCCCGTTGGGGTTGTTGAATCCTTTTGATCCGTTAACCCAAGGTAGCTTCGCAACCTTGGGCTGGAGGACGGAATCCCGTTGGGATTCATTTTGGACTGCGCCGCGCCCCGCTGCCCCGGAGGGGCAAAACACGAATAGCCGTGGGTGCCAACCCACGGTAAATCGCAAAAATACGACACGACCCCGAAGGGGTCGCACAATCCATCGCACAACGATTTGTTCGACCCTTTCAGGGTCGGGGAAAATTTCTGGGACGTGTTCCGTGGGTTGGCACCCACGGCTATTCACGTTGAATCCCGTTGGGATTTTTGGACTGCGCCGGCAGAGCGTAGCGGCGACGGCGCTTTCGCACGCACGACGGTCACACGAATTCACGAAAACCATCGCCCGCTCGAAAAGCGGGGTCGCTCCCACTCGGGCGGGATTGCCCCCGCAGTCCAAGACGCGCTCGGCTCGCCACGTTTTAACGCTGTAACGCTTGTAATGATTTAACGAATCACCCATTTAACGCTTTAACCATTTAACCAATCCCAAATTTATGTCCGACACCCTCACCGCCCCCGCCGCCGCGCGCGTCAACCAAGTTCCCATCACCGATGACGTCCTCAACGTCGCCGATTTCAACGAGCGCATCGTCGGTGCCTACAACGACGGCAGCGCCGAGCTCGACCTGCCTGCGGACGATTCCACGCTGCGCTCGTTCATCCCCGCCGGCACGGGCATCCTGCGCGACTTTTCCTACATCGCACCCGAGATTCCGCTGCTCAACAGCGAGAATTGCGTCGCGTGCATGGCGTGCGTCACCGAGTGCCCGGACACTGCCATCCTCGGCAAGGTCGTCACCAAGTCGAAGCTCGAGGAGGAACTCGCCCAAATTTCCGACGAAGCCGAGCGCGAGCATTATCGCAAGCAATTCGGCAAGACGACCAAGTTCTGGAACGTTTACGAGAAGAAAGGCGACGAACCCGGTTACTTCGGCATCTTCATTGACCCGACCAAGTGCAAGGGTTGCGCCGAATGCGTGGACGCCTGCGGCGATCACGACGCGCTCACGATGCTCAAGAAGGACGACCGCACGTTGAAAAAGTTTCAGCGCACGTGGAATTTCTACACGAAGATGCCCGAGACGCCGAAGAAGTTCATC
>CAZKMR010000014.1:2931-67212 GCA_964553795.1 uncultured Bifidobacterium sp. | reverse complement strand
CAAATCAGAACCCAACCGCCACGCCGGTAAGCGCGCTAAGCAGCAGGTTCAGATTCAGCTTGCGATCCACGGCGCTAGAGTGCGGGAGGCGGTGAAGCGGGTCAAATCAAACTTTGCTCCGCTCACTGCCCCAACACGCGATAAAACGCTTCCGGATTGGTCGGTGACACTAATAGTTGAGTACCGCTGCCGGGCGAACCGAAATTTAGCCAGAACGGAGTGGCAAGGTTCGTGGCAAATTGAACCTGGTAGGGCGGAATGCCGCCAGTCCATTGCAGTTGCAACGCGTCTGTCTGCCAATTTGCGCTGAGGAGAATCGGCGGGGCAGCAATAACGGCGACTTGCACGGTCGCAGCGCTGAAGAGCCCGTAAGCATCCGTAGCTCGGACGAGAAAACTATTTGTCCCAACATTGCTGGAATACGGCGTGCCGCTGAGACTGCCGTTACCTGCGATATTCAACCAACTCGGCCCGCTCAGCTTCGTGAAGGTCATGGAATCGCCGTTCGGTTCGGAAACCAAACCAGCCAGTGTCGCGGCATAGAGTTGTCCCGCGTTCGCATCGGTTAGCACGAGCGGATCACTGTTGAAAACCGGGGCGCGATTTGTCGCAGCCTGATAATGCGCCAAGATCTGAGTGGGCGTCAGCGCGTAACCATAAATCGCCACCTCCTGCATGAAGCCGGAGAACTGATTATTGAATGCCGTGCCCAACCCGGCCTGACGCGAGCCGATGCTGACCGAGGCCGACGAAGGAAGCAGACCGACATTTGGTGTGATGCTGCCTTGCGCGGCCTGAACCCCGTTCACATACAGCCGCACAAAACCGTTCGCCTGATCGCAGACGCCGACGAGGTGATACCATTGATTGTTGGGCACGGTGCTGCTCGTGGCCAGTCGCGCGGAACCGTATCGCTCGCGAACGAAGAATCGGAACGCCCGGTTCGCCCCGCCGCAATCAAGATTGAACTGCTCACCGCCGCTACCGTAACCCTTGGTGACCAGGCCGGCATCGCTGGTTTGCGAGCCACCATTCACCCACGCTTCCACGCTGAAGACGCCGTTGTTACCCGCAGCAAAATCCAGATTGATGTTCGTCACGCAACTGTTGTTCGCCGCCAACAAACCGAATCGCGCAGAAGTGTGCGTGTCCACCAAGCGATGTCCCGCTTGGCCGAGGAGCACGTTGCCGTACGTGCCGTTGTTGGTGCTGACATAATCGCGCGCCACCGTTCCACTGGTTTCATCCAAACGCCAATACGCCAACGGCGCGTCGGCCAGCACGGCCTGACCGAACGGATAAGTCGGCGCGGGCGCAACGGTCAGCGCGGCGATGCTGCTAGTCGTCACGCCAAAGGCATTACTCAACACCACGGTGTAGTTACCGGAATGATTGGTTTGCAGACTGGCCAGTTGATATGTGGCGCTCGTAGCGGCGGGAATGGCGACGCCGTTCAACCGCCATTGGTAGGAAACCGGCGTCGCGGCATTAGCGGCAACCGACCACGATTTACTCGCGCCCGCGAATCGGAACAATTGGTTGGGCGCGGGCTGTTGCGTGATGATCGGTTCGCGATACGCGACAACTCCGCTGACGGCAAAGATGGCCGTCGTTTGAGTCGCACCCGCTCCAGCGGGTCGGGTGAAAGTGATGGACGCAATTTCTTTGTCCAATCCGAGTGCCGCCAGATTGATGGTGGTTTGATACATGTTTGGATTGGTCGCACCATTGTCTTCCGCGCCAAAACTTCCGGTGAGTTTCAATCGGCCCAGCGCGGTAATGGCGACATTCGCCGTCGTGCCGAACCAATCCTGCGCGTTAAAGCTGAACACCTGGCTTTGTGTGCCGTTGGTGAAGTTGATCACAAACGTCCCCATCCCGCCGCCGTGCGCCGAGCACGCCAGAATGGTGAGACTTTGATACGCGCGCGGAGTCGTCAGCGTCAGAGTGGCGGAATTCGGATAAGTGTAACCCAGCACCAGCGCGTTGGGCGTGCCGTAGGGGCGGAATTGAAAAACCGTCTGTTTGTCCCACTGACTGGTGAAAACGCCATCGGGCGGCAACCCGCGCGTGCTGCCATTCAGGCCCGCCTGATAAAAGCTGAAGCTGTTGGGAACATCAAAACCTGTCGCACTCGGGACTGCCGGTGTGGCAGTGTTGGGCGCCAGAATGTTCGCGTTGTGTCCGGTCAGCGCAATCGGCGCGGCCCCGCCGGAAATCGCGAGCGTGAAAATTCGTTGGGCCACCACGCCGCTGCTTAAATTGGTCAATGCCAGATTGGCAAAATATCGTCCCACCGGAAGATTGGTGGTGGCAGAAGGAATGAGACTGACGTTAACCAGGGTCGAGCCAAACGCTGGCAACGTTCCGCTGCTGAGAGTAACAGTGAGCCAGGTTGAGGTGTTTCCCAGCGACCAGTTCAACGGGCTGGCGCTGGAGTTGGACAACACCAGACTGACGCTCGTGGCGTTGGGCAATTGTGCTTGTTGCGCCACGGCGGTGAATCCGGCGGTCGGCGTGATTTGCAATGCATCGCCCGGACTCGGATCGGCCACTTGCATGACGACGACAGACGCGGAGCAGCCCCAGTTACCAATCTCGCTGCCGGATTCAGGCGTCAACGTGCGCCACTTTTGCCAGGCCAGATTGCTGGAATTGCGGATGCTCCACGCGGCGTTGGCATTCGTGGTCAACCACGGTCCGAAGGACGCCCAAAGATTTTGATCTTTCGCGAACCGCGCCATCCACCGCGCGAAGATGCCATTGAAACCCGAGAGATCCGAGTTCGAGCCCCACTCCGGCAAAATGCCGGCGGTCGTCATGCCATTCTGCGCGCGTTTCCCGGCGAGAATCGCGTCCTGATAATACTGTGGCAGGCCCGTGGCACGGTAGAGGAAGTTGGCCGACCCGATGAACGTGCCTTGATTGTAGGTGAGCGCGACTGTGTCCACGACGCCGTTGGTGCCGATGTTGTCATAGACCGAGCCGCTCGTCGCATTGAAGAGCACCGTTCGATTCCAGGCGTGAATGGCTTTCGCCTTGTCGAGGTAACCGACGTCGCCAGTGATGTTGTAGAGATAGCACGCCGCAATGGCCGCCGGTCCTTGAATGCAGGCGTTCTTGCTTTGCCGATCCGATTGGCGCCACCAGACGCCGCCGCCGAAAAAATTCGTGTCCCAACCGCGGGCGAACATGCCGTCGAAGTTCGCCTGCGCCACATTGCGAAAACCGACGTTGCCCGTGATCTGATGCGCGCGCGAAAACGCAATCACCGCCCAGGCGATGTCATCGTTGTATTCGTTGTACATCCAATTCGTGCCGTTCTGAGACAGGAAGCCATTGCAGGTGCTGGTGACAATGTTTCGTCGCGCGACGGACGGCGTGTTGTCGTAAGCGTCCGCCGCCATTTCCAACAATTCCGCGTGTGTCCACCAGCCGGAATACGCGCCGTTGACCATGAAGCGATTATTGAAGGCGTCAAAAATCGTCGCCGCGTCGTTGGTGGTGAAGGCGAACGTGTTTCCAAGCCCGGCGATAAACAGCGCTGCCATCACGCACCACCGTTTCACGGTCCGAAGAATCGAATTACAAAAGTTGGAAATCATTGGTTGGAAGCGCGTCGGGCTTGGTCTTGCGTGCTGCTGTTTTGGGCAATCTGCGGAACATGATTCGGCAGCGGGAAGCGCGCAACAACCGTAAAGGTGTGGCTTTTGTTGTATTTTTGTAGCCTGCCGGGGACTGGTGAATTGGGAATCGGTTGCGGCAAGGGTTTGCCCGCGCTTGACCCTTCTGTGGCATCCGCCTAGCCTCGTCACCAGATGGGGAGCCAACCGGCCGGGCCGCTTGCGGTTCGACGAAGGCTGAGAGTTCGGTGCGGCACACCGGAGACCCGAAAAACTGATCCAGGTAATGCTGGCGTAGGCTCCTTGCGGAGGGCCGTTTTTGGCCGACCTTCTCCAACTTCCTGTTTCTGAGCAATCCCAGGCCTGTAAGGCCGGAATATGATAGCCCAGGGCAAGCGCAGCGCCGCCCTGGGTTTGAACGATAAAAATGTGAAAGCCCTGTAAGGGCGAAAGAAAATTTATGATCGCAACCAAAGACTCCTTCGAACCCCACAGCAGCGAACAACTCCCCGCCAGCAAAAAAATTTACGTCGAAGGCACACAGCCCGGCGTGCGTGTGCCGATGCGCGAGATCGAAGTTTCGCCGACGAAATCTTACACCGGCGCAATCACGCCGAATGATCCAGTGCGCGTCTATGATTGCTCCGGTCCGTGGGGCGATCCCGCGTTCACCGGCACGGTGGAAAAAGGTCTGCCGGCATTGCGCCGCGAATGGATTTTGAAGCGCGGCGATGTGGAAGAATACGAAGGCCGGGAAGTGCTGCCGGTTGATGACGGCTATCTCACGGAGAAGCATCGCTCGCTCTCCAAGGCGAAGCGCCAGGATGAGACCGGCTATCGCCTCGAAGGACTGACCGCGCCCAAGCGCCGTCCGCTCCGCGCGAAACCCGGCAAAGTCGTCACCCAACTCCAATACGCCCGCGCCGGCATCATCACGCCCGAGATGGAATTCATCGCCATCCGCGAGAACATGAAGATTGCCGATTGCCAATTGACGATTGGCGATTTAAGCCGCGACACCAAGCGCAACGACCTCGGCAAGCAACACGAAGGCAGTTCCCAAATCGGCAATCGGCAATCGGCAATCGCCAATCCTTACACGCCTTCCGTGTTCTCCCGCTTTCCCCAGAGAATTCCGAAGGAAATTACGCCTGAGTTCGTGCGCGATGAGATCGCCGCCGGCCGCGCCATCATCCCGAACAACATCAATCACCCCGAGTCCGAGCCGATGATCATCGGGCGCAACTTCCTCGTGAAGATCAACGCCAACATCGGCAACAGCGCCGTCGCGTCGAGCATCGAGGAGGAAGTCGAGAAGATGCGCTGGGCCACCAAGTGGGGCGCGGACACCGTCATGGACCTCTCCACCGGCAAGAACATCCACGCCACGCGCGAATGGATTCTGCGCAACTCACCCGTGCCCATTGGCACCGTGCCGATTTATCAGGCGCTCGAAAAAGTCGGCGGCAAGGCTGAGGACCTCACCTGGGAACTTTTCCGCGACACCCTCATCGAACAAGCCGAGCAAGGCGTGGATTATTTCACCATTCACGCCGGCGTGTTGCTGCGCTTCGTGCCGCTCACCGCGAACCGCATGACCGGCATCGTCTCGCGCGGCGGCAGCATCATGGCCAAATGGTGTCTCGCGCATCACCAGGAGAATTTCCTCTACACCCACTGGGACGACATCTGCGACATCATGGCCGCGTATGACGTTTCGTTCAGCATCGGCGACGGCCTGCGCCCGGGTTCAATCGCGGATGCAAACGATGAAGCTCAATTTGGTGAATTAAAAATCCAAGGTGAACTGACGGAACGCGCCTGGGCGAAAGGCGTGCAAGTCATGAACGAAGGGCCAGGTCACGTCCCGATGCACATGATTGAAGAGAACATGGCGAAACAACTTGAGTGGTGCAGCGAAGCTCCCTTTTACACGCTCGGCCCGCTGACAACGGACATTGCTCCGGGCTACGACCACATCACGAGTGGAATCGGCGCAGCGATGATTGGTTGGTATGGCTGCGCCATGTTGTGTTACGTGACCCCGAAAGAGCATTTGGGATTGCCCAACAAAAAAGACGTCAAGGATGGAGTGATTGCTTACAAAATCGCGGCCCACGCGGCGGACTTGGCGAAAGGACATCCCGGCGCGCAGTATCGGGACAACGCCCTCTCCAAAGCCCGATTCGAGTTCCGTTGGGAAGACCAGTTCAATCTGTCCCTTGACCCGGTAACGGCCAGAGAATTTCACGACGAAACATTGCCCCAAGAAGGCGCGAAGACGGCTCACTTCTGTTCCATGTGTGGCCCACACTTTTGCAGCATGAAGATAACGGAAGACGTGCGGAAATACGCCGCCGAGCAAGGCGTCAGCGAGGAAGAAGCGCTCAAGCGTGGGATGGAGGAGAAGTCGAAGGAGTTCACCGAAAAGGGCAGCGAGCTTTACGCGAAGGCGTGAGCTAGGCATCATTGTGCCATGCCGGTTTGCTCATACGTTCACACTGACAAGACCGACGGGACAAAGACCCCCTGTCAGCATCAGGCTTACGGCAGGCAGAACCTTTGTGTCTTCCATTCTGCGGACGTGCGCGCAAAAGCCGGGGACTTTGACAAAGCTCTCGCTGCGATGCTGGATCAGGCTGTCGCATCTGCCGATTCTGTTGATTTGAATTTCAAGGGCTTTGTCTTCCCAAAAGCAGATTTTCGGAACTACGTATTTCGGGGTGTTGCAGATTTCCGGTCTGCTGTTTTCGCAGAAGATTCTGATTTCCGAGGAGCGGTGTTTCGGCAACAGGCGGACTTCCACACCACTGAGTTTCGGAAGCGCACAGATTTCTTCAGCGCTGTCTTCGTAAGTATCGCGCGATTTCTGGGCACAAAGTTCGGCGGGCGCGCAATTTTCAACGGCGGAAAATTTTGCGGCAGGACGGCATTTCACGGTTGCAGCTTCGCCGACTTCGCTGCGTGGCAAGGCGCAAAATTCGACACGCCTGTCATTTTCCAGTCGAACACCTTCGAACAGGATGCAGATTTTCGCCAAGCTGTGTTCTACCACGGTGTCAATTTCCACCAGTCGAAATTCAAGAAGCGTGTGAATTTTGAGGCGACGCGGTTTCACGAAGAGGTTGTGCTGAGTGAAACCCACATCGCGTTCCTGAAAAAGCTTGATTGCCGACACGCCAACATGAGCGGCGCTGTGCTTCACACCGCCCAGATATGGGAGAACGAACGACTCAGCTACTATTCGTTTCGGGACGCGTTCTTAATTTCGGTGAATCTGGCTGGCAAGGAGTTGCAGGATTGCGACTTCACCGGAGCGGTTTTCAAGTCAGTGCTGACGGTTGGTTGGAAGCCAGACTACAGAACGCGGATGAACACGAAGTTCATCTATACCGACTATCGGAGCGAAAAGGTGCAAACGGCAGATGGAATCAAACACTGGGCATACACGCCGGTTCTCGAAAGCCGCGTTCCAGCCGACGGTAATTTTGGCGAAGGTGAGCACGCCCGATTCACGTTCGCAGACTACTTGCGTGAATCGATCCGCATGAACATTGCACTCAATGTGCCCCCGGTTCTGCGCAGCGCGGTCACAAACTATCTCCAACTGTTCACTGATTTCCTTCAGGTCACGCGTGGCATTCCGGTCGAACTTCGCACGCGTTTGGAAGGGACGAAGTTGCGCGTGGAGTTTTTTGCTGAGAGAGAAGACGATTTGCCTTCGATTCGCGAGGCGTTCGCGGAATACCAGAAGAACACCGGACTCAGTGTTGACCAACTCAAGTTTAGTATCCCATTCCGAAAGGACGCTTCACAACTTGAACGCGACCTGTTTCTGATGAAGATGGAGAGTCAGATAAATTTCCTCCAAGCCGAGCTTGCATACATAAAGGCCCGGCTCACTCAATCCGTCAAGGACCGCGAATTGATGTCCAGAATCGTCGAAGCCAGCAGGTCTCCTCGCGTCTTGTTTGAGCCGTTGCTGATCGCCGCACCAATACCCGACGCCTATGTTTCCTACGCTTGGGGTGAAGACGCAACCGAGGAAGGTCGCCGCCGTGAAGAGATTGTGGATCGGCTTTGTGAGACAATGAGCGCAAGCGGCCGCAAGGTCGGACGAGACAAAGACCGGATGACGGCGGGAGACTCCATCGAGCGCTTTGCCCAGGAGATTTCAAAAGCAACACGCATCATCGCCGTCATCACCGAGAAATCCCTGAACTCAAAGTTTTGCATGGTGCATGAACTGTTTCGCGCCTACCAGCGCTGTGCGTATCAGCGGGCGGAGTTTCAGGAAAAAGTCATTGCTCTTGTTCTGGATGACGCCAAGGCGATTCTGAAAGACGACCTCGCGGTCATTTCGCTGGCGAAAACGTGGAAAGAGAAATACGAAAACCTGAGATGCGAGTTGGAGGAAGTTGATCCGCGCCGCAAATCGCCTTCGCAATGGGAGTTCGTGGATTTGATGGAAGATATGTTCCCACGTTTGCCCGACATGCTTGGAGCGATCAAAGACATTGTGATGAAGCGAGGCTTCGATGAGATCGTTGCCGATGGATTTCAGGAAGTCTTGAAGCGTCTGCCGCCAGTCTAATTTGCAAAACGATGAAACCCCTCGACCGCCAAAAGCTGGATGTCGTCAACCAGACGCGGAGCAATCCCGCGTTGCGGGACTGGCGCGGCCAGTTCCCGCCGGAGTTCGTCGCGGCACTTTAGCGGAGCGCGGGTCTGTGACCCGCAGCAACGCCCGAACTTGCCAACACACGTTCATTTATTCCGAATGCCTTCTGTCTGACGAAACTTCTGCGAGTCGCAGACTCGCGCTCCAGCCGAATCCCAACGGGATTCCATCACTCCGTCCAAGGTTGGTGCGCAGCGCCTACCCTGGGTAATCGTCCCACAAAATAATTCCCAACCCCAACGGCGTTGCATCACCCGCGCCCGCCGCTGTGACCACCCGCTGCGCCTCACAGAGGCGCGGTCCGCCGCCTTCCCGGAGCGCGGCTCTGTGAGCCGCAGCAACGTCCGAACCTTCCAACACGCATCCATGCAATCCGAACGCCTTCTGTCTGGCGAAGCTGCTGCGAGTCACAGACTCGCGCTCCAATCGTGAAGCTCGCGCCGAGTGTCAGTTCTCGCCGCATCCTCATGCTAAGCCTGAGGATACCCTCGACCGCCAAAAGCTGGATGTCGTCAACCAGACGCGGAGCAATCCCGCGTTGCGGGACTGGCGCGGCCAGTTCACGCCGGAGTTCGTCGCGCTCGGCGAGGCACTTTAGCGGAGCGCGGGTCTGTGACCCGCAGCAACGCCCGAACTGGCCAACACGCGTTCATATAATCCGAACGCCTTCTGTCTGGCGAAACTTCTGCGAGTCGCAGACTCGCGCTCCAGCCGAATCCCAACGGGATTCCATCACTCCGTCCAAGGTTGGTGCGCAGCGCCTACCCTGGGTAATCGTCCCACAAAATAATTCCCAACCCCAACGGCGTTGCATCACCCGCGCCCGCCGCTGTGACCACCCGCTGCGCCTCACAGAGGCGCGGTCCGCCGCCTTCCCGGAGCGCGGCTCTGTGAGCCGCAGCAACGTCCGAACCTTCCAACACGCATCCATGCAATCCGAACGCCTTCTGTCTGACGAAATTTCTGCGAGTCGCAGACTCGCGCTCCGGCGAGTTGCAAACGTGTCCTGACTTCGCTTCAATCTCGGTCGTGAGCCAGCCACCCAAACCGCATCGTCCCGGCCCGCCGCACAATCCCGGCGTGCGCGATTTGGTTGAGGGTAAACGCCGCTGGTCATCACCGCCGAGAATTGAAGACGCCAAACAAGGTTTTCGTGGCTGGCATGAGCGCGGTTATTTGCCGCATCGCGATGAGCCGGGGCTGACGCAGTTCGTCACCTTTCATCTCGCAGACAGTTTCCCGGCGTCCCTCCGTTCCGAGTGGGAGCATTTTGCAAGAATTGAAGACGACCGGGAGCAGCGGGAAGTGATTGAAACGTATCTGGACAAAGGCCGGGGTGAGTGTCATCTGCGTCGGCCTGAAATAGCCAAGTTGGTTGAGGAGAATTTTCGGGACTTTTCCGGGGAGTGCTGTGGGTTGCAGGCGCGAGCTCCGGATAAAGACTGCTGCGACTCACAGAGCCGCGGTCCGAGACATGCGCCAGACGGTCCGGATGAAGGCTGCTGCGACTCACAGAGTCGCGCTCCGGGCGTTCCGCGATACGAATTGCGGGCGTGGGTCGTTATGCCGAACCATGTTCACGTTTTGTTCAAGGTGGGGACGGTTTCGATGGCGGAGATTGTGGGCGCTTGGAAAAAGCACACTGGACGATTGGCGAACAAGCTTCTTGGCAAGCGAGGCGCGTTCTGGGCGGAGGATTACTTCGACACTTACATGCGTGATGCGGAGCACGTGCGGAAGACGGTTGGTTACATCGAAAACAATCCGACGAAGGCGAGATTGGCGCTCGATCCGAGAGACTGGCCGTGGAGCAGCGCACGATTTCGGGATGAATACGGCGTGCTGCGGTGCTGACGGAGCGCGGCTCTGTGAGCCGCAGCAACTTCGCCACTGAGAAAGCGCGTTAAACGGATTACTGCGCATGCAAGTTCGGACACCGCTGCGGGTCACAGACCCGCGCTCCGGCGAAGGTTTGCCCGGCTTGTGGCGCGTTTGCCGAATTGATTTACTTTGCCGACAATTGCCCGAGCTATGAAATTAAACGCCAGCGCCAAAAAGGAGTTCTCCCCAAAACAACGCGATGAACTGCTCAGCGCGTTGAAAGCCCGGTTTGACGCGAACCAGGGCCGTCACCCGGGTCTGGGGTGGGCCAAGGTGCAAGCGCGGTTGGAGGCCAGGCCGGACAAGCTGTGGTCGCTCGCGGAAATGGAACGCACCGGCGGTGAACCGGATGTCGTGGGTTACGACAAGAAGTCGGGCGAGGTCGTGTTCATGGATTGCGCGCCGGAGAGTCCGGCCGGGCGGCGCAGCGTGTGTTACGACCGCGAGGGCTGGTTGTCGCGGAAAGAGGCGCGACCCAAGACCACAGCGCTGGATCTGGCGACGGAAATGGGCATTGCGCTGGTGACGGAGGAGGAATATCTCGCGCTGCAAAAGCTGGGCGAGTTCGACACCAAGACTTCGAGTTGGATTGCCACGCCGGCGGACATCCGCGAACGCGGCGGCGCGTTGTATGGAGAAGCTCGGTACGGTCGCATCTTCATCGGCCACAACGGCGCGCAGTCGTATTACGCGGTGCGAGGCTTTCGTGGCGGGCTGAAGGTTTGAATTTGCGCGGTGGAGCGAGGCTGCTGACGAGCCGGCTCGCGAGGACGCTCGCCCCACCAGACTGTGCCGCCACCCCACTTCTTGCTGTCTTGAGTCCAACGCGGATTCGTCGGACACTCGCGAGATGAAGCTTCAACCTGAATATCCGTTCGACCCCTGTCGGCTGCTTGGCGCAGCGCTGCTTGCCGCACTGATCTGTTCAATCTCGGCGCACGCGCAACCTGAAACCACCCGACGGAATGCGCCGCAGATTTATCCGGCGTTGCCGCTGGAACAATCGGCGAGTCGCGGTGTCGTTACGCGCGATCCGTCCAGCATTGTGAAGTGCAACGATGAATACTGGGTGTTTTACACCGGGCGCGGTGTGCCGACGTTTCGCTCGAAGGATTTGGTGAAATGGGAACGCGGCCCGGCGGTGTTTCGGACGGCACCGGAATGGATCGCCGCGAACGTGCCCGAGAATCGCAATATGTCCTATTGGGCGCCGGACATCATTCAGGTGGGTAACCGCTATCTGTTGTATTATTCGGTGTCTTCGATGGGCAAGATGACTTCCGCCATCGGACTGGCAACGAATCCCACGCTCGACCCAAATGATCCGGCGTACAAGTGGACGGACGAAGGCATCGTGGTGCAAACTCGGGAAGGTCAGCCGGGTGCTGCTTACAACGCGATTGATCCGGCACTGTTCCAAGACACCGATGGCAGCTTATGGATGGTGTTTGGTTCGCACTGGACCGGCATCAAGTTGATTCAACTCGATCCCAAGACCGGAAAACGCATCGCGCCGGACTCGCCGATGACTTCGCTGGCTTACAATGAATCCATCGAAGCAGCCCACATTTCCCGGCACGGCGACTTTTATTACCTTTATGTGAACTGGGGATCGTGTTGTCGCGGCACGAACAGCACGTACAACATTCGCGTGGGCCGGAGCAAAAGCGTTACTGGGCCGTACGTGGACAAAGCCGGCGTGGATTTGATGAAGAGCGGCGGCAGCGTTTTCCTGCCGAATGTCAACGGTCCCCTGATCGGGCCGGGCCACGCGGGAACTTTGAAAACAAACGGGAAGACCTGGTTCACGTCGTGTTTCGAGGGCAACCTGAACATGGACGGCAAAGCGACGCTGGCAATCATGCCGTTGCACTGGAATGCGAACGGTTGGCCCGAAGCCACGGTGAATGATCTCAAGTCCGCCGCGCCGGCAGAGCCAGCCGCCAGGTAAACCGACTTCATTTCGAATCCTTTTCTCATGCCAATTCGATTTCGCCAATACGTTGGTTCCACATGGCTCGGTGTCGTCGTCTTGATCACTGGCGGGGCGTTGTTTCCCGTCCCAGCCAGTCAGGCCGAGGACGCTAAGGCCGGTTTCGCTCTTAAGGATGGCGACACGCTGGTGTTCGTCGGCGACAGCATTACGGCAGCGCGCGGTTACACCAAGATCGTGGAGCTGTACACGCTGATGCGTTATCCGGAGCGGCGCGTGAAGTTTTGGAACGCGGGCCAGGGCGGCGACACAGCGGCAGGCGCGGTCAAGCGACTGGAGCGCGATGTCTTTGCGCACGACGCGACGGTGGTGACGGTGGCGTTTGGCGTAAATGACATCGGTTGGGGCACGAAGGCGGATCAGGAGCATAAACAAAAGTATCTCGATGGCATCCGCACGATTGTGACCGAGTGTCAGAAACGAAAAGTGCGAGTCTTCATTTGTTCCCCGGCGGTGTTGCATCAAGATCCGGACAAAGCGGAGACCGAGTTCTTGCAGAAGATGGCGGATGAAGGCATGGCGCTGGCGAAATCCCTGGGCGCGGAAACGATTGATCTCTCGCGTGGGATGCGGGAGGTGCAACGCAAGGTCAACGCGGCGAACGCCGGTAAAGCGGACGTCAAGAAGCATGACCGCCTGCACGTGGAAGACGGTGTGCATCTGAATGATCTTGGGCAACTGGCCATGGGCTGGGCAATGTTGAAAGGGCTGGGCGCGCCAGCAGAGGTTTCCGATGTGGTCGTGGATGCGGCAGCGGGGAAAGTGATCCGCACTACTGGCTGCAACGTCACTGACGTCAAGAAACGGTCGGATGGAGTGACGTTCGTGCGAAAGGATGAAGGATTGCCCATAAACCTTGGAATCTTGAGCGCGCTGCAATATCAGTTTGTTCCCGTGCCGGATACGTTGAACGGTTATCGCCTCACGGTGAAAGGGCTGGCGGCCGGGCGGTATACGATCAGCGCGGAAGGACGAGGGCTCGGCACTTGGGACGCGCAGCAATTAGCTGACGGCTTGAACATTTCGTCAGCGACAGCGGACGGTTGGCAGCCCGGCGGGCCGTGGGATGCGCAATCCGATACGGTAAAGGAAATCGTGGATGCCCGTGACAAGCTCTGGATGGGCGGACACTTTCGCGCGCAGCACAACGATACCAATCCAAACGCGAAGAAGCTTGCGGCGGAGTTCAGGCGATTGGACGAGCAGCTCACCGAGTTGGCGCGCGCGCAAGCCAAGCCGTATCCATACCGATTTGAAGTGCGCGCGGTGCAGTGAGTTAGGCGGCGTAGCAGCGCCGCCCTGCCACATAAAGTATGAAAACGTTTCAAGGTTATCAGTTCATCAAGCCAGAAGATCTCACGTGGCAAACGGCGCGGTTGATGAAGATTCCGAACGCGGATTTTCTGGAGTGCACCGGCAGCGAGAATCTCAGCGCGCGGCTCTGGCGGTATCCTCCGAAAAGTGCCGGCACGCTGCACAAACATATCCGGCAGGAGGAATTTTATTTCGTGTTGGAAGGCACGGGCCGGATGCGCGTGGGCGACGAAACGTTGACCGTTCCCAAGCACGGCGGCGTGTTGGTCGGGCCGGATCAGTTGCGTCAGGTGTTCAACGACACGGACGCTGAGGTGCTCTGGCTGATTGTCGGCGCGCCGGAAGAGCTGGAACTTTTGCCGGCAGCAAAAACCAAACCCGACCTGTCGCTCATCTATCCGACTGACCCCACGCAGTTGCCGAAGGAACTCGCCGGTGTGCAGTGGCCGCCGCAGAGCTGAACACCAGCAATTCGTACTCGCCCTTTCAGGGAGACTCTCAGTGTTTTGCAAATGGTGGTGGAACTCGTCGCGCTGCGACAAGTAGCGCCGCGTAGCAGCGACGAAAAGGGGGAGCTAGTGGCGCTGGTTCCGCCCGCTACTAGGCGGGCGGAATGGTCGCAGCGCGACCATTTCCACCAGACACTCCCTTTCGCATCGCCGGTCTTTGCGCTTGTTTCAGACTTTTGCGGCGGTCATCTTGCGCGCGTTCACCGACACGAAACCGTTGCTCGTCAGAGCATTTCAACACGCTAATCCGTTTTATCCATGGAACGTCAACGTTCGGCTCAAATGCAGGTTGCGATCACGAGCTTTCTCGCCTTGTTTTCAATTGTGGGAATTGCCCTCTACGGCCTGCCGTTCTTCTACGATTTCATGGTGAAAGAATTCGGTTGGACGCGGGCGCAAGTCACGTCCGGCAATGCGTACAGCAAATTAATTGTCGGTCCGCTGTTCGGTTTCGTGGCGGGTTACATGATCGATAAGTTTGGGCCGCGCCGCATGATGATGACCGGCATCGTGATGGCGGGCGGGGCATTGATCGGACTCAGTCTGATGTCGGGGCTCTTCTGGATTTTTTATCTTTGTTATCTGTTCAATGCGTTGGGCTATGTGTGCGGCGGACCGTTGCCGAATCAGGTATTGCTGTCGCGTTGGTTCGATAAATCGCGCGGCAAAGCGATGGGCTTTGCGTATGTCGGCATTGGCATTGGCGGCACAATCGTGCCGCTGCTCGCGGCGTGGCTCATCGGTGAAATCGGCTGGCGCGGCGCGCTGGCGACCCTGGGCACGTTGATGATTGTCATCGCACTGCCCGCCGCATATTTCGTGAAAGAATCGCCCGAAGGCAAAGTCGTTGGGGCCAAAGCACCGTCCGAACCGCTCGCGCCTATCGGACATATCTTTCGCACGCCGGCGTTTTATCTGCTGGCCTTTGGCAGCTTTTGTTCGATCGGCGCACTCGGTGCGACCAATCAAAACCTGAAACTGTTTCTGAGCCTCGACCAGGGTTTTACGCAAATGGAAGCGGGCCGCATCGCCTCGCTCATTCTCGCGTGCAGCATCGCGGGGCGATTGTTTATGGGCTGGCTGGCGGACCGCTGGCCGAAGAAACGTGTGATGATGCTCATCTATTTGCTCGATGGCAGCGCGTTGCCGTTATTGTTTTTTGCGGATCAGCCCGGCGTGATGATTTTGTTCGCGATCCTGTTCGGTCTCGGACTGGGCGGCGAATACATGATTATTCCGCTCGTGGTGGGCGAAATGTTCGGCGTCAAAGTGCTGGGGCGCATCATGGGAATCATTTTGACCGCGGACGGCGTGGCCGAAGCGGCGACGCCGATGCTCGTCGCAAAAATTCGGGATAGCACCGGAAGCTACGATGCCGGATTTGCACTGTTGATTGCTCTCTCGTTTCTCGGCTTGCTCGCCATTTCGTTCTTGCCGTTGAAGCGTCCGGAAGCAGCAACACCGGGCGCGGCCAAATGAAAATGCCGCCGCCCGGCGACCGCGTTCAACATCACGGTTGATCGGGAATTTCCGGCTCGACCAATTGCGTCAGCAGCAGCAGCGATTCCTGCCAACCGAGGTAACACGCTTCGGCGGGGATCATCGCCGGAATGCCTTCCTGCGTGACGTTCAATTCCGTGCCGCAGAACACCTGTTTCAGCGACACCGTCGTGATCATCTCGCCGGGGAGATTCGCGTCATCGAACTTGTCCGTGTAGCGAATCAGTTCATTCGGTTTCAGTTCGAGAAATTTTCCGCCGAAGGAGTGGCTCTTGCCCGTGTTGAAGTTCGTGAATGACATCTTGTACGTGCCGCCGACTTTCGCATCCATCTGATGCATCCTGGCGGTGAAGCCGTGCGGCGGCAGCCATTTCACCATGGCATCGGGATCAATGAAGGCGCGATAAACGCGCTCGGGCTTGGCACGGAGCACGCGGTGGAGGCGGACAGTGTTGGTGTTGTTTGTGGTCATATTCGTTTTGTTTTGAATCTTTCAATCCTACGACGAACTGGACGAATCTTTCGGGACACTTATTAGAAAAAATTTGTGCCGTACATTTCAAGCGCCGGATTTGAACGCTCGCCGCGCATTGGGACCGAATAATATTTCTTCAGCGGCCGTTCGGGCGAGTCATCCCAACGGACGATGGAACGAGTGCGGCATCGGACTTGACGGTTTCGAAGCGGCGGGCTCACCATTTGTCCGTGAAAATTCTCCTCCTGACGGTTTTCAGTCTGGCCGGCGGCTTGTCCGGGTTGCTTTTCGCAGCGCCGCCAGCTCCGCCGAACCTCGTCTTCATTCTGACGGACGATCTGGGGTATGGCGACGTGAAGTGCTTCAACCCGCAAGGGAAAATTGCCACCCCGAACATGGACCGGATGGCGGCGGAGGGAATAATGTTCACCGACGCGCATACCACTTCGTCCGTTTGCACGCCATCGCGGTATAGCCTGCTCACCGGCCGCTATAACTGGCGCTCGCGACGACAGGAAGGCGTGCTCGGTGGATTCGGCGCACCCCTCATTGACCGGGAACGGTTGACTGTGCCTGCCCTGCTAAAGCAACAGGGTTACACCACCGCGGGCATCGGCAAATGGCATCTGGGCATGACGCTGCGCGAAAACGGAGAATTCCGCCAGGTGATACCGGATGGTCCGACGACACGTGGGTTCGATGAATTCTTCGGCATCAGCGCGTCGCTGGACATGCCGCCGTATGCGTTCATTCACAATGACCGTTTCACCGCGCCGTTGGACACCGAAAAGGATTTGTGGAAGGATCGGCGCGGGCCGGCACAAACGGATTTTGAAGCCGTCGAGGTCCTGCCCACACTAACGCGCAAAGCGGTCGCATTCCTCCGTGAACAAGCCGCAACCAGGAAACCGTTTTTCCTGTATCTGGCCCTGACGTCGCCGCACACCCCGATTGCGCTGCCCCAAGAGTGGCAGGGCAAAAGTGGTCTCAGCGATTATGGTGATTTCGTCATGCAAACGGATAACACCGTGGGCGAGGTGTTGGCTGCGCTGGAGCAAACGGGCGTCGAGAGCAATACCCTGGTGATCGTTACGAGCGACAATGGCTTTGCACCGGCGGTGGGAATCGAAGCGCACGAAAATCAGGGGCATTTCCCCAGCGCTCAATTTCGTGGTTACAAGGCGGACATCTGGGAAGGCGGCCATCGCGTGCCATTCATCGCGCGCTGGCCGGGCCGGATTAAAGCCGGGGGGCGCAGTGAGGCGTTGATTTGTCTGAGCGATTTGATGGCGACGTGCGCGGAGCTTCTCGACGTGAAGCTGCCGGATAATGCCGGCGAAGACAGTGTCAGTTTTCTGCCGGCGCTACTGGACGCGACCAAACCGGGGCGCGAAACTCTGGTGAGTCACTCGGTCAGCGGTCAATTCGCCATCCGCCAAGGGCACTGGAAACTGGTGTTCTGTCCGGGTAGCGGGGGTTGGGGCAAACCCACCGATGCTGCCGCGCTCAAGCAAGGTTTGCCGGCGGTCCAGCTATATGATTTGAGCCGGGACCGCGGTGAAACACGAAACGTGTCCGCCGACCATACTGAGGTCGTCGCGCGATTGACGCGATTGATGGAGGAGCAAATCGCAGCCGGGCGCAGCACGCCGGGCGCAAAACAAACCAACGATACGGAAGTCCGATTGCGGAAGACTCGTTCCGCGCCCTGAAGCAGAAAAGTCGGTGCGGCCAAACAACCCCTCGCCTTCGGGGATTTTGTGTGTACATTCGCGCGGCAATTGTCCGAACTCTTGAAGCAGTTGAATGACGCATGAACGCACCGGTGGCTTATCTCGCGCTTGGCTCCAATGTGGGCGACTCGCCCGGCATCTTGCGACGGGCGATGGACGAATTGGAAAATTTATCCGTCCAGCCGCTGCGCCGCTCCTCACTCTGGCAAACCACGCCGGTGGATTGTCCACCCGGTTCGCCCACCTTCGTCAATGCCGCGGTGGCGCTGTATCCGTTTCCCGGGGAAACGGCGGGATCTTTGCTCCACAAGATGCTCGCGCTCGAAAAGGAATTCGGGCGGCGTCCCAAACAAGTGCGGAACGAACCGCGACGCCTGGACTTGGATTTGATTGCGTATGGGGATGAAGTTTCAAGCCACCCGGAATTGATTCTACCGCATCCGCGGGCACATCAGCGGCGCTTTGTGCTTCAGCCGTTGAGCGAAATCGCTCCACAACTCAGGCTACCCGGCCAACAACTCACCGTGGCGCAATTGCTGGCGCGACTGATCAGCAAAGAGATTACGGTGCGACTCCCGCCGGCTTGAACGGCATCACGACTTCGCGGGCGGGCGGAAGAGGGCGATAAAAAACAGCAGGATGACGCCCGCAAAAATGGCCGGCTTGCTCCAAAGGGATTTCCAGTCGATCGCCTTTAACTCAGTTTTGCGGGCGGTAGCCTTCTCGGCGGAAATCGTTTTGATCTTTTCCTCCAGCGTTGATCGTTCCGCGGGGCTGGCCGATTTGAGCGATTCATTCAACTTGGCCAACTCTCCGGATTTGGCGAGCACCAGTTCGGCCGCCGCATTGGATACGGGCGGCGTATAACGCGCTTCGACCTTGCCGGCGACCTGGGCGCCAATCAGCATCCCCAGCCCCAGCGTGAACAGCACGAGCAACCCCTGCGCTTGCGCGCGCACTTGTTTCGGCGCCGCCTGATCGGTGTAAATCTGGCCGGTGACGAAGAAGAAGTCGTAGCAAATGCCGTGCAGCACAATGCCGGCGATGATCATCCAGCGCGTTTCGTCCGGCGCTCCGACCGCGAACAAGGCGTAGCGCGTGACCCAGGCGAGCATGCCGACGGCGAGCATCCATTTCACGCCGAGCCGCACGAAGAAGAACGGCATGACCAACATGAAAAAGATTTCCGACATCTGGCCGTAGCTCATCGTTTGACCGATGGGCAAACCAGTCATTTCCACAATCCGGCTGGTGATTTGATAATAGAACGCCAGCGGAATACAAATCAGCGTTGAGGCGAGCAGAAAGACCAGATACGACCGGTTCTTGAGCATCACCAGCGCATCCAACCCGAGAATTTGTCGGGCGCTAACCGGTCCGGCGGACGTCGGCGGCGTATTGGGCAGGTTCAAACTGAACAAGCCCAGCGCGACACCCGCGCCGATCGTCAGGTAAAACATGCCGATGTTCGTATCGAACTTGAGCCCGGTAATGGTCAAGCCCGCCACGATCCAGCCGATCGTGCCCAACACTCGGATGCCCGGGAATTCCTTTTCCGGATTGGTCATGCACTTCATCGCGATGGTGTTGGTCAATGCCAGCGTCGGGAAGTACGTCAGCATGTGGGCGAAGAAAATCAGGTTAATCAGGTCGGGCGACGGCGACGCTGATTTCATCACCATCGTAGCCGCAAACATGAACGCGGCGCCCAGCAAATGCATCAAAGCCAGCACCTTTTGCGCGGCAAAAAATCGGTCCGCGACCATGCCGACAAAAAAAGGCGCAATGATCCCGGCAATCGGCCCCACGGAATACATCCATGCAAAATCGCGCGCCTCAAATCCGATGGTGGCGAGGTAATTCGGTCCCGTCACATACCACGCGCCCCAGATAAAGAACTGGAGGAACATCATGACGGAAAGTTTGAGGCGGACGGAACGGTTCATATTGGGGCGGGAGCTTAGTGGGTCACCGCCGGCGTTCGCAAGCGGTGAAACACGCCATGTTTAAGTTTCGGCAAAATGGATGCGAACGGTTCACGTTACTTATCCGTGCGCCGCAGCAGATATCTCGCAAACGACCCCAAGCCGGAAAACTTGTAGTTTGAATCCACATATTTCTCGATGACGTAGAACGCGAAATAATAACAACGACAGAAACTCCAGATGGCCAACGCCAGCAATCCCGCCGTGCGCCACGTGGGACTTTCCAGCAGCAACAGAATCGCCGCGCCGCTGCCGAGCAGCAGAAACAACAGACCTTTGAATTTGATCCACGTCGCGCTGCGGAGGTCTTTCATGCGCGCAATCTGAGGGGGCGACGGGCCGCCCGTCAACGACTTGCATCCGGGCGGGCTTTTCGCGCGCACGAAAAAGATGACACCGCCCGGGCCCGATGGTAATTATTTCACGTAGCTGTGTGGACTGAACTCGATCAATCGCATCCGCCGCGTCTGGACCTCCCGACGCCCGCCCCGAGCAAGCCCGCTCCGGCGCGCCCGCCTTTGTTGCGCGTGGTGCATCCCGAGTTCGCGCCCCTGCTGGAATCCGCGGCGCGCGGCACGTGCGCTCCGACGGAAACCAAACCCGTCGAACCCCAGTGGCAACACGGCTGGCCGATTCCCACGACGATTTCGCCGCAACCCGACGCGGCGCGCGCGTGCATTTATCTGCCCACGTTCGAAGAAGCGACGATTGAAAAAGCGCGCGCGATTGCGGATCAATTCCCCGCCGCTGAAGCCGAATTCCGCAGTCTCCGCAGCAAGGCAATTCGTCTGGAGGAAGCCGAACTGCCCCACTTTGAATATGTCTTTCGCATTGCGGCCCGACGCGCGGGCGATGCCGACATCACCGCGACCCGCGATTACGACCAGTTGCTAATTCTGGCGGCGTGGTTTTGCATTCGCCCCGGCGCGGACGGGTTTCTCGGTTCCTATCCCAAGTCGCTGCTTTGTCCGCTGTCGCACGCGGCAGCGCCGAGCGCATTGGACACATTGACCACGGCACGTCGCATGGTGTTCGAACGGCGCGCCCCGTATTACCTGCGATATTTGATCGTGGAAAAGCTGGGTTTGCGCACGTGCGCGGCGATTGAGAACGCAGACCTGCGCCAACTTTTGCGACGGGCCGGATTTCGGCTGGTTCGGGCGAGTGCCGTGCCGGAATTCGCCTTCGCCGGCAGCACCCGCGGCGATGATCCGCCGATTCGTCCCTGGAAACTGACCTTGCGCCAGGAACTCAGCGACGAACGCGCCGCCGAGTTGCTGATTCAAGCGGCGCAGTGGCAAATCAAGCATGGCTTGCGGCTCGTTGCGTTTGAGCAGGGGGAACCGCGTTGGAACATCGGCGCCTTTGAGCGCGTGGATTGGGAGGACGCGTTTCTGTCGTTGGGCGTGCGCGTCTCGCCGTCGCTGATGCGCGAAAGCGGATTGCTCGATTGGCGCGCCGTGCTGGCGCGGTGTCTGGAGCAAATCGGCGTGGGCAATCTGCCACCCGATGTGTTGGGTAAAGTCGCGGCCGTGCCGCAGCGCGTGCGCCATGACGATCATCAGGCCATCTGGGAGGTGCTGGATCGGGCGGCGCAAGCAGTGTTGGCGCAGGTGCGTGCCACTGAACCGGAATTATTTGCGGCAGAAGGAGAACTCGATCATGCCGCCGCCCGCTCATTTCGGCGCTGGGCGCGTCTGTTTGACGATGCGTCGCCACAAATTCTCTCGCGCCTGGGGGTTTCGGCTTTCACCGCATTGCGCCGCGTCGCGCCCGAGTATTTCGGTTGGGGGCCAACCCATCTCAAACCGTGGGAACTGGAGCAGGAGCATGGTAAATGGAAAGGACCGCGCGGGCGCGCGCTGTTGCGGAGCGCCTACGCCTTCGCGCTTTACGAAACCGGCCTGGGCGAAATCTCCGGAACGGACGACCAGGTGGTCTGGCGTTGCCATTTGAATCAATTTTCCGATTGGCTGACGCAACGCGCGGAATTGGAGGAGAGCGCCTACGGCTTTTTGTATGGGTTGGCGAGTCGGCACGGTTTAACCCCGCTGCTCAATCGCGAAGTGACCCACACCGCAGCGGTCTCCTTGCTCGCCGGTGTCAATCTGCATCAGGGTTTGCCACGCATCGAAGGCTGTTGGGAGCTGTGCCTGCGCAAAGCCCTTGAGCATCACGGCGGGCAACTGGAAGTGCGGCTGGTGTTGCCGGACTTCGTGCCGTTGCCCTTGCGGCTGCGCAAGGCGGTCCTGACGCCGCTGAGCTACGGCTATCTACACAAGGAAATCCGGCTCGTACGCGAATTTGATTTGCGCATGGCCCGCGAAAGTCATCGCAAGCTCGAAGAAATTCCCGGCTGGTGGGACGACGAACGCATCATCGGCACGGCCTTGTTTGACCGCGTGAATGACCGCACGAGTCCGGTGCGCCGGATTCTCGCGGACTTGAATCCGGAAGTCTGGCTGGAATCACCCGCCCCGCGAGTCCGGTTTCGCGCCTTGCATTTATTGCTATCGCATCGCGCCACCCTCCGCACCAACCCCAACGCCGAGAATCTCACGTCGGAAGAAATTCGATCCCTGCTCCAATTGGCGGTGGACGCCGCGTTGCCGCATACCAACGTCATGCAGGTTTCTTTTCCCGCAATTCGTCGGGGCTTCGAACGTTTGCTGGCGCGCGATGACACGCGTGAAATGCTCGATTCCCTGCTGCTCCACGTCGGCACAGCCTACGAAACCGAAACCTGGGGGCAGGTCCGCAAGTTCATCGTGCTCGATGTGATCAATGACTTGCTCGCCCTGACCGTCCGCTGTTCGTTGGCGCATATCCTCAGCGCGGAGTAGCGCGATCACCGTAGAACGTTTCACTTCGGCTTCACCTCAAAGACCCCGGCGGCACCCAACTCGGATTCAAATTGTGTGCGCAACCATTCTTTCGCCGCGGTGTCATCGCGCAGGTAGGCGTCCCAAAAGGCGAGGGAGCTGAGACAAATATGCCGCTGGAATTGCTCGTCTTTCCCGCCGCCGAACCAGCGATCCCGTCCGCTAAAGATGGCGTGGTCGCCGCCGGTGAAGGTGATGAGATATTGATCGGAGCTGTTGCAATGGTCGAAGGGCAGACGGCGGTCGGCGGCGGTGGTGTCGCCAATGGGGCTGTCGTCTTTGGTGCCGGTCAGGTGAAAGCAAGGGATGTTGACACCGGCAAATGCGGCGGCGAGGCGGGCGCGATTGGCGGGAGCGGGCGCGCTCATGGGAATGGCGGCCTTGACACGCGGGTCTTTGGCGAGGCTGACGGTGCCGCCGAGGGGGGCGTATTTCGCGCCAGCCACGGAAAGCGCAGTATGCGCGCCGAACGAATGACCCGCTACGCCAACCCGGTCGAGATCGAAACAACTGCGCCAGGGCGAGTTGGTGGCGTTGAGGTAGGTGAGTTGGTCAATCGCGAAGGAGACGTCGCGGGCGCGGTTCATGGCATTGCGCGGGTCGGCCGCCGCGCGCCGCATGGCGGCCATGCGTTGACCGAACCGGGCGTCTTCCCATACGGCGGCATCGCTGCCGGCGTGTTGGAGGTGAACCGAGACGTACCCGTGCGCGGCCCAGTATTGGCCAAGGTAGGCGTATCCTTCGCGCGAACCACCCAAACCATGGGAGAAGATGATGACGGGCGCGGGTTGATGGTTGGTGCGCGGGGAATAAATTCGCGCCGGAATGGTGCGATCGCGATCGGCATCGCGCCATTCCACATCCGTGATTTGGATTTCGTTGGTGGCGGAAAGACGCCACGTCGGCCAATCGGATGCGAGGAGAGCATTGAGGTTGAAACCAATTACCAGCAGCGCGGTCCAAATTGTATGATACATCTTCATTCTCCCAACAGGACGCCGTTGCGAAGCAATTTGTTACAGGTAGCGCGGTGAGGCCAGAATTTCCTTGAATTCGCGCCCGCACGGCCAAAGAGTCATCAGCAATGTCACCGGACACCCAATCGACATTAGCCCTGGTTGGAAAAATAGCTGGGTGGATTGTGATCGGCGGGATTCTGGGCGCGGGGCTGTGGTTCTGGTTTCGGAACACGAACGACCGGGCGACGTTGCTGATCAAGTGGGCGTTGTCCGTGCCGGGATTGGTGGGCGGTTATTTCCTGATTACCTGGCTGCAACGTAAGGTGAACGGCGGGCTGGATTATGGGGCGGCTTTTTTTGGCGCGGGATTGACGGCGGCGTTGGGACTGTACTTTGCCATCATCTGGCGGCGCGACATTGCAATGATCATCGCCCGCCCGTTCGGGGATTTGTATGACGGCGGCGATCAGGAACTGGAACCGCAGGCGTTTTATTCGTCGGCCATCGCGAAGCGCAAGCGCGGTCACTACAACGAGGCCATCGCGGACATCCGCAAACAATTGCAGAAGTTCCCCACGGATTTTACCGGGCAGATGTTGCTGGCAGAGATTGAAGCCGAGAATCTGAACGACTTGCCGGGCGCGGCCATCACCATTCAACGTATCTGCCAACAACCCAAGCACGCGCCGCGCAATATCGCGTATGCGTTGAACACGCTGGCGGATTGGCATCTGAAGTATTCGTCTGACCCGGACGCAGCCCGCGAAAGTCTGGAGCGGATTGTGCAATTGTTGCCGGGCACGGAGTTGGCATTGTTAGCCGAACAACGCATCGGGCATCTGGCGAATCGCGAGCAGCTCATCGCGCAACACGATCGGCCCCGCGTCGCCGTACCGGCCGGCGTGGAAAATATCGGGTTGCTGCAATCCTCAGCGCATCTTGCTCCGGCGGCAGTGGACCAGGCGGCCCGCGCCAATGAGTTGGTGAAACATCTCGAGGGTCATCCGCAGGACACAGACGCACGGGAACAGTTGGCGGTAATTTACGCGGATCATTATCTCCGGCTGGATCTGGCGGCGGATCAATTGAGCCTGTTGATCAATCAACCGCAACAGCCCGCGCCCCGCGTGATTCGGTGGCTGAATTTGTTGGCGGACCTGCAAGTGCGGCACGGTTGCCAATACGACACCGTGGCCACGACCTTGACGCAAATCATCGAGCGTTATCCGAATCACGCCGCCGCCGACCTGGCGCGGAATCGCCTGGATTTGCTGCGACTGGAATTGAAAGCCAAAGCCGCGACGCGTTCCGTGAAACTCGGCACGTATGAACAGGACATCGGATTGAAATCGGGTCGCGGCAGCACAAACTCGTAACGATTGGCGCGTGCCGAACGGCGGCGAGCCCGGTCCAACAGCCATGGATTCTTGTGTGAACGAACCGGCAGCGGCTTCCACCGCGCCGAACCCGTTGCGGGCCTTGCCGGACTCGGCGGAGTTCGCTGCGATTTACGAAACGCACAGTCGCGCCGTGTATTATCTCGCACTGCGGTTTCTGGCCGACCCCCAAAAGGCCGAAGACGTCACGCACGATGTTTTTCTCAAGGTCTATCGCAAATTGGGGGAGTTCCGCGGTGAATCCTCCCTGCGCACCTGGCTGTATCGGATCACAATCAATCATTGCCAGAATCTGAATCAAAGCTGGAGTCAGCGGAATCTGGTCACCACGGCGGATGACACGGTTTGGCACGTGACAGCCGCGCCGACGGAATCACCGTTGCACGCGCTGGAAACCAAGGAACTCGGCGAACGCATTCAAACGGCCCTCGCCGCGTTGCCCGAAGAATATCGCCTGTTGCTGTTGCTCGTGGCTGATGAAGAAATGAGTTACGAGGAAGTGGCCCTGTTGACGGAACAAACCACCGACGCCGTCCGCGGCAAATTGCATCGGGCGCGAAAAGCGTTTGCGACGCACTTTGCGAAAACCGCCTGAATCCCTGAAGCCGTATGAAACACGAATCCAAACAACGTTGCCAGGAACAGGAACAAGTCGCCCACACGAGCGGACAACAAGGGACGCGGGAATTTGCCACAACGGAGGAATTGTTGCGCCATGACGCCGCGCAAACCGAGGTGCCGCCGACCATCGCGGAGCGTTTGAGCCAGTCCATCGCCAAGTTGCCACCGCCGAAACGCCGCTGGTGGCAACGGTGGTTGAAAGATTAAACAGCAACGGGCAGACTTTTCCGGCATGAACTTCGCCACTGAGGTCGAGACGCTGATTCGCGCGCGCTATCCGATTCTCTATGTCCTTTCCAGCGAGGAACTGCGGGTGCAGCAGGTCGTCATCGACATCGCGCGCCAGCGGCAAAAGAAGGTTTTTGAGTGGAGTTACAGCACGGGCCTCGTGCCAGCGGGCACTTCCATTCAGTCGCATAAAAATCGCAATTCAGCCACGAAAGAACCATTGGCAGCGCTGGACCTCGTCATTGAACAGGTTGAGCCGGCGATTTTCATTTTCAAGGATCTGCATCCGTTTCTGACCAAGAGCAATTACGCCGTCACACGCAAGCTCAAGGAAATCGCGCTGCACCTGAAAAACAGTTTCAAGACCATCGTGCTCATCGCACCGGTGTTGGAGATTCCCACGGAGTTGGAGAAGGAGATCACGGTGTTGAATCATCCGTTGCCCACGCGCGACGACCTCGCGACCTTGCTCGACCAAATCATTGCCGAGGTCCGCCAACTCAAGCAGGTGAAGATCGAACTCGATGAAGCGGGGCGCGACCGATTGTTACAAGCCGCGCTCGGCCTCACGCTCGGTGAAGCGGAGAACGTTTTCGCCAAAATCATCGTCAAATCCGAACGCCTGAGCGGCGAAGGCATGAGCGAAGTATTCGCCGAGAAACAACAGATCATTCGCAAGAGCGGGCTGCTGGAGTATTACGCGACGGAGGAAAATTTTACGAATGTCGGCGGATTGATCGTGCTGAAGGATTGGCTGACCAAGCGCACGGTGGCATTCAGCGACGAAGCGCGGGAATTCGGCCTCGCCGCGCCGCGCGGCATTTTGCTGCTGGGCGTGCAAGGATGCGGCAAAAGTCTGTGCGCGAAAGCAGTGTCGAATCTCTGGCAGCTTCCCCTGCTCCGCTTCGACGTGGGCCGGATGTTCGGGAGTTTTGTCGGTTCGTCCGAAGAAAACATCCGACGCGCGATTGCGGTCGCCGAATCCATCGCTCCCGCCATTCTTTGGGTGGACGAGATTGATAAAGCGTTTGCCGGCGCGCAAAGTTCCGGGGCCAGCGACGGTGGCACGACCGCGCGCGTCTTTGGCACTTTCCTCACGTGGCTTTCGGAAAAGAAGGCGCCGGTCTTCGTGGTCGCCACCGCCAATGATATTTCGCAATTGCCACCCGAACTCCTGCGCAAAGGGCGGTTGGATGAAATCTTCTTTGTGGACCTGCCCAAGCCGGAGGAACGCATGGAAGTGTTCCGCATTCACCTGGCAAAACGCGGCCGTGACGCTGCGAAGTTCGATATCACGAAGCTTGCCCTGGCGAGCGAGAAGTTTAGCGGCGCGGAAATCGAGGAAGCCATCAACAGCGCGCTTTACGATGCGTTTTACGCCCGCAAGGAATTGACCACGGAACACATTCTGATGGCGCTGGCGCAAACCGTGCCGCTGGCAAAAACGATGGACGAACAAATCAGCACGCTGCGCGCGTGGGCGGAAGGTCGCGCCCGCAACGCCAGTGTGCCGCGCATGATTTTGCCCGCGGCAAATGAAACCGAATAAGCGCGACCTCGCTGAAAGTTCTCCCGTATGACGCGAACCGAGACCAATTCTTTCTCCCCTGAGGTTGGCGCGGGCATTTGGCTTCTCGCGGCGCCCGTTTTAGTAGTGGCATTCGGGTGGGTTCGTGGTTAAATCCGCCCATCACCATGAGTCGCTTCGGCAATCTGGAGTTGGGCGGGCCACACGAGGAACACTCGCACGAATCATCCCGCCAACCGCTCAAGGGTGAAACTCATTTCCTCGCCGAAGCCCGGACCGCCTTTGAGAACGGCAACTTTGAATCGGCGCTCCGCCTCTTTGCCAAAGTGCTGGAATTCAATCCGCAGAATCCCGCCGCGTGGACCGGTCAGGTTCGCATGTTGATCGAACTCGGCGAATTCCGGGAAGCGCAGCTCTGGGCCGACAAAGCGTTGGAAAAATTTCCCGCCGAACCCGAATTGCTCGCTGCCAAAGCCGTCGCACTGGCGCGGAGCGGCGATCTGCAAGGCGCGTTGGCGTTTTCGGATTCGGCCATTGAAGAACGCGGCGACACCCCGTACGTCTGGCTCGCGCGCGGCGATGTGTTGTTGGCGCGCAAGGAATCGCGCGCCGAGTATTGCTTCGAGAAAGCCCTGTCATTTTCACCGGGCGATTGGGTGCTACCATGGCTCGCCGGGCGCATCCGGTTTTATTACGAACAGTTCGCGCTCGCGTTGAAATTGATGCAACAGGCCCTCGAAGCCAACGCCAGTCATTTTCTGCTCTGGCTGGAACTGGGGCGTTGTCAACAAGCGCTTGGCCTCGTCGCTCCGGCGCGCCATTCCTACGAACAAGCCAAACAACTCCAACCCCACCACCCCGAAGTCAGCCATGCCTTCCGCGAACTCGCGCAGGTTGGCGGCTTCGCGCGATTCTGCGGCTGGTGGCGCCAACTTTTCCGCCCATGAGCCATCCCCTGCTCGACCGTTTCCTTGCTTCAGCCAGCGATTTTGACGCGTCGGACTTGCACCTTGTCGCCGGGGTACCGCCGGCCTTTCGAGTAAATGGCGAAATCATCATCGCCGACGAGGATGCACTGGCCGAGTCGGAAATCTCCGCGATGGCTGACAGTTTGTTGAACGAGCAACAGCGCAAAAAATTCGAGCAGGAATGGGAGTTGTGCATCTCGCTGCTGCATCCGAAGGCGGGTCGGGTGCGAGCCACGTTTTATCGGCGCAACGGGCATGCGGAAATGAGTTTTCGCTTTTGCGGCGAACGCATTGCGTCACGCGAAGAGCTCGGTTTGCCGGAGCGAATTGATGAATTGGCCCGGCGCCCCAACGGCCTTGTGCTCATCACCGGTCCGACCGGCGCGGGCAAGACGACGACGTTGAATTATCTCGTGGACCTCATCAACAGCGAGCGGCGCTGCAAGATCGTCACGATTGAAGATCCGATTGAATTCGTGCACCAGAACAAACGCGCCATCGTCGTGCAGCAGGAAGTGTTGACCGATGTGCGCTCGTTCAATCGCGCGTTGGTGCATGTGTTGCGCCAAGACCCGGACGTGTTGGTGGTCGGTGAGATGCGTGATTTCGAGGCGATTTCCACCGCGTTGACTGCGGCGGAAACCGGCCATCTCGTGCTCGCCACAATGCACTCGCCGAATGTGGCGCATGCCTTGGAGCGCATCGTCGGTGTGTTTGAAGGCAGCGCGCAACGACAGATTGTGCTGCAACTCTCGAACGCGTTGCAGGGCATCATCGCCCAGGAACTATTGCCGGCGGCGGATCGCACGCGCCGGGTGCTCGCGTATGAATTGCTCATGGCCACCGGCGCGGTGCGCAATTTGATTCGCGAGAATCAATTGCATCATCTGGAGAACATTCTGCAAACCGGGCGGCGGGATGGCATGGTGCTGATGGACAATTGCCTGCATGACCTGTATTGCAAGTGCCTCATCACCTACGACACCGCCATCAGTCGGGCGCGCCATCCGGATCGCATCACGCGGCAAAAAGTGTGACAAGAAAAAGGCCGACCCGCAGGTCGGCCGGAAACTTTCACTCGCGCAGTGCGAGCGGTTACTCCAATTCCACCGCGATGCGTTGCACCAAATCCGTAGCCACGCGCAAATCGGTTCCGCCGAAGCCGGTGCGTACTTGCACAATCGCCGAAGTCACCTGGGGATCGATCTGCTCCACCCGCATGTAAATGGATCGGCCATTGACGAGGCCCTCGATGACGCGCACGTCATTGGTGGTGGCCAGCACTTTCCCTTCGGTGGTGATGTTGCCGTAAGTGGTCAGCGCCCGCTTGGAGGCTTCGAAGACCTGATCCACCGGCTTCTGATAACGTGCCTCCACGCGGTCCCGATACGCCGGTCCCGGGCCGGGGTGGGTTTGCGTGACGGTGTTCACGCATCCGACCACGCCACACGCCATACCTAACAGCGCAAGTTTGATGACCGTTTTCATAATACCTCCAGAAATTCTCCGTGCCTGCCGCGAGTGCCTCATTTGGCGAGTTCCAGCGCGATCCGCGTGGCCAATTCGTGCGCGACCTGCACATCGCTCCCGGACCAGGTGGTGCGCGCCTGGACTTTCACCGAAGTCAACCGCGCGTCCAACGCCTCAACCCGCACCCAGACATCGCAACCTTTGGCGGTGCCTTCCAGCGCGCGCACCTGATTGGTGCTCATGAGCAAATTGGATTCGCGGGTCACGGTGCCGTAGTTCATCAAGGCGGTTTTGGCGGCGTCAAATGCCCGCGGCAACGGCACTTCATAACGATTTTCCAGTTGGTCCGGCGCCAACTTGACTCCCGCCGTTTTCTCCTCTGTCACCGTGCTCACACAGCCGGTCAGGCCGACGCTGATTATTCCAACCAAGAGAATCAAAAATCCTTTTTTCATATTGTCAGCAGTCCAATCAAAACCACCGCTTCGGTCAAGAACGAAGCGGCACAAGTTATCCACGTTTGACTTTTGCGAACGCTTCCAACGCTACTTCCCGGGCAATGGCGTGATTGACCACGGGCTCGGGATAATGCTTCCCGAGTGTGATCCCCGCCTGCGCCAGAACTTTCTCCGGCGCTTTATCGGGCTGATGCAACCATTCGTTCGGCAGTGGCGCCAGTTCCGGACACCATTTCCGCACGTAATCGCCCTTGGGATCAAACTTCTCGCCCTGGCTCACCGGATTGAACACGCGGAAATACGGCGCAGCATCCGCGCCACAACCCGCCGTCCACTGCCAGCCCAAGGTATTCTGCGCCAGGTCCGCATCCACCAACGTATCCCAGAACCATGCCCCGCCTTCGCGCCAGGACAACAGCAAATCCTTCACGAGAAATGACGCCACAATCATGCGCACGCGATTGTGCATCCAGCCGGTCGTCCACAACTCGCGCATGCCGGCATCCACGATCGGATAACCCGTCTGCCCGCGTTGCCAGGCGTTCAAAAAGTCTTGATCCTTGCGCCACGGAAACTTTTTGAACTCCTCACGCAATGGCTCGGTCGGCGTGCGCGGAAAATGATGCAACAAATGATGCGAAAACTCGCGCCAGCCGACTTCAGCGAGGTATTGCGAGTCGCGCCACGACTTGTGGCCGTGCTTTTCCGCATGCGTGCGCACGGCCTGCCAGATTTGGCGCGGACTGATTTCGCCAAAATGTAAATGCGGCGACAAGCGCGACGTGCCGCGCACATCGGGCCGATTGCGTTGGTCGCTGTAATCCGCAAAGGCGTCAGCCAAGAATGTCTTCAGCATTTTACCCGCACCTTGCTCGCCCGGCTGCCACGCCGCGCGGATGCCTTCGGCCCATTTGATCTTCGGCTCTAATTCGAGTTCCGCCAACGCCAGCGATTTCGGCCATTGGTCGGGCGCCGGCAGTTTTTTTGGCGCGGAAAGAGGTTCCGGCGGATCTGACTTGGCCAGGCATTGCTTCCAAAACGGCGTGAACACCTGATATGGCTTGCCACTTTGGTTCGCAATCGTCCACGGTTCATGCAGCAATGCGCCGTTGAAACTTTCGACTTTGAGGCCCGCTTCGCGCAGAGTCGCCTTAATCTTCGTGTCGCGCGCGGTCACCGCCGGTTCGTAACGCCGATTCCAAAACACCGCCGTCGCACCTGTTTCCTTGATCAATGCTTGCAAGGTTTCCAGCGTCGGCCCGTGCCGTACAATCAAGCGCGACCCGATTTTCCGCAGTGAGGCGTCATGGGCCGCGAGTGACTGATGCAACCACCATAACGACGCGCCGCCCGGCGCCCACGGCGCTTCTTCGGCGGGCGCGTGAATGAACACCGGTATTACCGCTCCGCGTTCCGCCGCTGCGTGGAGCGCGGGATTGTCCGCCAACCGCAAATCCAATCGCTGCCAGACGAGGGAAACTTCCTTCATGGCTTGGCGCGAATTTGGGTTTTCTGCGCCGCCAACGTTTTTTCAATCAAGCCGAACAGCTCCTCCAATTGCGCGGGCGTGGCCGCTCCTTCGTAGCGCCGCAGAATCTTCCCACTCCCATCAATCAAGAGTACCGTCGTCATATCTGCTTTGGGGGCGAATTTTTTAATTTCCGCGCCAGACCAATCCATCATCACTGGATGCGTGATGTCTTTGCGAAAACCCGATCGCACCGAACCGCGCAACAACCACGGCACCGCCGAGACATCCGCAATGCCGCGCACATCCACGCGTTTGCCGAATCGTTTGGCCACTGGCCCCACCCACCCGGCGATCTGTTCCGAGCCTTTGCGATCCGCCAGCGTCAGCACCGTGACGTTGGTGTTGGGGAACGCGAGTTTCTGGATTTGCTCGAACTGGTCCGGCAATTCGATGCACGCAGGCGCATTGGTAACGTTGCCCGCCCACACTCCTGAAACCATCCCGAGCAACAAAGTGATACCCAAGAATTTCATCATGCCGTTTTTGCCGCGGAGTTGTAACTGCGTCCTTTCCATACCGATGGTTTCCCGGCGATTTGCCGCACCAAGGCCAGCCATTGAATCGCCAATAACGCCAGCACGCCGATTGGATGCAGCAGCGCGCTGCCGAGCGGTTGCCGGAAGCGGCGCACTCCCATCAGGCGCGGCAGCCACGCCAACACGATTGCACCACAAGTCGCCAGCACGCCGGAAAATTCCATCACCGACAGTACGAGCAAGAGCAGAAACGGCAACACCTGCCCGCCAAACAACAGCAAACTCATCGGCAGAATTGTTCCCGGGGCGGCCAACCCCTCGGTCGCGTTCTTGCCGAGCCCCTGCCACACCTCCGCGTTGGTGCGATACATCCGGCACGCCGCCACATCGGTTGCGTCGAACAATTCCGTTTTGAAACCGTGTCGCCGGAACAGACGCGGCAGTTTTACCCCGTCATGCAAGGTGTCCCGGATCGGCATATGGCCGCCCACGGATTCATACTCGGCGCGACGAATCACAAACAATTGCCCGCAGCCCGCCGAGAACGCGGGCGAGGTCGTCCATCGCATCACGGGCAATGGCAAGTATCCCAGCAGCACGAAATGAATTTGCGGCAACAATAATCGTTCGCTGAACGTGCCCAGTTCCTGGCGCGGCACCCCACTGGCGAGGGCGGCCTGCGATTTGCGCATAAAGTCGCCCATTCGTTCCAAAGCATCCGGCGCGAGTCGCACATCCGCATCAATAAAGACGAACGTGTCGTATTTGGCCCGCTCCGCGAGCACGTGACAGGCGTGCGGCTTGCCACACCAACCCGCCGGCAGCGCCGGCGCATGCTCCAGGCGCACGCGCGCGTCGCGGGCCGCGAACGCCGCGACAATCTCCGCGGTTCGATCCGTCGAATGATCGTCCAGCACGACGACTTCAAACTCTGCGCCGCGATTCGCGAGCACCGACTCCAGCGTTGCGGCAATGTTCGTCTCCTCATTGCGCGCCGGAATCAAGACGGAGATGGGAGTTTGACTTTGCGAATCCCGCCGCGCGGTGGCGATCGGCCGGTAGAAAAACCAATTCACCAGCGTGAGCACTGCGGGGATTGCCGCGAGCGCCAACGCAATCAAGGCCAAGGCGTCCCAGTTCATCGCAGACCATGCTCCTTTCGAAAGGTCTCACCGCGCCATTTCGCGCCCAACGCCCGCCACCAGTCATACACCCCACCCTGCCCGGCCCCGCCGCGCAGAATCGTCTCAAACTGATTGCTATTGCGCCGCTGCGCTTCCGTCGCCAGCACATCTTGATTTTCAGTTAAGCGCGCCTCGAAGAAAGCAGTCCATTCGTCCGCCGTGAGCGCACCACTGCTGCCGCCAATCGCCGCGGGCGGCCCAAATCGCACCAGAATTTCCGGCAACCGTTCCTCCCAGAAAACGTATTCGACGGCCAACGGCACGAACAACGCCCGCTCGACGCGGGTTGCCAGCAAACCCAGTCCGCCTTGAAATTGAGCCGGTCGCTCTCGCACGTCGGCGAACCGACTCTGCGGCGTGACGGCGAGAACGCTGTGAGGCGATTGGAGAATTGTGGTGGCAGCGCGAAGAAATTGCACGGCGCCGCGGGAACTCTTTTGTTCCACTGGAAAGAATCCGAGCTTTCGAAGCAGCCCGTAGCGTCGCAGCGCCGCGGCATCAATCGGCGCAAATAAATTTCGCTCCCGAAAACAATGGGCTTTCAATACCAGTCCCACGAGTGGATCCCACCAGGACGCGTGATTGGAGTAAATAACCAGCGGCAATCCGTTCGCGGTTGGCGCCGGACTGCTGCGCGATATTCGCAACGAATGAAAGTGCCGCCGGATATAGCGACGGGAATACCAGGTGAACCACCCGAGCAACCACGCCGAAATGGCAACGCCCTTCAACGCGACGGCGGGGGGCAGGGGCGCGCGGTTTTCCCCCGACGACACACCCCGGCTCTCTCCATTCGCTGGGGCAAGGGGAGCAGACAACGGGATGTTATTTTCATGCACCATGACATTCGCCTCGCACTCAAGCCGCAACCAATTCTTTGGCCTGTTCGGCTGCGACCGAAGGATGCGTACGAACGGCGAGCGCCACGCCGTCTTGATCCAGCACGTCCGCCGCAATCCAGCCGCTCATCAAAACCATCGGCATGCCGGGACCGGGATGCGCCGCGCCCCCGGCAAGATACAGACCGCGCAGGTCGGGCGAACGATTCGCGGGTTTGAACGCGCCCAAAAAACGGCCGTGGCTCGCCAGTCCGTAAATTGCGCCATTCAGCACGTGGTAGCGGTCGTTGATATCCTGCGGCGTCAGGGCGCGCTCGAACACGATGCGCTCCTCGAGATCCGGCATCTGGCCCGTGCGCTTGAGCTTGTCGATAATCACCCGCCGATACGCGGGCAGCATTTTCTTCCAATCGTGATGCGGCCGCAAATACGGCGTGTGCACCAAAACATACAATGCTTCGCCGCCCTCTGGCGCCGTGGCTTTTTCGCTGCATGTGGTCGCCGCGAGGTAACACGTCGGATCAGGCGCGGGTTCGCCCTTCTTGTAAATCCACTCAAATTCCTCATGCGGATCGCGACTGAACACAAAGTCGTGATGGGCGAGATGGTCGTAGCGCTTTTTCAAACCGAGATACAACACGACGCCGGAACACGCGGCTTCATAGCCGCGCCGCTTTTCAAACTTCGCGCCCACGGTGCCGTTGATGAGTTCGCGATGCGTGCGGACGGAATCGCAGTTTGAAACCACCGCGCGCAGCGGAAGTTCCTCGCCTGAGTCGGTGCGAACGCCCGCCACTTCACCGTTACGTTGGATTACCTTTTCAATTTTGGTGTTGAGCCGGAATTCGACGCCAAGTTCACGCGCCAATTTTTCCAGCGCCACCGGCACGGCGCGGGTGCCACCGATCGGATACCACACGCCTTCGTCCGTTTGCATGTGCGCAATGCCGCAAAGAATTGCCGGCGAGCCATACGGCGAAGACCCGACGTATTGCGTGAAATGGTCGATCATCTGCGCCACGCGCGGATCGGGATTGAACGCGCGCACCGTCCCGGCCACCGTGCGGCCCATGCGCATGGAGAACACGTCACCCAACAGTTTCGCATCGAACGCGGCTTTGAAATCAACCATGTCGCCGAGACCACCGATGGATTTGTAAAAGAACTGGCGTTGCGAAATGTCATTCAAACGCTCGCTGAGTTTAATGAACCTGCGATAGTGCGCTCCGGAATTAGTTGTCGGCGAAAACCGATCGAGGGTTTGCGCCATCTGTTCCGGATCTTGCGCCAGGTCAAGCACTGAGCCGTCATCAAAAAAACAGCGCCACTGCGGATCGAGTCGGACCAGATCGAGATAGTCTTCCAGGCGCCGGTCTGCCTCGTTGAAAATGCGGCGCAACACCGACGGAATCGTCACGATGGTTGGCCCCATGTCGAAACGAAAACCTGCGCCTTCGAGTTGCGCGGCTTTGCCGCCGAGCCAGGAGTTGCGTTCAAACACGGTCACGGCATAACCGCGCGCGGCGAGCGTGCACGCCGCGGCCAGGCCACCAAGGCCGCCACCAATGATTCCAATGCGTTCGGTTTTTTGAGCTTTCATAATTCGTTTTTGTTTAAGTCGGGTTTGCCGCGGCGCCAGAGTGTTTTCAGGAGCGTGGCGATGCCTTTGAGCCGGCGGCCCATTTCCTGCCGGTGGGTTGCCATGAGGTAGGCTTCAAACAACGCCGCGTCGTCGCGTTGCGGCGGCTCAAAGGCGAACCGAAACTTACTACGACTGACCGTGACGACTTTGGGCACGGTCAATTCCAACAATCCTTCCGCTCCGCGAGTGCTGCCAAAGCCACTGCGCCCGCGTCCGCCAAAGGGCAACCGCGCGTCCGCCGTCGGCAGCAACAAATCGTTGATGGTGACGACGCCCGCCTGCACCCGTTCGGCCAGTGCCCGGGCCGCCGTTTCGTCTCGCGAGAAAATGCTGACGCCCAGTCCATACGGGCAATCGTTCGTCCGCAGCACGGCTTCGTGGTCGTCCGTCACAGTGACCAGCGCCGCGAACGGCGCAAAAACGTCTTCGTGCAACACCCGCGCCATCGGCGGAACTCCGCCAACAATGGCCGGCAAGCGAATCATCTGCGTCCCCGTCACGCCGCCGGCAATGAAGTGCGCGCCACGCGATTGCAAATCTTGCACCACGGCTTTAAGCGTTTCCGTAAGCGGCCGAATCGTGGTCGCCGGACGCAAGGCTTCCGCCAACCGTCCTTCGAGTTCGGTGGCGCACGCGGCCGATACGAAAATGCGTTTCGGAGCCAGGCACGTGGCGCCGTCATTCAGCGTCAGGCCGAACTTCAACGCCTTCACGACCAAAGCGAGATCGGCGTCCGCGCGAACGATCATTGCATCGCAACCGCTCAATTCCATCGTGGCAGGCGTGAGTTGGGGCGCCAGTTGGAACAACACTTTTTCGCCCACCTCCGCCGAGCCGGTGAACACGACTTTGTTGGGGCGCGCTGCAAGGGCGAGTCGGGCGGCATCGGTGGATTCAGGTAAGACTTGCACCAATCGGCTATCTAAACCCGCGCGCTCGATGAGACGCTGAAGGCCTTGAGCCGCGCCCAATCCGCCGACGCCGGGTTTCAACACCACGGCGTTGCCCGCCACAAGCGCTTGAATGGTTTGCACGCCGGGCAACAGCAATGGGTAATTGCCCGGACCGATGACCAATACCACGCCCCAGGGTTCGCGCCGCACTTCCGCCGTCACCCCGCCGAGCCAGACCGGGCGACCGCGCGCACCGCACTGGCGGGATGCCAGAATTCGCGACGCGTTCTTTTCGAGAAAGCGACAGGCTTCCGCCAACGGCACGACTTCCGCGACCAGCACTTCTTGCAGCGGCCGCCGCCGGGATTGCGCGGAACTTTCGGCCAACTCCCGGCCATGTTCCGCAATCAGCGACCGCAGGACGCGAAGACGCCGCAATCGTTCGCGCAGCGAAGTGCGACTCCAGTTGAGTTGCGCCGAGCGCGCGGCGGCAAACGCCGCCGTGACCACCCCGCTCGCATCCGGTCCGATCTCAAATGAGATCGGGATCGAAATCGCGGAGGATTGGTCGCGGTGCGGGTTCATGATTCGCGAACCTGGTCGGACGCCGTGTTGCGCGCAATCGGCGCGGGTTTGAAGTTGAACAATCGCGCAAACGTTTGCACGGCGTCGGCCATCACCGTGCTACGCGGCGCGGCGGGAGCTTGATTCAGTGCGGGACGTTGCGGATTGAGATTAATCGGCGCGTTGATGCCAAAGTCTTCGAGCAACAACCGGCTGCTGATGCGGGCGCTTTCAAAAATCACCGGCAACCCGCTGCCCGGATGCGTACCGCCCCCGACGAGATACATGCCATCCAAATCCTCGAAGCGATTGTGCGGACGGAGGTGCAACATCTGATCCAGCGTGTGCGCCAAATTGAACGTTGCGCCGCGGTAGATTTCATAACGCGAATCCCAATCCGCCGGCGTGATCACGCGTTCATAACGGATGCGGGATTCGATATTGTTGTAACCGGCTTTCTTGATCTGCTGGAGCATCAACCGACGGAAACGCTCCTTCTCGCGCGTCCAATCCACGTTCGGATGTTGATGCGTCACCGGCGCGAGCACGTAAAGCGCACTGTGCCCCCGCGGCGCGAGGGATTTGTCCGTCACACACGCGTTTTGGACATAGAAACTCGGATCAGCGCTGAGAACGTGTTTGTTTTCGATGTCGTCCAGGTTGCGCGCGTACTCTGTCGCAATGTGAATCGTGTGATGCGGCAAATCGAACTCCCCTTCCACGCCCAGATACATCATGAACGTGGAGCAGGAATACTTCTTCTTCGCCAGCCTCTCATTGGTCCAGCGCCGCCGCAGTTGATTCGGCACGAAACGTTCCATGGCGCGGGCGAAATCGGCGTTGACCACGATGGCATCGGCGCGATGCGTGTTCGTTGTAGTACGAACGCCCACAGCCCGACGCCCGGTGAACAGGATTTCTTCAACCGGTTCATTGAGGCAGAACTCCACACCCAACCGTTCGGCGACGCGCGCCATCGCTTGGGTAACAGCGGCGCATCCACCCAGCGGATGCCAGACGCCATGCTCGTATTCCAAGAAACTCAGAATGCTGAACAGGCTCGGACACCGGAACGGAGACATGCCGAGGTATTTCGACTGGAAACAAAAAGCGAGGCGCACGCGTTCATCCTGAAAAAAGCGCTTCAGGTAAGTGTCCACCGATTGATGCGGGCGCAGCGTCGGCAACATTTTGAGCAATCGCATCTGTACGAGGTACTGCCAGCCCATAAACGGACTTTCGAGACACGGCTCCATGAGTTCGAGCTTGGCGCGATTCTCCGCGAGAAAACGGCGGAAACCCGGCGCATCCTGAGGAGAGAGCGCCGCAATCTGTTGCTCCATCGATGCAACATCCGGCGTGCAGTCGAGCTTTCCGCCAGCACCGAATTGAATGCGATATTGCGGGTCGAGACGCACCATTTCGACCTCGTTTTGCAGCGTCGTTCCCGCCGCGTGGAAGATTTCTTCGAGCACCCGCGGGTAAAGGAAAAACGTCGGCCCGAGATCAAACTTGTATCCATTCGACTCAATGCTTGAGGTGCGCCCGCCAATGATCGGCAGCCGCTCGACCACTTTCACGCGCACCCCGGCGGCGGCCAGAAGAATTGCTGAGGCCAGTCCGCCCGGACCTGCGCCGATGATGATGATTTGTTTGCTCATGATGGTGTTTGTTGCGGGCGAATCAGGTGGTTTGGGGGAAATGTTTCGGGCTCTCCAGCATCTGGCGGAGTTTGTGCAGGGCGACGTTCTGAAGTTGGCGGATGCGCTCGCGAGTGAGCTTTAGCTTGCGCCCGACAGTTTCGAGTGTTTGTTCTTGCCCAGTGTCGAGGCCGAACCGCAAACGCAGAATACGGGCTTCGCGCTCGGGAAGTTGGGCCACCAGGGTGCGAACCAGCGCCGTCTCCGTACGATCCCGAAACTGCTCAAACGGCGTCGCGGCGTTTTCATCCGCAATCACCTCAGCCACGGTGCTCGCGCTTTCATCGCCCAAGGGCGCATCGAGGGAGGCGGGCCGCGCCGCGGCGCGTCGGAGTTTTGCAAGGCGCGCCACGTTAAGATTGAGTTCCTGCGCCAGCTCTTCATCTGTGGCGTCACGCCCCAAGCGCGCCCGCAACCGGACTTCCGCCTGGGACAAATGATAAATTCGATCCGCCACATGCACGGGTAAGCGAATGGTTTTACCCTGACTCGCGAGGGCACGGCGAATCTGCTGCCGAATCCAGAGCGCGGCATAGGTCGAAAGTTTGCCGCCTTTACTCGGGTCAAACTTCTCCACCGCCCGCATGAGACCAAGGTTGCCTTCGTTGATGAGGTCCAACAGCGGCATGCCCAGATTCTCGTACTCGCGGGCAATCTTGATGACGAGCCGCAGGTTGGCGCGAATCATTCGTTCCCGAGCCGCCTCATCACCGCTTTGAATGCGCCCGGCCAGCTCGACTTCCTCGGCCGGCGTCAGCAAATTCACCTCGCCCGCCTCGCGCATGTAGATACTGAGCAACGAATCGGTTTCACCACGAACACCACCGGCAGATTCAGCGCGGGAATCACGCACGGGAGCTGATAGCTGGCGGTCGAGATTGACCGCGGGATTCTGCGCGTCTCCAGCCGACTGCAGCCGCGAATCGGTTTGGGGAGTTCGAGCAGTCGCCCGAAACGATTTGCGCCAGTTAATGCTCGCGATCAACTGAGTCGCCCCCGTTCGTTTGCGCGAGGAACTCCGACCTGCAATCGCTCCACCTGGAATCATGTTGCCGTTAAACATGTCCATATTTTGTCTAACTATTTCACAAGTGTCAATATTTTGTTTAACATAGACAAAAAACACATAGCTCATTGTTGACGTGGCCATTGTGAATAAATAAACCTCCCGTTGTTAAATTTTATTTGCTACTGTTACCTTTTTGTCTATGTATTAGGTAGATGTCGGAAGTTCAACATTCGATTAAAATCGCAGCACGGAAATCTGGTCTCACCCCACACGTGATCCGAATCTGGGAGAAGCGCTACGACGCCGTTTCACCGGATCGGACCGACACCAACCGGCGACTCTATTCAGATGCCGAAATTGAACGGCTCGCCCTCCTGCATGCTGCGACTCGCGCCGGTCACAGCATCGGTAACGTGGCGCAACTGCCGACCGAAACCCTGCGAGAACTCGTCGCCACCCCGACTCCTGCATTCGTGCCAAAGCCGAACGAAGATCGAACTGTGGCACCGATGATTGATGAAGCGCTGACGGCGGTATTGGCGAACGATACCCCGCAATTGGAACAAATCCTGAGCCGCGCGGCGGTGCAACTCGGCAGTCACGGTCTGCTGGAACGCATGATCGCGCCGCTGGCCCATCGGGTCGGCGATCTTTGGCAGGACGGAACCATCACTGCGGCCCACGAACATTTTGTGAGCGCGGTCATTCGGAATTTTCTCATTCGCCACTCCAAGCCCTACCCCGCCAGCGGGTCGGCCCCGACGATAGTCGTCGCCACTCCCGCCGGCCAGGTTCACGAATTGGGCGCGGTGATGGTTGCCGCCGCGGCCAACGATCTCGGCTGGCGCGTGATTTATCTGGGGACCAGTTTGCCGGCACTGGAAATTGCCGGCGCCGTGGTGCGCAATCAGGCCCGCGCCCTGGCGTTGAGTATTGTGTTTCCCGGCGATGACCCCTACTTGCCCGCCGAACTGGATACGCTGCGCAAAAATGTCCCGGAAACAGTGAAGCTGATTGCCGGCGGTCGCGCGGCGGAAAGTTATGCCAGCGCCTTGGAGAAGTGCGGCTTTCTTCGCAACGAAAACTTGAGCGCGTTTTACGAAACTCTAGAAAAACTGCGCGCCAAGAGTTGATCGGAATCAAAACCGCGTTTTCACGCCGCAAGCGCGCATCACGCACCAACCGCGCACAGCCTCAAACAAACAGAATCCACCGGACAAAATCAGCGCGACAGCCGCCCAGACGTTGTAGCTACACAAAATCACACCGCCAATTACCAGCGCCGCACCCAACACCCCGCGAATCGCGCGGCCCTTCCCGTCGATGTTTGCGGCAAAGAATTTCTTCATACAAAAGGATTAGCACAGCGGGAAACCTCGGCAAACTTTGAGTCATGAAAACATTCCAGTTTTCGAGTGAAATTTGGCTGCCACGACCGCGCGAAGAAATTTTTCGCTTCTTCGCCGACGCCTGCAACCTGGAAGCCATCACGCCGCCGTGGTTGCGGTTTCAAGTTCTCACTGAGTGTCCCGTCCCCATGAAACCCGGCGCGCTCATTGATTATCGTTTGCGCGTGCGCGGCATTCCGCTGCGCTGGCGAACGGAGATTGTGGAGTGGAATCCGCCGCATCACTTCGTGGATCTACAACTGCGCGGTCCTTATCGCCTCTGGCGGCACACGCACACATTCGAAGCATGCGATGGCGGCACGCTTTGTCGCGATGAAGTCATTTACCGCCCGCCCGGCGGCACTTTGATTAACTGGCTTTTTGTGCGCCGCGACGTTGAAAAAATTTTCGCGTTTCGCGCCCAAAAACTCCGCGAATTCTTTCCCGCGCCCACGCCTGACGACCGCTCACGGAATCTCCTGCACGCGAAAGAACATGCCATTCGGGACGAGACTACCGCTCCAACTGCTGTTCGGGCCCGTCGCCGTGATGGTTTGTGACACGTTGAACCAATTCGTGAGATTGAACGAGCCGCGTACCACGTATTTGTTTCCCGACACGGACGCCCACGTCACGATTGCCGTTTGATTGGTCACCTGGACCTTGGCGGAAAACGGCGCGCTCGGCGCATTTGCGCGATACGGATTCTTGAAAATCGCGACCAGCGGCAAGTGATCGGACGCGATCTGCACATCAGTGCTCAGCAAACCAGCCGGCAACGGAATCAGATAATCGGTCCGAAAAATCCAGTTTGTCATGATGTTGGTGAACAACATTTGCCCCGGCAGAATGTAGTCGAAGCGAATGGAGGGATTCGGGTTCTGGCTCGAATGCGTCCGCTCGTCGTTGTTGAACGGATTGCGCGGCGTCGTGAGTTGCAGGCCGGTGGCGTCATTGATAATCCGCAGCATCGCGCCCTGCTCATACGAACGTGGCCGCGCGATGTCTTCATTGAAATCCCCCGCCAACAAATACGGCCGCTGCCCTTTCGTCGGCAGAAACACGTTCACGAAAAAATTAGAAACCGCACTCGCTTCCGCCGCGCGCCGCGGCCCACTTTCCGGATCGTTGAATGCCTTCAGATGAATCGAAAACGCATGCAACCGTTCGTTCCAACTTGGCACGGCGATCTCCGCCTCAAACAAATCGCGGGTGAACACGCCGTCGTAGCCCCATTCATCGAGCGGACTCCGACCCATGTGCGAGCGCGACCGCACAATCGGCCAGCGACTCACGATCATGTTGCCCTTGTCGCCATCCGGCACACGATTCGTCGCGAGAAAATAGCCCGGCAGATACGTCGCGATGATGTTCGGCATGTTGGTGAGACCGATATTGGGAATTTCCTGGAACGTGACGACGTCTGGCGTGAGATAAGCCAGTTGCCGTCCGATGGCCTGAACCTGTGGCGTGTTGGTCGTCCAGTTCGTTGCGCTTGCGCCCCAAACATTGTAGTTCAACAACTTCACCGTTTGATTTACGTCCGGCAAAAGCGGATCGCCGGAAACCATCACGAGATCGAAGCGCAACGTGCCATTTGTACCATAACTGCTGCCACTGGCGGATGGGACATAGCCCGCCGAGCCCAAACCGGTGGCGGTGTTTTGAAACTCGGTGACGAAGCGAAACTTAAACGCGGGATTGTTCTCCACCCCCGGCACGCCTTCGAGACTGATGCTCTGTTCATTCACCCAGGTTTCCGCCGGCATGGTGATGACGACATGATCAATAAAATCCGTTCCGTTCGTGGTGTATTGAAAGCGCGTGTATTTGCTCGCGGTATTGCTGTTCCGCAAATCGAACTCCACGCGAATGCGGCGATAGCCGACCGTGCTCACGGCGAACTGCACTCCATGCGCTTTGTTGCCCGTGCCCTGCAACGGCCACCCGCTAATGCGCCAGTTGCTGTTGTCCTCCACCAGGTCAGAAGATCCGTTCGACGCCGTGAATGACTCCGTGACCCCACCCACAGTTTGGGCGGTGCCACTGCCGTGAACTGGCGCAAGCGTGCCGGTGCTCAAGTTCAGATCCGGAGGCTGGCTATTGAAATCCCAATAAGTGATCACCTCGGCCTGCGCAACGACGCAGCTCCAAAGGAAAGTCAGCAGTAATCTGGGGAAAAACGTCATTTTGGTAAAAAGTTAGCGTTTTGGCAGCGGGTTGTTGACGCACTAAGATTTACGATTCCGTCGCAGCGTCAACTGAAATCCTCACCGCAAAAATCAAGAATGAAGCAATTTATCGCAATAATTCGTACAGTGAACCAATCCCATAACTCGGCACGCGAATAACATTATTCATAAAAACTATTGACAGAATGAGCGCATCCGTTTTACTTAGTGCGTTAACACCACAAGCCACTGACATCGAGTCGTCAATCGTCCTGCTCGGCCATGTCACTCGCTTGCTATACCATAAATAACTGATTATCAGATGTTACAATCGCGTTACAGCCGTTTCCGAATCGTCACTTTCTGGCCGTTGATTCCCTCATTTAGTTTCTCAAGACTGGAAACGGTCAGCCCGTTGCGGGTCGGCCAGTAGGTTAGTGCGTTGAATCAAACCAAAACATCAGAACCGTATGAAACCCCTCATTAACACGTTAATCGGCTTGGCTGCCTTCACCAGCGCCGCCAGCGCTCAAGTCTGGATCAATGAAGTCCTGACCAATCCGAACGGCTCCGACACCGGCAACGAATACTTCGAGTTGCGTGGCACGCCAAACCTGTCACTCGCCGGCTATTACTTCATCAGTGTCGAAGGACAGGGCACGACCGGTCGCGGCGACATCAATCAGTTTTTCGACCTCGGCACATTTTCGTTGGGTGCCAATGGCTATCTTTTCGCCCGCCAGGCTGCCAGCCAGTACACAACTGTGACGGCTGGAGCGACCGTGCTGGAAAACACTTCCGGCACCGGCTGGGGACTCACCGGCGCGAGCACCGTCGGTCACAGTGGCGACGGCACCCAAGTGGACCTCGAAAACTCGGCAACGACGATGTTGCTGGTGAATATCGGTTTGGGCACCGCCCCCACTCTCACCACGGATCTTGATTCCGATAATGACGGCGTGCTCGAGTTGCCGAGCGGTTGGACGATTGCGGATTCTGTTGGCATCATGGACGCCGCCACCGGAGCGGCCACCGACTATTCTTATGGTGCGATCACGCTTCGCGTCGGTGGCCTGGGCAGCAGCGCATACGGCAACATCGTTGATGTCCCGGGAACGCCACCGACCAGCGCCGGCGCATTTTATGTGGGGCGGCGCGGCGATTCCACCGGTTCGACCGCCGCCGATTGGTTTGGCGCAATCCTGAATGGCTCGGCGAGCGATCCACTCAACATCACCTTCGCCTCGGCAAGCGATGCCGGGTACGAGGGACTCAAGCTGCCTGACATGGTCTTCGGCGGCGCTAATCCCGTGCCCGAGCCCACCGCACTCACTTTGCTGATTCTTGGCGGCGCCACGATGGCGTTCCGCCGCTCCGCCCAACGCAACAATTGACCAGCTCAAACCGCAATGATCCTAATGAAATCGCCCTCTGTCTCGCGTGACCGCAATCCATTGCCCTTGCTTCGATCGTACCCGCCGCGAGCGGGGGGCGCTTTTACCCTCATTGAATTATTGGTGGTGATTGCCATCATCGCAATTCTGGCCGCGATGCTTCTGCCCGCCTTATCCAAGGCAAAATCCAAAGCGCATCGCATCAGTTGCTTGAACAATCACAAGCAATTCGCCCTGGCCAGTCACATGTATGCCTCAGATTACGATGGCCATTTTACCGCGCCTACCTGGGTGGCCGATCCCTCGCGAACTCCGCCACCTGATGCCGATCGCGGTGCGGCAGATGACGACCTCTCGTACCTCTATCCTCGTTACATCAGCAACCTGAAGTCCTTCAACTGTCCGGCAGCGCCCAAACACAGTATCCGAACCACCTACACCATTCCCAAGGCCGCGACGGGCGAAAATATTCTGGGTGATTTATTGTCCCTCGCCAAATCACCCAACTTTTATGGGCTGAGTTACGAAGTGTTCGGATTGTTTACCGGCACTGGAATTGCCAATCCCAAAAAAACCGAGAAGCGCATCAACAGTTTCGTGATGCGGGCAAATCATCCCTACTTTCCCAATCGCCGTCTCTCGACCTCAGATGTCTTTTTGATCATGGATGCTGACTCAGGCACGCGCGATCCGATCAATTCCAGCTTGCCAAACAACCACAACTATCCCGATCCCGAAGATAATCATGGCAAAGAAGGCAGCTTGATGAGCTTCACCGATGGACACGCGCGTTGGATCAAGCGAGTCAATTGGATTGATACCTACAATCTGTCCCAAGGAACATCCCGCGCCAACTCGCCTTGATTCTCCGCACTGCTCCGAATTTTCACAAAATCACAACCCAAGAGTAAAACGAACATGAAACTGACCGCCGCAATACTGGTTACCAGCCTGCTAGGCCTCACCGCCCACGCGCAAACCATCAAACAATGGAACTTTAACAGTTCGACGCTCGATTTTACTGCCGCGACGGGCAGTGCGAGACCGAACGTCGGTAGCGGAAATCCCGCACAAACTATCGCAGGTGTTGCCACCCAATTTGGGAGTGTGGCGGGCGGCACTTCAAGCGATCCAGACACATTAGACAACTCTCAATGGCGACTGGGCTCCGTCAGTGGTTCGGGCGGATTTCCCAACGCCGACGAAGCCAACAAAACCGCTGGTGCCATTTTCCGCGTCAACACCTCTGGTTACGGCAGCATCTTCATGATGTGGGATCAGGAGAACAGTGCCACCGCCAGCAAGTATTGGCGCGTGCAATACACCATCAACGGCACCGACTGGCTCGACCACAGCACGGTGGTGACCGCGGTTGATTCCGGCGACATGACCAGCACGCCTCCCTGGCAAATTGGCTTGAGCGCAGATTTCAGCGCCATCCCGGGCGTCAATGACAACCCCGACTTCGCCGTTCGGTTGGTGTCGGAATTTGAATCCACCGCCACTGGTTCGGGCACCAACGCCTACGTCGCCAATCGTTCCACCTCCAGTTACAGCGTGAACGGCACCCTCTGGCTCGACATGGTCACGTTTACGGGCACGGATTTGAATCCAGGCAATCAGTGGCCACAGGTTTCCGCCATTGCCGACCAATTGACATTGATGGGCGAACCGACGGCGCCGTTGGCATTCACCGTCTCGGACGCCGAAACCGCCGCTGGCAGTCTTGTGCTGTCCGCGAGTTCCTCCAATCCGACCCTGGTCAATTCCCTGTTGATTGGCGGCTCGGACGAAAACCGCACCATTGTTGCCGCGCCCGAGCCCGGCCAGGTCGGGACGGCCATCATCACGATTCGCGCCGTGGATGCGGGTGGCAAAATGACGGAAGCCAGCTTTGAATTGACCGTAACAATTCCCACGCTTTCACAAATCCCGGGACAACAGACGAGCTGGGATGTGCCGGTCACCAATTTCTTTCAAGTGTTCAATCTTCCGGGCAATCCCGCGAGCTGGACCTTTGGCGCTACTTCATCCGATCCAAGTGTCGTCAATAACAGTGGCATCGTCATCAGCGATACCGGCACGAACTACGCCATCGAAATTACGCCGGTCATGAACGCCATCGGCGACACGGTAATTTCGCTCTCAGTCACAAGCGGCGTTTGGGTCGCGACGACGAACTTCAGCGTCCAACTGCTGCCGAATGAAGTGGTGTATTACGACCTCAATGCGATTCCCAACTCGCCCGTGGCTTCCGCTCCGGCGACGACCGTCGCTTCCGGTTTGACCGCCGCCGACCTCACACGCGGTCCAGGCCTGGTCCCATTCAACCTGACCCGCGGGTTCTCGGCCAGCGGCTGGAACAGTCCGAATTCCACGAACAATCCCTCCACCCCGTCGCTGGCCAATGCGATCGCCCGCGGCGATTATTTTGAATTCTCCGTAACCGTAACTCCCGGCGCGACGCTATCCTTGGCCACGTTCACCGCAACGTTGCGCCGGTCAGCCGTAGCCGCGCCGATGAATTATCAACTGCAATACAGTCTCGACGGTTTCGCGACGCCGGGAACCACCGTTGAACCGCAAGGTCCAATCTGGTCTGCCTTGGAGTGGTCGCAAAGCTCGTTCACCTACTTGGGTCGCACCAGTGGAACTTCCCCCGCGAGCGTGGCGCCTTATGCTTGGATGATTCAAGATGTTCCCGGCCGACCCAACGCCACTACTTCAGTTGGCGATCCCATTCCGCTGATTGACTTGGCCGCCATTCCTGCTTTGCAAAACCTCGTCGGCCCGGCAACGGTCACTTTCCGACTCTACGCCTGGGGCAATGCCAGCACGGCCGATAGCAACACTGTAGCATTGGGCCGGGTTGCCGGACCTTCGCTCCGGGGCACCGTCATCGTGGCGCCGGTCGCGCCAAGCCTCGCCATCGAACTCGTCGGCGGCAATGTCCGCGTTTCCTGGCCCACGAGCGCTACGGGTTTCACGCTCAAGAGCACCACGAGTTTGGCGCCTGCCGTTTGGGGCGACGCAGGCGGCACTTTGACGGTTGAAGGCAACCAGAATGTTGTCACACTCCCGGCAACGGGAACGCAGTTCTTCCGTCTGGAACAATAATTACAAAGAAATATGAATCCGGCGCGGCAACAGTGATTCGCTGTTGCCGCGCTTGGCTAGTCCGAAACTTTCGGAAAAAGATTTGATGACAAACTCTGATTCCACGCTGGTGGCGCAAAGCAAGTCTTCCGCTTCACTCGCGCAACTCCGGTGCATCCGCCACGTCGCCCTCGACATGGACGGCACGATTTACAGCGGCGGTACGTTGTTCGACAGCACGACGCCGTTTCTGGCGCTGCTCCAGGAATTAAATATCGGCTACACGTTCCTCACGAATAATCCGTCAAAGAACATCACCGATTACCTCGCGCATTTGGAAAACATGGGCGTGGCTGCGACCGCCGAGCAACTCTACACCTCCACGCAGGCCACGATTGAATTCCTGCACGAACGGTTTCCGAAACTGCGACGCCTCTTCGTGCTCGGCACGGACAGCATGAGCGCAGCGTTCACTGCCGCCGGATTTGAATTGTTGCCCGACAGCCCGGACTCCGAGCCCGATGCGGTCGTCGTGGGATTCGATTTATCGCTCACCTACTCGCGCCTCTGTCGCGCGGCGTGGTGGATTCAACAAGGCAAACCATATTTCGCCACCAATCCCGATCGCGTGTGTCCGACGGATCAACCGACCGTGCTCGTGGATTGCGGCGCAATTTGCGCCGCGTTGGAAAGTGCCACGGGCCGCAAACCCACGGCCGTGCTCGGCAAGCCCGACCCCGCAATGTTGCGCGGCATTTTGCACAAACACAGTTTGCGCGCCGACGAACTAGCGATGGTGGGCGACCGCCTTTACACCGATGTGGCGATGGCGCATCGCGCCGGTGCTTTTGGCGTGCTCGTCTTGACTGGCGAAACCAACGGCGAACAAGCCAATCAACATCTCCCGCCGCCCGATCTCATCGTTCCCACGCTCGCGGAATTCGGCGATCAATTGCGCGCCACGCATCAGCCGCCGCGCGCGAAATAATTCTCCATGCATCCGTCTTCTGACAGCAACCGCGCGGGAAAGCTTAGAGCGTTAACCGATTCACCTCTCGATGTACTCATCATCGGCGGCGGCATTGTGGGCGCGGGCATTGCGCGCGATGCGGCAATGCGCGGTTTGAAAACCGGACTGGTTGAGCAACGCGATTTCGCGTTCGGCACGAGCAGCCGCTCGAGTCGGTTATTGCACGGCGGGTTGCGTTATCTCGCGCAAGGTCGCGTCGGGCTCGTGCGCGAAGCGAGCTTGGAAAAAGGCATCGTTCACCAAATCGCGCCGCATCTCGCCGCGCCCCTGCCCTTTATTTTTCCGACGTATCGCGGCAACAAACATTGGGTGCTGTGGCAATTGAAGATCGGCGTGAAGATCTATGACCTGCTGTGCGGCGGGCGCAATCTCGGCAAATCCACCTGGCTGAGTCGCGCTGATGTGCAGACGCAAGTGCCGGGACTCGCGCAGCGCAATCTCAATGGCGCCGTGCGCTACTTCGACGGTTTCACGAATGACGCTCGTCTCGTGCTGGATACCTTGCGCTCGGCGGAGCAACACGGCGCTACATTGCTCAACTACGCGCGATTCCAATCCGCAACGCGAAATGAATTCTGGGAATGCGAGCTCGAGGATCAGCTCACGAACGAAACGGCTACCGTTCGCGCGCGAGCCGTGGTGAACGCCACCGGACCGTGGGCCGATGGTTTATCGCATAGTTCGGTGAAGTTGCGCGTCACGAAAGGCATCCATGTCGTCGTGGACCGCGCACGTGTGCCCGTGCCTGACACAGTGGTAATGACAGAAGGCAAACGCATTCTCTTCGCGATTCCCTGGGGCGAACGAACCATTCTCGGCACGACCGACACCGATTATGCCGGCGACTTGAATCATGTCTCCGCCGATGCTTCAGACATCGAATATGTGTTGAGCATCACCAATCAATTCTTCCCCGGCGCAGAACTGCAATCCGTCGATGTCATCAGTTGTTGGGCAGGCTTGCGACCGCTCGTCGCCGATCCGAATGGGAAACCTTCGGACATTTCGCGCTCGCACGAAATCCGCTCGCCGAAACCCGATTGGTGGGACGTCGCTGGCGGTAAACTCACCACGTATCGTTTGATGGCCGAGCAAACGGTGGATCGCATTGTCGGTGACTTGAACCTCGCGACGCGCGCCACCCTTCCCTGCCGCACGGCGCGCGAACCCTTGTTGCCGCGCGAAGAAGTCAACGGCTTCAGCGGCGTGTTGCCGCCGCCGTTCAGTCGCCACGCGGTGAAACATTACTGCACCCATGAATGGGCGGTGCATCTCGACGACGTGATGTTGCGCCGCACCAGTTGGCACTACTACCATCGCGACGCCGCCCAGAAAGCCGAACAGGTCGCTGATTGGATGGCTGAATTGTTGGATTGGACGGATGAGCAACAGGCGGAGGAACTCGTGCGCTATCGCGAACTGACGTCGCTTCCGACTGCGAACGCAAACCAAGGTCGAAGCTCAACCGCGTATTGCGAATCAAAACGATGAAACGAAACTGCTGTCTGATCGCCGCGCTGCTTTGCGGCTGGCTGAGCTTTCTTGCTCCGGCGACGGCGGCGGAGCGTCCGAACATCATCATCATCATGGCCGATGATCTGGGCTACGGCGATTTAGGCTGCTACGGTCATCCAACGATTCGCACGCCGCATCTGGATCGCATGGCGGCGGAGGGATTGCGCTTCACGGATTTTTACGCGGGCGCAAATCTCTGCACGCCGAGTCGCGCAGCGTTGCTCACTGGGCGGCATCCCATTCGCAGCGGCATGGCGGGCGGCCCGAAGCGTCACGTGCTTTATCCGAATGCCACGAACGGTTTGCCGACCAGCGAAATCACCATCGCCGAAGTCCTGAAGTCCGCCGGTTACGCCACCGCGTGTATTGGCAAATGGCATCTCGGCGATAAACCAGAATTTCTGCCAAACAATCACGGCTTCGATTATTTCTTCGGTCTGCCTTACTCCAACGACATGAATCCAGTTGGCCCGCGGGTGCGGCGCGCGGAATCGCTCAGTTCGACGCCGAGTTCAAAAAACTTCGATGTCCCGCTGATGCGCAATCTGGAAATCTTCGAACGTCCCGTGGAGCAAACCACTTTGACGCGGCGTTACACCGAGGAAGCGATTCGCTTTATCAAGGAGAACCAGGCCAAGCCGTTCTTCATTTATCTGCCGCACACGTTTCCGCATGTGCCGCTGTTTGCGTCGAAAGAGTTTCACGGCGAAAGCGCGCGCGGACGTTACGGCGACACGGTGGAAGAACTGGATTGGAGCACCGGCGAAATTCTCGCGGCGTTGCGACGGTTGAACCTCGCGGAGAAAACGCTGGTCATTTTCACGAGCGACAACGGTCCGTGGCTCAATATGAAATGGAACGGCGGCTCGGCTGGCCTGTTGCGTGATGGCAAAGCCGGCACGTGGGAAGGCGGTCATCGCGTGCCTGCCATCGCCTGGTGGCCCGGCAAAATCAAGCCCGGTCGCGTCACAAGCGAAATCGCTTCCGCACTCGATCTGCTTCCCACCTGCGCGCAACTCGCTGGTGCAACACTTGCCAAAGACCGACCGCTGGACGGCACAGATCAAACGGCGCTCTTGCTCGGCACAGGGTCAAGTTCCCGCGACGTGGTGCATTACTATTACGGTGATCAACTCTACGCCATACGCAAAGGCGACTTCAAAGCCGAGTTCACCACGCACGATGGTTACAGTCCTGAACCGCCGGTGAAACACGATCCGCCGTTGTTGTTTCATTTACCGTCTGACCCGTCGGAAAACTACAACGTCGCCACGAATCACCCGACCATCGTCACCGATCTGCACCGCGAAGCCGATCGGCATCGCACCGCAGTCATCCCGGGTGAACCCCAATTTTGATCATGTCCGATTTTCCCTCCGAAAAGAAACTCAGCTCCGGTCTGGCCGCTCCGCTTGCGCGTTGGTCCAGTTCACCAGGCCGCTCCCGATTAAATCAACTTGCGCAGTTTTTTCTCACCGGCCCCGACGCAACGCCGCTGACGGACCCCGCTGAAATCAAGCGGCGCTATCGGAAGAATCGCATCTCGGTTTTCCTGTCCATCACGCTTGGCTACGCGATGTATTATGTCATCCGCCAGGGCTATTCCGTGGTGAAAAAGCCGTTGCTCGATTCGGGTGTTTTCGACGCAAAACAACTCGGCGCCATCGGCTCAGTTTTCTTTTTCACCTACATGATCGGCAAGTGCGTGAATGGTTTTCTGGCCGATCGTTTGAACATCAAACGTTTTCTCGCGCTCGGTTTGTTGGGATCGGCAGCGATTCTGACCACGATGGGATTTTGCTCGAGCTTTTATCTGTTCGCCGTTTTGTGGGGATTGTGTGGCTGGTTTCAAACATTCGGCGCGGCCCCGTGCATTGTTTCGCTCAACCAATGGTTTTCCCATAAAGAACGCGGCACGTTGTACGGCGTCTGGTTTTCCGCGCACAACATTGGGACCGGCCTCACCTACATTTTCACCGCTTACATCGTCAGCGCCTTTGGCTGGCAAATGGGCTTCATCGCTCCGGGTTTGCTCGGCATCAGTGCCGCATTCTTCCTCTATCTGTTCATGTATGATCGCCCGCAGGTTTATGGCTTGCCGCCGGTGGCGGTTTATGCCGGCGAACAAACGCACGAAGAACACAAAGCAAAAGACAAACCCGTGTTCAAAGCGCAACTGGGTGTCATTCTCCGGCCCGCCGTATGGATTCTGGGTTTATCGTCAGCGGCGTGTTACGTGACGCGTTACGCGTTCGAATCCTGGGGCGTGGTTTTCCTGACCGAAGCCAAAGGCTACAGCCTGACGAAAGCAAGCGCGGTTATTTCCATTTCGCAATTTGCCGGCATCGCCGGAGCCATCACGTGCGGTTGGATTTCGGATCGCTTCTTTCATCACAAACGCAGCATTCCCTGCATGCTGTTCGGCATTTTCTTTGTGCTGTCCACCGCGACGTTCGTTTACGTCCCGGCCGGCAATCCCTGGAGCGATTACTTCAGCATGATGGTTTTCGGCTACACGGTTTATGCGTTAGTAACCTATCTCGGCGGCTTGATGGCGGTGGACATTTGTTCGCGCAAAGCCACCGGCGCGGCGATGGGCGTTATCGGTTTGTTCAGTTACGCGGGCGCGTCGTTACAGGAAGCCATCGGCGGGTATTTGATCGACGCTCACAAAACGCTTGGCCCGACTGGCAAGGCAATTTACGACTTCACTGCGGTCGGAAATTTCTGGGTCATCGCGTCGGGGTTCGCGTTGTTGCTGCCGCTGTTGGTCTGGAATGCGAAGCCGGAAGAGTGATTTGAACGGCCGCTGCGGCTCAGGGCTCAACTGGCTCGCGACGCTTGTTCCGTGCTCGTGACGCATGAATTCCCATGCAATCAAACCATCACTGCGCGGCCGGAAACCTCACCCGCGCCACCACGGGAAAATGATCGCTCGGAAATTGCCCATCCTTCGTAAAGGTGACGATCTTCGCCTCGTCCACGGTCACTGTGCCGCGCGCCAGAATCCAATCAATCTTCTCGCCGTTCACGGGCATGGCCTTGAAGCCGTTGAACGTGCCCATCCCCTCGCCGTGCCGTTCCCTGGCAAGCAGCCAGGCGTCGGCAAAGAATTTGTCTTCCGTCAGCAGGTGATACGCGCGGTTCGTGCCGGCGGCCGCGTTGAAATCACCAATCAACAACACGGGCAAAGTTGTATTCAATGCCGCCACCCGCTGTCGCATCAATGCCGCACTCTTCTCCCGCGCCGCCTGAATTTCATGATCAAAATGCGTGTTGATGACGAAAAACTCCTGCCGCGTTTCCCGATCGCGAAACCGCACCCACGTCGCCATGCGCCGGTTCTTGTTTCCCCACGTGGTCGAACCGATGACCTCGGGCGTATCCGACAGCCAGAAATGATCGAACGCCATCGGCTCCAGCCGACTCTTGCGATAAAACACCGCCATGAACTCGCCGCGGCTGCCACCTTCGCGTCCCAGCCCGATCCATTCATAATCCGGGAGGTCCGCTGCCAGTTCTTTGAGTTGCCAATACAGCCCTTCCTGCGTGCCGAGCACATCGGGCGCTTCGGTCTGGATGACTTCGCGCACCAGCGGGCGACGCTGCGACCAGGCGTTCGGAGGGTTCAAGCTCGCGTAACGCAGATTGTACGTCATCACGGTGAGCGGCTTTGGCGCCGGAGGTGTTTCACCAGTTGCCACGTTGGCCAATGCCAATACAAAAATTCCCAACCCGAACAGCCATTTCGTTGTCATGCGTTCAACTTCTCCAAGTTCGCGTCCGACTGCAATGCTGCTTTCATCGCCGCCGGGATTTCCCATGCCGCGCGCTTGACAGATACTTCGCCGCAAGCCTTAACTGGCGCGCACAACAACCAAACGGGCCACGCGTGACACCAAAACCTGCAACGGAACAATCGTTCCCCAAGTATTTTCAAATCAGCCGCGAAATTACGGCGCGCATCCAGCGGGGCGACTTGCAATCCGGCGCGCTCGTTCCCTCGGAAAACGAAATCATCGAGCAATACCAGGTCAGCAACACCACTGCGCGCAAGGCGCTGCACGAACTGGAAAAAGCCGGTTGGGTGCAGCGCGTCCGCGGCAAAGGCACATTCGTTTCCAAACAAACGACCGTGGAACGCTCGGTCAGCCGCATTTTTGGTTTCACCAAAAACATGCTCGAAGCGGGCCGGAAACCTTCCACACGGCTGATGGGTTTTCACCTCCGCTATCGCGATCATTCCCAGATCGTCAACGGCAAGGAATACACGTTGCGCGCGCCGTTCTGCGAAATCGAGCGCCTCCGCTTCGCCGACGGCATTCCGATGATGAAGGAAACCCGGTACATTTCGTTGCAGTTGTTCCCGGACATTCATCGCAAGAACCTCGAAAAGTCTCTCTACGACATTTTCGAGAAGGATTATGGTATTCGCCTGACGGAGATTAATCAGATGCTCAGCGCCGTCGTCATGGACGGCGAATTGTTACGCGTGTTTGAAGTCGGCGCCAACGTGCCCGCGTTCCGCGTCGAGGGCGTTTCCTTCTGTGGCAAGGAATTGATTGCCGAAATGGAAAACTCCGTTTATCGCGGCGACATGTATCGCTTCGCCGTCAAAGCCTTTTAATTTTCCTGATTCCATTACTCGCCGTCACCAGAACTTAACTTTACGCACTAACCATGAAAGCTCAGACTAAATTTATGCCGATGATTTCTTCTCGCGTTGCTCGCGCCACTCTGTTGTTTTGCGGACTGGCCGTAATTATTTCGACCATGAATGCCAGCGCCCAGGCAGCGCCGATGACCACTGCGGAACAACTGCTGCACTCGCCACGCCCGTTGGTCATTGCGCATCGCGGCTATTCGCATCTCGCTCCCGAAAACACCTTGCCCGCATTCAAGCTCGCCAAAGCCGCCGGCGCGGACCTGATCGAACTCGATTACTATCACACCAAGGACGGCGTGCCGATTGTGTTTCATGACACCACGCTGGATCGCACGACAGATGCGACGAATCGTTGGGGTGGCGCGAAGATTCGGATTGAGACGAAAACGTTGGGGGAATTGAAAACGCTCGAAGCCGGCAATTGGTTCAATCCGCCTTATCCCAACACGCCTCTGCCCACCCTCGTCGAAGCGCTCGATGAAATTCAAAACGGCGGGGTCACGTTGATTGAACGCAAAGCCGGCGACGCGAAGACTTGTGTGGACATCTTGCGGGAAAAGAAATTGTTCAATGCGCTGATCGTGCAGGCGTTCGATTGGGAATACCTCGCGGACTTTCATCAGCAAGCGCCCGAACAAGTACTCGGCGCGCTCGGCCCGCCCAAAACTAAAAATGGAAAAACCCTGACCGCCGAAGAAAAGAAATTGAATCGCGCCTGGATTGATGCCGCCAGAAAATGCGGGGCGCGCATCGTGGTTTGGAATAAGGAAGTGAATCAGGAAGCCATCGCCTACGCGCACAGCCTCGGCCTCAAAGTCTGGGTGTACACGATTGATGATCCCGCTGTGGCGCAAAAACTCATGGACATGGGCGTGAATGGAATCATCACCAACAACGTCGCGGTGACCTGGCGCGCCGTGGCCGTGCGCGCCGCCAAGAAAAGCTAGTTCGTTCGGGATGCGCCCATTTGAAACGATCAAACCTTTTGAGCCGGTGACTGCACCGGCTTGCTGCTAAACACCAACGCGCCGGTCGGGCAATGTCGCACGCACTCGGCGGCGACCTTTTGCAATCCTTCGGTCATGCCGCGCTCAAACGGCGCCGCCACGCGCACATCGAAACCGCGTCCCACAAACGTCAATCCCAACGGCTCAGCCGCCTGCTCGGTCAACTTCACACAGATGCCGCAGAGAATACATTTGCCCGGCTCGAAAATGATGCCGCCGGGTTGGAGTTGTTGCTCAAATTCCCGGCGCTCACCGCGAAAGCGATTCGCATCCGCGCCATACGCCTGCGCGTAGTGCTGCAACACACAATTTCCACTGGAGCGGCAATCGCAATGCAGACAACGCGCCGCTTCGCCGACTGCCGCCGCGCGGGTCGCCGTCGTACACCGATCACAGGACATCCGCTGCCCGGCACTCGCCTGCTGCAAAAAAGTGCGCATTTCGCCCGGCGACAATCGCCCGATGACACTCGAAAAGGGTTTTTCCGGTCGGCGCGCCGGCTGGCCTTTCAAGTAACGATCCACGCTCTCGGCCACCGCCCGCCCCTCGGCCATGGCGCGAATCAACTGCTTCTGCGACCGCACCATGCTACCCGCTGCAAATGTCTTTTCTCCCGGAAGCTGACAGGTGTTCGGATCGACCTGGAGTTGTTTTCCATTTAGGGGGAGACCGAGCGTCGCGGCGGTGGTCGGACTTACTTCGCCAATGGCCAACACAATCGCATCGAGTCCCCGCGCCAGTCCTTCGAGAGAAACGTCCCGGCCCAGCTCCACGCCGGCTTTGAATTCGACGCCCAACTTGGTCAGCACGTTGATTTCATGCGTCAACACCGCCGCCGGCAAATCACTCTCCGCCACGTCCAATAACGTGCCGCCCGGTTGCGCCCGACGATCCACCACGGTGACGAGATGGCCCTGTCGCGCGAGAAAATGTGCCGCCGCCAAACCGGTCGGCCCGGCGCCAATCACCGCCACCCGTTTGCCGCCCGGCAGCTTAACCGCAACCGGCGCACTCCGCATCATGGGCAATACGCCAAAGCCGTGTTCCCAATCGGTGACGTGTTTTTCCAGTTCGCGAATCGCCGCGGGCGAATCCCAATTCCCGCGCCGACAACCTTGTTCACAGGGATGATGACACAACCGCCCCAACACGCCCGCCAGTGGCAGCGCCTGCCGCACCTGGATCGCCGCCGCCTCCATTCGCCCCGCCTCGATGTGCCGCAACATCACCGGGATGTTCAGCATCAGCGGGCACAACCGATGGCACGGCGAAAGGCAGTCACCCACATGATCGCTGAACAACAACTCCAGCGCTGTGCGGCGCGCTTCATGCACTTCTTCGGATTCACTTTCCACCACCATGCCCGGCGTGGCTTTGGTGCCGCACGACGGCACGAGTTTGCCGTTGATCTTGACCAGACAGACCTGACATGTGTTCAGCGGACCGCACTTCTCCAAGTAGCAAAGCGTCGGAATGTCGATTCCAAGTTTGCGCGCTGCGCCGAGCACGCTTTCGCCCGGCGGGACGGTAACGGACCGACCGTCAATCGTGAGGTTGAGGGTTTCACTCATGCGACCTCCACGGCGTTGTGCGGACAGACCTGCTTGCATGTGTCGCACCGGGTGCACACGGCATCGTCGATGACGTGTTGCGCATAAGGTGTCATCGGGATGGCGTTCACCGGACAATGCTGCGCGCAAATCGTGCAGCCGGTGCAATCGGTGTTGATAGTGTAATGAATCAGCGCGCTACACTTTCCCGCCGGGCAACGCCCCTGCAAGTGCGCTTCATACTCGTCGCGGAAATACTTCAGCGTCGTCAGCACCGGATTGGGTGCGGTTTTGCCGAGACCACACAAACTTCCCGCGCCTACTTGCGCTGCCAGCCGTTCGAGTTCCTCCAGTTGCGGCCGCGTCGCCTTGCCCGCACAGAGTTTGTCCAGAATATCGAGCATCCGCTTCGTGCCGATGCGACAGAAAGTGCATTTGCCGCACGATTGATCCTGCGTGAATTGCAGGAAGTAGCGCGCGATGTCCACCATGCAGCTCGTGTCGTCCAGCACCACCAGTCCGCCGCTGCCCATGATGGCGCCCACGTCGCGCAGGGACTCAAAATCCACCGGGGTGTCCGCAAGTCGCGCCGGCACACAACCGCCGCTGGGTCCGCCGATCTGCACTGCCTTGAAGCGCCGTCCTTTGCTCACGCCCCCGCCAATGTCCTCGACAATCTCGCGCAGCGTCGTGCCCATTGGAATCTCGATCAACCCGCCGCGCTCCACTTTGCCAGCCAGCGCGAACACTTTTGTCCCTTTGCTTTTGGCCGTGCCAATCGCGGCGAAGGATTTGGCTCCGTGGCGGAGAATCCACGGCACCATCGCGAGCGTCTCGACATTGTTGATGAGCGTGGGCTTGCCCCAGAGTCCCGATTGCGCCGGAAACGGCGGACGCAACTTCGGCATGCCGCGTTGTCCCTCTATGGACGCAATTAGCGCCGTCTCCTCGCCGCACACGAATGCTCCCGCGCCTTCAAATACCGACAGCTTGAACGGTTCGCCCACTCCAAGCAGTTTCTCCCCCAACCATCCGCGTCGTTCCAGCTCCGCAATCGCCGCGCGCACGCGTTTCACCGCGAGTGGATATTCGTGGCGGATGTAGAAAATGCCCTCGTGTGCGCCGGTCGCCAGCGCCGCGATCATCAAGCCTTCGATCACACGGAACGGAAACGATTCCAGAATCATCCGGTCCATGAACGCGCCCGGATCACCTTCGTCGCCGTTGCAAATCACGTATTTGGTGTCGCCGGGCTGTTGCGCCATGACGCGCCACTTCTGGCCGGTGGGAAATCCCGCGCCGCCCCGGCCACGCAGTCCGGATTGTTCGACGATCGCGACGATATCGGGCTTTGGTTTCTGCTCCGCTGCACCCTGAATCTGCTCTGCTGTGCCCAGACATTTCCGCAGTGCGTCGAATCCGTCGTACGCCAAATACTCGTCGAGGTCGAGCGGATCCACTTTGCCGAAGTGTTCCGTGGCGATGCGCAGTTGTTTGCCAAAGAAGGCGCGCATGTCCGGATCGCGATGGTTTACCGCAAAACGCTCCACCCGGTCTTGTCCCAGCGCGTTATCCAGCAGCAAGCCATCCAGGAAATGCGTCCACGCGCGGCCCACTCGCTGTGTGACGCTGCGCGGTCGGAGGTAATGCCGCACCAGCGCGGACGCCTGCGACGGGGTTAAATCGGAGTAATACGTCCCCGGTTGTCCTGGCGGCGTCACTTCCACCATCGGCGTGCGATGACACATGCCGACGCAGCCAACGCGTTTGACCGCGATCTTTCCGTCACTCTTCGCGGCGCTATGTTGCAGCGCGTGAAACAACTTGTCGCTGCCCTTGGCCATGCAACACGATCCCAACCCGACATGAACCTCCACCACTCCGGGTGCTGCGGGGCGCAACCGAATCTCTTCAGTGGACAATGCTCCCTTTCCATCTGCTTGAAGCTCGGCAAAGTCACGCAGCACTTTTGGCATGCCCTCGGGCGTGGTGTGGCCAAACGTGTTGCTGCCAAACTGCAACACCGGCGCGAGCGTGCAGACACCGAGACACGCGACCGGTTCGACAGTGAACTGCCGGTCCGCATCGGTGTCCTGTCCGGGCGGAATGTTCAGATGCCGGCGCAGCGCATCTTCGACGCGTCCCGCTCCGGCCACGTGACACGCGGTGCCGCGACACACCCGCACAATGTGTTTGCCGGTCGGTTGCATCCGGAACATGTCATAGAACGAAGCCACGCCCGTCACCGCTGACGGTTTGATGTCGCTGACTTCGCAGACTCGCTCCAACGCCTCTGCCGGCAGGTAGCCGTAGTGCTCCTGCAAGGATTGCAGAATCGGGATCAGCGCCTCGGGCTTGCGGCCCACGCGTTTCACCGTTTGCTCGGCGTATGTCAGATCAAGCGGCATGGTTTCATTTCGTCTCTCCCAAACACCAAAGATTCGCCGCGCCGCGCAGGAACATTCTCCCGGCCGCGAACGCCGGGCTCGCGTGAAATTCATCCTCCAACTTCACGCGCGCGAGTTCTATGAACTCCCGCGCCACGGCCGCCACAATCAAATCGCCGTGCGTGCTGACCACGAGCAGTTCGTTCCCGACGATTGCTGGCGACGCCTGCACCTCGACTTCAAGCTCGTGCTGCCAGAGCAATTTGCCGGTCGTTGCTTCGAAACACGCCAGCCCGCCCATCGTGGTGACCGTGAACACCAGTTCGCCGTTGCTGACCGGGCTGGTGATATCGGGGATGTTATCCAACGCTCTCCAGGCGACGTGCGTCTTGGAGACATCGCCCGCGCCGTCGGCTCGCAGGGCAAACAACTCGCCTGAAGGACTCACCACGAACACGAAGCCCCCGGCGAAAATCGGCGAAGGCGCAATTTCCCCGCTCATCAACTCCGCGCGCCACAACTCCGCGCCATCCGCGAGTGCATGACTCATCACAAACGGCAATGCCAGCGTGATGATTTGTGGTTTGCCGTCCGCTTCGATGATGACCGGCGACGACCATGAACCGTGCGTTGGCTTGGTGCGTTCCCAGATTGTCCGGCCCGTGGCACAATCGAACGCGAGCAACTTCGAACCGCCCGGTGCATCCTCGTCTTGATCCAATTGCACCACCAACACACCGGGCCAGATCGCCAGCGAAGACGCCTGTCCATACATGTTCCGGGGCACGCCAAAGTTCTTCCCCCAGACCGGTGCGCCGTCGAAAGTAAAGGCCGCCAGGTCGCCATTGCCGAACATCACAAACACGCGGCGACCGTCCGTGGCCATCGTCGGGGCAGCGAACCCGGTCATCTCGGGAATCTCCGGTTGTCGCGCGGGGCTGCCGGGAAGTTTGGTTACCTCGCGTTGCCACAACAACGCCCCGCTGCTGCCGTCGTAGCAAAACACCTCGCGCTTCTCCGCGTCGCCGCCGGAGAGAAACACGCGGTCGCCCCAGGCCACCGGCGAATTGAATCCGACGGCGGTCACCGACGATTTCCAGACCACGCCAACCTCCGGCGCACGCAGGAACGCGAGATCGAAGCCAGCAGGCGCGACGCCACCGCCATCCCAGCCGCGAAAGCGTGGCGTGTTGACTTGGAATTCCGCGAGCGTCGGCAAGTCGTCGAGCGCTGCACCTGACTTGCCGAGCAACTTATCGAGCTCCGCTGCCGATTGCGGCAAGCGCGAAGTTGCCGTCAATGCCAATGCCAGCAAGCTCGCGCCGGTGACCAGTCCGATCCCTGCTACGGACCAGCGCGCCCGGGCGGATGTGGTTCGGATTTCTGCGCTGACATCGCCGCGGAGTTTTGGCAGCCAGGGAAGCGCGCGCAGTTTCGCGGATTGCCTGGCGGCCACCAACATCACGACCATGCCGCCGACCAACAGCCAGCCGCCGGTGCGGTCCAGATTCAGCCGGCGCACGTAACGCTGCCGAAACTCCAAGTCGAGCCGGCGAATTTCTGTCTTGATGGCCTCATTCTGCGGTTCGGCGCGCAACTGTTCCTTGAGCGCGAGCAATTGCGGCGATTTCCAGGGATCGCGTTCGGATGCTCGCGTGTGTTGGTAAAGCATGTAACCAGCGACGAGCAGACAGAACGCCGCGGCGATGCCTGCGATTCTCAGAGGCGAACTCGCGTCTTGGACTGCGCCGGCAGAGCGCAGCGGCGACGGCGCTTTTGGTTGCGTAGGAGACAAACCGTATTCCGACGAAAGCGGCGTGGCGCTTCGCTTCCCGCCGCAGTCCAAAACGCTTTCGGGCTGGCTATGGCTGCCACTCATGTTGTCACCCCCGTTTGCAGTGCGGGCTTCTGTCCCAACCGCTCCAATTCCTGCGGACACGAGCGGAAGCAGCGGGCACACGCATAGCACGCGCCGCGATCAGGCTCGAAATCCGTCCGCCGCGTGCGAATCGAAAGGCTGACGAGCTTTACACCGATCACCAATCCCACCCACCCGCCGAACAGCACGCAAGCAAGCCAGAATCGCTCCCGCGTTTGCGTGGCGGATTGCAGCAGCGTCTCCGGATCATGCGCCGCGCGTTCCAGCGACAAGGCCTCGGGCGTCATCACGCCATAATCCACCGGGTTCCCCTGTTGGACGAGGTGACGTTCGGCTAGTTCCACGGTGGGATTCCATTTCGCCATCGGCACGGCGAGTTGCCCGCCCAACCACGCGCCGCCCGCAATCAACATCGGCAACAATGCGAGCATCCAGCCGAGCCGTCGCCGATCCGGCGCGAGGAATTTAGGTTCAACCGTGCCGGGAGACGGTTCGCGCATCGCCCCGAACGGACAGGACGTGGCGCACAATTGACATTGCGTGCACATGTCCGGCGTGACGCGCACGCGCCATTTCGAAACCAGCGACGTCACCCTGAGCAACGCACCATACGGACAAAGGAAACGGCAGTAAGGCCGCCCAACAAACATCCCAAGCACCAGCGTCAACGCCGCCAGCAAAATCAACAGGCCCGGCCCGTTCAATCGAAAGATCGGGACGATGGGATCGTAGCGACAAATGGGAAAGCCTGTTCCCGTGGCGGCAAATGCAAGTCCGAACCCGAGAAAAACAAACGGCAGAACGCCCAACGCGTGTTCCAGCCACGCTGGCACTTTGATTGGTTTGACCAGAACAAAATCCTGCAACGCGCCGTGCGGACAGACCCCGGCGCAAAAAGCGCGTCCGGCAAACAGCGCCACGATCAATGGCAACGCAAAGAACGCGACAACGGTCAGCGGCACGGCGTAACCCGGATCGCACAGCCCGAGAATGATGTTCTGTGGCGCGCCAATGGCACAGACGCAGCCCAGGCGATAGAAACCGAAATACGCGACCGAGAAAATTCCCAGCCAGAACAGTCCGCGGCGCGAGCGTTGTTTGTGAATGAGCCAGACTGCGACGCCAAGCGCGCCGGCCAGCACGCCGACGTCGAGGTAGTGCAACCACTCGGCGCGGGCGGGCGGCGTAGCGGTGATGGGCAATTCATGACCGGTCTCGGTGAAATCGGGCGGCGGGAAGCGTTGTTCGGCTAAAACCGGATTGACCGAAAGCAGACTGATTCCCAGCACGACGGCGAAGAGCAGCAGGCGAAGCCAATCGCGATTTACAATCCACGAGCCGCGCACGCCGGGATCGCCGGCGCACGAACCGTAAATCGTAAATCGTGGCTCATGCATGTCAGTGCGCGTGGGTGGTTTTCAAGAGATACGGTTGACTCACCGGCACGCGCCGGAAGGCATCACCCGGACAGGTCCGCGCGATGGCGCATTCGTTGCAGCGCACACAGCGGTCGTGCCGGATCTGCAGGAAGAGCGAGCCGTTCCCGAAGCGGTTGCAACCTTCCACGCATTTGGCGCAGCCGATGCAGAGTTGCTCGTCAATCACGTATTCGTAATACGGGTCCTCGATGAACGTGCGTTTGATGGCGGCCGTGGGACAAAGCTGATTCTCCGCGGCCGTGGTCAGCGAATTGGGTTCGGGCTCGAAATACCCGGTGCAAAGATTGCAGTAGCCACACATGGCGAAGGCGTGAACGCACTTCACGGCGGATTGTTCGAGCACGCAGTTAGTGGCGCAGTTGCCGCAGCGGAGGCATTTCTGGGGATCAATCTGCCAGACCCAATCCTCCGCTTGCGTGCGCCCTGCGAGCACACCACCCAGCACGCCGAGACCAGCGACCCCGGCCAGCCGCGCGCCGTTGCGCAGAAAATCGCGCCGTGTGGTTTCGTTGGTGTCCTTGGGATTCATGCGTTCTTTTGCATCACGCACACTTCGGCGGTGACAAGGTCGAGGATGTAAATCCGCCCGCGCGAGTCCGTCACCACATCCAGTCCGCCGGCGGTGCAATCCGACGGGCCGCACGCCTTGGCGTTGGCGGTGAAGCCCTCGACACCAGCGACGACTGACTCAAACTCACCGGTCTCGCTGTAAACTT
>CAZKMR010000014.1:0-2831 GCA_964553795.1 uncultured Bifidobacterium sp. | reverse complement strand
AAGCCCTCGACACCAGCGACGACTGACTCAAACTCACCGGTCTCGCTGTAAACTTTCACGCGCGGCAGGCCCTTCTCGGCGGTGACGTATTTGCCGTCCGGCAGCAGCGCGAAGCCAATGGGATTGCAGCACCCGCAAAACCCCTTGATGCCCATCGAAGTCACGCCCCAAGCACCTTCAAAGTCGCCGTCCACGGTGTAGCGTTCCATGCGATGCCGCCCGGGATTGTTGACGCGGAGCAAGCCGTCTCGCGCCACGGCGACGCTGAAAAAAGGACTGGGGATGATGAAGCCCGGAACGTTGCGTTCGCGATCGCGTTCGCCGATGCGCCGGATCAACTTGCCGGAACGGTCGCAACGCACGATGACGCGATTGCCGGCATCAGCGAGAAACACCTCGTCTTCCGTCACGGCGATGCCAGTGAGCCAGGCTTTCTTGCCCAACGACTCCCAACTCGCCGCCCGTTGGCCTTTGGCGTCATAAACCTCGACGTGATCGCGCAGACCAAGATAAATCGTGCCGTCGCTGGCCACCGCGCAACACCGCACGGGCTCGCCGGCCGCGATTTCGAGTTTGCGCGAGCCGGCAGCATCCTGAGCGACGAGATAATGTCCGGCGCAAACGTAAAGTGTGTCCTCCGCGCCGATGCTGATGCGCCTCGCGTCTGCGTGTGCAGTCTTCCTGCGCGATTGTTCCTCGTAGGCGATCAACTGCGGATCGGTCTTTTCGAGATGCGAGACATCGTACGCGAACGGGTTCTTCGTGCCGCGGCTCTGGGCGTTCGCACGCTGGTCGGCGATGGTGCCGAGAATCGCCATCGCGCCGGCGGCCTGTCCGAAGAATTCGCGGCGATTGGAAAGTTGGAATTCGCGTTTCACGACAAACCTCCGCGTTGGGCTTGTTTGGCGGAAAGCGCCTGGGGCAAGCCGCAGCCGGCAAAGGCTGAGCATCCGCGACAGATGCCTTGGTTGACACAGGTTTGGCCGGTGAGTTTGCCGCGACTACGCTTGCCGAGCAGCAGCGACACTGCGGCGAGGCCGGCGAGCAGAGAGTAACGCGCTCCGGCACGCATGAATTCGCGACGACTCTCGCCGCGAACTGGTGATTCCAAGCTCATGACGTTGGCAACAACCGCCGCCGCCCGACATGGATTGCGACGATTAGATCATCAGACGCCTCAGCCTAAACGCGGAATCGCTGGAAGACTGGGATTAGATTGGCAAAAGCTGGGCATTGGTTGACCGATTGACGATCGAGAGGTTATCGGGCTGAGACATCCAGGCAGACCAGGCGGGTGAGATCGCGGAGCAAGAGACGACCCTCAACCAAAGCCATCGGCGCCCACGACTCCCGCCCCTGCAACGGCTGCATTTGTCCGCGCAAGTGGTAACGCGTCGGCGTTGCCTCAAGCAAACTTAGTTGTCCGGAATCGTTCAGAGCATAAATCAGATCGCCCACCAACAAGAACGATCCCAGTCCAAAGTTAACGCCCGAGTCACTGGCCCAAACCACTTCGCCACTCGTGGTCAGACAAACCAACCGGCCATCCGCGCGGATTCCGTAAAAGTGATTATCCTTCAACACGGGCGTGTGTTGCGTAGCGCCAAACACATTCGCTGCCAGTTTGAACTCCGGCTGGGACACGAGTGCTTCCCCCTGCGCTTCCAATTTCAGCATTACACTGCCGGCGTTGTAACCGCCGGTGAGAAAAATCCTCCCGTTGCTTAACGGCACAGGCGACGGCACGGTAGCGATGGCAATTTTCCACGCGTCCGTTTCCCACAGTTGCCGCCCATCGTTTGCCGCCACTCCAACGACGCCTTTACTGGCGCAATAGACATAACTGCGTTGTCCTGCAAACTCCATGGGCATGATGCTGGAATGCGTCATTTTCCAATCGTGCGGATTTGGCGTTTGCCAGAGCTGCTTGCCGGTGGCGAGATCCAGCGCCAATAGCAATGCGTCCGGGCCGCCTGGTGCGAGGATGACTTTGTCGCCGTCCACCAGCGGGCATTGGCCGGCATACCATTCGGGAATGGTTGCGCCGAATTCGTGAACGAGGCTCACGCTCCACTTGAGTTCGCCACTGCCGGCGTCGAGGCAAAACACGTTGCACTTGGAATCGAGCGCCACGACGAATTTATCTGTCACCACCGGCACCGTGCGCGTCATGCCGTGATTGCGTTTAATCGTCAGCGGATAACTGAAGCGCCAGATTTCTTTGCCGTCGGCGAGGGAAAGGCAGCGGAGCGCGCTTTGTTTGGCGTCACGATCGTAGTCGAGCAGATAGACGCGTCCCGCCTGCACGGCCACGCCGGCATAACCTTCGCCAACCTCCAACGACCACAGTTCACGCGGGGGCAAAGTCTTCCAGTCACGTGATAATGCAACGCCGGTCTCCTGACCCGGCGCGTTGGCGTTCGCTGCAACAGGGTCGAGCCGATCTGGAGATCGGCGCTCCGCGATGCCGTCGCGATTCGGGCCGCGAAACTGCGGCCATCGACCCGGCAAATCGGCAGGCGTTCCCGAGCCACGAATGAGTTGACCGGCCAGCACGGGATTACCGCCGCTGGATTCTCCGTCCGGGGCAGCATCTGTTCCGGGAATGCGCAGTTGAATCGCATCATCACCCCGGGGCACAACCCAGACCACCAAAGCCAAGAGCGCCGCGCTCAGCACGACCACCGGGAGGAGCCAAATTAGATTCGTTCGATTCATTCCAACCGAATGAATTCATCACCCCATGGCCTCGGTCGCAAGCATCCCGTTGCCAAACACTCCTCATGGGTTGAACTAATCTCTGCGCCAGCCTTCCGTGAAACGATGCCGCA
>CAZKMR010000013.1:65441-67655 GCA_964553795.1 uncultured Bifidobacterium sp. | reverse complement strand
AGAATGCTGCCGCTGCTGTCGGTGAAACGCAACTTCCCGCCGTGATGTTCCCAAGTCCCATCCGGCCCGACCAACCCCATGAACAACGACGGGAAGTTGCCAAAGAGCTGAACTTCGCGCTGATGGGTTTCGAGCGTGCGTTTGAACAGAGTGAGCGCGACCTCCGTGGTGCTGAACGCCTCGGGCAGCCACAAACGAATTCGCTCGCGTCCGACCACACTGAGCGCCGTGCGCACGCCGCCCGGCACAGCCCAGGCCGGATGAATTTTTTTGTCGCCGAGAATCTCGATAATCTCCTGCCCGAACTGCCGCAACCGGATGCCCGCGCGGGCCAGATCTTTGTTGTTCGCAATCAACCCGAAGACATTCCGCTGCGCCGGCGGCGTGTCCCAGCCGAGCAAGAAGTCCGGCGCGCTCAGGTGAAAGAAACTCAGCGCGTGGGATTGCACGATCTGGCCGAGATTCATGACACGCCGCAGCTTGTCGGCCGCGGGCGGTATGGCCACCGCCATCAGCGCATCGCCGGCTTTTGCCGAAGCGAGCAAATGACTCACCGGACAAATGCCGCAAATGCGTTGGGTGATGCCGGGCATTTCGTAATAAGGCCGGCCTTCGCAGAATTTCTCGAAGCCACGAAACTCCACCACATGAAACTCCGCATCGGATACGTTGCCGGCGTCATCCAAAAAGATGCTGATCTTGGCGTGACCCTCAATGCGGGTCACGGGGTCAATGATGATGCGTTTAGGCATGATGGTTGTTCGCGGTTATTCGGCGGGAGAAACATCCAACCTCCAACGTCCAACATCGAACATCCAAGGAGGCGTTCGCGCCTTGATTGTCCCCCAGAACGCAGCGGTGGTAGGGCGCGTCACTCCGTGCGCGCCGCCATCGCTTGCAACAGACCTCGGCGCGCACGGAGTGACGCGCCCTACCTTCAGGCTCCTGGTGAGGGCGAGCGCTTAACATTTCTCTCCTCCTTTTCACGTGACGCTGACTTCTCATTTCAGACCTCATCCAAACTTCAAATTCACTCCCTCCAGTTTCGGCGCCACGCCCGCCAGCAATTGCGAAACGAGCGCTTTGATGCGCTCCGCCGGCGGCGGACAACCCGGCAGAAAACAATCCACATGCACCGCTTCATGAACGGGCAGAACGCGCGGCAACAGCGCGGGCACGATGCCGTCAGCTTTGGGTACGCGCGGGTTATCCTGCGCGCTCTCGATGTAAGCGCGTTGCAGCACGTCGTCGGCGTTGCTCAACCCGAGTTGATTGCGCATCGCCGGAACATTTCCCGTCACCGCGCAATCGCCAAACGACACGAGCACCCGCGTCTGCGCGCGAATCTTCCGGAGAAGTTCCAGGTTGTCTTCATTACAGACCGCGCCCTCGATCAAACACACGTCCACGTCCGCGGGATATTCCTTCACATCGGCCACCGGGCTGTAAACGACATCCACTGCCGCAGCGAGTTCGATGAGAAACTCGTCGAGATCGAGAAACGACATGTGGCATCCGGCGCAACCGCCGAGCCAGACTGTGGCAAGTCGGACTTTCATAGAGGTATCAATCCGGTGTGATCCATTCTTTCTTCTCCCGCGCGGTCACGATGAAATCCAGCTTGCTGCGGTCGCGCTCCATTTCGGACACGGTCGCGCCTTTGTGAAACAACGCGCCGGTGGGACACGCTTGTACGCACTTGCCGCAGCGCGTGCAGGAATCGGAGTCGCCCCACGGCATGTTCAGATCGGTAATAATCCTCGCGTGCGCCCCGCGCCCCGCCACGTTCTTCGTGCCCGCGCCTTCGATGTGCCAGCAGACGCGCACACAGCGCCCGCACAAGACGCAGCGATTATGATCCATGCCAAACAACGTGTGCGTCGTATCCACGTTCCAACGCGGAAACGTGTAGTCGTAGCGGACATGATCGAGCCTGTGCGAATACGCGAGCGTTTGCAATTCGCACCGACCGTTCGCGACGCACACGGAGCAAACATGATTCCGCTCGGCGAACAGCAACTCCAGAATCATCCGCCGATACTTCCGCAACCGCTCACTGTCCGTCCGCACGTCCATGCCTTCGGCAACTCTGGTGGTGCAGGCCGGAAGCAAGCGCGGCGTGCCCGTGATTTCCACCAGACACAATCGGCACGCGCCCACGTCGTAAACTCCGTCCAAATGACAGAGCGTCGGAATCCTGATGCCGGCGTCTCC
>CAZKMR010000013.1:2284-65341 GCA_964553795.1 uncultured Bifidobacterium sp. | reverse complement strand
CGTCGTAAACTCCGTCCAAATGACAGAGCGTCGGAATCCTGATGCCGGCGTCTCCGGCGGCTTCGAGCACCGTCGCGCCTTCCTCGGCGCTGATTTGCTTACCGTTGATGGTGAGAGTTTTTGCGGCCATAAATGGTCCAGATCGGACTTATGCGACGGAGGGGACGGATGCTGCCGTCCAGTTTGTTGCGATGACTTCGGCGGACGTATTCATGCTCAGGGGGCGAGTTCGGGTTTTACTTTTCCATTGCCGCGCGGCCCGTGTGGGTCCAGCTGCAATAACTCCTCGTATTCGTTCCGGAAAAATCGGAGCGTGCTCAAAGTGGGATTGGGCGCGGTCTGCCCCAGCCCGCACAGGCTCGTGTTCTTCACGAGGTCGCAAAGTTCTTCCAGCATGGTGAGATCACGCGCCGTCGCCCGACGCTGGAGAATTTTTTCCAACAGTTGATGCATCTGCACCGTGCCCGCGCGACACGGAATGCACTTCCCGCAGGATTCATCCATGCAAAACTCCATGAAGAACCGCGCCACATCCACCATCCGCGTCGAATCATCCATCACAATCATGCCGCCCGAACCCATGATCGAACCGAGCTTGCCCAGCGATTCGTAATCCACCGGCGTATCGAGATGCTGCGCCGGAATACAGCCGCCGGAAGGACCGCCGGTCTGCACGGCTTTGATCGCGCGACCCGCCGGCGCGCCCCCGCCCATTTCCTCCACAATTACCCGCAACGGCGTTCCCATCGGCACTTCGATCAAACCGGTGTTCTTGATTTTGCCCGCGAGCGCGAACACTTTCGTCCCCTTGCTTTTCTCCGTGCCGATGGCCGCGAACCACTCCGCGCCGCGTCGGTAAATCGCCGGCACATTGGCAAACGTCTCGACGTTATTGATCAGCGTGGGACAACCGAACAACCCGCTCTCCGCAGGAAACGGCGGCCTGGGTCGCGGGGTCCCGCGCTTGCCTTCGACCGAAGCCATGAGCGCTGTTTCTTCGCCGCAAACGAACGCGCCGGCCCCAATGCGAATATCCAGATTGAAATTGAACGGCGATTCAAAGATGCCGCTGCCGAGCACGCCCAGTTGCTTGGCCTGTTTGATTGCCGTCTGCAATCGCGCGATGGCCAGCGGATATTCTGCCCGCACATAAATGAATCCCTGGTCCGCTCCGACCGCGTACGCCGCGATGGCCATGCCTTCCAACACGCCGTGCGGATCGCTCTCCAACACACTGCGGTCCATGAACGCGCCCGGATCGCCTTCGTCAGCGTTGCAGATCACGTACTTTTTCGCGCCGGGAGATTTCGCCACCGTGCCCCACTTCAATCCCGTCGGAAATCCCGCGCCGCCACGACCCCGCAATCCGCTCTGCACCATTTCGTCCACCACTTCCTTCGGCGTCATTTCCCGCAGCACTTCGAGCAATGCCTGATACCCATCTGCCGCGATATAGCTTTCAATGCGCTCCGGATCCACAACGCCGCTGTTTGCTAGCACGATGGACATTTGCCGCGTGAAAAATGCCGCGTGCGGATCGGTTTGCGGCAGATTTGCCGGCTCGCCTTTCAAGGCCGCGACGATGGCCGGCGCGTTTTCCGGCGTCACCTTGATGTAAAGCGTCTCCTCCGGGTCGGCCTGAACAAGCGGGCCTTCGCAGCATAGTTTCATGCAACCGACTCCGCGCACTTCGACCACGTCCTGCAACTCGGCTTCCGCGACGGCTTTCTCCAACTGTTGCTTGACCGCCTTCGCGCCCGAGGAAAGACATCCCGCTGCCAGACAGCAGCGCAGCGTGATTTTTTTTCGCGCCGCCAACTCCCGTTCCTTGAGATTTAGCAGATCGTTCAAGGTCATTGCGCCACCCATTTTTTGATTTGCTCCACCGCGGCATCGGGCGTTTGTCGCGCGGTGACCGCGCCATCGTAAACCACCGCCGGGGCAATGCCGCACGCGCCGATGCATCGCGCCGTCAGCAGCGAGACTTTTCCGTCCGCCGTGGTTTCACCGGGCTTGATTCCGGTTTGCGCCTGCACCGCGGCAATGACCTGATCCGCCCCTTTGACATAACAAGCCGTGCCCATGCACACCACACACGTGTGTTCGCCCTGCGGTTTGAGCGTGAAAAACTGGTAGAACGTCGCGACGCCATAAACGCGACTCGGCGGCAGCTTCAGTTTGTGGGCGATGAACAGCAACAGATCGTCTTCGAGAAAACCGAACAACTCCTGCGCCTTGTGCAATACCTCGATCAGTGCATCCTGCCGGAACTGATGCCGCTTCATGTGGACCTCGAGAATCTTGAAGCGTTTGTCGCCCGAAGCGTGTTCCAGCGCCAGTTGAAGCTTTTTCTTCTGCGGTTTGGCGATCAGGGCATTCATGAGAATTCTCGCCGCGCATTACGGACGCGAGCCGGTGATGTGTCGCAGGAATTTTAACCCGGCGAAGTAACGGTCTGCTTCGCGGTTCTTGCCAAAATTTCATCGCCGGTTGGCGCATTGCGCGATGCCCCGCGCCCGAGCTTCAGGATTACTGATAGATTTGATTTCCGTTATTCCACGCCTCGCCATTTCACGTGGATGTTTGAGAGCGGCGCAGGCTTGCGCCTCCGGCCGCAACAACGACATCACCGGCCTTAGCCTGCAGCATACTTTCCTGCGCAGCGGAGTGCCGGGCTCAAGACATAGCAATGGCCTGTTTAAAAACGGCCGAAGGAAATTTGCTAAGCTCGCGGATTATTCAGCGCGCCGGGTTAGGCCTGCCGCCCCACAATCGCCTTGGCGCTTCCGGAGTTTACAAATTCGTGGTGACGAGAACATTTGCGCCCTGACACAAGATTTTCCAAAACACAACAGCCGATCCCACGTGGAATCGGCTGCGGTGTTTGAGCCGGTGATTAATGAGAAGACGTCATCAGGAGCACCTGCTCCAGCGTGGATTGACCATCGCGCGCGCGATCCAAACCCACCATGCGCAAGGTTTTCATCCCTTGACCAATGGCGACTTTGCTGATTTCACGGGAGTTCGAGCGCGCGATCACCAGCTTGCGAATTTCATCGGAAACCGTCATCGCTTCAATAATCGCCAAACGCCCGGCGTAACCGGAGTTTTTGCAACGATCACATCCGCGGCCGCGATAGAGCGTCACGCCATCGAAAGAACTCGGATCAATGCTCAGGTCGTGGAACATTTTCGCCGGATATGTGACCGGCTCTTTGCAATGCGAGCAAATGCGGCGCATGAGCCGTTGCGCGCAGGACAAAATCACCGAGGACGAAATCAGAAACGGCGGAATGCCCATGTCGTCCAGACGCGCAATCGCGCCGGGCGCGTCGTTACAGTGCATTGTGGACAACACCTGGTGGCCGGTGAGCGAAGCTTCAATGGCAATTTCCGCGGTTTCGGCATCGCGGATTTCGCCGATCATCACGATGTCCGGGTCTTGGCGGAGAATGGATCGCAGCGCGCTGGCGAAGGTGAGGCCGATTTCTTTTTTCACGGGCACCTGATTGATGCCGGGAATCTGGAATTCCACCGGGTCTTCGACGGTGACGATGTTGAAGACGGGGCTGTTGAGTTCGTTCAGCGCGGAGTAAAGCGTCGTGGTTTTGCCGGAACCGGTCGGGCCGGTCACGAGAATCAATCCGTGCGGCGCATCAATCGCGTGCTTGAATTGATTGAACGTATCCGGATCGAGACCGAGTTTATCGAGACTCGCGGAGAGGTTTCCTTTATCCAACACGCGAAGCACGATTTTTTCGCCGTGCACCGTCGGCATGATGGACACGCGCAAATCGTAATCTTTGCCCCCGACGCGCACCCGCATCCGGCCGTCCTGCGGCAAGCGCCGTTCGGCGATGTCGAGGCTCGACATGATTTTGAAGCGGGACGCCAACGCCAATTGCATCGCTTTAGGCGGCGGGGTGGCGTCAATCAACGCGCCGTCAATGCGGTACCGCAACCGCAGGCTTTTCTCAAAGGGTTCAATGTGAATATCGCTCGCGCGGTCTTTGATGGCCTGCATCACGATGATATTGGCCAGCTTGATGACGGGAGCTTCTTCGCTGGACGCGGCGAGTTGGTCCAGGTTGACCTCTTCGACCGATTCTTTGACAGTTTCGATTTCACCGCTCTCGTCCTCGAGGCCTTTCTTGGCGGCGTCCTGAATGATGTCCTCCATGCTGCCACCCTTGGCGGCATCGAGAGAATTCATCTTGTCGGCGATCGCCTTCTCCGAAGCGATCATCGTGCAGACTTCGAGTTTCGTGATGCGTTTGACGTCGTCCACCGCCAGCACGTTGAGCGGGTCGGCCATGGCGATGAACAACTTGTTCTCCAGACGCGCCACCGGCAACACGCGGTGATTGTGGGCGATTTCGCGCGGCAACAAATCGGCGACTTCCGGCGGAATGCTGATCCGGGCCAGATTGATGGGCGGCACATTAAGCACCCGGCCCATGGAGACGGTCAGGTCCTGCTCGCTGACGTAGGATTTTTCCGTGACGAGCTTGATGAAGCGCGTGCCCTCGCGTTTTTGCTGCTCGAGCAATTCCTCGACTTGCTTGGTCGTCAGCAAGCCATCTTCAACCAGAGCGTCGGCGATGCGTTCGCCAAATGATTTCACAGGAGGCATGATCAGCGGAATACTTTGCGGAGGTTTTTGACGAGGTCCCCGGGCGGCACGAGATACCAGAGCAAACGGTTGTTGGTGGCTTCCGCCAGTTCTTTGGCCGCTTGTTGGTTGAACGGATTCGCCGTGGCCACCATGACGGACTTGCTCATCCGGTCAAACGGCAGGACGCACCAGCGCCGGCAGGTTTCCGCCGGAAAACTGCGGGCCAGATCAATGTCCACGTCGTACTTATCCAGTGGCAAATAGGCGACCCGCGTGCGGTCGCTCAATAATTTCAACGAAGCGTCAGCTACGGTGAGCCCCTTGTCGGCGAGGATTTGAATAAACGGCTCGATGACGTCGGGGGGCGGCGTATTCAGATCAGGCGTCGGCCAACACAGGTCGAAGTCGGCGGCGGCGATGATTTTGCCCTCGACGAAAATCTTGTGCATCTGCTTGCGCCCATCGTCCACCGAGCCCGAGGAGCGCGAGCCCGGTTTCTTGATCAACGTGGTGCTGCCTTCCCCCGTGCGGCGGAACACTGCGGTATCGCTGACGGCGGGTTGATTGGCGGCCGCGGCCTTGGCTTCGATTTCCTTCAGCGCGGCTTGCACCTGCGGTTCATCCGGGTGGTGTTGGAGAATGGTTTCGTATTCGAGAATGGCCGAGGAAAACTGACCGGCCAGAACGTATGCTTCGGCGATGCGCTTGGACGTCGCGATGACGTCATTGTCGCGGCCAAGCTTGCTATAGGCTTCCTTGAGAATTTCCAACGACTGATAGTCGTGCGGCTGTGTTTGAGTGATTACCTCAAACATCTCGATCGTCTGTGTCAGTTGGGCCTCTTCGGCTTGCGTCAATGTCGTTGCCATGTTCGATAAAGGCGTTCCCCGCGAAACTCAACCAAACGGAACAGCACGCCAGGGCACTGAACCGAAAGCAAACTACCGGCCAACTGAAAATCAGACCGCTACTTGGCTCAATTTCGCCGTTTTTCGGCCTATCTTTCTTCCGGTAAAGACAGCGGTGTCTCGTTCCGGCACGCCGCATCTGGTTTTACCGTCTCGCCGATAGGAATTTTTTTCCTATCTTCCCGGTCGCATTGCGACATGCTGAAACCATGCGAATGGCGGTGTCTGCATTTCTATTATCGGCGGTTTTGGCGACTGCCGAAGGGGCGTGGGAGCAGAAATTCTCCGCGCTCGGAGAATTTGTGGTAACACCTTTTGAGTCCGCCCCTTATCCGCATCCCAGTCGGGCCGGAGGACACAAGTATCGCGACGAACTTTACCCGGCGGACAAACATTATTCAGATCGCACGGTGGCGATCTTTGTACCTCCCGGCGCCGGGCAGCGATCCGAAGTGGATTTCGTAGTTCATTTTCACGGCTGGCGGAACACCGTGGCGGGCACGCTCACCCAATTCAAGTTGATCGAACAACTCGTCGCCAGTGGCCGAGATGCCATTCTGGTCGTGCCCCAAGGACCGCGCGAAGCGCCGGATTCGGGTGGCGGGAAATTGGAAGACGCCGACGGTTTCAAGCGGTTCATGACCGAAACGCTGGCGACATTACAACAACGCCATCTGGTTGCGACCAACGCCAAACTTGGAACAGTGATTCTCTCCGGCCACAGCGGCGGGTATCAGGTGATTTCTTCCATCGTCACGAAAGGCGGTTTGAGCAATCACGTCCGGGAAGTCTGGCTGTTTGACGGGCTTTACGCGCAGACCGACAAGTTTCTCGCCTGGGCCGAGAAAACCGGCGGGAAATTTCTCGTCATCTACACCGAGTCCGGCGGGACCAAAGCGCGCACGGAAGAAATGATGGCAACGCTCAAGCAGCAGGGAAAACGTCTGTTGGCCGTGCCAGATCTCGTCGCGCTGCCATCCGAACTGAAGCACAACCAATTCGTGTTCCTACAAACCGATCTGGAGCACAACGAAGTGCTGGCGAAACGGCGCACCTTTGAAACCTTCTTGCGCGCCAGCCCGCTACAAACGCGTCCGAGCAACTGATTCTAGTGCCGAAGAGTCAACCGAACCACGGGGAAAGTTGATCAAGGCTGGCTGGTGATTTTCTGCCAATCCAATCCCTGAGCGCCGGCGTAGATGGCGAATGCTTTTTCGTTTTGAATCAAAACCGCGCGCACCACGCTGGAATTGTCCGCGTAACCGAGGCTTAACACACTGTCGGGAATGATGCCGCCTTTGCGGTGGGCATAAATCAGCGCGAAGATCGCCTGCGACAAGGCCGCATAAGGAAGCTCTTTGTACGCGCCTTCCAGCACGTCCTCCACGACGTCCGCAAGAAACTCCAACTGGTCCACCAGATGTGGGAACAGCGGCGCATTGATCTGCGTAAACTCCAGTTTCCATTGCGGCAACTGGCGCAAGACTTTTTCCGCGACCCCCGGCGATATGGTGGTCGCACCATTATTGACGAATTTCGCGATCTCGGACATGGCGGCAGTCTATGCAGCGAGCCGGGCGAGCAAAAGCAAATTCACCGGCGCGAATCGCAAACATTTTGAATGCTTGCATCCGGCTGCCTACTCGTCGTTGGTTGATTCCGCAGCCTCGGACGGCGCGGCGGGCGGCGCCAATAGAGCGGCGAACTCCTTGATCTGCGCGTGCGTGCCCAGGACCAACAACACGTCGTCCGCTTGAATGTGATCGCGGCCCGACGGCGTCAAGTTGCGCTGCCCGCTCCGTTGAATGCCGCCGATCTGAATGCCGAGGCGACGAATCAAATCGAGTTCGAGCAAACGCTGGCCTACCACCGGACTGTCCGGCGGCACCACCACGGTTTCCATCGTTAACTCATCGAAATCCGTGAATGCTTCGGCGCTCCCGGCCGCGGCGCCCAATTCGCGCGCCGCCTGAGCCAGCTGGGTGGCATGCCCCAACAACAGGAGTTTGTCCCGCGGATACAAAACGGTTTCAGCGCGCGGATTCACAATGCTGAACCCCTGACGATCAATCCCCACCACTGAACAGCCAAACGTCTTCCGCACCGCCAGTTGGTTCAGAGTTTTCCCCGCGTGCGCCGAATCACTCGGCAAGGTCACTTCGTCAATGTCCAGCTCCCAACCGGCAGTTTGCTCCGGCAACGCGTCCGACCAGGCCGTCGTGGCCATTTTGTGGCTCGCGCGTTTGAACTGTTCGGCCAATTCGATTTCCAACCGGCTATGCAATTTCACAAATCGCCGCCAAAAAATCGCGCCAATCAGCACCAATACCAGAATCACCGCACCGGCTACGCCCCACAATGACCACCCCGTCGGTAACAAGGCCAACAACCAGGCCGCCAGGATCACCAAAGCCACGCCCCGCAACGCCGACTCCAACAACGGTCGCAATCGCCGTTGCCGGCTGTCCCCTTGGGTGGCGGCCTCGGACAATATCATCGCCAGCGCGGAAATATTTCGCCAGATGGCAATCAATGGCCCGAGCAGCACCAATCCAAAACCACTCCAATAAATGAACGGCAATCCCCGCGTGGCAAATCCCGGATCGCTGACCTGGCCCTTGAGTTTTTCGTAAATCGGTGTGGCCAGCAGCAAGAGCGCGGACACCAGCAGCATGTGCAGACCGACCTGCAAAAACCGCTTGTGCGTCAGCTTCCACACCATGCTGGCGGTTTGGCGATGGCGCAGTCGCAATAACCAGTCGTGGTAAAACTCAATCCATTTGCCGAGAAATGCCGGCGCCGCCCGCACCGCGCGATCACTCCAGGATTCGGACCGCCGCGCCATGACCGGTGCGGCCAGCGAGGTTAACAAGGATGCGCCCACCGCCACCGGATAGACCGATTTCGGGAGCACGCCACTATCCACGCCCAATTGCGCGATGATGAAACTGAATTCCCCCAACGGCGCCAGCGCCAGTCCCGCTTGCAGCGCCTCGCGACTGCTGTTGCCCACCGCAATCAAACCCAGCGCACACGCGATAGGCCGCAACACCAACGCCAATGCCGTCACTCCCAACAACAACGGCCAGGCTTCGAGCATGACGCGAAAATCCACCAGCATCCCCACCGCCACGAAAAACACCGCCCCGAAAATTTGATCGAGGCCGCGAAACACGCGTTCCACGTCATCCTTATAACGGGTGCTGCCAATGATCGCGCCGAAGATGAACGCCCCGAGCGCCAGGGAATAACCCATGCGCACTGCCAACCACGCCAGCGTCAACAACAGTCCGCCCACGATCAAAGTGCGAATCTCCGGCACCGCATTGCGACTCAAGCGCGACAGCAGCTTCGGCACAATGAGCAGCGACATCAATGCGATGAGCACAATGAACGCGCTCAACGCGCCGAGGGTGGGCAGGACCGGTGGCGGCTTTGCGCCCCCGAACTGCACCACCGACGTCAGCAACGTGAGCATGGTGATCGCCACCACGTCCTCCAGCACCGTGACCCCGAGCGCCAGTTGGCCGGGGCGTTCGTGCGTGAGGTTTAGTTCATCCAACACCTTGCTGATAATCGCCGAGCTGGACACCATCAACATCGCGGCCAGGAACAAACTCGCCGTGCCACTCCAACCCAACGCCGCTCCGCACAAGCGTCCGCCGTTTAACACCACCATGGCGCCCACGGCGGTGGCCACGATAATCGACAACCCCAGACGTTTGAGTCGGCTGATGCTTAAATTCAGGCCGATGGAAAAGACGAGGAAGACCAACCCGAGTTGCGCCAGCGTTTGCACGCGATCGAGATCCGAAACCAGCGCAAACGGCGGGGTGTGCGGTCCGATGATGGCCCCGGCCACGAGATAGCCGACAATGGCCGACAATCCCAGCCGCTGACACAACCACGCCGCCGCCCCGGCGGTGATCAACACGACCGCCAAATCCTGGATCAGGAGAATCCCAGTCACGAGAAATGTTTAGCCCTTTCTGCGCCGAAAGACACGCGAACTTCGCCCGCACCAAGCTGCGTCTGCTGTTATCGCGCCATTACCGCCCAAATTAACAATGCCAGCCCGAGACCAACCAGCATCACCACCAAAAGACTATGCCGGCGCCGGGGTGGAACTTCTGGCGGCGCTACTGAAGATTGCGGCGCCTCCACTTCGGTCCGCGGCAACAGCAAGGTGTGTTCATCCGAACTCGGGACCGTTCCGGCGGCAAGTGTTGCCGGCGTGGGATGCACGGGCGGCGGGGCACTCGCACTTTTCGCGTGAAAATGAACCGCCGTGACATCGGTGACCGTGTCACTGGAAGCGGACGCCGGCATTTCGAGCCGGGCTTCAATCGCGCCGAACTTGACGACCTGTCCGTGCGCCAGCGGCCGTTGCGCGTCCCGTAACAATTCGCCATTCACCACCGTGCCATTCCGCGATCCCAGATCGCGCACAATTAAATCCGTCCCGTTGTCATAGATTTCGCAATGACGTTCGGAAATGGAACTGTCCCGAATGCTGAGCGTGTTTTCGTCGCTGCGGCCCACAGTAGTTCGGTGGGCGAGGATTTCATAAACTCGCCCGCCGAATTTTTCGCCGCTGAAAATCAGCTTTGCCATACCAACCTCATTCTCGTACCCGGTCGCCGGGCACGATTCTCACAACCGAGCCACAAACCGTTTCAAGCGGACCATGGCTTCCTTGATGTTGTCCAGACTCGTCGCATACGCACAGCGCACGAAACCTTCGCCACATTCGCCGAACGCCGTGCCGGGTACCAACGCCACCTTTTCTTCGTGCAGAAATTTCAATGCGAAATCTTTCGCCGGCAGTTTGAACTTCGCCACGCTGGGAAACGCGTAAAACGCTCCCAATGGACGATGGCATTCCAAGCCCATGTCCGCAAATGAGCTGGCGATGAAATTCCGGCGGCGACGATACTCATCAATCATCGTGTCCACATCGGCCTTTCGGGCGAGGGCTTCCACTGCGGCTTTCTGAGCCAGCGACGACGCGCACAGCATCGTGTATTGGTGAATTTTCATCATCGCTTCGATCAGTTCCGCCGGACCGCAGGCGTAACCAAGCCGGTAACCCGTCATCGCCCAGGCTTTCGAAAACCCGTGGAGAAAAATCGTACGATCGCGCAACCCCGGCAGACTCACGATGCTCGTGTGCGGCGTGTCGTAAGTCAGCTCGGCGTAAATCTCATCCGTGATGACGATGAGATCCTTTTCAACGGCAAACTTCGCGATGTCCTCCAAATCCTCGCGACTCATGATTGCGCCGGTGGGATTGTTCGGAAAATTCAGCATCAAGACCTTGGTCTTGGGCGTGTATTTCGCTTCAAGCATCGCGCGGGTGAGCCGAAAACCATTTTCCGCCTTCGTTTCCACTGCGAGTGGTTTGCCGCCAGCGAACAGAATCGTGGCCCGATAAGACACGTAGCACGGTTCGTGATACAAGACTTCGTCGCCGGGATTGATCAGCGCACGCAACGCGAGATCCAGCGCTTCACTGACGCCGACAGTAACGAGGACTTCGTTGTCCGGGTTGTATTCCGCGCCAAAATTCTTGGCGACGTATTTGGACAACGCCCGGCGCAGCTCGATGTAGCCGAGGTTACTCGAATAGTGGGTGGCGCCGCGTTCAAGCGCAAACACGGTCGCTTCGCGCACATGCCAGGGCGTGTCAAAATCCGGTTCACCGATGCCGAGACTGATGACGTCTTTCATCGTCGTAACGATGTCGAAGAAATCCCGGATGCCGGAGCGCGGAATGTCGCGCACGACGGTGTTGATGCGATTACGGAGTGACGGAGAGCCGTTCATCGGAGGATTCCTGGTGCATCAAGACGCCGAGGCGCTTGTAGGTTTTGAGCATGAAATGGGTGGACGTCGAGAGCACGCCGTCGAGCGGCGATAACTTCTCGCTGACGAACCCGGCCACCTGCCGAAGATTTTTGCCTTCGACGAACAACAACAAATCGTAAGAGCCGCTCATGAGATACGCGGAGCGCACCTCGGGGAACTTGCTGATGCGTTCGGCAATATGATCGAACCCGCCTTCGCGTTGCGGCGTGACTTTGACTTCGATGACGGCGGTGACGGTGTCGAGGTCGAGTTTGTCCTCGTTCAGCACCGCCTGGTAGCCGCGGATGACGCCGGCCTTTTCGTAATCGGCGATGCGCTTGGCGACCTCAGCGGTGGGTAAATTGAGTTGTTTCGCGAGATTTTCGCGGGTTTCGAGGGCATTGCCCTGCAATAATTTCAGGAGTTCATCCATAAAAAGCCTGTCGAAGGCGACGCGAAACGTAGCGGTTGGGGCGGGGGCGAGTCGAGCGCAGAAACCGGCACCGCTTATCGAGCCGCCGGAGCGCCGGGCACGGTAGCCGGCGGCGCGTTGGTGTCGGGCGTCGGAGCAGGCGCGATTTCCAACGGCAATCCCATGGCGGCGCGCAAGGCGTTGCGCAGTTCAAACGGCCACGGGCTGCGTTGCGGATCGAGCAGCTCCTGCAACACTTCCTGTTCGATCTGCTCCACCGGCGGCAAGCCGACGCGCTCGCGATTGGCGCCGGCGCCAATCTTGCCCATGTACGTGCGATACAACACGCGCGACAGATTGCGCAGCCCTTCGAATTGTTTGCGGTTACCCAACGCCAGAAAGCGATAACCCGTCCGGGCATGACCATAAAGAATCGCCGTCACGCGATCGCGGGACGTTTCACTGACGTCTTCGACAATGCGCCCCAGCGCAAATTCTTCGAGTGAAATATTTCCCGGCAACGAGTTGGGTTGCCCGGTCAGCAGCGGCTTTTCCGGATATTTTTGCCCGAGGTAACGAAACCACTTCAGCGCTTCGGGAATGCGGTCGTTCGCGTAGAGGAAATAAATCGCGTTGCCCAGCAGGTTGCGATGCGCCGTTTCAATGTTCGCGCGCATATTGGGCTCGTCTTCCATGGCTTGCTCGTAGGCGGCGCTGACCTTGTCCACAATCTCAAGATTGGGACCGAATTCGAATGTTTCGGTGTACGGATCCGCCACCAGTTTGCCGCGCTGAAAACTCAATTGCAGGGATTGATACACCGCCCGGCGCAACTGAATGAGTTCATCAGCTTTGATTTTGTCGGGATTCTCCTGCGCCTTTTTCAATCCCAACGCCGCCCAATAAATCGCGTGCGCCTCGGGCAGTCGCCATTCCAACGGCCCGTATTGCTCGTTGACCTGCTGCATGAAGACCGGGTCCATCTTGTATTTGTTGGTCAGCAGATTGAGGCGCTGCAAGGCGTCCTCGGATTCCGGCTTGAGCAGATCATCCAGTTTGGGTTCGCCTGGTCCAAACACGTCCGTCATTTCCTTCAACCACTGCTGTTTGTAATACATGTTCGCGTCATCAAGATTCGCGCCCATCTTGTGCTGAAAATGCCAGGCCAGCTCGCGGTATAGCAGCGTCTCGTTCGGGTTGTATTTCAAGCCCTCGTCGCGCAGCAACGAAATGCCGCGTTGCACCCAGCGCCAGCGATCGTCGAAATCCTTGAACTTCACCGAGATGTTGTAGGACATGTTCCAGGCCTGCACCGTCCAGACCTGCACAAAGTGCGGTTCGAGCTTCGTAATCCAATCCGCCAGTTGCGCCATCTCGAAAAACTTGTCGTTCTCCTGCAATTCCGTGGCGCGAATCCACAGCATGTTCGCGATTAAGCCGCGAAATCCTCCCAGTGCCACCGTCGTGAACGCCAGCATCGGCGGCGCGTTCTCCAGCGGCGACACCCGCGTCAGATTCAACGCCGCGCGATCGCGATTCAAACTGCGTTGCATGCCGGTCGCGCCGATCAACAGCACAACTGCCAGGCTCAGCCGCATGATTTTTTGCGCACGCGAATTCATGAATGTTTGTCGCGCATCGTCATGATTGATTTTGCGCCGTGGCCAGTTCGCGCCGGTGGAACGTCCAGATGCCGAAAGCGGCCAGGACGCCGCCGAGAATCAACACGATTTGCGTGAAAGCCCGGCCCAATTCCAACCAGGTGATGCTGCGCCCGGAACTCAAGGCATCCACTGGCGAATAATCTTTCGCCATGTTGATCACAAACAGAATGCCCTTGAACGCCGGGATGGCGATGAAATCGAAGGGCGAACTGCCCCGTTCGCCGGTTTCCTGGTTGTAATTCATGATCGTCCCTTCCTCCACCGCGCTGGCGAGCGTGCCCGTCGAAAACACCAGCACCAATGCCGCGACTGCCACAAACGCCGCTACCGGGAAAGACAGGAAACTCGCCGCAGCCAATCCCAACGTTGCCAGCAACGCCATCCAACAGAAAATGATGCCCAAGCCGCGCGCAAAGTTCAGCGCGAAGCCGCCTTCACGATACAACACTTCGATGCCCTCCTCGACCGTGAACAATAACGAAGCGTTGTTGAGGTTCAACGCGGTCACCGTGAGAATTCCTTTGTCGTCGAACAGATTCGGCGGGATTTCAAATTCATGAAACGTTTCCGCCGCCAGACTCATCGGTTCGGGCGTTTGCCACACCGGCGTCTCGCGCGGCACGCCCACGCGCCACATGACATCGTAGGTCGCCGCAGGATTGCTCTGCGCTGTATTGAATTTCACCCGCAGAAACAGCGGTTGATCCCGAATGAAGTTTTTTGCGAGACCGAGATCAATCTGCCAGGACTGCGCGTAACCCGGCGGCAGATTTTGAACGCTGGATTTCAACTCTTCCCGAATTTGTTGCCGCAGCAAGGGAATTTCTGCCGGCGTCACCGGCGCCTGCTGCAACGCCGCTTTCAAACGCGCTTCGGTTTCCTGTTTGATCAACTCCTCATAGGTCGGCGGCCGGGCGGACGCGCGCGCCACCAGGACTTCGTTGCGCAGCACCGCCTGCTCGGCAGGCGGTAGTTGGGTCGCGCGCCATTGCAACAGGAGAAACACGCTCAGCCCGGAAATCGCCAACAACGCGGCGTTGAGCGACATCAGCCCCAGCCATTTGCCAATCCAGATCTGCCACCGCGCAATCGGTTTCACCGCCACCATCTGGATTTGCGATTCCTCGATATCGCGCGCCAACGTGCCGCACGCAAGCCAAAGCGTGGACAATCCCAGCAGCGCCGTGATGGTGCTTAGCGTGTAGGTCAGGAGAATTTGCGTGAACCCACGCGCTGTGCCGTCGTCTTTGATCAGAATTGGCAAGCCGACCACCGCCGCGAGCAACAGCACCACGATGACGATGAATAGCCGGAAGCGAAACGCGGCTTTCCAGGTCAAGCCCATCACTGCGGCGATCCGCTGCCCAAACAATTGCCGGGCCAACCAGGGAAAGAACCCAAACGCGGTCAGCAACCTAACCGCCAACGCCGCCAGAGATGAAAACACGCGATCCATGAGTTCAGGCGAACCAGATCATTTCTTTTTGCCGAGCAACGATGAAAGTTTTTCGTCAGCTTTGGCGAGGTCTTCGGCCTTTTCCGCGGCTGGCGTGGGTGTGCTCGGGGCGGGCGACGGTTCGGGTTTCGCTAGGGAAGCGAGTTTCTCTTCGTCCACAGTCGAAGGCGCGGTCTTCTCCGCAGCCGGAGCTACCGTCGGCGTTGTCGGCAATGTCAATTTCTCCAATACTTTGTCCGGCGCGGGAGTCGCCTCAATGCCGCCGCGTAGATATTCCGCCACGCGCGCGCCGGATTGCGCGCCGCTGGTTTGTTGCGCCGCTTGTTTGGCTTTCTCGACGACTTCTAAAAAGTAACTTTCGAGATTCTGCGTCGGATTATCCACGCGCACTTCGCCGTTGCCGATGTCTTTGCGGATGGTTTCCAACACGCGCTCCATGGTTTGCCGCGGCAGCACGGGGGTGGTGATACGCAAGGTATCCGGTTTGGCGAGCAATTCCTGCAACGTGCCGAGCGCTTGAATCTTCCCGCCGTAATAAATCACCACGCGATCACACACGTCCTGCACATCTGACAGCAAGTGACTGCTCAGGATCACCGTCTTGCCGCGGCGCGCCAGCGCAAGAATCAGGTCCTTGATTTCGCGACAGCCAATCGGGTCGAGTCCCGCCGTCGGTTCATCGAGAATGACGAGGTCGGGATCATTGATGAGCGCTTGCGCCAGACCGATGCGGCGTTGCATGCCTTTGGAAAACTCGCCGACGGACCGGGTACGCGTCTGGTTCAACCCGACCATTTCAAGCAACTGCTCGGCGCGCTTGTCGCGATCGCCTTTGTCGAGATGAAACAAGTTGCCGAAGAAATCCAGCGTCTCGCGCGAATTGAGATAGCGATAGAGATAGGATTCTTCGGGCAGATAGCCGATGCGCGCCTTGGTCTGTACATGGCGCGGCGATTGACCGAACACTTCGATGTGACCCTTGGTCGGATACAGCAAGCCGAGCAGCATCTTCACCGTGGTGGACTTGCCCGAACCATTCGGGCCGAGCAATCCGAAGACTTCGCCGCGTTTGACGTCGAAATCCACATCGTTCACCGCATGCGCTTTGGAGCGACCCCAGAAGTCTTTGAACACCTTCGTCAACCCGCGCACGGACACAACCACATCGGCGGACTTCTGCTGGGCGCTGACGGATTTGGGATGAGATTCGCTAACGGTCATGAACTGCCTTTTGATTGAGCGCACCGGCGGAATATCTCTGCCAAGTCTGCTTTCGTTTTTTTCTTCTCGGCTATCTCTATCATTGCCAAACGCAACTCCCAACGCGATGGCTGGGCATAGACTCCATTGATCGCAAGAAACACCATTGCAGCAGCAGCTGCAGTCCGTTTGTTTCCATCGACATAGGCTTGCGATTCCGCGATGTGAAAGGCGTAACTTGCAGCCACATCGAATAAATCGCCACCGGTGTAATAAAACGTATTCTGAGCTGAGGCCAAAGCTGATTCAACCAATCCTGGTTCGCGAACTCCTTCACCGCCGCCATGCTCGACCAAACTTCTAGCATGGATACGATAGACTTGCTCAAGCGTCAGAAAAATCGGCTCGTTCACTTGGCGAGGTCACTCAGGAGTTCCCGGTTTTCACGAAAAACAACCTCGCACGCCTCGTCAAATGAGAGCTTCTTGCCCACCCAAGATTTGGCACTCTCGCCCCGACCGCCCATCACTTTCTTGGTAAGCAACACAAACAACTCTTCCTGCTCTTTGTGCGGAAGCGATTCAATTTGCTGCATGATTTCTGTGGCGCTCATGGCATCAAGTTACTGTCCTTCAATTGAGCCTGCAAGCCACTCCATTATGCCGCCTTCGGGCTGAGTTGCGTCGGCGTCGCAGGGCGCGATCCACTGTCACCGCCGCCGGCGCTGGTCGATTCGGCGTGATAATGCTCCATTTCCTCGCCTTTGCGCACCAGGCGGGCGCTGTTAAAAATCACAATCAGCGAACCGGCGTTGTGCAGAATCGCCGCCACGATCGGATTCAAATAACCGAACGCCGCCGCACTCAAACCGCCGATGATGAACAGCACGCCAAACAGAAAATTCTGGTTGATGACCGCGCGCGTGCTCTGCGACAGCTTCACCAGAAACGGCAGCCGCCGCAGATCGTTGTTCATTAGCGCAATCGTCGCACTGTGAATCGCCACTTCGCTGCCCGCCGCGCCCATCGCGATGCCAATATCACCCGCCGCCAACGCCGGCGCGTCGTTCACACCATCACCGATCACCGCGACGTTGTAGCCCTTGGACTTCACGTTTTGCACGAACTCGACTTTGTTCTGCGGCAAACAATCGCCCTTGGCTTCTTCACAACCGATTTCGGCGGCCACGCGCGTCGCGACCGGTTGCCGGTCACCGGAAACCATCGCGATACGACGCACGCCGGCTTCCTTCAACTCGGCCAGCGCGTCGCGCGCTTCACTGCGCGTCTGGTCCTGCAAGCCCACCCAGCCGATGCATTTCCCGTCCCGGGCGACGAAGATCAAACTCCAACCCTCAGTTTCGTTGAGGTCCACCGATTTCTCGAAACCGCTGTCCACGCCGTTGTCTTTGAGCCATTGCGCGCGGCCCACCAGAATCTGCGCGCCGCCCACGTCGGCTTTCACGCCGCGACCCGCGGTTTCTGCAAAATCTTTCGGTTCGACAAGCGGCACGCCCGCTTCGGCGGAAATGGTCGCGAGCGCTTTTGCCGTGGGGTGATTGCTGTATTTCTCGGCACTGGCCGCGATACGCAACAGCTCTGCCGGTTTCACCTCGCCCAACGGCGCGAGCCGGCTGACGGCAAGTTGCCCCGTGGTGAGCGTGCCGGTTTTATCGAAAATGAATGCGTTAATCTTCGCCGCCGCCTCGATGTCCGCGACGTTCTTGATCAAAATACCCAGCCGCGCTGCCGCCGAAAGTGCCGCCACCATCGCCGTCGGCGTAGCCAAAATAAACGCGCACGGACAGGACACTACGAGCACGGCAATGACGCGTTCCAGATCCCGCGTGAAGGCCCACACCAACGCGCCGATGACCAAGACCAGCGGCGTGTAAAACGCCATGTACTGATCCACGATCTTCATGATCGGGAGCTTGGTTTTCTCCGCCGCGAGAATCAGTTCGCGCACGCGACCCAGCGTCGTGTCTTCACCTGCACGACTGACTTTGATTTCCAAAACGCCGGTCAGATTCAGTGTGCCGGCAAAAACTTCGTCGCCAGATTTTTTGTCCACGGGCAGCGATTCGCCGGTAATCGTCGCCTGATTGAATGAACCCTGCCCATTCACGATCACGCCGTCGGCGGCCACGTTGTCGCCGGGGCGAACGCGAATGATGTCGCCGACCGTGAGTTGACTGGCCGGAACTTCTTCCTCGCTCTTGTCGGCTTTGATGCGCCGTGCTTTGGTCGGCGTGAGCTTGATGAGCGATTCAATCGAGTTGCGCGCACCTTCGGCGGTATGCGTTTCAATGAGTTCACCGAGCAACATGAAGAACGCCACGACGCCTGCGGTCTTGTAATCGCCGGAGGCAAAGGACGCCAACACGGCGATGGCGACGAGTTCGTTGATGCTGAGGCGGCCTTTGCGCAGATCCTTGATGGCCGTCATGATGATCGGATAGCCGAGAATGATTGCGCCAATCATGGCGCTGCCCTGCGCCACGAGATGCGCCTCGTCAAACAGCCAATCGACGACGAAAGCATTGATGACAAAAACGAGGCCGAACAGCATCCACGTCAGGCCGACGTTGCTGTGCTCATGGTCATGACCACAACCACAACCGTCGCCGTGCTCATGCTTGTGGTCGTGCCGGCTTAAGAGTGAAGTGACTTGCATACGACGTCTCGGTTAATGATTAAAAACTATCGGGCTCAAACCCGGCCTCAGGGCGCCGTCGGCTTCGCGCCGATTTTGAGCGGTTCGCGATTCAAGTTCAGCCGCAACTCCAGCGGTTCGCCACCGCTGGTCGGCAAATACATTTTGTAATCCACCCCCGCGATGGTGCGACCCAACACCTTGGACAATTCCTGTTGCTTGAACAGGCTTGGATTGGCGCGGTACGCCGGCAACACTTTGCGGAACAATTCCGCGTCGCCCTCGATTTTGGCCACCATGGCGTTGCGTTCGGCTTGCGCGGTGTTGATGCGCGCCGCCGCCTCGCCGGCCGCTTCGTTCATTTTCTTGTCCGCGTAGCTGCGGGCTTCCGTCAAAGTCGTACGATACCTTTGGCCGGCATCCGTGACGTTCTTGAACGCCAGATCCAGTTGCCGGGGCTGCCGGGTTTCCACGATGCATTGTTCCACCAACACGCCGAGGCGTTGGTCGCGCACCAATTGGTTCATGCGCCGTTGCACCGCGTCTTGAAAAGCGGTTCGATCAAACAAAGCCTTATCCACCGAGTAACTCGCCGTCGCGTGCAGTAACGCATTGTCCAAGGCGTTCAATACAGCATTGGAAATTCCCGTCAGGCCGTACGCCTGGTCGGCCCCGGATGAAAAATCAAAGACACAACGGACCGGGTCTTCGATGCGATAACGCACCGTGGCTTTCGCATGAATGATGTTGCCGTCGGCCGTGAGCGCGTAGCCATCCAATTCGGGGTTCAGGGTATTTCCCATCGGAGGCGGAATTTCCCCCCGCGCCTCTTGCACGGCGGTTTGGGCAAACCATTGCGTGCGCGAACGCACTTCCTGCACTTCGGTGATGGGAATCTTGATGACTTCATCAATCGGATACGGCCACGCCCAATGCGCGCCCGAACCGAGCAGCACGTTTTCGCCTTCACCCACCGGTTTGCCGAAGCGCAGTTTGATGGCCTTCTCGCGCGGCCCCACCGTGAAGAAGCCGGAGAAGAGAAACACCACGAACAGCACCACCATCACGAACTTGACGATGCCAAAGCTGCTGTGCAACGCATCGGCCAGCGCCTGCGAGCCCGTATCCAGCGGTTGCTGGGGCGGAGGCGTCGGAGTTTTGGTTTCCTCGCTCATACGATCACTTGATCTGGTTGGTCAACGAACCGGTCAAAAGATTGAACGGCGTGGTGTGCGAGTCAAAAATGAGAATGGAACGTTCTTTCAGCGAAGCTTCCAGCGCTTCCAAATCCAGAAGGAACTTGGCCAGCTCCGGGTTTTGTTGAAACACCGGATAAACCGCCGCCGCCACCGCGTCACCTTCGCCTTTGATGCGCCGCGCCTGGCCTTCGGCGATGGAAGTCTGCTCGGCTGCTTCGCGCTCGGCGTTGGACCGGATCTTACGTGCTTCCGCCGCGCCTTCTTCGTTCAATTTATTGGCCAGCTTCTGACGATCTGCCGTCATCAAGGCGAAAACCGATTCCGTCACGCTTTCCGGCAAGCCCATGCGTTTGAGGCCGAGATACTCGATCTGAATGCCGGAGTTGTTGGCCGCCACCTGCGCCTGAACGATGGCTTTAATCTCCTGTTCGATCGCGTCGAACTTGAGTTGCTGTTCGTTGGCATTCACAAAATCCGCCAGCGGATGTTTGCCCACCACGGCCGCCTTGGCCTGGGTGACAATGTCGCGCAAGTTGCGTTCGGCTTCCTTGACCGAACCGTTCTTGAACTTGGGGAAAAAGTTGGTGGGACTACTGATGCGCCAGCCGACGTAAACGCTGGTCAACAGATTGTTCCCGTCCGCCGTGTAGTTTTCGGTGAACGCGTCCTCGAAGTTCTGGATGCGTTGGTCGAGTTTGTAAACGCTCTCGATGCCGGGCGGCAACCGGAAATAGGCGCCGGGCTGGGCTTCCGACCGCACCGGTTGCCCGAAGCGCGTGACCACGGCCACCTCGGATTGGCGGACCTGGAAGACAAACAGGATCATCACGAAGATCAGCGCCAGAAGCATGCTGACAATGATGGTGAGCAGATTTTTTTTCATGAATTCAGGGGCTAAGTAAAATTACTCGGTGGAGTTCATTATGGCTTCGGCCTGCTGCCGAATCATTTCGTCAGCGGCGCTGTGTTGCAGATCGAAGGTGATGACGCGTTCGGTATTCGTCGTCACGAGAATATATTTGCGCGCCTTGGCGGTCGCTTCCGGAAATACCTGCGCGTAGAGCCGTTGGCGATAAACGGCCGGGGCCGCTTGAAACGCGGGAATCTGATTGGTAAACGCGGCGGCCCGCGCCGTGGTGACCAGTTCCAGGTTCACCCGATTGGCCTGGGCCGTGTTGGTAATTTCCGTGGCCCGTGCTCCGGCCACGGCATTGGTGACAATGGCTTCGGCTTCCGCCGTCACAATCTTCGCCTGCTTCTGATGAATGGCCGCCACCACCTTTTGATATTCCGGGGCCACCTTCACCGGCGGATGCACGTCCTGCAACGCCACGTGGAGAATCTTGACGCCGAGATTTCGCGCCGTGGCCGCCGCCTGAATGCGCGCCACCAGCGTCTCCGCGGAAGCCTGCCGTTGCACCGACATCAATTCTTCCATGTCCACGCTCACCATGAAGCGCACGACTTCGCGCGTCGCAATATTGAGCAGTGCGCTGGACGCGTCTTCATGCCCATACACCCATGCCGTAAGGTTGGTGACCTGATATTGAACCGGGATGCTAGTGGTCAGCAAACTCACCGGCGGCACGCGCCGCGCACTCGGACTGTCCGGGACAACGGCGGTTTCGACTTCGTGCCGGTTGGCGACGAGATAATTCACTTCTTCCTTCACGTGCGAAACGTTCCAGAGCACAACTTTCTCGATGTGATCGTCTTCCTTGGGCGCCGAACCGATACGCAACGTCTGAATTTCCTCGGTGCGATAGCGATAAACTTTGTCCACCGGCCACGGAAGTTTCAGGTGCGCGCCGGGCCTGAGCACGTTATTACTCGAAACCGGTTTGCCGAATCGTTCCAACAACGCCTCTTCGCCCGCTTCAATGAACACCACGCAACTCGAGAGCAACAACACGCCGAGTTGCACTAACAGGATGATCGGCAACCGCTCGCGCAGCACCCGGAAGAACCACGTTTCCGAAACCTTGAAGCCGAATTGATAATCCAACGTGTGCGCCGCCGTCGCCACCAATCCTTCGGGTTGCGCCAGCAAACCGATTAACCGGGAATCATACAGCGGTCGCGCCACCTTGCCCTTGAGGCGCGGACGGTAAATCTCGAACAACAACGCAATCAACGATTCCAGCGCCAGCAGACCGAGCAGCACCGCGAAAAATTTGGCGACATACCAGTCCGCCCGGGCGAATTCCACTTTGTCCCCCAAGACCGCCAGCCCGGACAACACGCACAAATACGATCCGAGCAGCACGAAGTTGGAAGCCGGTCGCAAGAGCCGATTGCTCTCCAGTCGCGCCAACGTCACCGTGAACCGCCCGCGCATGAAAAGAATCAGCGCCAGTCCGCCGAAGAGTCCGAGCGCGACCAGCATCCGCTCCGCCACCACGCCGGCCACGGCGGTTTGATCCAGCCACCGCCAGACCAGAATCGCTCCTGCGAATTCCAGCACCAGCAACACCACCATGAACCCGGTGACGAAGTATTTTTCGAAGGCCCGGCGAGCGCTGCGCGCGGGAAAAAACTCCGCTTCCTTGGCTTCGAACAGCGTGGAACTGGACTTCGTGCGGGCCAGTTCTTCGATTTCCAATTTCTCGGCGGCCTCCCGTTCTTCCAGCCGCATCTGAAACCAACTGACAAACGCGATGAGCGTGCCCAGGCCGAAAAAGACCGAAGCGACTTGTCCCGCCAGCGAACCGGCGTACCGCGCCGAGGCGAACAGCGCCGCGCCCAGCACCAGCAACACCACCAGATTTACCAGCCCGTTTCGTTTCGTAGTTCGATCCACAGGATTAGAAATTAAAAGTTAAAAATGAAAACCGACCGGATGACGCGTGCGCCCGGCCGCGCCGGACCTTTTTGAATTTCACTTTTGCATTTTTCATTGTTAGTTGAGTTCCCGCTCCTCAAACAGCGTGATCCCGACGGCCAAAGCCGCCCCGATGTAACACGCCGCGTAAGTAAACGCCTTGCTCACATAGCCCCAATGGAACGTGCTGCGTCCCGCGTCGAGAGCATCTGCGAGCCAAAAATTTTGCCAATTGGGTACGACCGTGTAAAGCACCGTCCCCCACCATGAGCCTTGTTCCGCGCGCCTTCCGAACAAATAGTCCGACATCAATCCCAACAGGAAGAACGCCGAACAAATGGCCAAAGTCGGAATCATGTCCAGCCGGGTCGAAGCCGCCAAGGCCAGCGCCGCCAATATCCACAGCGCAAACAAAATCAAGACCGCCGCCGGCACCATGCGCCAATCCACATGCGCTTCCGTGCCAAGGGATTGGCCCTGCCGCGTGAACAGAAAAATCGCCGCCGCCGCCAGCGTCACCGTCACCACCAGCGCGAACACCGCATCGCTGACAAACGGGCGATGCAGGAAGTAGTTGCTGAACCCGCCCAGCAAATACGCCACGAGAATGCCGCTCCCGAAAATCAGCACCGCCGAGACGTCTGTTTCGCCATACGCATCAAACGCCATTCGGCTCGCCACGAGTGCGGCGACGAGATTGATGTAGGTCACCACGGTCAACGCGCCGATTAACCCAACGTATTTGGCCAGGAGAAATTGCGCCCGGCCGATGGGCTTGGACAGCACGGCCAGAACGGTGCCTGCGCGAATTTCACGCGCCAATGAGGCAGAAGCACTCAGTACCGCGCTGAACAATCCCGCCAACAACATCACCGCCAACACCGAGTTCTTGACCAGCTTCGGCTCATCGCCAAATGCAAAGTAATACGGAGTGGCGAGAAAGATCTCGAACGCCGCCGAGGCCGTCGTCAGCAGCAAAAACACGGGTTGCCGCACGAGTTCCATGAACGCGTTCGTGGCGATAGTTGCAAATTGGCGCATCGTTTGGTTATGGCGATTTCCGCCGCGGAGGTTAGGAAATCACCGGTTTGGTTGCAAACGGTGTTTCCAGAGTAGCCAAAACTCTGCCAGCCGCAAAATCTCCCAGCCAATAGTCGTCTTGCGCAAAGCAGGCCCGGGCGGACACGGCTTTCGACCGAAACCCGCGCGATTTGCTCGAAATTTTCGGCGTCCAAGTCACGCGGAAGCCCGCGGCGAATGAATCTCACTTTACCGACTTGGAGAACCGCCGCATTGTTAAACGATGATTCTCCCACTCTCCATACTGCGTTGGGCGCGGCTTGGGAGAGTGCTGCTCGGGATGGTTGTCGGTCTGCATGGTCAGTTTACCGCGCGCGCGGACTATCCACCGGTCGCGCAGATTCTGAAAAACGGCACCGCAGTACAATTGGAAGATTACGCCAGCCTGCCCCTGTCGAGTTCCACCCGCGACAACTACCCGCCACCAATCAACTTCGCGTCACAGTTATCCCGCGTGAATGTCCTGTTGGCCGAACCGACCAATGCCCCGCTGGCGCGACACCGCCACTTCGTCGCTGATTCCAATCGCAATCTCTACCTGCTGGATCGCTCCAACCGCACGTTCACCACGTACATCAATTTCGAGGAAGTCTTTCCGCGCTTCAGCAATTTCAGCTACGCGGGCGGATTGATTGCCCTGGCGTTCGATCCGGACTACGCCAGCAATGGCAGGTTCTATACGGCGCATACCGAGACGAACAAGAATGCTTCCTACTATCCTGTGAACAGCAGCCTGCCCGGTTTGGATACCAACGGCTACAGCCCCACCGCCATCGTCAATCCACCCGCCGGCAACGATCGGCGGCGCGAGTCGGTGCTGATTGAATGGACCGACACCAACATCGCCAACGCGACGTTTGAAGGCCCGGCGCGCGAGTTGTTGCGCATCGGTTACAATCATTTCATCCATCCACTTGGCGATCTAGCATTCAATCCTAAGGCCCAGCCGGGCGACGCGGACTATGGCAATCTTTACCTCGCCAGCGGCGATGGCGGCGCGGGAGAGCAGACCGACGCACGCCACACCATTCCGCAGCGCCTGGACGCGCTGCAAGGCAAGATTCTCCGCCTCACGCCGGACCTCACCTTGCGACCTGAGGATGAGTTGAGCGCCAATGGTCGTTATCGCATTCCCACCAGCGGCCCCGATCCGAATCCGTTTTTAACCAATGCGCTGCCGGGGTTGCGCAAAGAAATTTTCGCCTCTGGCTTTCGCAACAATCACCGCATTCATTTTGATCCGGCCACGGGCATTCTGCTGGAAAGTGACATCGGGCAGAACGCGTGGGAGGAAGTAAATCGCATCGTCAAGGGCGGCAACTACGGTTACGCCGAACGCGAAGGCATCGAAGAATTTTTCCCCGGCGTCAATGGCGGCAGCACCGGTGGTCAACTCACACCGCCCATTCCGTTTCCCGCGACGGATGCGCTCGTCGTCACCGGAATCGTCTCCGCCGTCACTCCACTTTATCCCGTGACCACATACAGTCATCGCGACGGCGATGCCATTTGCGGCGGCTTCGTTTATCGCGGCAAATTATTGCCGGCCCTGACGGGCAAATTCATTTTTGGCGATATCACGACCGGACGAATTTTCTATTCCGATTTCGAGGATATGTTGCTGGCGGACGACGGCCATCGCCTCACTGTCGCCACCAGCCATGAAATCCAAATCGTGTTCCAGGGCCAGAAACGCCGCGTCTTCGATGTGCTCTCGGATCAGTTCCACTCCAAAGGCGGCAACGTCGGCAACAACGCGTTGCCCGGCGGTTGCGGCGGTTTGCTGACTGCAGGCAGCGATGCGGATGGCGTTCCTTACGGTTGCGGACGCGCCGACATTCGGTTGGCGCAAGACAATGACGGCGAGTTGTATCTGCTCAGCAAGAGCGACGGCATGATCCGCAAGTTCACCGCGAGCCTCCTGCCGCCCACGATTCAAAACATTGCCCTTACCAACGGCGTGCGCCGGTTGACCTGGGCCGCCATCAGCAATCAGACCTATCGCGTGCAATACGTGAATTCGCTCACAGACACGAACTGGTCCAATCTCGGCAGCGACATCACCGCGACCAATGCTCTCGCGTCCCAGACGGACGCATCCATCCAACTGACCCGATTTTACCGGCTCGTGGCCGTGCCGGAATGAGAGTGAGGCTGCCCGAAATGTGTAAAGGGTTACGGCAGAAATCAGGCCGCTTTCTGATCTTCTTTGCGACGTACGATCGGTTTGCTTTCGCCAAGCACCACGGGGCGGGTGACTTTGATGTGGAGAATGTCGTTGGCGCCGGGCACATCATACATCACTTCGAGCATGATCTTTTCGATCAACCCGCGCAACGCCCGCGCGCCGGTGCCTTTCTTATGCGCCAACAGCGCGAGTTCGCGCAACGCATCGGCGGTGAATTCCAATTCCACGCCATCCATCGCGAGCAGTTTGGCGAATTGCTTGGTCAACGCGTTCTTCGGCTCGACCAGAATTGACACCAACTGTTCCTCATTCAGTTCCGCGAGCGTAGTAATGACCGGCAAGCGACCGACGAATTCCGGAATAAAACCGTAGTTCAACAAGTCTTCCGGCTCGACGCGCGTCAGCACTTCGTCGCGCGCAGCCGCAGCGACCGTCGCGTCAACGCCCGCCGCGCCAAACCCCATGGTGTGCCGGCCCAGGCGGCGTTGAATGACTTTCTCCAGTCCCACAAATGCTCCGCCGCAGATGAACAGAATATTGGTGGTGTCCACCTTGATGTATTCCTGCTGCGGATGTTTGCGGCCTCCTTGCGGCGGCACATTGCAGGTGGTGCCTTCGAGAATTTTCAGCAACGCCTGTTGCACACCTTCCCCGCTGACATCGCGCGTAATGGACGGCCCTTCGCTCTTGCGCGTGATCTTGTCGATTTCGTCAATGTAGATAATGCCGCGTTGCGCGCGTTTGACATCGTAATCCGCGCTTTGCAACAAACGCAGAATAATATTTTCCACGTCCTCGCCCACGTAACCGGCTTCCGTCAACGTCGTCGCATCGGCGATGGCAAACGGCACATCGAGAATCTTCGCGAGTGTGCGGGCGAGCAGCGTTTTGCCGGAACCGGTCGGCCCGATCATGAGAATGTTGCTCTTCTCGATTTCCACCTCGGCGTGGGGCAACGCGTCCTCTTTTTTCCCTTTGGCTGGCGTTTCCCCGTCTTCGGTCGGGGGCGCGGGAATCTGGATGCGCTTGTAATGATTATGCACCGCCACCGCGAGCGTCTTTTTGGCGTGCTCCTGCCCGACACAATGCAAATCCAGTTCGCGTTTGATTTGCGCCGGTTTGGGCACGGCAAAGCGCGGCTGGCGTTTCTGCTCCTGCAACTGCAATTCGCGATCAAGCACATTTTTGCAGAGAATGATGCAGTTGTCGCAGATGTACACGCCCGGCCCGGCCACCAGCTTCTTGACTTCGGAATGCGACTTTCCGCAGAAGCTGCACATCGTGATGTTGGTCGGACGAGCCATGTGTTTTACGATTCCGGGTCGAATTAAAAACTCACTTAACTGGCGGCGACAACTTTATCCGCGCCGGGGATTTCCTTGCGAGATTCCACCACTTGATCCACCAGGCCGTAGCTCCGGGCTTCTTCCGCCGTCATGAAATGGTCGCGATCACAGTCTTTCTCGACCTGATCTTCGGGCTTGCCAGTGTGCTTCGAAAGAATGCCGTTCAAGGTTTTCTTGAGTTTGAGCATGTGTTTGACGCGAATTTCCACGTCGCTCGCCTGACCTTCCGCCCCGCCGAGCACCTGATGAATCATGATGTTGGAATGCGGCAACGCGAAACGCTTGCCTTTCGTGCCCGCGGCCAATAACACCGCGCCCATGCTCGCCGCCTGACCGACGCAATACGTGTTCACGTCGCACGTGAGATATTGCATCGTGTCGTAAATCGCCAAGCCCGCCGTCACGCTGCCACCCGGCGAATTGATATAGAGATGCACGTCTTTTTTCGGATCGGACATCTGCAGAAACAACAACTGCGCGATGATAACGTTCGCGACCTGATCATCCACGGGCGTGCCGAGGAACAGGATGCGATCCACCAGCAACCGCGAGTAAATGTCCCAACTGCGTTCGCCGCGACCGGTCTGTTCGACGACGATGGGAACGAGGAAATTTTTCGGATTAAATTCTTTGCTCATCAGTAGCGGCACACTAGCGGAGGCCTTTGGCAGCGTCAAGAAATGCACACGGCACCAGTCCCGCGCGCGCCAAACGATTGTTTGACCCGCGCAAAGCGGTCTGTTTAGCTGTCGCGAATGTTGGTTGAGTTGGACGTGTTGAAGCACCAATGAATTCCCCTGCGCCGTCGCCCGCCCCGAAACCGATTTATCCCCCGGGCTTTCGGCCGCGCCGCGGCCTGAATTGGGGCTCGCTCGGATTGATGTACGCGACCTACTACATGTGTCGCTACAACTTCCGCTTCGCCACGCCCGGCATGCAGGAGGAGTTCGGGTTCACCACCACGCAGATCAGCGACATGCTGGGTATCTGGTCGCTTACCTACGGCACCGGCCAACTCGTCAACGGCCTGCTGGCGGACCGCATCGGCGGCAAACGCTCCATGCAGATCGGTGCGTTCGGCACCATCGTCGTAAACCTGTTGATGGGATTGCTGCCTTTGCTGGTGGTCGGCGGCGCGTTGGCTTCGATCGCTAAATTCGTCTTCCGCGTGGATGCCATTGACCCGGCGTTCATCGCCATCGCGGTGGTCTGGTTGATCAATGGCTGGTTTCAGTCCTTCGGCGCGCCCGGCATGATCAAGATCAATGCCGCGTGGTTTCAACGGCAGGAACGCGGCACCTTCGCGGGTATCTTCGGGTTCATGATTCAACTTGGCCAGGTCGCCAGTTCCAAACTTTCGCCGTTGATTTTGAATGGTTTTTCCATCGGCGTCTTGGTGGTCGCCAAGGGCGACTGGCGGTGGCTGTTCATCATTCCGCCGATGGTGACCTTGGGCGTGGCCATCTTCATGAGCTTCGTGGCAAAACCCTCGCCGGACGACGCGGGATATCCCGGCGTGGTCGTGGATGAACTGGACAATTCCGCCGGCGTAACCGTTTCGCTGAAGGAATCGTTTCGCACCATCTTCACGCATCCGCTCGTTTGGTTTTACGCCGTCGCTTACGCCTGCACCGGCGCGGTGCGAACCAGCTCCGACCAACTGGCCATTCTTTATTTCCAGGAACAACTGGGCATGAACATGAAAGCCAACATCCCCCCCACGGTCGCGTGGACGTTGGCGATCATGCCGATGGCCGCCGTGGCCGGCTCGCTGGCGTCGGGCTGGGTTTCCGATCGCTTCTTCAAAGGCCATCGTTCCCCGGTGGCCATGACCTTGTATTTTCTCGAAGCCGCCGTCATCGCGCTGGCGGCCGTATTGCTGCTCAAAGGATTGGTCGGACCGACCCCGGCGGGCATTCTGACCGGATGCGGCATTCTGATTATGATCGCCCTGACGGCGAACTCAACGCACTCAATTGTCGGCGCGGCGGCCCCGATGGATATCGGCGGCAAAAAAATGGCTGGCTTCGCCGCAGGAGTGATTGATTCCTTTCAATACTACGGTGGCGCGCTGTCGTTGTTTGTCACGGGGCGCGTGCTGGACGCCACGAAGGAAGAACATGGCTGGCTGTTCTGGTATGTCATTATGGCCGGCTTCGGCGTGGCGGGAGGCATCACGATGTATCTGGTGATGCGCAAACAAAGACTGCTCAACGCCGCCGCCGCCGCAGTTGGTTCGCAGTCTCGTCACTGAAATCGACGCCCTCGCGCGCGAGCAACTTGCGTTTCCAATCCAGTCCGCCGGAAAAGCCGCCAATCCTCTGATTCGCCGCGAGCACGCGATGACACGGCACGAGCAACGGAATGGGATTCGCCCCACACGCACCACCCACCGCGCGAACGGCTTTCGGTTTGCCAATTGCCGCGGCGATTTCGCCGTAACTGCGCGTCGCACCTCGTTCGATTTTCCGCATCGCCGCCCAGACGTTCCGTTGAAATTCAGTTCCGCGCGATAAATCCAGGGGCGGCAACTCCTCGATTTCCCGCCCGGCCAAAACGGCTTTCACCGCCGCCGTCGTAAGCCGATGCCATTGCCGAATCTGGCCGGAAGCGGCGGCGGACGTTTCTCTCGACGGCATCACGGCATTTGTGGGAAATCGCAGCTCGACCAATCCAACCTCAGAGTAACTGGCGAGAAATTCGCCGGCCGGGGTGGCAAGGAAAAGTTGCGTCATGACCATCGTTCGCTTCGCCGTGCGGCGCAGGCCTCAGCGCGTTTTCAAAAACCACCAGAGGGTGCCGAACAAGACCACAAACAACAGGGCCGAGAATAAAATGAAGCGATTGCGCGCGACGCGTTTTTCTTTGCGCAACGGTCGCAGACCTTGCACGCCGCCAGCGGCGAGATAGTTCACCAGCTTGGGGTTGCTCGTGTTTGGTCCGGTGAAGAAGGCGCGCAGCCGCTGCAATAGAGCCGGGAAATCAAATTTGCGAATGCCGAATTCATTATAATACTCCGGCGCGTTCGGCATGTCGTTCGGAACTGTGATGCGTTGCGCGTGAACCTGTTCGAACACCGGCTCGTTCCGCTCGACCTTCGGCGCGGGGGCAACCGCTTCGACGTCGGCCAACGAATGATTGATTGTCGCTCCGTGCGGCACAGCGGTGGACCGCAACCGCGGCTGCTCGTGGGCGCGATGCAACTGCTCATCGAGTTGCTTGATCTGCGCTTCGAGTGCGGCGATCTCCGAACTCAACGCCTGCGCGCGGTCGGAAACCGGATCGGATTTTTTCTTGCGCCAACCCATGATCTGCCATGGAACGGAACTTTGCGTCCAGATGAGCCGGGCGCCCTATGACCGCAACAGGATGGCCACCAACACGCCCAACCCGAGCAAGGCGACCACCGCCAACGGCCACGTGAACGCCAACCCCAGTTTGCAAAGCCCCAGAAAACTTTTCGGCGCGAGCAGCGACGCGGAACTGCCGGCCGGTTCGGACGCGGCAGCGGATTGTGTTGCCCCCCCGGACAGCACCGCAAACTTGCGCCGCGCGCCGTTCCATTCGAGTCGCGCGTTCTCCAACGTCGTCAGCGCTCGCGTGAGTTCGATGTTAAAATTCTCCTTGGACCACGAGTCTTCGTTCAAATTTTGCACCTTGATCAACGCGTCCCGCAGTTCGCCGAGCGATTTCGCCATTTGATCAGCATCCCGCCGCGAGCTGAATTCCGCCTCCTCCAACAAACCAAGACCGCGCGTGAGATTTTCCAACATTTCCTGGCGACCGGTTTGAAATTCCGTTTGGCGGCGGCGCACTTCTTCCAACGCCGCGCGTTCCCGTTCCAATTCCTCCTGCGCGCGTTTCAGTTCGGCGAGTTTTTGTTGTGCTTCGGTGACGCGGGAATCCACTTCCTCGCGCGTCGGCGCGCGAAAACTGCCCGAGGCGGCGGGGCTGGAAGAAGCGTTCCCATAGGCTGATTTCGGCGGGTTAAAATCGGTATCTACAAATTCCGTGGCGTCGTACTCGGTCGGCATACGGCGACTGTAAGCACGCGCGGAAATCGTGTAAAGAAGTGTGTTGTTTATCCGGCAAATCATCCAGGAAGACGCCCGGAGCCGCGTTCCTGGCGCAACGACGATTCAGTTGTCCGGACCACCAAGATAAAGACTGCGAGCGGTTTGCCGGCCTGCTAGCATCCGGCGCGTAACGGCCCCGTAGCTCAAATGGATAGAGCAGCGGTTTCCTAAACCGTTGATTCCGGTTCAATTCCGGACGGGGCTACCATTGATCGAATCATCGTGTGACTCCGCTGCGTGAATAACCGCCCCCCCTACCCGTCTCACTCAGTGACAGTAAACTAAAGCGAGCAAACTACAAATCTGGCTTATGAAAAATCGCTTTGAATTCCCTTCCCTCGGCGTCATCGCTGTAATCGCCGCACCGATATTGTCCGGCTGCACACAACAGTCCGCCGGCACGAAACCGAGCTACGTCACGACCAGCAGCCCCGCCCCGGTCGTCACCCAGGTTGTCCCGGTGATGAATGCCGCCGCGCCGCAACAACCGCAATCCGCCGCACCTGAGCCCGCCGTTGCCACCGCCCCGCCGCTGGTCATTACCAACGCTCCCGGCGCCACAGAGCCTGTTTTCCCGCCGAATCTGCGCATTTCGCAGCCATTGTACGAAGTCATCAAGCTCGCCCAATCGGGAGTGGATGAAGCGGTCATTTTGACTTATGTCACGAACTCCATCGCCATCTTCACACTTGGCGCGGAGGAAATCGTTTATCTCACGGACATCGGCGTTCCCAACAACGTCATCTCCGCCATGATGCAACGGGATCAAACTTTGCGCGCCGCCTACGCCAATGCGGCGCCCCCAGTGCCGGCCACCAACGAACCTCCGGCGGCGGTCGCTCCAACGTACGTCGCGCAACCGCAACCAGTCGCTTATTCCAGCCCGGAAACGGTCGTGGTGTCCGACAATTATTTTTACGACACGCTCTCGCCGTATGGCACGTGGGTTCAGATTGATGGTTATGGTCGCTGCTGGCGGCCAACGGTTGCGGTAACCGTGCCGACCTGGCAGCCGTATCGGGATCGGGGCCGCTGGATTCACACGGATGCGGGCTGGTATTGGATGTCCGATTACTCGTGGGGCTCAGTGGCGTTTCACTATGGCCGCTGGTTCAACCACGCCCGATGGGGTTGGTGCTGGTGGCCCGACCGAGTCTGGGCGCCGTCGTGGGTCACGTGGCGTTATGACGCGGGCCACTGCGGTTGGGCGCCGTTGCCGCCGAACTCCATCTACACACCGGGCGTCGGTTTCACTTACTTCGGACGTTCGGTCGGGCTGAGTTTCGATTTCGGTCTGCATGCGGGCGCCTTCACCTTTGTGCCATGGAATCGCTTTTGTGACCCGTATCCCGACCGGTATTGCCTGCCGCGGCATCGCACTGCCACGGTGTACAACCAATCCACCGTCGTTAACAACGTCGTCATCGGCGAAAAGAACCGCGTCAATAATCGCGGCATCGCCAAGGACCGCGTGGCCACGCACACCGGCGCGGAAATCCGCACCGTGAACATCCGTGAAGACAAGCCCCGGACCTACACCCGCGGGGAACGGCTGGAACGCGATGGCCGCACGCTCGTGGTGGAACGTCCCGATTTCCGTACGCCGCCCCAGGCTGCCAGCGCCGAACCGCGCCAAAAGAACCCGCGCGTTGATTCATCGCGCGATCTGGTGACCCGCCCGATGGAACGTCCCACGCCGACCCCGGCAAAGACCACGCCGACCATTGCTCCGTCAGTCACGTCATCAGGACCGGTTGCCACGCCCCAACCTCGCAAGAGTGACGAGGATCGCAACACCATCCGCACGCGCGATAATCGCGCCGCGGTAGTTCGCCTCCCGGAAACAGAAAAAGTAGCGCCCGCTCCGGCGACTTCCACGCCCGCGCGCTCAGCCACGCCCATTTTTTCCAAGCCCGTGATCGTGGAACGGCCCGCCTACACGCCCTCGCATCAAGTGATCGGCGGATTACCCGAAAACCAAACCCAGGTGACTCGCCCCACCGCACCCACCACCACCTGGACGCCGCGCACAACGCAAACCCGGCCCTCCGTGAGCGCCCCGTCATTCAATAATTCGTCGGCACGAAGTCGGACGATCATCCAACCGGCGCCAACGCCCAGTCTTCAAAATGATGCTCCGATCTACACGCCACCGTCGGTGAACCGGCCGAACTTCGAGAGCCGACGCGAGCCCACGTTCAGTCGGCCGAGTGTTTCCGAACGCAGCATCGGCAACCAACCCGCGCGCGGCACCATCATCAGTCCCGCGCCGCGAGTCAGCGCGCCCACACCTGCCGTCAACAACCCGACGCCGCGACCCGTCATCACTCCGACGCCTGCACCTGTTGCGCCGCGGGTGGAATCGCGGCCGGCCGCGCCCGCGCGTTCAGACTCCCGTCCGGACTCCGGTTCTCGCAGTCGGTAATTTTCTGAAGCACATTTATGAAGGCGCTTGCGTTCCTCGGCGGGGTTATCGGTATTGTCGGCTTGCAACTTTCCGCTGCGGCCATCACCACGAACCTTTATTCGACCCAATTTGAAGCCGCCCAGGGTTACAACAGCGCGTCCAATCTCGTCGGCCAGGCCGGCTGGGTGGGCGATGGCACCGGCGGCAATGGTCTGGTCAATGATTTCATCCCCGGCCAGGGTCAACAGGCTTACATCGGTTTCAACGCCCCGACGCCCGGCGACGACCTGACGTTCGTTTGGCGTCCGATTAATTTCAGCCCGCTGACGACAGGATTCCCGAAAGTTAAATTCTCCACGCAGATCCAGTTCATCGATTCCGCCAACGGCAACTACGATTTTTTCCAATGGCGCGCTTACAATGCTCAAGCCGACCGATTGTTCACGCTCGATTTCGATGTCTTTTTCACCAACATCAATTATCGGCTCGACGGCACCAATGATTACGTCGCCTCCGGCGTGGAATTCAGCTTCAACACCACTTATCTGCTGAATGTGATGATGGATTTCGCCGCCAATCGTTGGAGTGCCACACTGAATGATGCGGTAATTGCATCCAACCAACCCATCACCACGGTCAATGCCCCGCTGAATCTCGGCGACATGGACGCGGTCTGGTTTCTCTACGATCCCGAAGCTCCCGGCGACAACTACATGGTGTTCGACAATTACACCGTCACTGCCGAAAGCGTGCCGGTCACCCCGGCGCAACTCCAGTTTCTCGGTCGCACGGCTCAAGGCTGGGCTTTGTTGCAGGTGGCAGGCAGTGCCGGCTCGCGTTGGGCCGTCGAGGCCAGCACGAATCTGACGCAATGGACTTCGCTCCAGACCAATCAGATTGCCGGCACGCACTTCGATGTGGTGGACCAGTCCGCCGCCGGATTGCCCCGGCGATACTATCGCGCTCGCCACGTTCCATGAGGACAACCGATAGCGAGGCGACGTTATTCTTATTCCCGGGTCAGAATCAGTATTTTCCCGCAACCCGAAAATTGTAACTAAATCGTAACAGGCTATTTCCTTTCCGCGCGGCTTGCGTTAATTTCTCCGGCAAAAATCCGTCCGACCGATGCGCCACCCAGGGTTGGCCCACGTTCGGCACAGTAGAAAAAGCGGTGAACAACAAGCCATTCAGATCGAATCCGGAACGGTTCCGGACTTTGGTTCCGGAGCCATATCCACTCCGGCTCACCGTCGCCGTTATGCCGTCATGAAAAAGCTCACTCCGATACCGATTCCCATCGCCGCACGCTGGCGCGAGTTCCGGGCCCGCATCTTGCCCTTGTTGGTTTTCAGCAGTGTGGTCGCAGTGGTCGTGCTGATTTGGCGGGGTCATCCGGGCCAAATGACGATGCAAGGCGTGGGAGACGGCATCCGGTCCACGGTCACCGCCCCGCAAACTGTGCGTGTCCAACAATGGCTGGTCGAACCGCACACCGTCGTAGCCGCCGGAACCCCATTGGTGGTCGTCACTCCGGTGGATGCCCGCGTGGATTTTGATCTGCTGCGCTCGCTCCATGAAATGGCACGCCTCCAATCCCAGCCGTCCCTCGCCGAGGACAACGCCATGAATTTCGAGCGCATCCGCATTGAACTGCTGAAAACCAAATCCGAACTCGCCATCGCCAGCGTGAAACTCGAACAGGCCGAACGCGACGTCTCGCGGTCCGCCGCCCTGCATCGCGATCAACTCCTCTCGGCCGACCTCTACGAATTGAGCCTGAGCACCCGCGATGCGCTTCAGGCCGAGGTGAATGAAAAGACCAAAGCCGTGGCCCAGATTGAAGAACGCCTCGACAGCCTGCGCCCCATCGGCGAGCCGGAATCCGGCCGCGGCGCGGCGCCTGAGAACCAATGGTTGACGAAACTGCGCAACGCCCAGGAAGCCGCCCTCAAGAATCTCGAACCGCAAACGCTCGTCGCCCCGATCACCGGCATGGTTGGCGTACGGCAACGTCAAACCGGCGAGTTCGTCCCCGCCGGCGAACCGTTGCTCACCGTCAACTCCCTGCGCGCTGACAACGTGATTGCGTATCTGCGCCAACCTTATCGCTTCGATCCGCAAGTCGGCATGACGGCGCGCATCACCACCCGCACGTCCGAACGCGCGGCCTTCGAGAGCCAGATCATTCAAATCGGCGCCCAGGTCGAAGTCCTGACCAATGCCCTCGCGCTTTTGCGCCCCGGCACGTTGGTGGATTCCGGCCTGCCCATCATCGTTGCTATTCCGGAAGGAATCCACATTCGCCCCGGGGAAATCGTGGACATCATGATTGCCACCGAACCCGGTGAAGACTCCGCTCTGCCCGCAGCCCAATCCCAACCACGGCAACCGCAACTCTGATTTCCGTGATGCCGCTGCGTCTTACTCTCGGCCTGACTGCGCTTGGGACGTTGTTGGCGTTCGACGCTGCGTCAGCCGCCGCGCCGGTCCTCACGATTTGCCGCGGCATGTGCGACGCTTCCGCCGTAGTGCCGGTCGGCGCCGAGCATTTCGTGGTTGCCGACGATGAAGATAACATCCTCCGGGTTTACGCGCGCCACCGCGGGGGTGACCCGATTCATACGAATGACCTTTCCGCGTTTCTCCGCCTGGAACGCAAGTCTCCGGAAGTGGATCTCGAAGGGGCGGCGCCGCTCGGCGAACTTGTTTATTGGATTTCCTCCCACGCCCGCAACAAGGACGGCAAGGAACGCCCCAATCGCCAGCGCTTCTTCGCCACCCGCATCTCCGCCACCAACGGCACGGTGGAAATCAAACCAATCGGCCTTCCTTACACCAGGCTGTTGACGGACTTGTTGCAGGAACCGCGCCTGAAAACATTTCGACTGGCCGCCGCCGCACAACGTGCCCCCAAAGCGAAAGACGCGTTGAACATTGAAGGCTTGTGCGCGACTCCGGAAGGTCACTTGCTGATCGGTTTTCGTAATCCCAATCCGGGCGACCAGGCGCTGTTGGTGCCGCTGTTGAATCCGGCGGACGTAATCACCGGTCAATCGGCCCGCTTCGGTGATCCCATCCTGCTCGACCTCGGCGGGCTGGGCATTCGCAGTCTGACGCGTGCGGGTGAGCGCTACTTCATCATTGCCGGTTCGTATGATGGGGCCGGCCCGTCGTCACTTTACGAATGGAGCGGTGGCCCTGCGGCGCCGCAACGTCTGCATCATCCCGAACTCGCCGGACTCAACCCGGAAGCTATTGAATGCCTCACCGAGAACGGCGCGTTGCGCTTGTTGGTGGTCAGCGACGACGGCACGCGCAACATTGGCGGACAGGATTGCAAAGAGTTGGAAGATCCGCGCCTGAAGTATTTTCGCGCCACCATCATCACGCCTTAAACGGCGCTCCATCCGGCGCGGTCAATGCCGCGAAACTCGGCTTATTTGCTCTTCACAAAGCGCAACAGGAACAGCAACACAATCGCCCCGACAAGCGCGCAAATCAGTTGGCCCAGACGGCCAGTGGCGCTCAGCCCCACCAGATTGAAGAGGAATCCGCCCAGTAACGCGCCCACGACGCCGACAATCAGATTGCCCACGATACCGAAGCCGTGACCCTTCACCACCAACCCGGCGAGAAAACCCGCCGCCAGACCGATCAAGGTAAACCAGAGCCAGTTTTCCATACGCGCGACAGTGTGGCGCCAAAATCATCTTTGGCAATCAGTTCCTCACAGGCTTTGCTTTATGCCGCAAATCCAGACCTGCTGGGCCGGCGGAACTGATGCAGGAATGATCGAAACGCCCGACACCGGATGCGGTGCCGGGCGAGTTGCGCTGCGCTCGAAAGCGCTCGTTAAACTAAGGCGTGGGTGGAACGCTATTCGCGGGCGCGTTGGTGGTCGCCGGCGCGGCCGGCGCTTCATTGGCGCTGCCGGAGTTCAGATTGTTGGTGTCGGCCCCGCTTTCGGATTGCGGTTTGCAACCCAGCACTGCCAGCGCCGCGACCAGAGTTAGAACGGCATACTTCATCTTCATAGACTTCCTTCTTTTTCCATCTTGGTTTGGTTGAATTGACATGATCCTCACCCGAACAAAATGCGTTCGCTATCAGGATTCGGCTCGGGTTGGTTCAGTGCCGCTTTCCTTCTTAACAGTTTCCGTGCCCAGTTAAGAAAATGTTGTATGCGGCGGATTTCCTCAGGTTTTCGAATTCCCGCCGCGACCACGTGAAACATCCTGAACCGCCGGTGGCACACTTCAGACCATCCCGTCACCCTGGATGCCTGCTTAAATCTTGTTCCCGGCGCGTTCATCCGCTTCTCTGTGCGCCATCAGCATGGTGCGAAACATCTCGATTCTGACTCTGTGGAGTTGCCTGGCCGCAAGCAGCGGACTCGCCGCCGACCAACCGCAGTTCGGCGCCGCGTGGTCGCGCAATATGGTTTCCCCCGAACGCAACCTGCCCGCTACCTTCGACCCGCAATCCGGCCAGAATATCAAGTGGGTGGCTAAACTCGGCACGCAAACGCATTCCACTCCCGTCATCGCCAATGGTCGCGTTTACATCGGCACGAATAACGAAGAACCGCGCGATCCGAAGCATCAGGGTGATCGCGGCGTGTTCATGTGTTTCAACGAAGCAAACGGCGAATTGCTCTGGCAACTTGTCGTCCCAAAGCGCAACGAAGACGCCTACATGGATTGGCCCAAGATGGGCATGTCGTCCACTGCCACCGTGGAGGGCGACCGCGTTTATCTCGTGGACAATCGCGGCGCGGTCGTCTGCCTCGACGCCAAGGGCCTGGCGAACGGCAACGACGGTCCGTTTCGCGACGAAGCCGCTTACCTGACGCCACCCGACGATGCCAATGCGCCGCCCCGCCAACAAATCGGCGCGGAAACAAAACCGGAATCATTGCACCCGCCCGCCGATGAAAAATTGCTGCAACCCGGCCCGTTGGACGCGGACATTTTGTGGCGCTTCGATCTGGTGAACGAGATCGGCATTTGGCCGCACGATGCCGCGCACAGTTCCATTCTCATTCACGGGAATCATCTTTATCTCAATTCCGCCAACGGCGTGGACAACACGCACCGCCGCATTCGCGCGCCCGCTGCGCCGAGCCTCATCGTCCTCGACAAAACCACCGGCAAACTGCTCGCCCACGACGACGAAGACATCGCGCCCACAGTCTTTCACAACACGTGGGCCTCACCGTCGCTCGGCACAGTGAATGGAAAAACACTGCTCTTTTTCTGCGGCGGCAACGGCGTCGTTTACGCCTTCGAACCGCTCTCGCAAAACTCGCCCTCCAACGAAGTCCAAAAGCTGAAGGAAGTGTTTCAATTCGACTTCGATCCCGGCGCGCCGAAAACCGAGGTGCATCGCTTCACCGGAAATCGCCGCGAAGGTCCGAGCAACATCTACGGCATGCCCGTAATGGTGAACGACCGACTTTACGTCGCGGGCGGCGGCGATTTGTGGTGGGGCAAGAACGAAGCCTGGCTCAAGTGCATTGATGCCACGAAGACCGGCGACATCACCACCAACGGCTTGATCTGGTCGTATCCGCTCGAAAAACACGTCATGACCACGCCGGCGGTTTTCGAGGGACTCGTATTCATCGCTGATTGTGGCCGCAAGTTTCACTGTGTCGAGGCCAGCACTGGCAAGCCGCTGTGGACGCACGACATCAAAGGCGAGACCTGGGCGTCACCCTACGTCGCTGACGGTAAAGTCTATCTCGGCACGCGCAGCGGCAACTTCTACGTCTTCGCCGCGAAGAAAGAAAAGCAAGTCCTCACCGAACTTGATCTCCGCACCCCCATCAGCGCCACCGCCACCGCCGCGAACAACGTGATTTACGTCGCGACCATGACCCACCTTTACGCCATCGCCAAATAGTGGCCGCAAACCGGGCGCCCCGAGATTTTCCGCCTATCGCATGCGTTTGAAACCATCCTCGATTCCGGTCGAGATGCGCTCAAACACTTCCTCAAACGTGCCCAGGCCGTTGACCTTAATCACGTCGTGCCGCTGCTTATACTTTTCGATCACCGGCACGGTCTTCGTTTCGTGTTCATGCAGACGTTTCACAATCTTCGCCGTGCTGCTGTCATACGGCATGCAGTTGGGGGTTTGACTCCGCTCATCCAAACGCCGGATGAGTTCCAGCGTCGGGACTTCGATTTCAATAATCTGCGAGATGGACGAACCGTGCTTTTTCAGCAGGCCATCGAGAATGTAGGACTGCACCAGCGTGCGGGGAAATCCCTTGAAAATGAATCCTTTCACGCCCTTGGAATCCGCCAGTTTCTTCTCGATGAGTTGCACCACGATTTCGTCGGGCACCAACTGGCCGTTCTCGTACATGGCTGTGATTTTCCGGCCGATGTCCGTGCCTTGTTTGATTTCCTGGTCGAGCATTGAGCCGGTGGCGACATATTCGAGCCCGAACTTCTGTGCCACCGCCTTGCCCTGCGAGCCGCGTCCCGAGCCGGGGTAACCGAAGACCACCACATTGAATAGGCGTTTGCTGAGCTCGGTCCGGATGATTTCCGAGATGAGCTGATGTACCGCTTGAATCTCGGCGGTGCCGTCGGCTTCGAGGTAAACGCCGCGATCCCGGTAAAATTGCAGCACCGGCAGGGTTTTCTGGCTGTATTCCTTGAGGCGGTTGCGGATCACGGCTTCGTTGTCATCGCTCCGGCCAGATACCAGTCCGCGTTGCAACAACCGTTGCACGCATTGCTCCTCCGGCACGGTGAGGCTGATCAGACAATTCAACGAGGTGTTCAACTTCAGCATCAAACCTTCGAGGATGTACGCCTGGATATACGTGCGCGGAAAACCATCGAACAAAAAGCCATTCGCGCCCGGGTTCTCGGTGATCGTCTTCTCGATGATCTGCACGATGATTTCGTCGGGCACCAACCCACCGGAAGCAATGATGCTTTGCGCTTCGAGCCCGAGCCTGGTTTTGTTGGCGAGTTCCTGACGCAACAAATCGCCCGTGGAGATGTAGAAAAGATTGTATTTGTTGATCAGAAATTCCGACTGGGTGCCTTTCCCGGCGCCGGGCGGACCGAACAGGGCAATGTTTAACATAGGTCGTGGGTTGGAAGATCTCGTGGAGCGACCTCCGGTTGTGCCAGAGGCGAGCTACAGCACGTTGCAAAGCTCATGTCCCAACCCTGCGCCCACCTGCCTGGACCGGCAATCCGCTTCTTGCGATGATTCTCTCAATTATTGCTGCGAGAAAATCTTCTGCGAAGCTTCGGCGTTTAATCCAGTCAATCTCACGCCGTCAATCGCCTTACTGATTGACGGCAACACCACCAACTCATTGGAAGCTTCAAAGCTTATAAAACTGTTCCCATCCCGCGCGTGGCGGCACGCCCTGCAAGAGTTCGTTGGCGGCTTTGTGATTGGTGATTTGGCGGGTGGACGGATCGAACTTAATTGTCGCGTTCACTCGCTGCGCGATGATGCCCAAGGCCATCGCCTGACACAGCGGGCCGGCGACCGCGAAATTGGAACGACACTTCTCCTCGCCCTTTGCCGCTTTGAGAAAGTTCGCGGCGTGATTCGACGGACTGCGCGGCACTTCGGGCTGACGCGCCTTGGCTTCCTCGGCGTTCGCGCCGCCGATGATGCGGAGCGTCGCGCCATGTGTGCCGCCTTGAAAAACGACGCCGTCACCGTAAATCACTTTGCCGGGCGGCATGCGTTTGGTGTCAATGCTGCCGACGGAGGGCGGCGGAATGTTGGGATCGACGACGGCTTCGCCGAAATTAGCCGGCAGCGGCGGAAGATTCTTCTGGCCGTCGTACCAGGTTAATTCCACCGGCGGTTTCCCGCCGCGCGATGGGAAACGAAACGCCAACGTCGAGGCCTGGGGAAAGATGAACGCATTCCAGCCTTCGAGTTTGGGTTCGACTTCGGTCGGCAATCCGAGGTCAAGGAATTCGTGCGCGGTGTCGAAGATGTGCGCGCCCCAATCGCCCAGTGCACCATTTCCGAATTCATACCACGAGCGCCAGTCGCCGTTGACGTAACCTTTGTTGTAGGCCAGTTGCCGCGCGGTGGCCAACCAGCAATCCCAGTCGAGGGTTTCCGGCACGGGTTGAGCGGGCAAAAAGTCATCTACGTTCAGCCCGTGCCAGCGGCGCGGACTGTTCATAAACGCGGTAATCTTCGTGACGTCCTTGATGACGCCGGCCTTCGTCCAGGCTTGAAACTGAAAATAGTTCGCCTCGGAATGTCCCTGGTTACCCATCTGACAGGCGACCTTGTATTTCTTCTCGGCCGCCATCATCAGTTCGAGCTGACGAAAACTATGCGCCATCGGTTTCTCGACGTAGATGTGTTTGCCTTGCGACATCGCGAGCATGGCGATTGGGAAATGCGAGAAGTCCGGCGTGCAGATGGACACGGCGTCAAAGTCCTTGCCCATCTGATCGAACATCTTTCGAAAATCCTGAAAGCGCGGCACGTTCGGAAAACGCCGCAGCATCGCTTCCGTATGTTTCGCACCCATATCGGTGTCGCAGAGCGCGACGATGGTGCAAAGCCCGGTTTGTTCGAGAAACTTGATAACGTCGGCGCCGCGATTGCCGATGCCCACACACGCGAGGCGCACTTTATCGCCGGTCGCCCCGAGCAACAGATTGGGGGCGAGCGCGGTCAACGCTCCCGTCGCGAGCGTGCCTTTCAAAAATGTTCTGCGATTGACGGCGGCAGCGGTGGAAGAAAATTTCGGTTTCATAAATCGAATTATAGTTTCGCGGCGGACGCTTTGGCCACTGGAATGCGGATTTTGATATTGCGAAAGGAAACGCGATTTCCGTGGTCTTGCAAGAGAATGTGACCGTCCGCCCACTCGCCGAATTCCGGAATGTTCCGATATTTGCTTTGAGCGACCAACTGGCGATACGCTGCCGAGCCGCGTTCGTATGTCAAAACTTTCTCGCCGTTCAGCCAATGCTCCACATGCCGGCCTTCCACGATGATGCGCGCGGTGTTCCATTCGCCAATCGGATTCACGGGTTTATTCGCAGCGGCGGGGATCAGGTCGTAAAGCGAACCGATAGTGCGATTGCCGTCGCGGCCCATTTTGGCATCCGGGTGGCGCACGTCGTCGAGAATCTGAAATTCCGGTCCGATGGCCGAGCCGACGGTGGCAACTTTGCCGGTGACGCGATCAATGGGCGCCAGGTTTGGTTGCACGAAATATTTGATCCCGCTGTTGGCGCCTTCGGTGATTTTGAAATCCACCGTCAGTTCAAATTCCGAGAAGCGTTCGGTGGTAATGATGTCGCCGCCGCCCGTGGATTCGCCGCCGTCGCTGGCGAGTACGGTCAACACGCCGTTGGTCATCTCCCAACCTTTCTTTGGAAATTGATCCGACTTCGCAGCGCGCCAGCCATTCGCAGTTTGGCCATCCCACAGCAATCGCCAGCCAGCGGCTTTTTCAGTCGCGGTGAGCGTGTTGGGAAGCGAGGAATCCGCCGCGCCGACGGGCAGCAGGGCTGCAATCAGAAGCAAGTTCGATAAGACTGTCGTTTTCATGAGCAATAAACGGACTGACATTTCCTCCTGTCCTGAATCGCGTCCGAGCGTTGCTCAGGCAGCGGTGCTAACAATTCAGACTGCGGAATTAAACACTTTCAATTCCGACCATCAGCGCCAGCGCGTCGCCACCAAATTCGGAAGCTGGGCGCGCAGAGCCGGTTCGAAATCATCGGGGTTTTGATACATGAACGCCGCGCGGTCGCTGGTGCGCCAGGCCGTCAGGAAATACATGCGCTCGAACTTCACCCACTCGGCGGCACCATCCACATAGAGGTGATTGCCGCCCGCCGGGGAGCGAGACGTGCCGTTGCGGTGCGGCGGGATGTTGGCATAAACAAACTCGCGCCCGGACTCCGTGCCGCCCCAGGCTAGCGGCGTGCCGATTTTCATTATCGCATCCGCCGCCAAGACCCAAGTGGGACGGGATTGCGACAGCTTGACCGGGCTGCGTGCCGTGAACCGGCCGGCGGGATTGTTCCAATGGGTAAAACCGCCGAAGTATTGAAACCCGATGACCCATTGATCTGGCGAGTATTCGCGGACGGGCAATCCCGGACGGCTGAGACACGTCCAGACTGAAGCCGTGTTGGATCGCACCACCAAACCCACTTGCGCCGCCGCCGAAGCTTCTGGTGGATTGAGACAATTCTGAATCTGGGCGGCACTGGTGCCGTCGTTGCGCGCACTGAGCACCCGGTCTTGAAAGTCCAGCGCGTAGATGTTCATGCCGATGGCAATCTGGCGCAGATTATTCAAGCAGCCGGCGCGCTTGCTCTGCTCTTTCGCTTTCGCGAGGGCGGGCAGGAGCATGGCGGCGAGAATGGCGATGATGGCGATCACCACCAACAGTTCGATCAAGGTGAAGGCTCTTCTGCGCATGGATTTGGACTTGGTTTGTGTGGCTTATTTTCTGGTTAAATCTTTTGCGAATTGATTTCGATTCGTCCCCGCACCCGGCCCTCTCCCCATCGAATGGGGAGAGGGTGTCGGGAGAAGGTGTTACTTAGTCACAATTTGAGCCGATAGAACACCGCGCCATTCGCGGGACCAATGGGCAATGTGACGGAGTTCGTCGTCGTCGAACCGGGCACGTCCACCCAGTTGTTGCTTAATCCAATCGCCGTGGAATTGGTCTGCGCCTGCAAGGTCCAGCCCGTGCGATCGAGCGGCCACGTCAGGGTCAGACTGTTGCCCGTCGCGGTAATGGTGATGGGCGCGGGATTTGGATTCACCGCGCTGGTGGAAACCACCGCGAGCGTTCCATCAATGGCCAGTTTGTTGGTCCACGTCAGATTTGAAGGCAACGCGGGCAGGTTGAGCGTTGTGAATGCGCCACTAATCGGCGCGCTGAACAATGCGAACGTGTCGCCGGCGACAAAGTCCGTTCCGCCGAGGTTGTTCAGGGTCAAAGTCGCGCCGGCATTCACGGTCACGCTGGGCGCGACCAATCGGTCGCTCGTCGGAGCGCCCGTACGATTGATCTTCATCGTCACGGTGCCGCTGACGGTGGTTGGCCCGGCGGTCAATGTCCCAATCGTGGCGAGCAACGCGCCCCGAGCGGGAATGCCCGGAGTCAAGTTGCCACCTGTTAGCACATTGACGGAACCGCCAATCGAACCTGTGCCCGCCAGCGTGCCACTCGAGTTGACGGTGACGGCGGAGTTGCCGTTAGCACCGTTCACCACCAACGTGCCCGCCGCCACAGTGGTCGGACCGGTGTAACTGTTGTTGCCGGCAAGCACAATCGTGCCGAGGTTCGCGGCGCCCACGCCGACGCGAAGACTGCCGCTGCCGCTGATTGGCGCGGTGATGTTCAAGGTTTCCGCGGCATTTGCGCTGCCGTTGGCTCCCAAGCCGGCGGTCAGGCCGGATTGCAACGTCATGTTTCCGGCGAGTGTCTGCACGAAGTTGTCGGACGTGGAGACGCCATAGACGATCAATCCGCCGTTCACCAACAGGTTGTTGATGGTGACGATCTGGCCATCTGTGCCCTTGAGCAGGAGTTGGCCGCCCTCGTCAATCGCGAGGACGTCGCCGCCGAAGTTATAAGCGAGGTTGTCCGCCGGCGAACGCAGCGTGAAGGCGCGGGTGTAGTAGCCATTGCCGGGGAACGGCGGATTGAAATCCTGCCAGTTGAATCCGGTATTGAAACTGGAGGTGCCAAACGCATCGGTGCCGATCATCGGAATCCAGTTCAACGCGCTAACAGATGTAATCAGCAGATCGATGGAGGTGTTGGCCGCATTGTTCACCAGCGTGGCCGTAACGCCGTAAGGCAACGCGCCCAATGTGAAGTTATTCAGGTTCGGCAGCGCCGCCCCGGAGTAATCCACCAGCGGGAACTGACCGACGCTCCAACCGTAACCGAACACGTTGATGGTCGTCGGGCCTGAGACAGTCAGGCCGCCGCTGACATTGAGCGCCGCGATCGGCGCGCCGAACAATTGGTCGTAGTTCAGATTCAACGCTGAAGTGCCTTTCAGATCGAGGCTGCTCGCAATGACCGAGGCCACGCCGCCGTTCACCGCCAGGCGGAGGGTCGCATTGCTGACCGTCACATCATTGAGGTTGAATGCCGAATACGGGGAGACGTTCAATGTTCCGCCGGCCACAAACGTTGGGCCGGTGTAGGACGCATAGACGTCGGCGAGCGTCAACGTGCCCGCGCCGATCTTGGTCAAGCCACCATCAATCGCGTTGTCACCGCCGATGGTGCTGTGTTGCAGCGGCGAGGCAACGGCGACATTGAATCCGGCGGTGTCAATCACCGCGCCCCCGTTGCGAACGTTGACCAACGAAAGATTCGTGATGAGGCTCGTATTGTCTTCGCGCGCCATCAGCACGCCGCCATTCAGGTTCAACGTCGCGCCGACTATGGTGCTGGAGGTGACCCGGATGGTGCGGAGCGTGCCGCCGTTCAGGTTGTAAGTGCCGGACGAACCGTTGAAGCGAGCGAGGTTGATATCCACCGCCACGTTCACGAGGCCGCCGTTCTGATTGAACGTGCCCGTCCCGCCGCCGCCCAGGCGAATGGCGGTCGCGGCGTTCAGCGTGCCGGCATTGAGGTTGTAAACGCCCACCGCGCCGATCGAGGTGTTTTCAACGCGCCCGCCGATGGCAAACACGCCGGTGGCGGTGCTGGTTTGATTCACCGTGCCGCCGTTTTGATTCACCGTGCCGCTGGCCGTTGAACCGGCGCCGTTGGCCGAGGCCACGTAGAACGAACTCACCGTGAGACTGGCATTGTCCTGAATGTTCAACGTTCCCGCCGAGGCGACAACGTCACCGACGTTGAAGTCGTTGTTGCCAGTGAAACTCGCCGTGCCGGCCAGAGTCAACGTGCCGTTGTCGGAGCCGTTCTGGCCGATGCTCACGAAGCTGTTCGCCGTGAAAGGACCGGAGTTAAGGGTCACTGCACCGGACTTCACGAAGAGATTCACGGAGACGCTATTGGTGCCGGGCAAGTTCAGAACGCCGTTGCCGGTTTTGGTCAGCGTGCCGACACCGGAAAGGTTGCCGGCAAACGTGGTGTTGAGCGTGTTGTCAACGGTAAGCGTCGGCGTACCCGCAGAGACATTCACCGCGCTGTTGCCAGCGAGGTTCGCCCAGGTTTGATTCGCGCCAATGTTGACGATGCCATTCGAGAGCACCGTGCTGCCGGAGAAGGTCGCCGGCACATTCAAGGTCACCGTGCCCGCACCAACTTTGGTCACGCCCGCGGCCGAATTGATCTGGCCACCCGTGCCTTGGAACGTGTAATTCACCGCTGAGTTGTTGAGCGTCACGCTCGCCGGACTCACGAGATTGCTCAACAACACGAGACCACTGCCCACATCGTTGAACGTGACGGCATCGCCGGGCGGAACGTTTTCGATGTAAGTCGTCGGAGAACCGCCGATGAGCCAATTGACCGTGTTGTTCAAGTCCCAAAGATTGGGCGAGACGCTGTTCGTGCCGGTCCAGACCACGCCGTTTCCGATGGCGGAAACCGTGACGTAAATCACTTTGTTCACTACGTCGTTGGACAACGTGGCGGTCACGCCGCGCGGCCCCGTCACCGTCGTGCTGAATGAACCCGAGAGACTGTTGTATTTGAGCACCGGGAACGTGCCCACCACGAAAGTTCCGCCGATGCGAATTGCGCTCGTGCCGCTGATGGTCACGTTGTTCGCGAACAGCGCCGCATTGGTCGGATTGCCCGTGAACGTGTAGGAGAAGTCCAACGTCGTCGCCCCGCCGCTGCCGAGAGTCAGAGTTCCAACCACGGCGCTGTTGCTGACGGAATTCGCCGCGACGCCGAAACTGGCGCCATTGGCGACAATGAAGTCTCCGCCATTTTGGTAGGCCGGCGTGATGAACAGGCCACCGTTGTTCACGATCGTCGGGCCGGTGTAAGTGTTCGCCGCCGTCAACGTGGTTGTGCCGCTGCCGTCCTGCACCAGCGAGCCGCTGCCGGTGATCGGCGCGCTGCTGAAGTGCGTGCCCTGAACGAGCGCGTTGGTGCGATTGAACTTCAACGTGCCGTCAACGATGATCGCACCGTTGGCGGAGAGCGAACCTGTCCCGCCGCCGTTGCCCAATTGCAAGGTCGCGCCCGGCAGAATTGTCGTGCCCAGACCATAAGTGTTCGCGCCGCTGAAAATCAGGAGGCCCGTCCCGGCGATGGTTCGCGCCATGTTACCGCTCAACACGCCGCTGAATTCAGTTTGCGGATTATTGATCGTGAGGGTCTTCGATGAACCGTTGGCGGCGGAAGCGGTGAAGAGCAGATTGCCCGTGCCCGCGAAGAAGTTGTTGCCGCCAGCGCCGCTGCCGAAATTGAGGTTGTTGGTGATCACGCGCGCCGTGCTGTCGGACGATTGCAGCGTAACGCCGTCGGCGATATTCAATCGGGTGCCGCCGAACGCCTGATTGTTGCCGATGATCACCGTGCCGCCGTTGACGGCGGTGTCCACACTCGGACTACCGTAGGTGTTGGCCGTCAACAACGCCAACGTGCCCGCGCCGAGTTTCGTCAACCCGCCCGCCCCGCTGATCACGCCCCCAACTGTTAGCGTGTTCCCGTTTACCGTCACGGTGCGGGTCGCGGGCAGGCTGACATTACCCAACCCCAAATTCAAATTGGCCGAGCCGGCGAAGGTGAAGCTGCCATTCCAGACTTGCGGATTATTCGCCAGGGTCAGGTCGCCGCCGCTGCCGTTGTCAATGATGGTGTTATCGCCAATCGTCAATGTTCCCGTGCCGAGGGCGCTGGCGTTGTTGAGGGTCAATTGGCCGCCGTTCAACGTCACGCCGCCGCTGAACGTATTCGCGGCAGAAAGAGCCAGCGTGCCGTCGCCGGTTTTCGTCAGCGAAATCGCGCCACCGCCGATGACGCCGCCTACGGTCAGGGTATTTGCGCTGACGTTGATTTGTCGGCTGGCACTGGGCGTTACCGCACCCGTGCCGAGATTCAGATTGAAGCCTGCGCCGACGAAACCGAAGTTGCCGTTCCAGAACTGCGGATTGTTGGGCAACAAAGTGACGTCACTCGGACCCGTGTTGCCGAGCGAACCGCCGGTAATAGTGAGCGCGCCCGTGCCGATCGCTGAATTGGCGCTGCTTGTGCCGCCGTCGTTGATGTTCAATTGACCACCGCTCAACGTCGTGCCGCCGCTGTAAGTGTTCGGGCCGGAAAGCGTGAGCGTGCCGCTGCCTGATTTCGCCAGGCCGGTGCTGCCGCCGATGACATTCGCGCCACTGGAACTGATGCTGTATTCCGTCGCCGTGTTGTCCACGTTCACCTGGCCGGGGGTCACGGGCGCTGTCACTGTGACCGTCTGCGGACCAAATACGGTGTCGTTGAACAGCACATTGTCGCCGTTCTGGAAAGTGTTCGGCGGCGTATTGTTGGCGGCGTTGCCCGTCCAATTGGCCGTCGTGAGAACATCCCAATTGCCTCCGGGACTCGCCGCATTCCAGATGTCCGAAACGGTGTCCACCACAAAGGTCAGAGTATTGCCTGAAACGGCCAGATGACCTGTCACGCCCGGCGGCTGAATTCCCAACGTGTAACCGACCGTTGAGCCCGCCATGTTACCCAGAAGCGGATAACCACTGCCGCCAACGGTAATTGCGCCGCTGATGCTGCGAACGTGGACCGTCACCGTACCGCTCCGACTCACGGAGGCGGGATTGAGCGGGGCCGTGGTTGTGCCGGGATTGGCGACGTTGTTGAATTCCAGAGTGCAACCTGCGCCCGCGCCCAAACTCAAACTGGCCGGTTGCCACTGCGCCCAACTGGTCACCATGACGCCGAGCGTGGCGTTATTGGCAACGCTCACCGCGCCCGCGCTGGATTGCTGCGAATCCACCACCAGTTTGCCGGCGCTAATTGTCGTAGTACCAATGTAGCTATTCGCCAAATTCAACGTGGTCGTGCCGGTACCGGCTTGAGTGAACGAGCCCGAACCCCCGATTGTCCCACCGCCGAAATCCACGCCTTGAACCACCGCGTCGTTTTGATTGATCGTGAGATTGCCGTCGTTCTGGATGTAACCGAAGGCAGAGAGCGAACCGTTCGCACCGCCGTCACCCAACTGCAACGTACCGCCGCTGATGGTCGTGATACCATCGTATGTATTGGCACCCGAAAGAATAAGAGTCCCGCCTCCAATTTTGGTCAGGCTACCGCCCGCGCCGCTCAATGAACCGGAGTACGTCGTGCTCTGGCCATTGTTACCCACGGTCAGGGCAACACTCGCACCGGAGGTGTTGAGCAGGGTCTGATTGCGCGAGCCTTTCAAGCCGCCCAACGTCGCCGCCACCGTCCCGACGCTGCCTTGAAAATTCATATTGCCCGCGTCCGCTGCATTCAGATCCAGCGTGCTGTTTTGCAGCGCCAGACTGGTACCCGTCGGCGCTCCGGGGGTCACTCGCAATTGCAGGGAGCCGGCAACGATTCGCGTATCGCCGCTGAAGGTGTTCGCGCCGGAAATATTGAAGGTGGAGGGGCCGGCTTTGATCAAGCCCACGTTGGGATTGCCGCCGGAAATAATCCCGGACATGAACGCGCTGGGATTCGCCGTGCTCGCGACCGTGATCGTGCGGGTCGCGTTGCCGAGGTCAACGTTTCCCGTCAAGGTCAGGTTGTTGCCGCCGGCAGTGGCACTGTTGAAAGTGAAATCGCCACCCACGATCATTGAGTTGGTGAGGGTTCGATTGCCAGTGCGCGCGGCCAGCGACCCGCCGTTGACGGTTATCGGCCCGAAACCAAACGGAGCACCGGTGTTGAACTGAATCTCGCCGGCATTGATAATCGTGCCGCCGGTGTAGGTGTTTACGCCGTTGAGATAAATGCCGCCCACGCCATTCTTCGTAAGCGTGCGCGCGCCGCCACTTTCGCTGATCACGCTGCTGATCTGGATGGAATTGCCGCTGTTACCCGTGCCTGTCACCGCGGTATCAATGGTGAGGTTGTCCGCAAGGACGAGGGGTGCGGAGATCAGGTCCAAAGCCGTGTTGGCAGCGATCGTTTTGGCGAGCAGCGCGCCGCTACCATTGTTGTTGAAAGTCAAATTCGCTCCCCCGCTGGCCGACAACGTATAAACAAAATAACTCGCGGCCGGGTCGCCAATCGTCAAAACGCCCACGGTGCGCGCCGTCGTATCAATCGTGATGGTGCGCGCCGCGGAGATATCGAAGGTCAGGTTGGCCGTGTCTCCGGCGGCAGTGGGGAAACCGTCATTCCACTTCGTCAGATCGCTCCAGTTACCGGCGGTATCGGCATTCCAACTGCCCGTGGCCGCTCCGCCACTAAACACCGCGAGCAGGCTCACCGCAGCGGCTACACATAATTTCTTTTTGGGAGACGATAAGGATTTGAGAAACGTCATGGTTGGGGTGGGTTTATGGATGTTCATGGTTGTGAGTCAGTTGCTGCGGCCGGCACCCACCAGGGCTGGCCCGCTGGTTGAGCGGTGGCGGTTGTCGGATTGAACGATGCACAGCATGGGTTCAATTGGAGGTACGCAATCAGTCATTCAAACCGGAAAAATATTTTAGAAAATTTTTGCGGGCATGTCGGGACCGTTTGATTTATGATCTGCCCCGTCCCTTTCGAAACTCATTGAAGCAATCGGTCAACAAGGATGTCAGGATCTCCCGCCAGCAACGAAGTAACGCGCGTGTTGCAATCGCTTGATGCCGATGCCCGCGCGGCGGAGGACTTATTGCCGCTCGTTTACGAGGAACTGCGCCAACTGGCCGCGTTGCGCATGGCGCGACAACCCGGCACGCAAACATTGCAGGCGACCGCCCTCGTCCATGAGGCCTGGTTGCGGCTGTTTGATGGCAGTGCCCGGGCCTGGCAAAACCGCGCCCACTTCTTTCGCACTGCCGCGCAAGCCATGCGCCACATTCTCATTGAGCGGGCCCGCAAAAAAATGAGTTTGAAACGCGGCGCCCAACTGCCGCACGTCAGCATCGACGACGTGGATATCGCGGATGAACAACCGGAAGAACGCATCCTGTTAATCAACGAAGCCCTTGAGCGGTTGCAGAAAAAAGACGCCGACCTGGCGCAGCTCGTGATGCTGAAGTTCTTTGCCGGCCTGACCAATGCGGAGATTGCGGACATGAGCGGCGTGACCGAACGGACTGTTCACAACAAGTGGGTCTATGCCCGCGCCTGGCTGCTGAAGAGCGTCGAGGAGGAAACGCAATCCCGCCGCATGAATTGAACATGCATACCTCGACCGAAGAACAGTCGCTCTTCCTCGCCGCGTTGGAATTCTCCCGCGCCGACGAACGCGACCGCTTCCTGGACGAAGCCTGCGGCAACAACGCGCCGTTGCGCGCGAATCTCGCCAAACTCCTCGCCGCCCATGATCGCACCGACCGGTTATTTTCTCCGGCGGTCTCCAGCTTTGTCACTGAGGCGATTGATGCGCTGGCCACCACGGCCCGAGCCGGTGACGAAGCGGTCGGGACCGAGAAAAAGGGCGCGCGGGTGGGACGGTACCGGATTTTGCAACCCCTCGGCGAAGGCGGTTGCGGCATGGTTTACCTCGCCGAACAGGAAGAACCGGTGCGTCGGCAGGTCGCGCTCAAAATCCTCAAGCTCGGCATGGATACCCAATCCGTCATCGCCCGCTTCGAGGCCGAACGCCAGGCCCTCGCGCTGATGGATCATCCGAACATCGCGAAAGTGCTGGATGCCGGCGCCACCGACAATGGCCGGCCTTATTTCGTCATGGAGTTGGTGCGCGGGGTCCGCATCACGACGTATTGTGAGGAGCACCACCTCGACACGCGCCAACGGCTGAAACTCTTCATTCAAGTCTGTCACGCCATCCAACACGCGCACCAAAAAGGTGTAGTTCATCGCGACATCAAACCCTCGAACATTCTGGTGACGGTGAATAACGACGTCGCCATGCCCAAGGTGATTGATTTCGGCATCGCTAAAGCCACCGAAGGCAAACTGATCGACAATCCCGCCTTCACCCTCATGGGCCAGTTCATTGGCACCCCCGCCTACATGAGTCCCGAGCAGGCGGAGATGATCGGGTTGGACGTGGATACCCGCAGCGACATCTACTCGCTGGGCGTCTTGCTCTATGAATTGCTGACCGGCCGCACGCCCTTTGACCAAACGGAATTGGTCCGGTCCGGCTTTGACGAAATGCGCCGCATGCTCCGGGAAGATGAACCGCAGCAACCTTCGACCATGCTCACTTCCCTGGGCAACGCGGATTTGACCACCACCGCCGCGCGGCGTTGCGCCGAACCGCCGAAACTCATCAAGGCCATCAAAGGCGATCTGGACTGGATCGTGATGAAAGCGTTGGAGAAGGATCGCGCCCGGCGCTACGAAACTGCCAACGCGCTGGCAATGGATATTCAGCGCCACCTGGATTTGGAGCCCGTGCTGGCCCGCCCGCCCAGCCGACTCTATCGCTTCCGCAAACTCGTCCGCCGCAACAAAGTGGTTTTCGCTTCCGGCACGGTGGTTCTCCTCACTTTGTTGATCGGCCTGGTGGTATCCACCCGACTGTTCTTGCGGGAACGTGAAGCTCTGCACGTGCAAGGCCGGTTGCGCCAGGAAGCCGAGCAAGCGCGCGCCAACGAAATGCTCCTCCGCCAAAAAGCCGAGGCCCGCGAGAAAGTGACCGAGGCCGGCGTGCTGGCCAGTCATCGCCGAATGCAGGAGGCGGACGATCTTTTGGAACAGGTCCCGGCCGAGCTGTTTTCCCCTTCCATGGAAGCCACCACAGTGTTTCGCGAATTGGGCTCGTGGAACACCGTGCAGGGCCGCTGGCGCCAAGCCGCCGATCGCTTCTCGGTGCTGGTGCAGGTCAATCAGGTGGACAAAATGGATCGCACCGACCGGGCCACCAGCGATTTGCTGCTGGCCGCCCCGCTGTTAATCGAAGCGAAGAAGTTCACCGAATACGACCGCATGCGGCGCATGCAGGTGCAACGGCTCACCGGCACCTCCAACCTCGTCGCCGCCGAACAACTGCTTAAAACCAGTCTGCTGACGCCGGCCGATGCCGACCTCATGGCCCGACTCGATCCGTACGCCGCGCTGTTGCAAGAGTCCCTCCGCAGCACCAACCGTGCGATCAACGACGCCTCGTTCTATGCCGCCTGGCGCACGTTCGCGTTGGCCTTGTATGACTATCGCCGCGGGGATTTCACCAGCGCCGCCACGCAACTGGAAACCTGTTCCCGCTTTCCTCGGCAAGCCCCCTCTTGCGTCGCTTTGACGCATATCCTCGCCGGCATGACCTGGATTCAACTCGGCGAACCGGCCTGCGCCGATAACCGCTTGGAAATTGGGCGCAAGGAAGTCACCGATCATTTTGCCAAGAAACTGGAACTCAGCGACAGCAAATCCGGCCTGCTGGCCGGCTGGCTCACCGCCCGCATCCTCTTGCGCGAAGCGGATGAATTGTCGCCCCAGCCCCACCAGGATTCCGATTAAAAACGGGGCGAACCGGCGACGTTGTTGGAGGTGGGTAGCCCCGCGCGAGTCGCGAAGACCGCTGCTTCCCGAGTGCCAGTGGCCTGCGCGGCCATCACGGCGACAGTAACAGAACGCGGCAAAACAGCGTTGGCGCGGAGCTGTTGATCACCTTGCTTGCGTACGGACCGGTAGCGGTGATGTCGCCCGCCACCACATTCCAATTCAGTTGCGCGAGATTCGTTTTCGTTTGGAGGCGATAAGTTTCTCCCGCCAACGCTCGCCACGTAATCGTGAAGCTCGCGCCATTCCGTTTCGCGGCGGTAATCACGGGCGTTGGCTTCACCACCATGCCGAGCGCTACCAAATCACTGCGGCTCTTTTTGAAATTCACTACCGGCAGACTCTTGGCCACGATGCCGTCGCCGTAAAAAATGTTTTGGCCGTTGTCGCTGAGAATTTGCACTACCGTTTCGGGTAACCATGGCCCGGGCGGAAGTTCCACGATGCCCTCCGGATTCAAACCCGACAAATCCGCCGCGCGCTGCTGCGGTGCGTCACCGGGATTGCCGGTCCAGGTGTAGAGCCGGAAGTCTTGCGGATAATCTCCCGGCGCCGCGGCGGCTGGACCGGCCACGATGAGATAACCGTTGGTGCTGCCTTCAAGACTCCGAATGCCGCGCCCATACAAATCCATTTCAATCGGCGCGCCTAAACTGGCCGAGCCGGGCGGACCGCCGCTGCTCGAAACCGCGACGTAATTCAACACCGGCACGATGAGCGCATAATTGCGATTCGTGGCCGGGACAATCGGCGCGCGAAAAGCCACGTACGCGCCATTGGTATTGCCCGGCATCATGGCCAAACCTTCGATGGAAAAACCCGAGCCGTCGGGCGCTTTGGGCTCCACTCCTTCCGCATCGCTGGCTTCCAAACCAAAGTAGTTGCTGCCTTTGCCATGCGCGTTGTGTTTGTCCCAGGCAATCAAATCCACCTTGAGATAATCATAGCGGCCCGCGTAGGTGAGTGCGCTAGCAGCGCCGCTGCCCGACAGATCAGTCGCCCAGATGCGCGTCCGGTTCGTGCGCGTTTCCCCAATGTTGGCGTGCGAATGCGACCCCATCCATAGCAGGCGATTACCCACGCGCGTCGTCGCCTCAATATCCACCTCGCGCACCTGCCCCGCCTCCACATCGGGCAATTCCAGAAACGGAGTCATGTTGAACTCACTCACGGGCAAGCCGGATGCGAGGCGGCGATACAAGCGAATGCGTTGGTTCTCGTCGTCGCCCACCAACATGAAATCGGCATCCACCGCGAGCGCGGTGGAACCATCACTCGCGCCGAGATGCCACACCCCGCCCGGACGTCCCATCGCGGAAGCCGCGTAGGCCACGGTGACTTTTCCTGTCATCGAACCATCACTCGCGTGCAAAGTAATGGCCGAATAGCCAACGCCCACGGGATTGATCGCCAGCGTGCGGACTCCGCCGCCGCCGACCGTAATGTTCAAGTTCGCGTCAGGCACCACGGCAGAATTACTGCTGGTAGCCGTAACCGTGATCGCGCTGGCAACCATTTCCGCATCGCTCACCGAAAACGTAATCGTCGGATTGGTGGGATCGCCAATCACTCCGGAGATCGGTGTGACGCCGGTGAATTGTGGCGCCGTGTTGTTCAATCGCCCGGGAGTCAGCAAACTGTCGGGCGGAAAGTTTGCGCTGACCTGTTGCCCATCGTAACTCAATGAATCACCGCTCGCGCCCGCCAGATCGCCGCAGAACCATGCGGCCGCCGAATTCGGCGTGTTGTTGCCAGGAAAACGCGTCGCTGCGTCCGGCGTGCCAAACGCCTGAATCAATCCCACACCGCCATAAACGAAATCGCCACTATCGCCATCGCTCCAACCGACCGCGTCCAGAATGGTCGCCTGAGCGCTCAATCCTTCGAGGACTCCATTGTTCCCTGCGTCCAGGTCCTGGTCTTTGCCGAGTGCGACCGGACTGGTGACGAGCAGAAACGACATCGTGTTATTCCCCAACTCGCCGTCCGGTTCGTTCAACTGCGGATCGTGGAGCACGGTCGTCCCCGGCGGAATCGCGTAGGGATGATTCGTCGCCACCACGACGAGCAATCCGCTCGCGCCCAAAGTTCGTCCGGAAAGATTGAGCGCGTAGCTGACGCGACCGGGATTGCCGCTGACGTTTCCATCCAGACCGAGCAGATAAACATTGGTGAGCAACGCTCCCGGCGTTCCGGAAATTTCGATGAACTCATGCGGCGCGTCGTTCGTTCCCGGCGGATTGACCTTTAGCTCGGTGAGCAATACCGAGTCATTATCCACAATCGTCGCGGGCACGGACGGAATGAGGGTGGTCAATGGATATTGCGCGGAATCGCCCGTGCTGCTGACGACGTTGGTGATGAACCGGACGCGCGGGGAAACGTCCACGATATTGTCATCCAGGGCGCGAACGAGCACCGCCTTTGGCGTGGTGTCGGTGAACGTCCACGTGGCCACCGGTCCAAAACTCGCGCCGCCGTTAGTGCTTACTTCAAGCTGCGGTCCGCAGGTAATTTGAATCGTGACGGCGCTCGTGGGTGCTGTGTTTAAGGCGAGCGTAAAAGCATCGGTCAATCCCGCTTCGGAAACCACGGTGTGGCCGTCGCTTTGCTGGAGCACCACTCCCGGAAGCGGCGGCGCTCCGAAGTTGGGAGCGCCCAGATGATTCAAGGCCGCGCCGCCAAAGCTCGGAGGCTCGGTATTGGTCGTCGCGCCCAGCGTCCAATCCGGCGCGCTGCCGCCTAAATTGTTACTGGCCACCCAGGCCGCCGCAGCGCTGCCGACGGTGTGACCCGCTCGCCCCACGTAATCCGCAGAGAAGCCAATCGGCACGATAACTCCCAAAGCCCCCGCGCCGCTGCCGGGACTGGTATTGCGGCGAAAATTAATCGTGCCGTACGCAAAATCGCCCGCGCCATCCGCGTCGAGCACCCCCACTGAATCCAGCACCGTCCAACTCGCAAACGTCGTCCCATCGGGAAGGCCATTGTTATTCGCATCAATATCCGCCCCAATGACCGGGGGACTCGCGGATTGAATGAGAAAGAAGGTCACCGAGGGATTCTCAATATCCGTTTGCCCGGCCTCACCGCGATGTCCCACGGAACTGCTCGACCCGTTGCCCCAGCCGGGGCCATTGCCGGCGTGCCGGAGCACCGTCGCATTGGAATGAACGGTGTAGCTGCTGCTCTTTTGCAATAAAACCAGGAAGCCGTTTCCGCCCACCACGCGTCCGGAAAGATCAAACGTATTCTGAATCGTGCCGGGATTTCCGCCGGCGTCGCCTTCCACCGCAACCAAGTATGTTCCGGACGAAAGCACGAGATTGGGCGTGCCACGCAACTCGATGTATTCGTGCGGTGAATCGGCACCGGGCGGATTGAAGAGAATCTCATTGATGACCACGGACGCGCGAGCGCCCATTGCGCAGAGGCAAGTGATTACCCCTGCACAATAGATTGCTCGCCACGTGTTCATCAGAAGCTTCGCGAGTTAATCATGCTGCGGTTTCGTCCAGCACCACCGCCCTTGTTGCGGCATCGAGAAACTGCGCCGGGAGCTTCAATGCGCACCGAGCGGGGCATGGCCCACCATACCGAAATACCTATCGGGTGTAAATGTCCCCGGTCGCCTCAGACTGGAAGACGCCAGCCACAGATTTCGATGGGTTTAGCAAATTATTTTGCAATAGCCCAAGGATTATCTCGTACCTGTGGTCATACGCAGTCGTTCAACTCCACCGCTCGGTTCGTTTGCACTGCAAACTTCGATCGTTCCCATCGCTCGCGCGGAGGCCGCGATCCATACTCCGGATGGCGACTTGAGAATGAGCGACGCATTACGGAAGTCGCAACCGATAGAAGCGGTTGTCGGGAGCGAGCGGCGCGAGGATGAAGTACTCGCTTCCATCCGTTTGGTAAGGCCCGGCGATGGTGCTCCACGCGCCGCCGTTCAAGCCGGGTTTTTCTTCCAGTTCAAATCCAATGGCGGTGGTGGGCCAGGCAACGCGGACGCTGTTCCCAACCAATTCAATGGTCAGGATTGGCAAACCTGGCGTCGGGGTGGCGACCGGCAGGAACGGTGCGGCCCAACCTCCGAGCACGCCCGCGTGGGTCACCGCTCCGGCTTGCGTCTGGGCGAGGCCGGAGTTGAATCCGGACCATTGCGAAGTGTAAGTGGCGGCCGGCACGACGGCAGCCCAAGCCAGTATCAGCGAAACAAGTATTTTGGTTTTCATAATTATTCGTTGGGAAAAAGTGTTTGTGAGGTGGTTAATTGCCAATGACCGCCGTGCCGTCATAGGAACGCACGGTCATGATTTTTTGGAACGTGACGGATTCATCGTACGACCCGCCGCGAATGTGCAATCGGTCGCCGGGATGCGCGCCGCTGTTTCCCTGGGCCACGGTTTGATAGGGGCCGCCGATCAGAAACAGGCACGTTTGGCGGCCATTCTTGATCAGACAATTGCTGGTCCAATCCACGTAGAGATCTTCCGACGCCGCGATTTCCACCGCGCGACAGGCGCGGTACAGATTGTTCCGCTGGTCCACATTCCAACTGAGGTTGACCGACGCCTGGCGAAGCGCTTCATACAGATCGGTCCAGTTGGCACCGGCGGTGAGCAGGTTGACGTTCGCTTCAAAATAAAGGGCAGCGACCGCATTGATGCCCATGCCGTTGACGGTTTGGCCATTGAACGTGTCGCCGTCGGTCAGCAGGTAAGCGAGTTTGTTGTTCACGCCGCTGTTGCTGTGAACGCCACCGAAATCGTTGCCATTATTTCCCGTTCCCGCCGGCACGGGCGGCACGTAGAAGGAACTGCCCAGGCGATCCGGGTCGTTGCGGTTGGTCGGGAAGCTCATGTCGCGAATGGATCCACCGGGCAGATCCTCGCCCATGCGCCACCGCACGTTCGCATTGTCGTTTCCGTTGGCGTTGGAGAGGTCCACGAACTCGCCAAAGATGTCTGAGAGCGACTCGTTAATGGCGCCCGAAGCGTTCTCATAGATCAAACCGGAACTGAACTCGGTGATGGCGTGAGTGTATTCGTGGGCGGTGACATCGTCGGTGGCATAGCCATTGCCGAAGCGCATGCGGGTTCCCGTCCATTGCGCGTTACCCCACGGACAACTGGCGGGATTCGGACAATAACGCACGGTCGCATTCAGCGTGATTCCGTTGTTGTCGTAACTATCCATGCCGAAGTTGTTATTGAAGAAATTATAAATCTGGCCGAGGAACAGGTAGGCGCTGTCCACGTCCGCGATGCCGGTGGCGGGGTCGCCTTCGGCCCGCACCAACGTGCCCGGCCAGTTCGTGGTGTTGTTGGAATCGCGAACCTGCCGGTTCAACGCCGAATGCGTCAGGGCATAGCGACGCAGCACCGCGCCGGATTTCGCATCCACCAGGAAACGCGCGTTCAATTCCGGTTCGGGATCACTGAATAGCTTGAGATCCCAGACCAGTTGCGCCGGACCGGTCTCATCGAAAACGGAAGGCGCAAAGATCATCAATTCCGGATCGGTGGTGGTGAAAGGAACTCCCGGGGCGGCCGCCGCGGTTTGCTGCGCGATAACGGCCGTGGCCTGCGGCGCGGAGATCTGCGGCGTCGGCCACTGCGGTTGCGCGTCGAGTTCATTTACTTCCAGCGCGAGATCAGCGCTCAGGAATTCCACGTCCAAGGCCGGGTTCAATTGAACCGCCATCTGGCCGGCGAAGACCGGCACGCCGGCGTAGGTTTGCTGGAAGCGCACATAATGCCGCTGCCCCGACTGACGAACGAGCGCGGGCTGGAAATCCACCTTCGCGCTGGATAATCCCAGCAACGGGAGATGGGCCTGCGCGAACAATCGCGCGGTGGCGGCGGGTTGCCCCGGCACTTTCTGTTCGGGTGGAAACGCATGGCCCGGAGCCGCCGCGAGGTGCGTCAGTTTTTGGCCCGCGTCGAAGTTGACCCGCATCGGTTCGGCCGCCCGCGGAGCCGTGGCTGCCCCGCGTTCATCATAGGCGCGCATCGAGTTGACGAGCCGATTCAGATTTTCTGCGGCTGGTTGCTTTAACTGCGCCAAGGCTGCGCCGGTGCTAAAACTCAGCAACCCCGCGGTGATTACTACGGCGATGGTGCGCCGGACGCCGGGCGTAACGCCGGAACGTGCCGAAACGAATCCGCCGCCCGACATCGGCCGCAGGTCAATCCGCAGGCGATTGCTGAGGTAGGTCAGGGTGACAATCTGTTCGAGCGTCTTTCCCAGTTGGCTTGGCCGACGCGCGCCCACGGTGCGGCGCAACGCCGCCGGAGACACGGGTGAATTCATTGCAGGTTTCATGAAATGATCCTCGCTGTTGAATGAATGGCCCGCCGGTTATTGCAGACTGACGAGCACGAGCACCAGGCCTTTGCCGGACTCGAGCGTGGTCATGGCTTTGCCGATGATGGCGCCCCGCGCCTGATCGTGGTGGTTCACTTTCATCCCGTGACCGGGCGTATCGGACGTGGTGAGCAAATCGCCGGGACGAATCGCGCCATAGCTCGCATCCACCTGGCAATAGACGCGGCCCGTGAGGGCGACCGGATGTTTGCCATTTGCGGCAGTACCGACTTGGCCCATCAGCATCCCGGGTTTGACTCCCCCCGCACCGCTGACGACGCCCGCCACGGTCGCATCGTAAGCGTTCATGCTTAACCGGAGTTCGCCGGGATTCTGCGGATCAATGCTCACGACCATGCCGGGTTCGAGCGCGTGCTCGGCGGTGTTGATATCGAATTGTTCGGAGAGGTCCGAGCCGCCGGTGATTTGCAATACTTGCGTGGTAATGCGGCCTTCGCCGTTGTGATCCGCGTTGAGCCGGATGGTTTCGGCGCCGGCGCTATTCTTGAGGCCGATCTGACCGCCGTTGGAATCCTGACTGTTGCGTCCCCAGAGATACACCGTTTCGTTGCCCAATTTGTTCCGGACGCTGACGACGCCTTCCTCGTTGTCGTAACTCCACAAGACGATGTTCTGCTCGCCGGTGTTGTTGAACATCGAAAGGCTCGCGGTGCTGGGGCCACCGAGCAAGCGCATCCGTTCCGCGCCGGCATCGTTGTAGAGATACATCCGGCCCGACGGACCACCGTAAAACCGCGCGCGGGGACTCCCGGCTTGATTGCGCAGACTGAGTGCACCGACGCCGCTGCCCTCGTTGCCGTAAAGCACCGCGCCCGGGCCCGCATCGCCACTGCGTCCGCCCGCCCCGTAAAGCGTCAGGACGCCGCCTTCTCGGGTCGCGGCCAGATTGGCGCCGTCCAAGCCTTCGGACGAGAGCAGGTCAAGTTGTGGCGCCAGCGAATCGTCGTTGCCGGAGGTCAGATAAACGGTGCGGGTATTGTCCTTATTATCGCGCAACCAAAGTTCCCCGTAACTCCACCCCCACAGGCGGGTTCGTTCCAGACTGTCGTTGCCGAAGGTGCTGATGCGATAGCCAATGCCATCCATTTCAATCGAGCGCACGCCGGTGAAGCCATTCCAGATGTCCAGGGTACCGCTGTTCGCCGCGTCGCCGAGATCAATGAAGTTGGCCAGCTTGTCGGAGGTGACCGAATTATTGGCCAGCTTGCCGGTGGTGACGGCGAGGTTGGCGAGATCGGCGGTTTTCACTTCACCATCAATGATGTGACCTGAGTTCACCGAGTTGGGCGCCAATTCCGAAGAACCGATCGCGCCCGGGGCGAGTTTCTGGGCCGTGATGGAACCGTCGGGAACATTGGCGGTCATCATCGCATAAGCGACGGCGCTGATCGGCTGGTCGGGCGTGAGTTGTTGAAACCCATTCTGACCGTCATCGAACCAAACCCGCAGCCGCACGTTTGCATTATCAAAAACCGCATGCGGAATGGGCGTCATGTTGGCCAGAGCCGAGTCGCCCAACAGCACGGAGTAATAGCCCTGGTTGACATTCACATTGGCGGCCGCCGTCGGTTCATTGCCTCCGGCGCTGGTGCCGTCATTGCTCCAGAACGTGGCTGTGCCCGCGGCATCCACCAAGGCAAACTTGAACGCACCGGCCCCGGTGAAATTGGTGCCGTCCACAGCGACATGGCCTTGATAACTGAGCGTTTGCGGCACTTGCGCCGGAGATGGAATGGCCAGCGCAAGACTGGCGAGGAGGAGGGCGAGGGAGATCGGTTTCATAATTTTGGCTTTTTGGTAACTGGTTAACTTTTTCATCGTTCGTTCACTTTTGAATCAACACCCGCGGGCGACTGTGATTCGTTCACCCTGTATTTAAGAAACCGGGGGCGGATTATTACAGGGACACGGAAAAAAGTTTTTGGGCGGGGAAAGAGGAAAACATCCAACGTCCAACATCGAACGCCCAACGTCGAAGGCGGGGCCAAACGAAGCCCGTTGGAGGTTCGATGTTGAGCGTTGGAGGTTGGATGTTCTCAGTCCCCGATTGTCGCCGCGCCGTCATAAGACCGGACGGTCGTGTAGCGATTGAGGATGACGGCTTCGTCATAAACCCCGGCCCGGATGAACAAGCGATCGCCGGCGCAGATCTCGTTGGCGCCTTGATTCACGGTTTTGAACGGTCCGCCCAAAAGATTGCAGT
>CAZKMR010000013.1:0-2184 GCA_964553795.1 uncultured Bifidobacterium sp. | reverse complement strand
ATCTCGTTGGCGCCTTGATTCACGGTTTTGAACGGTCCGCCCAAAAGATTGCAGTTCTTCTGACCGTTCGGCAGCAGACTGTTGCAGGACCAGTCCACATAGATGTCGCGCGTTACTTCCATCGTTTGCGGGGAATCCCCGGGCGGAACGGCGCAGGGAAATAAATCATAGCTCGGCCACGCATTCGCGGCGTTCAAATCGTCAATTAGGTCCATGATGATGGATTTGAGCACGCCGACAAACTCATCGCCCTGCGGTCGGATATTGCACGTCACCGCGAAGGCGAAGCCGTCGTTGCGGTAGCTCAGATCGGCAATCGTTCCGGGCATCGCGCCGTTGTGTCCCCACCCACCGCCGCCGATCCCGAGACCGAGACCATAACTGCCGCCGCCGCCCGGGGCGCCCGAAGGGGTCAGCATTTCTGTGAGGCTGCCGGCGGTCAGCAACTCCGCGTTGTTGGTGTTGCCGTCCATCCGCCGCAACAACAGCAACAGATCAATTGGTTTCGCAATCCACCCGCCATGAGCATCCATGCGTTCCGGGCTGAGACTGTAGGGTGACCCCTGGTAGCTTTGATAATAAACCACCTCGTTGGGTTTGCGTTCGGCCAGGGTGCGCCCGCCAATTTCCATTTCGGTCACGCACGAAGGCGCGAGGAGTTCCTGCTGAACAAACTTTTCGTACGACCGGCCACTGCGCTTTTCAATCACCCGCCCCGCCACCGCGTAACCGATGTTCATGTAATCGTACTGCGTTCCGGGAACGAACATCGGTTCGCCATTGGCATTGTCCAACTGCCAGTCAATCGCGTCGTTGGGATTATCCGAGTTCACCTGCCAGATGCCATCGTTCGTCCAGCCGGTGGTATGCTGCAGCAATTGCCGGACGGTGATGTTCTGCTCGCGATTGCTGTAGGGTGGGGTTCCGAACGTCTCCCCCAGCAGGGCGCCCGGCCCAAAAACCGTTGCGTCGAGATTCAAGCCACAGAGGTCGCTCAACTTCATGATGGCCGCAGCCGTGATGGGTTTGGACACGCTTGCAATGCGAAACCGATGATGCGGATGCACCCATTCATCCGCCGCTTGATCGGCCTGCCCCCAGCCTTTCGCGTAAACAAGTTGGCCATTCCGCGAAATCGCCAGCGACAATCCGGGAATATCATTGGTCTCCATGTAGTCACCAATCGCGTCGTTGATCATCGCGAGCTGCGTTGAGTTCATTCCGCCGTTGCGTTGGAAGATGACGTTGAAGCGTTCGCCTCCGGCGGGATTGAACGCACTTGCGAACACCGGTCGATAACCCTGGTAATACGCGTTCCAGTTTTCGCCTTGGTAATTCATCTCAGTCAAACCGTGATAGCTGTAGCGCGCGCTGCTATTACCGGGTTGTTTCCAGACCGCTGTGTAAAGTGGTTCGCCCGCGACCACGGCGGCACTCACCATGATGAGTTGGTGGCCCAGCGCCCCGAGTTGATTGAAGTCCTGCTGATATTCGGCGGCGGTGCGGCGAAGCCGGATCTCGTAATTGGCGGGATCGCCTTTGCGCCAGATCGCAGCGAATAACTCCGTGCCGCCCGCGTTGCCGGTCCAGAGGTGAACCAGCTTGTAGCCCTGCGAAATCCGCGTCGCATTGACTGCCACATAGTCGGCATACGAAAGGCCGGCTTCGGAAACCACATCGGCACCCGGCGCCGATTCCCAGATCGCGTTGTAATACGCCTGATTGCCGACGCCGAAGATGCTGATAAAAACCGGATGGAGATTCTGCGGAGCGTGAATGGCGTTCGTGGCGTCATATTGCGCTTTCGTCATCCCGGCGTAAGTAACCCAATCCGGCCCGGCCTGTTCCGCCCATACCGCCGCGTAGCGCGCCTGCCCGCCGTTTTCGTAGCCGTCCACCGAGAGCAACCGGTAGTTGTAGGGCGACTGTGTCCACTTGTTGAACTCCGTCTGGTATTCCGCCGCAGTCATGCCGTGCCGCGATGCCCACGGCACGGCCAGGATCGAACTGACGCTGAACCACGCCGCTATGAGAGTGAGGATAAAATTTTTCGGTTTCATTGTTAATTGTTCCGGCGCATTGGTGCGCGGCGGATGCCTTCTTCTGATAATTAAGAAAACAGCCCGCGGCGATTACAGCTCACGCGCGAAATTCGCGTAAAATTCCGTCCCAATGCCAGCGGGT
>CAZKMR010000012.1:33252-73088 GCA_964553795.1 uncultured Bifidobacterium sp. | reverse complement strand
GCCACCACGATCATGATTTCCACCAACGTGAAACCCGCTTTACGGGAGGTATTGATCTTCATAGTTGTTCTGTTCTTTCTGTTGCGGCGTGAACAAAGCAGCAGGCGGGTTATCCAATTGCGGTTGGTGTTCACTGATTGCCTGCTGCAACCGCGCTGCCACCATTTAGCACTGCCGATGCCAAGTCAGTGGCCGGCTCGAATGCAGCCGCACATGACTTGATCAAACAAAAAGGCCCGGGGTTGACCCGGGCCGGACTTCAGGGGCTAAGTTGAGCCTACTGCAACAGTTTAGGCCCGATTTTGTGGGGCGGCGTGCTGCCCGCGTTTTGACAAGTCACCGCGGGACGAGCGCCGACGGTCGCCGCAATTTGATACGGCTTGTTGCCCGCCGGACAAACCGGCATTTCGTTGTCTTTGATGTAGGATCGAATGTCGTTTTCCGAGACAGGATCGCTGTCGGCTTTGTTGTTTTCGACGGCGAACTGCTGAATGGCGTTGTCAATCTGGCGCATGTTGGCAATACAAGCATTTGCCTGCGCAGTGTTTCTGGCTTTGACCATGTTGGGAATCGCGATGGCGGCCAGCAATCCAATGATCGCGACCACAATCATGATTTCCACTAACGTAAAACCCCAACGGCGATTTATCTTTAGTCTCATAAAATAATTTTCTGCAGCCGACCCCAGTCTCTGTTTCGCAACAGGCAATTCCTTCATCGGGCTGGCAATGTCAACCGAGCGTATCTCCCTGCGACTGGATTGCAAAGCATAACCCGGCTTCAAGCCCGCCCCATTTAATTCTGACCGACTTCCGTAATTCACCGGAAGTGCATCATGCTTCCTTGCTTCCCCACGCGTCCCATCTCAGGACAGATGTCTCAACGGTTATCACCAGACGAGACACAAAGTTGCGCGAAAAGTTGCCCGGTCAATCGGGTTCGCTACCATGCTCAGGTGATTCGGAATATTATCTTCGATTGGTCGGGGACTTTGGTGGATGACCTGCCCGCCGTATGGGAGGCATCCAACTTCGTGCTCGTCCAGGCCGGACGACCCGAAATGTCGTTGGAGCAATTCCGCGCCGAGTTCTGTCTGCCCTTCACCATTTTCTACGACAAACACACGCCGGGCGTGGCGATGGATCAGTTGGAGACGTGGTTTCATGGCCGCTTCCGGGAAGTGCAATCGTCGGTTTGCGCTTTGCCGCACGCACAGGCGTTTCTCGAACTTTGTCGCCAGCATAAGATTCGCACCTTTCTCCTGAGCACCGTGGCGCCCGAGCATTTCGCCATTCAGGAGAAAGCCACCGGCCTGGGCCATTACCTCGAAATGCCCTACATCGGTATTTGGGATAAGCGCCAAAAAATCCGCGAAATTCTCACGCTGAATCAGCTTCGCCCCGAGGAAACTCTGTTCATCGGAGACATGCAGCATGACATTGAAACCGCCAAGCACGGCGGCATTCACTCTTGCGCTGTCCTGACCGGCTACAACACGCTCAACCAATTGCGGGCGGCGCAACCCGACGTGATTGTGGAGCATCTCGGCGAACTGGCAGAAATTTTGCGCCAGAATCAATTTCACCTCAAACCAGTCACCCGCCCGTTCGAAGCCAGCCATCCTCCGGTGGCAACCGTCGGCGCGCTCATATTTGATGATGCCGGGCACATGCTTTTGGTGCGCACCCACAAATGGTCCAACCTTTGGGGCATCCCTGGTGGCAAAATCAAATGGGGCGAGACCGCCATCGCGGCCTTGCGCCGCGAACTCAAAGAAGAAACGGCTCTGGAGGTTGATCAGATTGAGTTCGTGCTCGTGCAGGATTGCATCCACTCCAAAGAATTCTATCGGGATGCTCACTTTATTTTGCTCAACTACACCTGTCGCTGTCCTCCCGGCCAAACCGTGCAACTCAACGATGAAGCACAAGAGTTTCGCTGGCTCACTCCGCCAGAAGCCGAAGCCTTGCCCCTAAACCGCCCAACCCGGATCTTGCTGGATGCCGTCGCACAGCAAAACCGCAATATTCCAAAACCAAATCGATCCCATGGCTAAAATCACGATCACCGATCTGGAGCTTTATTTTCATGTCGGCGTCCCGGACGCGGAACGCGCCCGCCCCCAACGCCTGCTGCTGTGCCTCGAAATGGATTATGATTTCGGTCCGGCCGCAGCCACCGATGACATCCATCAAACCATCAACTACTACGACGTGACACAACAGTTGATCAACCTGGGAGAGGATCGCAGTTGGAAGCTGATTGAAACCCTGGCCAATGATGCCGCCGATCTCATCCTGCAAAAGTTCCCGGCGTCGAGCGTGGCGGTGACGGTAAAAAAATTCGTCCTGCCTGAAGCGGCCCACGTTTCCGTTACGTTGACCAAACAGCGAGCAGCCCGGTAAACGCTCAACTCGGCAGACTGGGATATCCGGTGATGTAAGTCTCCAATTGCTGGATGGCGGCATTCTGCGTCGAAATGATGGAGTTGACCAGATCGCCAATCGAGATGACTCCGAGAATCTTGCCCCCCTCAACCACCGGTAAATGTCGAATGCGATGCTCGGACATCAACCGCATGCATTCATCCACGGTGTGATCGGCGCTGACGGAAACGACTTTGCCGGAAATAATTTCCCGCACCGGCGTGTCTTTGGACGAGCGCCCCTTCAACACCACGTTCCGCGTGTAGTCCCGTTCGGATAACACGCCCAGCAAACGATTGTCTTTGATCACCAACAGCGCGCCGACGTTTTTGTCCGCCATCAACTTGATGGCATCCAACACGGTCGCTTCCGGCGTCACCGACCAAACGGCGCCTCCCTTTTGATTGAGAATTTCGCTGATGGGCATCGCATGAGTCATAACCGTTCTCCTTTATTTAACCGGTTTAGAAGTGCCGCCCCGTCCTTGACCGCGGCAACCAATGCCTCGCCTTCGGCCGCTTGGGGCGGTGCGATGGGGTTCGCCGGGGTGGTCACGTCGCGAAAATATCACAGCGGCAACTGCCCTGCCCACAAAAATTATCGCCCCGCCCGGAGTCATTTCGCCCCGGCATCACGCAAACCGGCTGCGTAGGCTTCGAACACTCGACGGATTTCATCGCGCACGCGCCGAAAAACTTCCATCTGCTCCGCTTCCGTTCCCGTCGCATGCGCCGGGTCGTCGAAGCCCCAGTGATGCCGATTCACCTGCCCCGGAAACATCGGACACACTTGATCTGCCTTCCCGCAGACGGTGATGACCGTATGCACCGGCTGATTCAAAAACTCGTTCAGATGCTTCGAGCGATGCCCTGAACTATCGATGCCAATCTCCGTCAGCGCCTGAATCGCCAGCGGGTGCACGTAACCTGCCGGCTTGCTGCCGGCACTCGCGACATTGATCAGGTCGCCAGCGGCGGCGCGCAGGATGCCTTCGGCGAGATGACTGCGGCAGGAGTTGCCGGTGCAAAGGATGAGAACAGTGGGTTTCATAAATCAGAAGGTTGCTGTCCGTAGCGGCGACGGAACCAAAAAGCGACATGCACCAGCCCGATCAGCGCCGGCACTTCAATCAACGGCCCGACCACTGCCGCGAACGCCACGCCCGAGCCCAACCCAAAGACCGCAATGGCCACCGCGATGGCGAGTTCAAAGTTGTTCCCAGCCGAGGTGAACGCCAGCGTCGCCGAGCGGGGATAATCCGCTCCGAGCCGTTTTGCCATCACGAAGCTCACGAAGAACATGATGCCAAAATAAAGCCCGAGCGGGATGGCGATGCGCAGCACATCCAGCGGCAGTTGCACGATGGCGTTGCCCTTGAAGGTGAACATCACCACGATCGTGAACAGCAGCGCGGTCAGCGTGATGGGCGAGATGCGCGGGATGAACACACGTTCATACCAGTCCTCGCCTTTCATGGGCACAAGAATCACCCGGCTCAGCACGCCTGCCGCGAACGGAATGCCGAGATAGATCATCACGCTCCAAAAGATGTCGCTCATCCGCACCGGCACAAGGACGCCCCGCAAACCGAAGTAGGGCGGCAGCACGGTGATGAACAGCCACGCGTAAAAACTGTAAGTCAGAATCTGCGCGATGCTGTTCAAGGCCACGAGTCCGGCAGCGTATTCGCGGCTGCCCTTCGCCAGATCATTCCACACGAGCACCATTGCAATACAGCGCGCGATCCCCACCAGCAACAGCCCGACCATGTATTCCGGCTTGTCGCGCAGAAACACAATCGCCAGCACGAACATCAACGCTGGCCCGATGATCCAGTTCTGCACCAACGACAGCGTAAGAATCCGTTTGTCGGCGAAAACTTTTGGCAGTTGCGCGTATTTCACCTTCGCCAGCGGTGGATACATCATCAGGATCAAGCCGATGGCAATGGGCAGGTTCGTCGTGCCGACGGTCATGGGCGCGAAGAACGCCGCGGGATCGCTGATCACGAAATTGCCCAGTAACACGCCAAGCCCCATCGCCGCAAAAATCCAGACCGTGAGATACCGGTCCAGGAAGGACATGTTCCTGGCAACGGCTTGAGGAGCGGCGGCAACGTTGCTCATGACTGGCAGCATTCCGGCTTACAACAGTCCGCGCCCGGCTTTCGTGCCTGCACTTCCAGACTCACGATGTAGTCCCCCGGCTTCGCGCCCGCCGGCAGATGCGCCACGATCTGTTGATAGAGCGGATCTTCAAAACTCGTCATCGCCTCGACGTATTCCGCTTTGGGCTTAAGCACGATGTCCGTCAATCCTGCCTCACGCGCCCACCGTTCGGTATCCGTCGCCAATGCTGCCCCGGCAACACAACCCACCAGCGCCTCAACCATCTTCAGTACTTCCGCAGGCAGCGGTTTCAATAACGCCATGTCGGAAACAGCCACGCGCCCGCCCGGTCTGAGCACGCGGGAAATTTCCCGCCAGACCTGCGGTTTGTCCGGCGACAGATTGATAACGCAGTTCGAAATGATGGCATCCACCGAATTGTCCGCCACCGGCAGATGTTCGATTTCACCGAGGCGAAACTCGACGTTGTCCAGCTTGGCTTGCGCGCGATAAAACGCCACGTTCTTGCGCGCTTTCGCCAGCATTTCAGGCGTCATGTCCACGCCGATGGCGCGGCCCGTCGCGCCCACTTTGCGTCCGGCGATAAATACATCGAATCCGCCGCCGCTGCCCAGATCCAGCACTACCTCGCCCGGCTGCAGCGCTGCGAGCGCCGCCGGATTGCCACACGAAAGCCCCATGTTCGCGCCCTCGGGCAAGGCCTGCAATTCCTCCTTTGTGTAACCCAGTTCCCGCGCCAACTTGTCGGCATCCTGCGGCGCCGACCCGCAACACGACACCCCCGGGCCGCAACAGCCCGCTGAAGTTTCCTGCGCGATCTTCGCATAACCGCTCCGCACGAGGTCATGTACCGCCTGTTCCTTTTCGAGTAGGTTCAATGTGCTCATAAATTCATTTCCTCAACCACACCGCCGCCGGCACAACTCCGCCGGATCAATCTTCAAGATCTGCTTCAGTTTCGTTGCATCCGCCACTGCCTCCCCGGATTTACCCAATGACTTTGCCACCCAATCCAATGCTTCCCGCACCGGGACCGGCGCCGACTGATCCGGCAACCGGTAATAAACCCAGCGCTCCGTCTTGCGAGAGAGAATCAAGCCCGCCTGATTCAGAATGGAGAGATGCTTGGAAATTGTGGACGTCGCCAAGTCGAGTAATTCAGTGATCTGGCACACGCACAATTCGCCGCGTCGCAATGCCAGGATCATCCGTACCCGGTTCGGATCGGACAACGCCTTCGTGATGGCCATGAACTCGCGCATCGCTTCAAGCCAGCAACTCCGCCGCACGTTGCGCCACGATCTCGACCCGTTCGGCCGTCGGTGGGGTCTGGCCCTTGGTAAAATTCAGGTCTGCCAGTTGCAAATGATGAAAATCTTTTAACCCCGCCTGCTCCAGACTCTTCTTCGCGCAATCCTGCGGACAACCGTCAATCGCCAGAATCGCGGTGGCCGTACGAGTGGTTTCAAGGATGGCCGGCACGCGCCCGCCAATCCCAGCGAGGCAATACATCCGGCCGCAGCCCTGCTGGGTGAGCTTGCGGGCGGCTAGGTCCGCGATATGGCCGACATCCGCCGCACCCGAGCAGGCGAAGATGAGTCGATTTACCGGAGCAGTGTTCGTGGACGCATTCATGGCATGACCTTTCTTTTGTTATTTCGCCAAACAACGAAATAATAATCGGACCAGACGTCACAGATGTCAAAACTGTTTTTTATCGAAACCTGTTCAGCGCGCTTCCCCTGCCCCGCCACCGTGCGCGTCCATGCCCATAATGGAGAAAATCCGGTCGCGCGTTTCGAGATAACCAGGCGCATCGAGGTCGCGCGGGCGCGGCAAGTCCACCCGCACCTCGGCTTGCACCGTCGCGGGGCGCCGGCTCATGACCAGCACGCGATCGGCCAGTTGCACCGCTTCCTCGATGTCGTGCGTGACGAAGATCACGGTCTTGTGCTCGGCCTGCCAGATGCGGATGAGATCGTTACGCATCTTCAACCGCGTGAGGAAATCGAGCGCGCCAAACGGTTCGTCCATGTAAAGCACCCGCGCTTCCGCCGCCAGCGCCCGGGCAATTTCCACGCGTTGCCGCATGCCGCCGGACAGTTCGCGTGGATACGATTTCTCAAACCCGGTCAGGCCCACCATCTGGAGGTAATGCTTCACACGCTGTTCCCGCTCCGAATCTGGACGCGACAACAAACCAAAGCCGACGTTCTGCTCGACCGTGAGCCACGGGAAAACCCCGTTCTCTTGAAACACAAAAATACGCCCGGGATCCGGACCGGTCACAGGCCTTCCTTCCACTTTTACCTCGCCGCGGGTTTCTTTGAGAAAACCGCCGAGGATATTGAGCATGGTGGATTTACCGCAGCCGGAGGGACCGACGATACAGACGAACTCGCCGGGACGAATGTCGAAATTGACCTGTTCGAGCACATGGACGAATTGCCCGGGCGCTTTGCCGGGAAACGACATCCAGGTGTCGCGGACGCGAATCAATGGTTCAACGTTGGCCATAACCCCAGCGCACTTCGTCGAATTTTTCCAATCGCCGCACCAGCAAATCGAGAATCAACCCGATGCCGCCGATCAACACCATGCCCGCCACGACGAGATCGTAGCGTTTGCCGGCATTGCGCGCGTCAATGATGAGATACCCGAGCCCGGAGTTGACTGCGATCATCTCCGCCGCCACCACGACGAGCCACGCCACCCCCAACGCAATCCGGATGCCGGTGATAATTTGAGGTAAGGCGGCAGGAAAAATTGCCCGGCGAAAGAGCGAGAAACCGGTCAACCCGAAATTCTGCGCCGCACGGATATAGACCGATTGCATGTTCTGCACGGCCGCCATCGCTGAAACAGTGATCGGAAAAACGCTTGCGAGAAAAATCAGAAAGACGGGCGCGGCATCGGACACACCGAACCACAAGATGGCCACCGGAATCCACGCGATTGGCGAGATGGGACGCAGGATTTGGATCAAGGGGTTCATTGCAAAAAAGGCGGATTGAAACCAACCCAGCACCAAACCCAGCGGCACGCCCACCAGCACCGCCGCGCCGAAACCCCAACTCACGCGAAACAACGATGCGACGACGTACTTCAACAGCAGTCCTTTCTCGGCAAGTTCGCCAATGCCTCGAGCTACTTCGCCGGGCTTGGGAAACAAGTCGCTCCCGGAAACGCGCACCGCGACCTCCCATCCGAGCAGGAAAAACAGGATGGTTCCAACGGGCAGCAGAAATTTGCGCAGTTCGGTCTTCTTCCGCCCCGGCGTGAGGGGCGAGAGTTTGAGGTTACTCCGGGCTGAGTTCATTTCGATTTCAGTCCCTCCCAGGCATGCGGTTGCACTACCGAATCATCCGGCACGAAACTGACGTCTGTATAATCTTCAAACCGCGCCGTGCCTTGCAGAATGCCGGATTCGCGACCGAGTTGCTCAATCTCCTCGAAGTCCTTTTTGCGGAGCGACAGATTGGTGTATTTCACGCGATCCGGCGGTTTGCTCAAAACAAACGCCAGCAACCGCGGGTCCTGATTATAATAGTTCTGCGCGACGAATTGGGCGGCCTCCATGCGATTGGTCATGTTCACATCCAACCATTTGCCGCTGCTGGCAATGCCATCCACGAGTTGCTGCACTTCGGCGCGATGGTGTTTGATCATGTCCTCATGCACCGCGAGCACACAGGAAATGAAGTTGGGCCAGACGTCCTTGGTCAGCCACAGCACCCGGCCATAGCCGTCCAACTCCGTCTGGCCCATGAACGGTTCGCCGCTGCAAACCGCGTCCACCGCCTTGGCATAGAGCGCCGCCGGCATGTCCGGCGGCGGCATCTCAATCAGTTCAATGTCCTCAAACGTCATGCCCGCCTGCCGCAACGCGCGAAAGAACAACAGGCGTTGATTCGAATACCGATTCGGCACCGCCACGCGTTTGCCGCGCAAATCCTGCATCCGATGAATCTGGGAATCCTTGTGAACCATCACCGCAGTGCCATCGCGATGGCCGAGATAAACGATCTTGATTGGCACCCCCTGCTCGCGGAGCGCAATCGCCATCGGCGCGAGAATGAACGTGGCCGGGGTATAACCGGATAGATACGCTTCCTTCAATTCCGGCCAGCCATTGAATCGCACGGGCTCAAAAATGCCGTTGCCAGTGGTTTCCTGGTTGATGAAATCCGTCACCGGACACGTGAGATGACAGGTCACCGGCAGAAAACCGATGCGATACTTCTCCGTCGTATCCGCGCCCGATTTGCGCGCGAACCATTTCAAATTCAGAGCGCCGTGCAGAATCGTAATCACGACCAGCCACAGGAACGCGGAAATCAAAATGGACTTTGCGATTTTCAACCGGCGGATTCTGCGGTGGGCTCATAAGAAACGGAAATTGTATTTCGTTATAGGAGTTATGCCGCGCCGGCATTAGCATCCGCGGCATGGATTTTCGGCATTTGCGGTATTTTCAAGCGGTGGCCGAGGAACTGAGCTTCTCGAAGGCGGCGCAACGCTTACACATCGCGCAACCGGCCCTGAGCCGGGCGGTGCAGGAACTGGAAAACCAACTCGGCGTCACGTTGCTCGATCGCGATCGCCGGTCCGTCGCGTTAACGGCGGCGGGCCGCGTGCTGTTGAACGAAACGGGGCTGCTGCTGCAACGTTTTGACGAGGCCATCCGGAAAGTGCAACGCACCGCCGCGGGCGAAGAGGGCGAACTGCGGCTCGGCTTCATTGGCCCGCCCACGCACCATTTTCTTGGACGGGTCTTGCAGGAATTCCGGCGCCGGCATCCGCGCGTGTCGGTTATTCTGGAGGAACGCACCCCGGAACGCGTCTGGGAAATGGTCGTGCGCGGTCGGCTCGATATCGGCCTGACCCGCCCCGTGCTTGCCAGTCCAATGCTCGGCCTGCAAACCGCATTATTGCGCCGCGAACGATTGTGCGCCGTGCTCCCCGCCCAACATCCGCTGACCAAAACCGCGTCCGTTCGCTGGCGTCATCTGGCGAGCGAGCCCTTGATCATTCTTGCCCGACGCGAAGGGGTGGGATTGCACGACGCGATTCTGGCCGCGTGTCGGGCAGCTCGCTTCACTCCCAAACTCGCGCACACCCCCAGCCTCATCAGCACGGTGTTGAGTTACGTTGAAGCGGATGCGGGGGTTGGTGTGATTCCCGACAGCGTCAGTTCCCTCGGGGCCGGGCTGCCCGTGGTCTTTCGACCCTTGACCCCGGCACACACCGTCGAACTTGTCATGGTCTGGTCAGACCAGACCGAATCTCCACCGGCAACCGCTTTTCGCCGTTTGCTCCAGGAATGGTTGAAGGCGGACGCCTTGTGGAAACCGGCGAAGTAGCGAACGGTTCAGGCAATCCGCACCACCACGCGACTGCCTTCCACCGCCACGACTTTGACATTCGTGCCGGGTTCGATGAAGCCGGTCTCCGCCACCACGTCCACGCGTTGGCCGTTGATGGTGGCGACCCCGGAAGGCCGTAAAGCTGTGAGGGTCGTTCCGGTCCCGTGAAGCAGCTCAGGTTTCTCCACACCGAGTTCCCCGACTGCGTGATGGGAGACAAACTTTCGGGCAATGCGGCTATCTGGAAAGAACTTCAACCAGGCCCATGTACCGACGCCGAGACCGGCGAACACAACCGCCAAGACCACATTGCCGGTGAAGAAGCTTTCCCCATAAGCCAGGATGACGGCGGCCACCAAACAGATAAAGCCAATGATGCCCGCGACCAATCCAGGCAACAGGGTTTCCAGAAACAATAAGACTGCTCCGATCACCAGCAGAACGATAATTGTCGTCATACGCGTAAACCGGCGGAGGCCGTTCACTCAACTTTCAAGTCCTTTAGGCGGACCGAACACCAACGAGGCCACGAATGCCTGGCGCGCGGCTTGTGGATTGTGGAGCGAAACGGCGAGCGGAACGGATCTCCGCTGCCGGGAGTAGGCGGCCATTTGCGCGGCCAATTCCCGCGCGGATTCAACGGACTCGAAGCGGCGGCTGAGTTCCGCTACTGCGGCAGCTTCCCTTTTCGGCACCGCCCCGCGAATCGTGACCGGCGCGACTTCCACCGGAAGCGGCCGAGTTGAACTCGCCGGGGGACGGGTTGCCGGGCGGATGACCGGAGGGGCGGCGCCGGTTGGAGCGCGCGGCGCTGGTGCGATCGGCGGCGGCACGGCAGGAGGTGCTTTCGGCTTGGGCGGCATGGCTTCCTCACCCAGCAACCGCCGCAGTCGTTCCTCCCAATCCACTGGCGTGGCCGCCGGCGGGGGCGATGATGATTCGTCTTCAGACGACTGACCCGCCTGTTCTGCCCGGCGTTTGGCCAACCAGTTGATCAGACCGCTCGCCAGGAAGATGATGATGACCAGCCACGGACCATCCAGGAGCCCGGCGAACATGAGTGAATCCGTCGTCATCTCTGCTTATTTCTTCGATCCGGATGTTCCCGTGGGCGGCGCATCCGGCGGCGGATTGCCGATGTTTTCGCGCATGGTCGTATCCGCTTGGACGTTCTTGATGCGATAATAATCCATGATGCCGAGATGGCCTTTCTCGAAGGCGCCGGCGATCGCGATGGGAATCTGCGCTTCGGCCTCCACGACGCGGGCGCGCATTTCGGAGACGCGCGCCACCATTTCCTGCTCGGTGGCCACCGCCGCCGCGCGCCGGACTTCAGCCTGCGCCTGGGCGATTAACTTGTTCGCCTCCGCTTGTTCCGCCTGCAATTTCGCACCCACGTTTTCGCCGACGTCCACATCGGCAATATCAATGGAGAGAATTTCAAACGCGGTGTTGCTGTCGAGCGCTTTGTCCAAAACAGTCTTGGAAATGCGGTCGGGATTCTCCAGCACCTCCTTATACGTGCTCGCCGAACCAATGGTGGAAACGATGCCTTCGCCGACGCGTGCGATGATCGTTTCCTCGGTCGCACCGCCAACGAAACGATCCAGATTCGTGCGCACTGTCACCCGCGCTTTGGCGCGAATGACAATGCCGTCCTTGGCCACTGCGTCGATAGTAGATTTCCCCTGCGCTGGCGCGGGACAATCGATGACCTTCGGATTGACGGAAGTTTTCACTGCTTCCAGCACCGTCTTCTGGGTGCCCTTGGTCGCGAGGTCGATGGCGCAGGCGCGGTCGAAGGGCAGATTGATGGATGCCTTCTTGGCGGCGATCAGTGCGAGCACCACGATTTGAATGTTGCCGCCCGCCAGGTAGTGCGTGGACAGATCGTCAATCGTCAGCGGCAGACCCGATTTCACGGCGGTGATCCGGGCGTCCACGACCAGTCCGACCGGCACGCCGCGCAGGCGCAGCGCGATCAATTCAGTGAACGTCACCTTTGCGCCGGAGAAGAGGGCGCGAATATAAATCATCCCGAAGTTCAACAACAGGATGCCCAGCACGAGCACGATCAGCGCACCGACGCCGTAGAGCACCAGGTTCAGCTTGTTGGCGAACAGCCCGGATTGAGCGAGAAATGTTTGCATGGCCGGATGATGACACTGAACCCGAAATGTTCACAAGCATTTATGGTTCGGGAAACTCCATCCGCCGGTTTCGGCATTGTCGTTTTCATCCGGCCCGCTAGATTGAGCGTATGAACATCAGGTTTGTTTGTGCATTGCTATTCAGTTGCTCGTTGCTCCAGGCCGCTCCGGAGACCGGGTCACAAACCAACCTGCCGGCGCTGCTGCCGACCGCCGGCAAGATTTACGTTTTGCCGATTCGCGACGACATCATGCCGCCGCTGGTGTACGTGGTGCGCCGCGGCGTCAAGGAAGCCATGGAAGCCAAGGCGGACGCGCTCATCCTGGATATGAACACCGATGGTGGACGCGTGGACGTCACGGAAGAAATCATTCAAATCATCAGCAAGTTTGGCGGCAAGACATTCACTTACGTCAATGACCGCGCTTTTTCCGCCGGAGCATTCATTTCCGTGGCGACGCAAAAAATTTACATGGCGCCGCAAAGCGTCATCGGCGCCGCCGCGCCGATCATGATGGCGCCGGGCGGCGCCGGGGCGGAAAGCATCCCGGACACCATGGAAGCGAAAATGACTTCCGCCATTCGCGCGCTCGTCCGCACCCAGGCCGAGAAGAACGGCCACAATATCGAAGTCGTCGAAGCCATGATTGACAAGACAAAGGAGTTCGAGATTGACGGCGAAGTGTTGAACAAGGAAGGCAGCATTCTCACGTTGACCGACCGCCAGGCGGCCAAGGAGTATGGCTATCCGCCCAAACCCCTGCTCTCTTCCGGCACGGTCGAATCGCTGGACGCTTTGATCGAAAAAATTGGTTACGCCAACGCCGTCCGCGTCAACGTGCAACCCACCGGCGCGGAAAAACTCGGCACGTGGATCAACAAAATCAGTCCGCTGCTGCTGCTCATCGGAATTATCGGACTGTACATTGAATTCAAGACGCCCGGGTTTGGCGTGCCGGGCATCGTGGGCATCCTCGCCTTCGCGATCTATTTTCTCGGCGGTTACGTAGCGGGATTGTCCGGCGCGGAGTGGATTGTGGTCTTTGTAATTGGGGTGGCGTTGCTCGCAGTGGAACTCTTCGTGTTCCCGGGAACATTTATCGCCGGCATTCTCGGCGCGATATTAATCCTGGTGTCCCTCGTCATGGGCATGGTGGACGTGTATCCGGGCACGCCCACGTTGCCGTCGCTGCCCGATGTACGCGAGCCATTGCAGGATTTGAGTCTGGCGATTCTCGGCGCGGTGGTGGTGGCGCTCGTGCTGGCGCGATTCCTGCCCAAGACCACGCTCTACGATCGGCTCGTTTCCCAAACCGCCAGTGGCGAGGTCTCCGTCGCCGCGCTCCAAGCGCAATCTACGGCGCGCATGGGCAAGGTCGGGGTGGCGATCTCGAACTTGTCGCCCGGCGGCAAAGCGCGCTTTGGCGAAGAGTTACTCGACGTGGTCACGCGTGGGGAACGCATTGAGAAAGGTCAACCCGTCCGCATTGTTGGTCACAGCGGCTCGAACGCAATCGTCGCTGTGGATGCGGAAAACGCTTGAACCACCCGCCCCACTTGAGCCACCTCGGGATTCACCCTAATTTGCCCCCATGAACGCGAAACCGTTTTCCCGTTTGCAGACCAATTTCATCACCGGCCTGGCCGTGGTGTTGCCGGCCGTCATCTCGATTGCCGTCGTGATCTGGCTGTTTGGCACGGTTTCCAACATCACCGACAAGTTGCTCTTCGCCGTGCCGCGCGAGTGGAAGTACATCAACGGCATCAGCGGCGACATTCGTTGGTATTGGAGTCTGGCGGCGCTGGTGCTGGCGCTGGCCTTGATCTGCGTGGTGGGCCAGGTGGCGCGGCATTACCTGGGCAAGAAACTCATCGCCACGATGGACAGCGTGCTGCTGCGGATTCCGTTTCTGAACAAAATCTACGGCACGGTCAAACAAGTGAAGGAAGCGTTTGCCGGACATAAATCCGCGTTTCAACAGGCCGTGTTGGTCGAATTCCCCCGCAAGGGCATTTATTCCCTTGGTTTCATCACGGGCGAACAACGCAACGAAGTTCAGTTCAAGACGCCGCACCCAGTGTGGAGCGTGTTCATTCCGACCACGCCCAATCCCACCACCGGCTTTCTCATTTTCGTTCCGGAGCAGGAGATCATCCGATTGGATATGAGCGTCGCTGACGCGATCAAAAGCATCATCAGCCTTGGCTCGGTCGCACCAGATTACGTGGCGCCTCCGCCCGGTGGACCGGCCGGACCGGCCCCGGCCATTGCCCCGACCCCGGGCGGGCCGCCGGAAAACGCCTGAGCGGCTGCACTTCCGCTTGTTTCATTCCCGGCGCTGTCTTCATACTCACGGGAATGTGGCACCACCTCTGGCTGCGATTAGAGCGCGGCTTTTTTTATCAAGTCATCCGGTTGTTTCGGATTCGCGCCGCGAGCGAGAAAGTGGCGCGCGGGTTTGCCCTGGGATTAATCGTAAATTTCTTCCCGACCTTTGGGTTCGGCGTTCTGCTCTCCGGATTCGTCGCCCGCGTCCTGGGTGGCAATACCATTGCGGGATTCGTCGGCGGCGCCACGTTGACGTTTTTCTGGCCGTTGCTGTTCTACCTGAATATCCGTACGGGCAGTTACTTTTACCGTCCCGCCATCCCGGTCAGCGAGGTCGAGGATGTGACCGAGAAAACGGTTCAGGCGCTCGTTTGGGGCCGGACGTTTATGACCGGGACGGTGATCAACATGATTCTGGTTGGGTTGGTTGTTTACGGCGTGCTGCGGTTGATCTATGCAGAAATTCGTCCCGGCATGCTGCGCTACTTCCGGCACCACGCCAGAGATCATCAACGCCGTTTCAGTCGGAAACGGCGCCGTGCGTTAAGGCATCCCTCCAAATCCACCTGAGTTCCAGGGCAACCCACTCCATGCGGAAATGGACTTACCGGGCCACCACCAGGGTGAGGACTGTCAACGCGCCCAGATACAGAGCATAGACGCCCAGCAACACCATCCCTTCCCGGCGCGTCACGCGCCGCCCGGTCCAGAGCATCACCACCAGCACCGCCATGACGAGGAGCAACGCCGGGAAATTGAACAACTGCGTCACCCGGTCCATGCCGACGGTTTGAATCACGGCCGCCACGCCCACGATGAGAGTGAGATTGGCAATGTTGGCGCCAAGCACATTGCCCACGGCCAGATCACTGACCGAGCGGCGTGAAGAAGTCACCGCCGTGACCAGTTCGGGCAACGACGTGCCCACGGCCACCACCGTCAACCCAATCACAATCGAGGGCACGCCCAGCCGACCGGCCAACCCCACCGCGCCGTCCACCAACAGTTTGCTGCCCGCTACCACAATCGCGGCGCCAAACAGGAATTGCACCGCAGTCCCCGGTTTGGTTTGAATCCATGCCCATCGCGCTGACGCGATCTCTGTCTCGATTGCCGTCGCCTCAGCCACATCGCGCGGTTTGCGATCCCGCCAGTGGTGCGCAAAATCCCAGATGAAATACACCGCCCCACCAACCATCAAAACCGCGCCTTGCCAGCGTTCCAGGGATAAATCCAGCGTCATGAGGAATAACACCAGACCAAATCCCAGCATGGCAAACAACGGAGCGCGCAAGGCCCGAAAATGGATGTCCACGTGTTTCAACGCCGCAGTCACGCCCAGGATGAGCCCGATGTTACAAATGCACGAACCCACCGCATTGCCAACGGCCAACCCGGCTTCGCCCCGCAACCCGGCCATAATGGACACCACCAACTCGGGGGTCGTCGTGGCCAGGCTCACCAGAGTGGAGCCAATCACCACGCGCGGCATTTGCAAAAACTCCGCCAGCCGGATGGCTGCCGCCACGAAAAAATCGCCGCCCTTGATGATGAGCGCCAGACCACCCGCCAACATCAGCAGTTCGTTGAGCATGGGGCGCAAACTAACAACTCCCTCCGGCGGAGCAACCGGATTTGCCGCGGCTGTCGCCGGAAAAAAGTTTTTGCCGAATGGTCCGGTTTCGATTTACAGGGCGCTACGGCATCCGCCACTATCTGCTGCGATTTTTTCGGCTGTTCGCCGCCGGAAGTCTGGAATCACACGATGGATACAATCAGTCTCGCCTTGCTGTTGGCCTTGGGACTGCCTCTGGCAGGCAGTCCACTCGTGGCGTTGGCCGGAAAGAAACTCGGCGCGGCGGTTGGCTGGGTGGCCTTTGCTTTCCCGGTCATCTCCACTGCGGCGTTGTTATTCATCGCCACGCAACTGGACCTGCCAACGCCACACGTAATCGAATGGGCGTGGATTCCCAGCCTCGGCATCAATCTTTCGTTTCTTTTCGACGGCCTGTCATTGTTTTTTGGTCTGATTGTCAGTGGCATGGGTTGTTTGATTTTCTTTTATGCCAACCACTATCTCGATGACCATTTCGAGCACCACGGGCGATTCTATTGTTATCTGGTGTTGTTTATGGCGGCGATGCTGGGCACCGTTTTCGCCAACAACCTGATGGTGCTGTTCGTCTTTTGGGAACTCACCGGCATCGCTTCCTTCCTGCTAATCGGCTTTCTGCATGGCGAAGCCGACTCCCGCGTCGGGGCGCGGCAGGCCTTGCTGGTGACGGGATTCACGGGCCTCGCCCTGCTCGCCGGCATCGTGATGATTTACACCGTGACGGGCACGTACAGTTTCGCCGAGCTTCGGACGCAGGGGCTGCCGTGGGAGGAACATCGCCCCTGGCTCACTGCCGCGATGGGATTGATCATCCTCGGCGCCTTCGGCAAATCTGCCCAATTCCCCTTCCATTTCTGGTTGCCCAACGCGATGGCGGCCCCCACGCCGGTGAGTGCCTACTTGCATTCCGCCACGATGGTCAAGCTGGGCGTGTTTCTCTGTGCGCGAATGTTTCCCCTGTTCTCCGTCAGCGACTGGTGGACGCCCCTGCTAAGTATCATTCCGTTTACCACCATGGCGCTGGCGGCGGTACTGGCTTTATTGTCACACGATCTCAAGGCCATCCTCGCCTTCTCGACCGTCAGTCAACTGGGCTATCTCATCGGCTATTACGGCCTCGGTCCGGTCGATGGCGTGGAGTACGATTACCTGCACATTCTCAACCACGTCTTTTACAAAGGCAGCCTGTTCATGATCGTCGGCATTGTGGCGCACGCCGCCGGAATCCGGGATATCCGGCAGTTGGGCGGATTGTTCCGGCGCATGCCGTTGCTGGGAACGGCCACTTTGATGGTGACGGCCTCCATGGCCGGGGTGATCGGGACGACGGGTTTTCTCAGCAAAGAAATGATGTTGAAAGAAATCTTCGGGGCGCTGACCACGCACGCGACGCTGGGCTGGTATGCGGTCGGCTGCGTGCTTCTGACCAGCGTCGTCAAAGTGGCGTTCTCAGTCCGTTTGTTCGCCAACATCTTTCTCGGCAAAGAACCGGCGGAAGTTGGCGCCCACTTTCATCAGCCATCGGTTGCCGTGCAATTGCCGCCGGTGCTGCTGGCCGGGGCGGCGTTGGTGTTCGGGTTATTCCCGGCATTACTGGATGTGCCGCTTAATCACCTCGTGGTGCCGGGCCTGAATCATCCGCAGCATCTGGCGTTGTGGCACGGCCTGACGAAAGAACTTCTAACCAGCACGCTGGTGCTGGTGGTGGGCGGCGGGCTGTTTTGGCTGTGCAATCGCACGCAGTGGCGCTGGCAACGGGTGCCCCGCGCGTTGCAATTCGATCGCTTTTTCGAAACCGGCCTGGAACTGTTCTCCAAATTCACCAAAGGCCTCACCCGCTTCCTGCGTTCCGATCAACCGGTGGATTATCTGCCCATCATCATCGGGTTCGCCGTGCTGGTGGTGGGTGGTTCGCTCGTGTGGCAATTCAATGCCAATGACCAGTTACAAACTCTGTGGGCCAACGCCGCGCGCCCGGCCCCGGACGCGTTGCGCGCCTTTGTTGCCGGCCTGATCGCGCTGGCCGTCATCAGTGTGGTCTTACTCAAGCGGTGGACCACGCAATTGATCGCGCTGTCCGTCGCCGGCTTTCTGGTGTGTTTTTATTTTGTGCTGTATCGCGCTCCGGACCTCGCCCTGACGCAGATTCTGATTGAAGTGGTGACGTTGTTTCTCATTCTGATTTTGCTGGGGCGATTTGCGATTTCCGCGGAGGCGGGCGAAACGTCGCACAAAGATCCCGCCTGGCGAAAACTGCTCAACCTGACCATCGCCCTCTGTGTTGGCACGCTCGCCACCACGTTGATCCTGCTCGTCACCGCAGCGCCCGGCGAGGAACGCCTGGGCGAATTTTTCCTCGCGGAAACGGTCCCGCTCGCCGAGGGCAGCAACGCCGTTAACACGATTCTCGTGGATTTTCGCGGGTTCGACACGTTGGGAGAAATCACCGTGCTGGTCATCGCCATGTTGGGGGCGCTGGGCTTGTTGATGCGCTACAAACGCACGGCGGCGGAAACCCGGGAAGGCCCGATGGGCCCGCCGGGCTTTGGCATTGGCGACGGCAAAGGAAAGGATGAGGCATGAGAGGCCCGGATTCCTACATCTTCAACACCATCGTGCGGTTTTCCTTTTTTGTGATCAACGCCTTCGCCATCTATCTGCTGCTCCGCGGCCATAATCTCCCGGGCGGCGGTTTTATCGGCGGACTGGCGGCGGCCATTTCCTTTGTCCTCCTGAGTCTGGCGATCGGCGTGGAAGAGTTGCATCGCGTGATGCGCTTCGACCCGGTGCGCGTCGCCGCGGTGGGACTGCTGCTCGCGGCATTGACCAGCGCCGCGCCACTGTTGGTGGGCCGCCCGTTTCTGGAACACTTCAACTTCCATCTCCATCTGCCGTTGCTGGGCGAATTGCACGTCGGCACTCCGCTCATCTTCGATCTCGGCGTGTTCCTGGTGGTGATCGGCGTGACCTGCAAGATCATCTTCGTGCTCGCCAAATCCACCGAAGGCCTGCGCGCCCTGGTTCAGGAAGAGGAAGCTCGTTACAGCTCGCCGCGCGAATCCGCCATCGAAGATTCCGCCACCGAGGAATCGCACCAGCCAGCGGCGGCAACCCGGGAGGATCGCCATGCAAATTGAAACCGCCATCCTCGTCGGGGTGATGTTCACCTGCGCCACGTATCTGATCCTGCAGCGCAGTTTCGTGAAAATCCTCTTCGGCTTCGTCATTCTGTCCAACGCGGCCAATTTGCTGGTGTTGAGCATGTCCGGCCGGCCGGAGGGTCGTGCGGCTCCGATTGTGCGCGACGCGACCGCGCCCATGGTGGACCCGTTGCCCCAGGCGCTGATTCTCACCGCCATCGTGATTGGCTTTGGCGTGGTGGCCTACCTCGTGTTGTTGTTGTATCGCCTGTTTCTGGATCAAAAAACCACGAACGCCGCTGAATTGTATCAGGAATCGAAACCGGAGGCGGAGCAATGAACTGGCCGATCGCGCTCATCCTTTTGCCACTGCTGACCGCACTGATGCTGCTCGTCGGCGGTCGCCCCGGCGTGTCGCGCCGGTTGTTCGCGGCCGTCTCGGCGGCCGTCCAGTTGGGTATTGCGGTATTTCTGGTCACGCAAACCGCCCAAGGACAAACCTACGTGCTGCCATTGGGCAACTGGTCTGCGCGCGTGGGCATTGTGCTGGTGGTGGATTTACTGGCGGCGCTCATGTTGACGTTGTCCACCTTGATCGCGTTGGCCGCCATCCTCTACGGCTTTGCCGAAAGCAACGTCCGGATCGAGCACCCTTTGCGTCTGCCGTTGCTGCAATTCCTCGTGCTCGGCATCAATCTCGCCTTCTGCACCGGCGACCTCTTCAATCTGTTTGTCGCTTTTGAAGTCATGCTCATCGCCTCCTACGCCTTGCTGACGCTGGAGGCCGATAATTGGGACATCAAACAAGCCTACCCCTACGTCGCCATCAATCTCGTAGGCAGCACCCTGTTCATTTGCGCGGCGGGGCTGGCGTATGGGCTGTTCGGCACGCTCAATTTTGCCGAGATTGCGCTGCGCGCGCGGGAAATGAGCACCGACCCGCGGGTCCTGTCGCTTGCGTTGCTCTTGCTGGTCGTGTTCGGCATTAAAGCCGGCTTGTTCCCGCTCTACCACTGGCTGCCGAACAGTTATCCCACGCTGGCCATCCCGCTGGCCGCGCTCTACGCCGGTATGTTGACCAAGGTGGGCGTCTATGTGTTGTTGCGGGTCTTCGGCACGGTGCTGCCCCATGACCTGCATGTTGCGCATCAACTGCTCGCGTGGCTCGCGGGAGTGACGATGTTGACGGCGGTGATGGGCGCCATCTCGCGCAACTTCATCCGCGGTATTTTGTCGTTTCACATCCTGAGCCAGATCGGCTTCATGGTACTGGCCATCGGCTTCTTCACTCCCCTGTCTTTTGCCGCCGCCATCTTTTACATCACGCATCACATTATCGTGAAAGCGTCGTTGTTCCTGATTGGTGGCGTGGGCGCGTGTTTGAACCGGACCGATAACCTCGACAAAATGGGCAATCTTTGGTTGCACACGCCGTGGCTGGGAGTCTTGTTTCTGTTCCAGGCATTGTCGCTGGCCGGCCTGCCACCACTGAGCGGTTTCTGGGGCAAGTATCTGATTCTGGTGGTCGGGTTCGAGCAACGGCAATTCTGGCTGATCGCCGCGGCTATCGTCGCGAGTATCCTGACGCTGTTCAGCATGCTGAAAATCTGGAACGCCGCCTTTTGGAACAGCGCCGAGGATCGCGAAGTCTGCCTGTGGGATCTGCGCTGGGTAAAAATGACCTGGGTGGTGGCCGGGTTGACCGCGATTTCAATTTGCATTGGGCTGGGCGCCGAGGGCTTTCTGCAACTCGCCACGCAGGCCGCTCAACGCGCCCTGGATCAGGATGGTTACGCCGCCGCCGTGCTCAAACACTTGGGGAAGGACACCGTGCCATGATCGCTTTTGGATTGAATCTTGTCATTGCCATCATCTGGCTGTTTCTGAGCCAGTCGCCCACCACGGTGGGCTTCGGCGTCGGGTTTGGCATCGGCTTCGCGCTGGTGGCCGCGTTCCGCCACGTCATCGGAGGCGAAGCCTATGTGCGCCGCTGTCTGGCTTTTTTGTGGTTTGTGCTGGTTTTTCTGCGGGAATTTCTGGTGGCCAATGTCACCGTCGCCGCCGCGGTGCTGTTTCGTTCGCGTGAGTCCATACATCCCAATTTCCTCACCTACGATGTCACGCAACTCACCCGGGGCGAGATTCTGCTCTTGTCCTATTGCATCACCCTGACACCCGGGACCACCACTGTGGACGTGAGCCCGGATTTCAACACCCTGACCATTCACGCGCTCGATGCGGATCAACCCGACCAGGTCCGCGCGGCCATCGATCGCAGCCTGAAAAAAAGCATACTCGCGTTTACCCGATGATGACTGTGGCGATATTTCTCGCGGAAGCGACGTTGACCATCTCCATTTTGATTGGCTTGTACCGATTGGCGCGCGGCCCGCACGTGATTGACCGGGTGATGGCCTTCGATCTCATCACCACCTGCGCCGTCGGGTTGATTATCCTGCTCTCCATCGAGTGGAACACCGCGCTGTATTTGGAACTGATTCTAATCGTGTCCCTCCTGGGCTTTCTGACCACAGTAGCCTTTGTGTTTTATCTGAACAAAACCGGCAAAGCGCCCGCGCGCCCGGAAGCCGCTCCCACCGCTGATCCCTCCTCACCTCAACCGCCGCCCCAATGATCAACGACCTGCTCACCGCCATTCTCGTGCTCACCGGCGCGCTGTTCATTCTCACCGCCGCCGTTGGCGTGGTGCGCCTGCCAGACGTGTTATGTCGCGCCCATGCCGTGGCCAAAGCGCTGACTCTCGGTATGTTTTTGATGTTGCTTGGGCTTTGGGTGCATCTGGGCGAAAGCGATGTCGCCCTGAAAATCCTGCTCGCCATTTTCTTTCAGGTCGTGACGATTCCCGTGGCCAGTCATCTGGTCGCCCTGCTCGCGCTGCAAAAGAATCTGCCCCGTTGGAAACAACGGCCCCCTGACGATCACCGTCAGGCAAAAACGGATTGAGCGCTAATCCAAGTGTCCTTCCGCCGCGGCGATCTTGCGGATGTGCGCGCAGAAGTCCTCGTCCTCCCCTTTCAACAACTCCGGCAACATCTCGCGAAAATCCTGCCGTTGACACCATTCCCGCATGTAATCTTCCCACGATTGCCACATGCGATGCGTCTGCCGGTCCATGTGTTCCTCGTAAACCAACAGATAGGCTCGCTCAAACAGGGAGATCAGAATGTTGAAGACGGCGGCTTTGCGCTCTTTCTGTTCATCGGTCAACTGTGCCGCCGGAGAATGTTTGCGTAACAATTGCAAGTCCGGATTGGCCAGCACCAGCTTGAGGAAATCAGTGTACTCGTCGGAGAGTCGCTGATAAATCTCCTCCTCCTCATTTTGCCGGTTGCGCCGCTGTTCATACATGAACACCACGATGGCCATCGGCAGACCGATGACCGTCACCACATAGCTCAGCGCCTCTGCCCATTCAAACCACGTCATAACACTCTCCCCATCGTCGCACCAAGCGGACCGCTTTGCCACGCATCAATGCAAAATCCAGAAAAACAAAATCGCCACCGCCGTCGGCCCAATCGCTCCGGCCAACAACCCCAGCGGGCTGATTCCCTCGCCCTTGAACACCCGGGCACTGTGAAGAATGCCTACACCCGCCGGATTCGGGGCATTGGCAATCACCGTCAAGCCCCCGCCCGTCACCGCCCCGGCCACCAGGGCGAACTTCAACTCGTCCGAAATCCCTTCCACCAGCGACCCCAGATAAGTCAACGCGGCATTGTCGGTAATTGCCGTCAGCATGGTGGCGCCATAAAACATCGCGTTCCCGTCCAGTCGCGCCAGCAGCGGCTTGAGCCAATAAGCCTGCAAATCGCCCAACGTGACAAGACCCGCCAGAAAAAATCCCACCAGCAATCCCTCCCGCAGTTTTAAGGCGTCTTGATGCCGCCCCGTGGCGGTCACCAACCCGAGAAACAGGATGAACACACCAAAAAACACATCGGGATGATGCGCAAACGCGACGACTAAAATCAGCGTGCCCACGTGCAACAGCGTCAGCCAGCCCGGCACTCCGGCGCTCTGGTCCCGCACCATAACCATGGCACTAAGTTCGCGCCGGAAAAATCCGGCCACCAACGCACACGACACAAAACAGGAGGCTGCCGCCCGCCAGCCAAACGTCTCCAGCATGAACGGTGTGGCCCAATGCCATTTGCCGCTGACCATCAACACCGGCGGGGCCGCAAAATGCGTCAACGTGCCGCCGATGGAGATATTCACAAACAACAATCCCAACGTGGCATAGGCCAGCCGCACCGAAATGCCGTTGTCGAAATACCGGCGTTTCAGCACCAGCGCCAGCAACGTCATCGCCGCCGGCTCAGTGATGAAAGACCCCAGCAACGGCCCCACGGCCAGTGCCGCCGCATAAAATGCCAGCCCTTCCTTGAACGGAAGCAACCGCGCCACCAGCGCGATAAAGCGCTCCGCCAATTGCACCACCGGCCGCGTCGCCGCCACCACCATGATCACAAATACGAACTTCGGTTCGGTAAAATTCAGCCCGTCTATGTAAACGATGGCCTCGTGAAACGAACGCGTCACTGCGGCAATGCCCAGGAACAAAGCCGCCGCCCACAGCCCAAACACCACCTCGGTTTCAGCCAGGAAATGCAGCAAATTCTGCCCCACCGACCCCGGCGCGCAACGATGCGCCCAATGCGCGAATCGTTTGACGCAAAACGTGTGCAGCACTGCAATGACAAACAAAACCGTGGCGAGAATCTCAACAGCAGAAGGGTTCATGCATTGATCCGATGTCCGCATTGTGGCGGAAGTCCGGAAGATTTATCAATGGGAATAAAAATGCCCGCGGACCGGGAGGCCAGTTGGCCGCCACCGCCCCCCTCACTATCGCGCCACGGCGCCCGCGCCTCCACCGTGGCGGATATCTTGCGCCTCGCACAAATACACCACTTCCTCGGCAATGTTCTTGGCGTGATCAGCAATCCGTTCGAGGCTCTTGGTCGCCACCAACAGATGCAAGCAGCGTGTGATGTGGTCGGGACTCTGCTTCATGTGATCAACAATCTGGGCCTGGATTTGCTTGTGCAGCGCGTTGATTTCTTTGTCGCGCGGAATCACGGCCCGCGCGGTTGCCGAATCCCTTTGCACAAAAGCATCCAACGCGCTCTTGAGCAACCCAAGCGCGAGCGTGGACATTTTCGGCAACTCCAACTGCAACTTGAGCGGCGGTTCTTTGCTCAAATCCCGCGCGCGCTTGGCAATCTTCGCCGCCTCGTCCCCCACCCGCTCGAGATTCTGCGACAGCTTCAACGCAATAGTCACCAACCGCAGATCGCTCGCCAACGGCGCCTTGGCCAACAGCCCGATCGCCATTTCGTCCACTTCCAGTTCGAACCGGTCCAGCACTTCGTCGTTGGCCCGCACGGCCAGGGCGAGGTCGAGATTGCGGTTCACCAGTGCGTTGACCGCGTCGCCGACCGCTTTTTCCGCGTGGCTCGCCATGGTCAGCAGTTTCTGCTTCAGCTCCACCAATTCCTGGTCAAAATGTCGTTCCATAGTCGTTCAAGAGTTCTGCCAAAAACATCGCGCGCCTAACCGCACTCTTTCTCCCATAGGAATAAGAAAGGGGTTAAGAGCAAGTCTACGCATTCCATTAACCAAATCGTCCCGTCACGTAATCTTCCGTCCGTTTTTCCTTCGGCTTGGTGAAAATCTTCTGCGTCGGCCCGGCTTCAATCAATTCGCCCATGTAAAAGAACGCCGTGTCATCCGAGATGCGCGTCGCCTGTTGCATGTTGTGCGTCACAATTACAATCGTGAACCGCTGCTTCAATTCCAAAATCAAATCTTCGACCCGCGAGGTGGCAATCGGATCGAGCGCACTGGCCGGCTCATCCATCAACACGATCTCCGGTTTCACTGCGATGGCGCGGGCGATGCACAGCCGCTGTTGCTGACCGCCGGACAACCCCAACGCGCTACTGTGCAACCGATCCTTCACTTCGTCCCACAACGCCGCGCCCCGCAAGCTCTGTTCCACTGCCGCATCCAGATCGCTCTTGGCTTTGACACCTTGAATCCGCAACCCGTAGGCAACGTTGTCGTAGATGGATTTCGGAAACGGATTCGATTTCTGGAATACCATGCCGACTCGTTTGCGCAGTTCGATCACATCCACATCGGAAGCATAGACGTCGTGACCGCTGATTTTGATGGTGCCTTCAATCCGCACGCTGTCGATGAGATCGTTCATGCGGTTCAAGCAGCGTAACAACGTGGATTTGCCGCATCCCGACGGACCGATGAACGCCGTCACCACCCGCTCGCGAATGTTCAGCGAAATATTCTGCAAGGCGCGCGCCGCCCCGTAATACAGGGACAAATCGGCGATTTCGATTAACGGCGCGCCCGCCCCCTCCGCGGCGGACGGGGCGGTTGATGCGACTGCAAGTTTGGGCAACACAGATTCAGACATACAATGAAATCAACCCAGCGCGCGAAGTTTTTTTCGCACCCGGGCGCGGATCAATATGGCGACAAAGTTCAACGCAAACGTCAGCAGCAACAGCACCAGCACGGTGGCATAAAGAATCGGCCGCGTGCGTTCGATGTCCGGCGATTGCGTGGATAACACGAAAACGTGATAACCGAGGTCCATGAACTGATCGCTCAATCTCGTCGGCAACGTTGCCATGTAGTAGGCCACGCCCGTGAACAGAATCGGCGCTACTTCTCCCGCCGCACGACTCACGGCGAGAATGCCGCCCGTCATGATGCCCGGCAACGCCTGCGGCAATACGACCTTCCAAATGGTATCCAGCTTCGTTGCGCCGAGCGCCAGACTCGCCTCGCGCAAGCCGGGCGGAATGGCTTTCAACGATTCTTCCGTCGCCACAATCACCACCGGCAACGTCATCACCGCCAGCGTCAATGACGCCCATAACACGGCGGGTTGTCCCCAGACCGGTCCGGGGTTTTGCAACAGCTCGTCCATGTTGCGGCCCACGAAGTTGATGAAAAATCCCAGTCCGAACAGGCCAAAAACAATTGATGGCACGCCGGCCAGATTGTTCACGGCGGCGCGAATGATGCGGGTGACGTATGAACTCGTGGACGCATATTCGGTGAGATAGATGGCTGTAATCACCCCAATCGGCAGCACGAAAATGGTCATCACGAACACCCGAATCGTCGTGCCGACAATCATCGGCAACACGCCCGTCGTAGCCGGATCAAAAAAATCCTTCTTCGGAATCGTGCTGATGAAATGCCAGGTCATTCCCGGCCAGCCGTTAAGAATGATGTTCCCGAGAATCACCGCCAGAATCGCCAGAATCAGCAACGTGGCCATCCCGGTCAGACCGCTGAAAAAGAACGACCAGAAATCGAACTTTTCTGCACGGAAATGCCGGCCGGGTTCAGCGGGAACGATCAAGCCGGTCGGAGGAATCGTATTCATCGTTTACCCTCCATCTTGTTTTTCAACCGATGAATCACCACATCCCCAATCATGTTGGAAACAAAGGTCACGGCAAACAGCACCGCGCCGAGCATGAACAAAATGCGATAGTGATGTCCCCCCGCGACCGCTTCCGCCATTTCGGCCGCAATCGTAGTGGTAATCGTGCGCGCCGAATCGAAAATGCTCCACGACATCACGCTCGCCGAACACACCATCAAGACAATCATGGTTTCACCAATCGCGCGCCCGAACCCCAGCACCACCGCCGCAAACACGCCCGGCAGCGCCGCCGGCATCACGATTTGCCATGCCGTTTGCCAGCGCGACGCGCCCAGCGCCAGCGCCGCCTGCGTGTAACTGCGCGGCACACTCGTCAACGCATCTTCCGCAATCGAAAACACCAGCGGAATCACCGCGAAACTCAGTGCGATGCCCGCCACGAACGCGTTCAATCGGGTTTGATAGCCGAACACCGTTTGCAGCACCGTCGCCATGACCAGCAGCGCGAAGAATCCAATCACTACCGAAGGAATCCCCGACAGCAATTCGATGACCGGTTTCACCACTTCGCGCACGCGCGGGCGCGCCAATTGGGACACGTAAATCGCCGCTCCCACCGCCAGCGGCACGGCGAATATCAATCCCACCAGCGTGATCTTCAAACTTCCGACAATCAGCGGCACGATGTTGTATTTGTGAATGTTGCCGACCGGCTGCCAGATGTACACGGGCTCGTCGTAGCCGGTCCATTGGCGCGGCTGCACCATGGCGCTCCATTTCGTGGTGTTGAGCGTGGCATCCGGGTCGTCGCGATAACGATCCGGGATTTCATTCTGGGCTTCGACTTTGACCTCCATCAACACTTGCAACGTCTCCCGATCCATCGCCGCAAACTTGTCCTTCGACAAATCCAGATAGGTGCGCAATTCCTCCGGACTGAGTTTGTCCATGTCCTCCGGAGGAATCACCGGTTTGATCAACGCGCTGTCCTCCTTGCCCAGAAAAATCGGCAACGCCTCGCGCGCCACAAACACGAAGATCAGGAAGACCATCAGAATCGTCGAAAGCGAGACGAAGAAAATGAAACGCTCCGCGAGCCATTCCATGGGCCGCGCCTTGTGGCCGCGATGAATGCCCATCCAGCCGTGGCTGCGTTTGCCTTGATGTTGTGTGTGCGGCATCGGTTGATACTAACGGGGCGGCCCGGATTCTGAGTCCAACGCCGCCCCGATGTTGACTAAAGGAAAATCGGGAAGCAATCGTGCAGTCAGTGCGCGTGATTATTTTTCCCGCAAGTTTGCCGGCAACGGAAAGTAGCCGACTTCCTTCACGACCTTTTGCCCGGCATCGCTGCGAATCCAACTCAGGTAACTGGCCACTTCGCCTTTATCCAACGCCGGATTCACGTAAATGAACAAATGCCGCCAGATCGGATACGTGCCGTTGACGACGTTCTCCTCGGTCGGCTCAATCGCCGGTGACCCCTCATCCTTCTTGATCAGGAGGTGTTTCGCGCCGGCACCATACGCCGCGCCGCCATAACCAATCCCATTCTTATCCTTGGCCACCGCTTGCAACACCGCTGCCGTGCCCGGCATCGTTTGGGCGCTGGCGACGAAATCCTTCCCTTTCAACACGTGTTCCTTGAAGAATTCGTATGTACCCGAGCTGTTTTCCCGGCTGTAAACGGTGATGGGCGCGTCCGGGCCACCCACTTCCTTCCAATTCTTGACCTTGCCGTTGAAGATGAGATCCAACTGATCCACCGTCAGTTCCTTGATTGGATTCTCTTCGCTCACGTAAACCGACAATCCGTCGAGCGCGACTTTATATTCCGTCGGCCGCTTGCCAAACGCTTCGATGCACTTGGCGATTTCGGTGGATTTGATTTTGCGCGAGGCATTGCACAGGTCGGTGGTGCGATTTTGCAACGCTGCAAAGCCCGTGCCCGACCCACCACCGGTCACTTGAATCTTCACTGCGGGCTTCTGAGCCATGTAATTTTCGGCCCATTTCTGCGCCAAAATCACCATCGTATCCGAGCCCTTAACCGTGATGTCGCCGCGCGCACATCCCACCGCTCCGAACACCCCGACCGCTACCAACATGATTTGCGTAATTTTTTTCATAATCTATTTCTCCTCTAATTTGACTGATTTGGTTGAGAACTGCTTGTGACGTTACCGTGACAATTAAAATTTCAGCACCGCATCCACTTGCACTCGGGTCGTCTGGCTGTCCACTCCCACGGGACTGCCGTTAATCAGTTCGGTGAAAAGCGCCGTCACGCCAAGGGTCAGCGCGTTGTAAGGCGAATAAGCCGCCTTGAGCACGTGCCCTTTCACATTTGTGCCCGCGCCGTAATTCCCCGAGTCGCCCGGCGGCACCGTCTGATAAAACGCGCCGAAATCCGAATCCACTAACTCCTCATACCAGGCGTCGGCTTCCAGATATTTGTAGCGATAACCGATTTCCCACAAACCCTTCTTGCCCGCTTTGCCGAACGTGATGCCCGCGGACCAACCTTCGTTATCCGCACCGGCGTTGGGGTTGTGCAGATAATCGACTCCGAACTTGATGGGGAACGGCGCTTTATACCGCCAGAATTCTTCCAAAGTGTAGGTCACCGCCGCATCGGCAATCACCGGATGAAAATCGTAAACCAGCGCATTGGCCAGCGTCCCCACCGTCGTGTTTCCGGCCCCGCCGCGCGTGTTGCCGCGATTTTGATTCGGCACCGGCGCCGTGCCGTTCACTGTGCCCGCCAACGCCTGCTCATTGTCAATCGCCAGCCAGGCCACGCCCGCTGACGATGACCAATGCTTGTTCCACGCGGATTCCAATCGCACTTGCCCGCCATACAGATACGGGTCTTCGCTGTGAGCGCCGATTTCGTCGAGCGCAAACGCACCCCCGTTGAATTTCAAACTGTGCTGTTCGTTGAAGTTGTAACCGAACTGCACCGCCGCGCCTTCCGGCGTGTAATCTCCGTCAAACACCTGATCCGAGAACACGAACGGATTCTCCATCTTCCCGATCGTCAAAGCACCCTGCCATTCCGGCGTGTTCAACGCTTTCCACTTCGCGTACACCTGGTCCACATAAATGAACTTCTTCGAACCGTTGTCTTGAAACGTGCTGTTACCGGAAATCGGATCGCCGCCGCTGCCACCGCTGGCCGGCTCCGACGAAGTCAGCTTGAAGCCCGCTTCAAAATTGTCCGCCAGCGACGCCACCACACCGAAGCGCAGCCGGTACCGAAACCGATGCCGGTCCGTGCCGTTCGGATTCTCGAAGTAGAAACTCTCGTAGCGCCCGCGCACGTCCCCGTTGAACTTCAACGCGGTCACAAAATCCGGCATGCCGCTCTTGGCCGAGTACGCCTTGGCAAAATCCTTGTCCGTTTCTTCGCGCAACTCATTGGCCTCCCGGACCGTGAGCACGCCTTTGTCCACGAGTTTATCGAGCAACGAATCGACACTTTGCGCGTGACCGTTCGTCGTGTAACCCGCCAGCGCCGCGATTGCGACGAGGCCCGCCGTCCATTTTTGTTTGTTCATTATGCAATTGAAGTTCCGAGTTCGACCGCAAACTGTGACAATCGCGTTACGCAAATAAGGCGACATTGTTACGATTGTGTGACAACCCAACTGTGAATGCTCTGACCGACGAGAACTACTATTCAAACCTCCAGATTCAACAACAAGCCGATTTCCCGCGCCACTTGGGTCACCCGCAACTGCGGCAACCCGGCCATCTCTCGCACCACTTGCACGTGCTCCCCAAGCGGTCGCCAAATCTCTTCCCGCGTGTCCGCCCACAACACGATGCTCGGCAATCCCAACGCCGCCGCCAGATGCGAAATTCCCGAATCATGCCCCACGAAACCCAGGCACGCCTGCAACCGTTGCGCCAGTTCCGGCAACGGTAAATTCCGCGCCACCTGACTGCGCGTGGGCGGCAGCGCCGCCGCGAGCTTTTGCAACCGCTCTCCTTCCGCTTCGCCGCCAACGAGCAACAGATTCAGCTTCGTCCGGGCCAACAGATGTTGGAGCAACTCCGCCCATTTGGACTCCGGCCAATTCTTCCGCTCGCTGCCACTACCGGGATGCAACGCCAATTGCGGTTTGCGCTCCGGCGAGACGCCGCCTAATTGCAACCGCGGCACTGCTTCCGCGTCGAAAATTGCCAGCCGCTCCAGTGGTGTGAGGAAAACTTCGGCTGCATGCACGCGCTGGGCTTCGTCCGGACGATGCGGCCCGACAATGAATTGCGCCGCAGTGCAGCGCGCCACATTGGTTTTGAAAATTTCGTCCGGGTCGTACAGGTAGGAAATGATGATATCGAACTCGGAGAAGTAATCGCGCAATGATTCCGGCAACTCACCCTGACGCGCAAAAAAACTCGCCAACCCGCGCGCCTCAATCGCCTGCACCCGATCCACCAACCCGCCCGCCCGCGCCAATTGCACGATGTGCGGATACCCCAGCACTTCGAGATGCGCACCGGGGAATTGGCGCCGCAACGCCGCCAGCACCGGCAACGTGAGGATAAAATCCCCGATCGCTCCGCCGCGAATCACGAGAATTTTGCCGCGCGTCATGTGATTAGTAGCCGCTGACGTGAGGCGAACCCCGTTTAGAGCAACGCTCCGTCCACCTCGTGACCGCGGCGGTTACATCGTCCGAAACACTGTCAGCCCCAGCACCACAATCAACAGTGCAAATGCCAGCCGAATCACGCTCCCGATCTTCACCCGTTGCTCCGTCGCTGTCGCCCAATGAATGAAATCGCGCAAGCGCCACGGCGAAATCGTCAGCCAGATGCCCGCCACCACCAGCACATACGCCCACGCTTGAATCAACAGCACCCACGGCGTTTCCCCAATGTGCGGGCGGCCCGTATCCACCATCACTTTGGCCAATAGCAACAGCACCACCGCCAATCCGCGTACCGCCAGAAAATCTTGTACAAAAATACACGTCCCAATTCCGATCGCCGCAAACGCCACCATCATGTAGGGCTTCATCGGCGCGAAATCCGCAATCGGTTCAATCTTTACATTCCAGACGAACCACGCCGTGCCCAGCAGCATAAGGAAAATACCCGTCGGCACGTGCCGCGGAAATTTGCGTGCGGTGGCCACAAAACCCGCTGGCTTCACCAGCCCATACACCTGCGGCACCGCCATACCCAGCCCCAGCAAAATGGATAACAACGAAAGTTTCATCGATTCAAGCAGCGCAGAGCATGGCTGATGCAGACGGGAAGATAAACGGAAAAAGCAAATGCCCCGGCAACCACCCGGTAGCATCCAAGGTTCAGGGCAATTGGCTCACACCCTCCACCCGCACCTGCCACTTGCCATCCTTCGGAAAACCGGGTGCGTTGTTAGTGTTTCCATCCCAACCAGCGGCCATCATCGCGACGGCGGAAAGAAACGCGCCATTGGCGGGAAGATAAACGGCGATCTCGCGTTTGCGCGCGCCGGGTTTGGGATTTTTCGCCATGGCTTCGTCGCTGCGCTGGGGACAATGGCCGTTGGGCAGATACTTGTTGTTCGGTCCTTCGCGCAGGAGAATTTCCACGGCGGTTTCCGGGCGACCCAACCGCGCTGCGGTCATTGCAATCATCGGATAATCCCAGCCCCAGATTTTTGTTTCCCAATCCCACTCCTTCAGGACCGCGTCAAGCGTGCGTTCCATCGTGGCGCGCTCCACACCCGTGCCCGGCAAAATTCCCAGCGGCGCGAGCATCGTGGGATGATCGTGGCGACTATCAATGTTGTCCCACGTGTCGGGATGCGATTCGAGCGCGACGTATTTGCCGTCCTTCTGCGGCACCGGCGCGAGGTGTTGGATGATGTGATCCCATTTTTCTTCGCGGGGCATCTTGAGTCGCAACCGCCATTGCTGCGCGGTTTCCAACGCCCATTGCCAATACGCCAGTTCGAACGAGGGATTCTGACTCGTGCCTTGATCGTAAATCTCCTGCGCAATCCACAACGGCGGCCCCAGCACGTAAACCTTTCGCGCCTCGTCAAAGTGAACCATCGAAGCGAGGCATTCGGCGGTTTCCAACACCAGTTGGCGATACCGATTCAGCGTGTATTGCGACGGCTTGTTCCGATACAACAGTTCCGCCAGATGAATCATGTGCGGTTGATTCCACACGATGAGCGGATTGCCGCCGGGACTTTCGCGCATCTGCGGCCCCGTCATCTTGGCCCAGCGCGCGCCGCGCAGGCCGCGTTCTTTGGCCAACGCTTTGGCGGCCGGCAATTCGCAAAGATACCATTCCAAGTTTTTAGCCAGCAATGCGTCGTTGCCCCACAACGCAAAGTGCGCCGTGTGCCACCAGATCATTTCGGTGTGATGCTTGCCATACCAGGTGTTGCACGTGAGCCCGGACTCCTGCGGCGGCACGTCGCCCGCCATCTGCGTCGCCATCAAGTAACGCGACAAGACGATACGTTCCTCGATTTGTTTCGCGCGTGGATCGGTGCTGCCGGAGAAATCCACCGCCGCGCTGCGCTTCCAGAAATTCTCCCAGTGTTTTGCGCTCGCTGTCAATGTGTCCGCAACCGACGGGCGCTTCATCGCTTGACCAAATCCGACCGTGAACTCCAAGACGTTGCCACGCTCGCCGCGCGCCGGGGTTCTCATCACCAACCGGAATTCATGCGGTTGTGAATTCGTCAGTCGGGCGCCCCCGCTCCAACTCGCCATGACCCCATAGGAGGCAATCCCGACTTTTCGCTGCAACCGAGTCCAATCAAAACGCTGCTCATCAATTACCGTTTCATGCGACTCCGGCTGCGACCAATCGAGCGCCGGCGTGTTCTTCGTCGCGATGTCATGTCCGCGCGGAAACGCCAGCTTCACCCCAAGTTTTCCCTGCGCCACGAGTTCCGATTCGATTCGCACCGCGACCAGATCGTAATCCGGATGACAAACCGTCGTCACTTGCACCGGTTTGCCTTCAATCTCGTAACGGCTCGTGATCACGCCGCGCCAAAGATCTAATTGTTGCTCCGGCTTTTGAATGTCTTCAGGCGTGAGCGGTGTGCCGTCAGCCTTGGTGTAGTCCAACAGGATTTGTCCCAGCGGATGGCTGCGTGGATTTTTGCGCAACCAATCGCCCGCCGGAGAAGATTGTTTCGTCGGCAAACTGATGACGCGTCCAGCGGCGTTGGTAAACTCACGACTCGCATCAGCGAGCGTGAAATTGTTCGGGTTCGGATCACTTACCCAACACCAGCGCGACTGCGTTTCCGTCGGCACACCCCAGCGATGGTAATGCTCGGCGAAGGTTTGCAGTCCAGTGATGTCCGCAGTGAACGCAAAACCGCCGTTGCCGACCGTGAGCGGCGCGTCCACGTCCACGGTGCGAATGACGGGATTGTGTCGCGTGACGAGCGCTTCACGATCAATCGGCGCAGCATTCGCGGTGATCGCTGAACAGATCAACCAGGCAAAAAGCGCGACAAACACCACATGAATCGGAGCGCGGAGCAAAGGAACGAACTCACACCTCGGACGAGAACTTTTCCGAACCCGTTTCATTCTACTTAATTTTGAAGTCTGCATTGAAAGCCACCGATTTGCGTTTGCTGAATTTCACGTCCACGATTTTATCGCCAAGCCGGACTTTGCAGGTGTTCGCGCCGTTGATGTTGCGAATGGTCGCCGCGAGAAATTTCCCATCTTTCCATGCCACGTCTACTTCGTAACCACCGCGTGCGCGTAGTCCCCGCATAATCCCGAACGTCCAATCCTTCGGCAGCGCCGGCAGCAGCTCAATCTCGCCCGCATGACTTTGCAGCAGCATCTCGCAAATGCCCGCCACACCACCGAAGTTGCCATCAATCTGAAACGGCGGATGCGTATCGAATAGATTCGGCAGTGTGCTTTTGGCCAACAACGCCTGCACGTTTTCGCCGGCTTTCGCACCGTCACCCAGGCGCGCCCAGAAATTGATCATCCACGCGCGACTCCAACCCGTGTGGCCGCCGCCACTGGCGAGTCGTTTCTCCAACGTTTTCCGCGCGCCGTCGGCCAGACCGGGCGTTTCGCTGCGCGAGATTTGCCGCCCCGGATGCAACGCAAACAAATGCGACACGTGCCGGTGGCCGGGTTCGGGTTCGGCAAATTCCTCGGTCCATTCCATCAACCGCCCGTCACTGCCGACGCGCGGTCCGAGCAAGCGCGGCAGCGCCTGTTCCACTTCGGCGACGGTTGATTCTTTCACGCCCAGCACGCGGGTCGCTTCGAGATAATTGTTGAAACAGTCCCAGATGATTTGTTGTTCCATGGACGGCCCCATGCAGAGCGAGGCCGTTTGGCCATCGGCAGTAGTAAATTTGTTCTCCGGCGAAGTCGCGGGACCGGCCACGAGTTTGCCGGTTTTCGGATCTTCGACGAGCCAATCCAAACTGAACTCCGCCGATGCGCGCAAAATCGGCAACACGCGCCGGAGATAATTTGTATCGCGCGAAAACGCGAAGTGTTCCCACAAATGTTGCGACAACCACGCGCCTGCCGAAGGCGACAAGCCCCACGACGGCACTTCGCCCGGTGCGGTGAAGCCCCACGCGTTCGCCAACGTGTGCACCGTCCAACCGCGCGCGTTGTAATGCACCTTCGCCGTCTTTGCGCCCGGTTGGGTGAGGAATTCAATGTAGCGATCCAACGGCTCGAAACATTCCGTGAGATTCGCCGTTTCCACCGGCCAATAGATCATCTGGAGATTGATATTCGCGTGATAATCCGAACTCCACGGCGGCTGCACCGTGTCGGCCCAGATGCCTTGCAAATTCGCCGGCATATCGCCCGGCCGCGACGAACTGATCATCAGGTACCGACCGAATTGAAAATACAACGAGATCAACGCCGGATCGAACGCGCCATTCTTCACCGCTTGCAAGCGTTGATCCGTCGGAAGTTTAGCGGTGTCGTTAGTGCCCAAAGTAAAACTGACGCGCTGAAACAGTTTTTGGTAATCGTCCACGTGCGCTTGTCGCAACCGGCGAAACGGTTTCATCATCGCCGCATTCAACTGACTGCGGGTCATTTGCTCAGGATTACCCTGCCGCCAATCAGGCAATTGCATCTGATAATCCGTCGCCGCCGTGAGCAACAAAGTCACCGTTGTCGCGTTCGTGATGAGCAAGCCGTTAATGCCGTCCGCCTTGACGCGACCCGGCTCGCTCAGCACGGCGAGGCGCGCGGCGTATTTCATCCCGGCATTGGTCGTGCCGTTCCAAAGTTGACCATGCAAGAGGAGTTGGTCGTTGCCGATGACGGAAAGTTCCGCCGCCTCCGGTCGCGATAACGTCGCACGAAAATTCAACGCCCCTCGCTTGCTCGCCCGCAATCGGACCACGAGCGTTTGATCCGGATAACTGGAAAACATCTCGCGGTCAAACTTCACGCCGTCCACTTCGTAACTAACGGTGGCAATGGCGGTGTTCAAATCCAGGGCGCGACTGTAATTGGCCGCATTCGTTCCGTGCGCAAAATTAAGCTTCAAGTCGCCAAGCATCTCGTAGCTCCCGTAAGCGACCTTCCCGCCGCGCCCGTGACCCGATCCCTTGCCCTGGCAGATCAACGTGCGATTGGCGAGCTGTTGGGCTTCAGCGTATTTGCCGTCGAACAACAAGCGGCGAATCTCCGGCAACGCTTCGAGTGCCTTGGGATTGTCCGCATCCTGCGGTGCGCCGGACCAGAGCGAATCTTCGTTGAGTTGCAGGCGTTCGGAATTGATACCGCCAAAAATCATCGCGCCGAGCCGACCGTTGCCAATCGGCGTCGCTTCGTTCCAATTTTTCGCGGGCTGCGCCTGCCAGATGGTCAACTCATCAGTCGCAACGACCTTCAGGCAGGCAAGTCCAATCAGCAGTCCAATGCTCCAGCGTTTCATGCGTGCAAACTCCTTAATTGCCATCCGGCTTCGCTTCCGAAGCGACCGGACTTGCCGCCATCTCAAAACGCGTCGGCGTCAGCGGATGAGCGGGATCAAATGCGCCGACATCTTTGGCAAGATAACGGACGAGGTCGAGTTTGTTTTCCTGAATGCCCGCAACCACGCATTGCGCGAGCAAATAGCTGCCGTAGTTATTGTGATGCGTGCCATCCTGAAACGCCGCGTCCAGTTCGTTACCCAGTGCGCGATACAACACCTTGCTCATCGCGTGAAGATCAATCAACGCCGCGTCCTCCTCGCGCGCCACGTCGCGAACGGTCTGTGGATAATCACCGAGTGTGTCCCGCATCACACCAGTCTTGCGCTCCATCGAAGTGATCAAAACCGGCGTCGCGCCACGGTCACGAGTTTGGGCGACGATTTGTTTCAGATTCGATTTGTAAACCGCCAGCGCATTCGTCGCTTTGTCCTTCATGTCGTTGTGACCGAACTGCACGAACAACCAATCATTCGTCCGCATCAAACTGAACACCTTCTCGAACCGCTTCGCCGCGATGGAGCTTTTGATGGATTCGCCAGACTGCGCGTAGTTGGCTACTGCCACGCCCGACCCGAAGAAACGCGGCAGCATTTGTCCCCAACTATTCCACGGCTCATGTGGTTGATCGCACACGGTCGAATCACCTGTCAGGAAAATGGTCGGCACGTTAGTCGCCACGATGCTGAGGCGGCGCATGGCGGGATTGCGACCATTGAATTCCAAGGTGAGCTTGTCGTCCCACGTTACCATTTCCGTATCGCGTTCGCGCTGCTTCAACCGTACGCGCGAGCCTCCAGAAATTTCTGGTCGCCGCACATTGACCACAAACGTGCGAGTCACCGTTTCGCCCGCTGGCACAGCCACTCGTTCGAGCATCAACCGTCGCGCCTCGGCTTTGAGCGTTACCGCCGAATCCACCTCTCCGCCAAGTTCCACCGTCACCGCATAGTTTCCTTCGGGCACTCGCGTTGCGAAAAGAAAGGGACGCTCGCTGGAAACAAAGTTTGATCCCACTAAGATCTCGGCGGCGGACTCCAAACCGAAACCAGTTTTCTCCGAATAACGATCATCGCGCGCAACCCGCGTCCACCCTTGCGAAGCTTCGTTTGTCCCAAAAGCAAAGCGCAGTTCCGTGGCGTCTGCTTCTACCGTTGTGGCACCAAACATCACCAGGCAAAACGAACCGAGAAGTCGTTTTAGTCCGGCTACAGTTCTCCGGCTCGATTCACCCAAGTCAGCACATTCGTGTGAATTCGTGTCCATTCGTAGTTGCACTTTGGATCAAGGCTTCGTCTCCGCAGTCAGCGGCTTGGTGAGTTGCGGCGGATAGAGATAGCCCATCGCCACGAGCGCGACGTCATTGCGATAAATCGGATCTTCCATCAGCCACACATTCCGCCGCGTCGCGGGAATCGTCGTCGTGTAAATGCGCAGTTCACCCGGCACCGTCGTGATAATTTCCTCGCGCCAATCCCCAAGTATGTCCGCAATCGCGATCACCCGACCCTCGACATTGCCAAGCTGAGCGCCCTTATATTTCAGAATGTCGCCCGCGCGCGTGAGATACGCCTTCACATAGCTGTCGTCCCAATAAACCGGATTGGGCGCGAGACTGCCGAAATCTTCCTGCGACAAAAGTTTTCCCGTCGTTGCGCTGTAAACCCAGCGGTTGGTCAGGAATTTTTCGCCGCCATAAAACTCCATCCCGGGATTCGTCGAATCAATGTCCGCCAACAAACCCTGACTGTGAATGTGCGTCGTCAGATGATCGCAGCCCCAGATGATTTTCCCCGTCTTCGCGTCCACGACACAAAACCCATTCTTCTCCTGCGCCGTTTCAAATCCATACGCGATCTCCAATCCCGGCCGCGACGGCATCACATCCGTCACATAGCACACATCCGGATGGCCCATACCAAGATTCCAAAGCGTCTTGCCGTTATCATCAATCACCGCCGCGCCGAGAATAACTTCCTCGCGACCATCGCCATCCACGTCCGCCGCGTGCATGCCATGCATTCCCTGCCCGCGCACCGGCACTGCGTCCTTATCACCGTTCCAACTCCAAACCTTCTCCAGTTCTCCATTCAGGAGATTGTAGGCGTCCACGAGCATCGTCGTGTAAGTGCCGCGCAACGCCAGAACGCTTGTGCGCTTGCCGTCCAACTTCGCGAGACCGATCAAATGCCGCGACGCGCGATTACCCACTTTGTCACCCCACGCTGCAATGTCGCCGCGCGGCGGCCAATCCACGCGCGCGATGTCTTTGCCCGTCATCCCATCCCAAATCGAAAGATATTCCGGCCCATCAAGAATGCGTCCCACTTCATTGCGATAAATCGGTTCGAGCGGTGCCGTTTTCAACGCCACCTCCGCTTTTCCGTCGCCATCGAAATCCGCCACAATCATCGGCGACCACCACACGCCCTGCTCAATGTTCCAGCCGAGATCGCGGCGCCACAGGAAAGTTCCGTCATGCCGATACGCTTCAATCTTGTAAGTGTCCTCGCTCATTTTCCACACGCCGGGATCGCTGACCTGTTGCGGTTGTTTGATGACGAAATCCAGTTTGCCGTCGCCGTCGAGATCGGCGATGCCGACTTTGCTGAAGGGATAATTCCCCTGGAGTGGAATCGAGATGTAATTGGTCGCGCGCGAGACCGATGTTTCCGCCACCGTTTCCAATTCCTTGCCGTCCTGCACCACGCGTAACAACCAGCGATTGCTTTTGCTCAAGTCGGCCTCGCGATCCACAAAATCCGTCGAAGCTTTCAACGGGCGCGGATTCAACCGCGTCGGCGCGCCACCGTCCGTAACGCGAAACACGTTGAATGCCACGTCGGCCGAATCTGTTCCGAGTAAACGCCAACCGAGATAAACGTCCTTCTGTCCGGTAGGCAGCGCAATGAAGGCGCGGTCAGGCGCGATCGCCGCGGTCGCTGGCGAGCCGAGACCGAGGAACGCAAAGACGCAAAGGACGCGGAGGGTCGCGGAGAAATATTTTGTGGTGAACCAGCAATTAATCCTGGCCGTTAAACCATTCCGCCACGCAGCGTTGTTCCGTTCGCCACGGCGCACGTGAAACGGTAGCTGCGGAGCAGCGCCAGCGAGTAGCCCACGGCGTGAGCCGTGGGTTCGCCGCAAAATCACATGCCCAGCCCCGGCAGGGGCGACAGAAACGGTGTGTTCACGCGCGGCTCTTTCGCCCCTCCGGGGCTTACTCACATTCGCCGTTATCCCACGGCTCACGCCGTGGGCTACTCTCT
>CAZKMR010000012.1:30968-33152 GCA_964553795.1 uncultured Bifidobacterium sp. | reverse complement strand
ATGCCCAATCGCCGCATCATCCAATGCCGCGAAGGCTTGAAACCGTGTCGCGCCCTCCGCCAAATCATATTCAATTACCGATGTCGAATGCGCGCCAATCGCCTCGCTGAGCTGCTTTCCGGCTACGCTAATCGGTTTGCCGCTCGCGCTTTCGCCCACTTTCAATCCGCCCCAACCCGTGCTCGCGTTGGCCCATTTGACATCCGTGAGTTTCAGCACCGCGTTGGAAACCGTTACGCGCGGTTCAATCCAATCCGCGTGATCGCCAAAGCCATCGCCGTCACCATCGGTGATCACGAGAAACAACTTTTTCGCGCCGCTGAGATTCACGTCCACGTTAACGCCCTGTCCTTCAGCACGACGCGTAATCAGCGGGCTTTGATAAATTGCTTTGCTTTCGAGAACTTTCGCCGGCGCGGGCGCATTGAACAGCGCCACGTATTTGTCTTTCGAGTTCGGCACATCCGCGACCCACGCAACCAGATCATCCCGATGATATAACTCGCGATTGCCGCTGCTCTGCTGATTAACTGCCAATACTTCGTCGTTGGTGAGCAGCGACAACGTGAAGTCATCCATCTTCGTCATGTCGCCGCCATGCATGAGCGGCGAACGCACGATGCTCCACAACGTCATCAAGGTGAATTGTTCGTCGCGCGTGAAATGCGTCGAGCGCCGGCCCAAATCCAACACGCCCAGCGGCAGCATGTCCGCATCCGGCCAGTGACCCGGACCGCGAAACGGATTCCAGTTTCGCAACCGCGCGAACTGTTCATGCAACGCCGGCCAATTGTCCCAGAAATCATCGCTGATGCGCCAGAGGTTGGCGTGCTGCATCACGTGTTCGGCAGCGGTCAACGCAGTTTCGCCCGGCGACAAACTCAACACCATCGGTCGCCCCGTTCGATCAATCGCGCGGCGGATGGCTTCAACCTCCTTTTCATTCGCGTGATAGGGTCGGCTCAGATCGTCCACCTTCACGTAATCCACACCCCACGACGCGATCAGTTCAAACACCGAATCGTAATACGCCTGCGCGCCCGGCTTGCTCATGTCCACACCGAACATATCGGGATTCCATTCGCAGATGCTGTTCGTATTCGCGATGTCGCGCGCGCGATAGCTCGTGCCCTTGACCAACGTATTTTCGCGCACCGCTTGTCGCGGAATGCCGCGCATCAGATGAATTCCAAACTTCAATCCGAGGCCGTGAATATAATTACCGAGTGCTTTGAAACCGACACCGTTGGCCGCTGATGGAAAACGATTGGTCGCGGGCCAGAGTCGCCCGAACTCGTCCATTACGAGTTCGGCGTTGCGCCGGTAGCTGAAACTGTTCGCATTCGGCTCATACCATTGGATGTCCACCACGATGTATTCCCAACCGTGCGGTTTGAGGTGTTTTGCCATGTAATCCGCGTGCGCCTTCGTCTGCGCTTCCGTGACCGTCGTGGCAAAGCAATCCCAACTGTTCCAGCCCATTGGCGGGCGCGGTGCCCAGGTGAGAAAATCATTTCGCGGCGGAGCCTCGTCGGGTGGCAGGAGAAACTGTTGGAGCTTAACCTCGCGCAAACCGCGCACGCCTTCCGCCACCATCGCCGCGTTCAACTTCGCGCCGGCCAGCGTCGTGTGCGTGTGGTCGCTCGGCTTGAAAAACATTTCGCGCACCGTCGGCTCACCGATCTGCTCGTAACGCGCCGCCACCAGTTCGTTCAAATCCAGAAACGCCGCCCCACCCTGCGCCGCGGCTTCGCGCGCCCATTTGCCGTAGCGCTCAGATTCGCGCCCGACCTTGCCGTCCTTCCAGATGTTGCGTGGGATTTGCGACACAACAATCGGCGTCGTCCCTTTGGCTTTCGCGTCGGCGATGTAGCGCCGCAAATACCAGCCGTACGTGTGAACCGTCTCCACAACCCCGGCGTTGTTGGTGATCACCTGCGTCTCCTCACCGTTACCGCGCAACGAACCGCGACCACGATTACCCGTCAATCCGCCGCCATCATTGTGTCCGAACTGCATCATCACGAAATCGCCCGGCTGAAGTTCCTTGATTACGTCGTACCAGCGAGCTTCCGTCAAAAACGTGCGACTGCTCCGCCCGCCAATGGCGCGATTCACCACGCGAATTTTCGCCGCGTCAAAATGATCGTCCACCAGACTGCCCCAGCCCCACATCGAATCCGC
>CAZKMR010000012.1:12348-30868 GCA_964553795.1 uncultured Bifidobacterium sp. | reverse complement strand
TCGCCGCGTCAAAATGATCGTCCACCAGACTGCCCCAGCCCCACATCGAATCCGCCCCGCGCCCGCTGCCATTACGAACGGTGGAATCGCCAATCAGAAACAGAGTGGGCCGCGCGTTGGTCGGAGCGGCGTTGATGGGAAAAACGTTCAGCCAAACGAGGCCAAGCGAGATGGCCAGCAACACAAGCGATGGAGTCCGCGCCTTGGTGGCGTGAAGGCAAGTTGAGTCGAATGATTTAACAGCAGGCATGGTGGTCATTTCGCGGTTCAAAATGGTGCAACGCCATTCTCATCTCGCCAGCCGCAGCAAGACAATCAAAACGATTTCACCCGTCCGGGTAGAGGCAACTCTTGCCACTGCCTCTGATTGTCCCGGAGGGACAACACCTGAATAGCCGTGAGCGATAGCCCACGGAATAATCACAAAACACATTCGACCCCGTAGGGGTCGCACCTTCCCCCTGCTCTCCTCCGTGGGTTTGCACCCACGGCTATTCATGTTCGGCTGCTTCGCAGCCATGAGTCGGGGCTGTGCCAAGATGCGCCCGCCGCACGGTGTCGGCGCACCAGCGCGCGCCGCGATCACTGCCGTTCCGCCAATTTTTCCGCAGCGCTGGCGCGATCGGCGCGCTGAGTGGGAGTCGTTGCCTTGGCCTCCACTTGCTCACCGTTGACCGTCACGTTCTCGAACTCCAAGCCCACCGTGTGCTCAATGGTGAAACCGCGCCGCGCTTCGATGGAAACATTCTCCAGGCGCAGATTGCGCAATGGCGTTTCCGCCAATCCCACGATTCGCCCCGCTGCACCACATTGGGTTGCCTTGAGATTTCGCACGGTGATGTTGCGGAAAACCGGCGTGCCCAATTCCGCCGGCACTTCCGTGTTGAATTCCTCCGGCACCCACATCGTGCTGAAAGCATTCATGTTGAAACTGAACACGCGCGCCGTGCCGACCGCCGTGATGTTTTCGTAAACAATATCTTCCACCACGCCGCCGCGACCCATCTTGGTCTTGAACCGCACAATCTCCTCGCAGCCTTCGTCAGCGCGACAATTCCGCACGCGCACATTGCGAATGCCGCCCGACGTTTCGCTGCCAATCACGACCAGCCCCGCCGCGTTACCCACGCGACAATTCTCCACCACGACATTTTCGGTGGGACGGTTCACCCGCAAGCCGTCGGCATCGCGGCCTGCCTTCAAACAAATCGCATCGTCCGCGCATTCAATGTCGCAACCGCTAATCAGCACATTGCGTGAAGAATCCACGTCAATGCCGTCGGAACTCGCCGCGCGAATCGGCTCGACCGGCGCGCGAATGGTCAAATCCCGTACCTCGACGCCGTCACAGTAGGTCAGTTGCAGATTCCAGAACGCCGAATCCTTCAACGTCAAACCGCGCACCAGCACGTTCGTGCCATTGATAATATGAACGAGTCGGGGCCGCGGAATCTTGAAGTGCGGATCAGCGCGACCCGGCGCTTTGTTGCGCGTGTCCCAATACTCGCGCCACCAGCGCTCGCCCGAACCGTCAATCGTGCCCGCGCCGGAAATTTTCAGATCGGTCACGCCATCGGCGTTCACCAACGCCGCCGGCCATTTCATTTCCAAACCCGCGATTCGCGTATCGATCCATGGATAATCGTTCGTGTTCTGTGAACCTTTCAGCACGCCGTCCTTCTCAATCACCAGACGCACGCCTTGCTTGAGAAAAATCGAACCCGTTACAAACGTCCCCTTCGGCACAATGACCTCGCCGCCGCCATTGGTAGCGCAGCGATCAATCACCGCTTGAATCGCCGATGTGTTCAGCGTCTTGCCATCGCCCACCGCGCCGAATTTCGAGATGTCAAACCGCGCCGCCGCCATGAGTGGCAGCAAGGAACTGAAGAAGACCACCAACCAAACCAGGGTAGTAGTGGTCGCGCTGCGAACACTCCGCCCGCGCATCAGCGGGCGGCCCAAACGTTCCAAGCGTGCGCCCGGGGCCGGCGATAGCACCGCAATGACGCGGCGCTGATTCTCGCAGCGCGAGAATCCCCACCAAGGAGGAGTGGCCGCGCTGCGACCACTCCGCCGCGCAACAGCGGCAGAACGATCTCCCTCCAGCCCTGCCACAAGCCAAGTTTTTGCGCCGCTGCACGCGGCGCTACTCGTCGCAGCACGACAAGTTCCACCAGCAATCTGAATCCCAACCCTCATTGCGCTTCCTCCCGTAAATCCACACGCTGCGCGACCGTCAACGTCACCGGCCCCAGCAATCCACTCCCCGCCACCGGCCAATTCGCCGCGTTGAACGGCTTGTAATCCTGGTTCACAAAATTGATGTCGCGAAAGTTCTGCCACTTCACGCCGCGCCGATCCAAATCGCGAATCCGATTCGCCGCCGTGCTCGTAACCTCCACTTCGAGCGTGTTACCGGTCGCTTGCAGGTTGTTGACCAACACGCGAAATGGCGGGGTCAACAACGTGCCGTAGTCTTTGCCGTTGAGTTTGACGCGCGCACTTTGGTTCACCTGCCCGAGATCCAGCCACTGCGGTTTTGACGACGCGACGGCATCAAACTTCACCGAGTAACGTGCCGTGCCGGAAAATGCCTCTGCCGCCTCGCCGTGTTGCGTCCATGAGCCGAGACTGCTGCTCGTGAACGTCGCTGGCAACGTCGGGCCGCCGGAAACAAACTCGACACGCCATTCGCCGGTCACATTCGCGCGCCGCTCCGTCGGCTGCCAATAAGTCCAGGAACTCACATCGCGCTGCGGTTTGTTAAAGGTGCGGACGACGACGGATTCACCGGATTGAAGCTGAAGATAGATTTCGGTTTGCTTGGAGTCGGCGGAGGAATTGCCGCTTCGCATCGCTGCGACTCCGGTTTCACCGGTCATCGGGTTCATCAGCACAACCGATTTTGCCGTTGTCGCCAATGGCATCCAACCATCCACCGCCTGCTCGCTGCGATTCGCAATGAAGTAATATCGTCCGTCCGGCAATGCGCGCCGGATGTGAAACAATCCCTCGTGATCCGACATCGCTTCGCGCGGCACACCAATCTTCGTCAAAGCGGACTCAATCTCGCCAACGAAGACGCGACCCGAGGCACGGCGCGATTCCAATTGAGCCAACACAGTTTGAAACTTGGGGCGCCGTTTTTCCAAATCGCTCAAGCCCGGAACGTCCTTCGGTAAGTGATCGGCGAACACAATTGGCGCGCCGGATTTCGCCAGCGCTAACAGTTTTTCCAGCGTCGCCAACGGAATGAAATCACAAGCAGGCACGACTATTGTTTGATATTCGCCGCCCGGAAGTTTGATCTTGCCGCGCGAAAACTTCGCTTGCGCGAGTTGCCGGTCGGAAACGAAATCATACCCATAACCACGTCGCCACAATTCCTCGGCAACGTGATTGATCGGTTGTCCTTCAAACCAACCCCGCGCGTGGACCGTGAGATGCGGCAAGAGCGGTTTGGCCGGCGCTTTCTGCCAGAAATCGTGAATCGGCCAATACACCAACACATCGTTGTCCGGCGCGCCCGCCTGCAAAACGGATTGGCAGCGAGCGATGTAATCATTGAGCGCGCGGGCATCGTGCCAAATCGAATTGCGCGGATTCATCTCGTAACTCGCATAGAACACCCAACCCGGCCACGCCGCTTCGTCCGGTGAGTAACACGTGCCGTGATAAAACACATGATTCACGCCGGACACAAACAGGTCGTCCACGAGATATTTCATGTCCGCCAGCGTCTCGGTGAAATGCTCTTTGAGCCACGTGCCGGTCTCCGAGCTGGTCAGCTTGCGACCCGCCACATGCGCGGCCGATGAGGCGAACTTGGAGATCAACTTGTTGCGATCGAGCCGGAACATTTCGGTTTCCGGCACGTCCGCCAACGCGTAGAGATCGAGCAGATTGCCGGGCGAACCGTGCGCCTCGTTGCGCGTGATGAAGCCGCGCCGGTGCGACCACTTCACCCATTGCGGCAGCGAATCTTCGATCATGATATCGCTCACGGTTTCGCGATAATCGGCGAGCACGCGTGCCGTTCGCTCCGTAGCCGCCGACGTGAGGAGGCGGTTCGTAACATTGTTCACCGCGTCCGCCTCCTCACGTCGGTGGCTACCCGTGTCGGGGAACAAAAAGGGAAGCTCGTGCTCCAATTTATAGCCGCGACGTTTCTCGAACTGTTTGAAGAAATCCGGCGCCCAATCGGATTTGTATTCGTAGGAATCGTGATACTGCGCGCGCGGTTTCGCGCCGCGATAATTTGCAAACGCCTCGGTGTGGCTGCGCAGAAACACCGGCATGGCGTCGGGATAAATCAGATTGAGCATCGGTCCTTCGCCGCCGGGCGCGGCGCGTTTGACTTTTTGGGGCGATGGCTTTTGGGAAATTACATAAACTTTCGCTCCGCCCGCCGGTGCGACCCAGTCAGCCGAACCGTCGGCTTTGATTTTCTTGGTCAGATCGTACGAGACGACGTGAGGAGGCTCTGAATCTGATTCAGTTTTAGTTTGAGCCTCGTCACCTCGGCTGCTACTTGAGCCGAAAGCAACGAGCGCTTGAGTTTTCTCGCGATCAATTTTCTCCGGCAGCGCCGCTCCGGCGCCGACCTCAAACGTCTTCACGACTACGTTGGCGTTCCCTTCCTGTTCGCCCACATACGGACCGCCGCCGAAGCACCAACCCGTGCCAGTGGTCATATCGACGCCCATGCCGAGGCGATTGGCCTCGCGCACGCTGTGATCGAGCATCTCCATCCATTGTGGCGAGAGATAATTGAGGTAGTTCGATTCCCAGCCGCGCGCGCCGTAAATAGGAATGATATGCACGCCGCCGTAACCGGCTTCGGCGTAGCGCGTCAACTCGCGCGTGAGATTGGTCTTATCGACCGCACTGCCCATCCACCACCAATAGGCCCAGGGACGATGTTCGCGATTGATTGCCGGCCATTGCTCATGGCTCACAGCGTGGCTGCTTAAGGCGGAAACCAAGGCCAGCAGGCAGGGCAATCCGCGCAACACTCTCCAGCATGTTGGCTGGCGCAACACGATGACTTCCCTTTGGGGATGGCTCAGCCGGGCGGCTGCGCCATTTGCAGTCCAACGCTCAATCACAATTACTCGAAAATCTGTTTGGCAAGAGTGCAGATGCCTCGGATGTCGTACTGCGTGTTGAACGCACCCGGATCGGCATTGTAAAGCGCCTTGATCCGAGCATCCACCTTCCGGAACTCGACGCTGTTATCCGTGAACAGGACGTTCCACCCCTTGCTCCGGCTATGGGCAAAATCGATTCCGTTGATGTCCACATCTCCGCCGGGAAGCCATGACGCGCTATCGATGTAGTCCATGCCGAACATTTTTCGCCCGGTGATTTGAGAAGTCTTTTGAAAAGCGCGGGTCAAATCGTCATTCGATGATCCGGCGGGATTCTTGACCCAGGGATTGGAGATGTAGCTCGTCCGCACGCTGCCGGGATTGGTGGTGTCCTTCGGAGCTGCCGAGGCAGTCAGCAGCGGTTCATAGAACTGCGAGCCTTTGGTCGAGCCTTTGGAAACGAGCGCGGGACAAAAGGCCACTTTGCCATTGCCAATGAGCTTTTGGGGATACAGCAAACCGATGCCGCTCCAATTGTTCGCTCCAAAGATTTCGAAGGACTGTGGCAACTTCATTCCAGGCGTGGCGCCGTTGAAATACATCCAGTAAGTGTAATAGCCGCCGCGGATGACATTTACGGGATTTCCGCCCGCCTTGGTTGTGGGCAGATTACCGCTGTAATCATCGGCATACATGTGATGCGCCAGTCCCCATTGGCGCATGTTGTTCACGCATTCAGTGCGCTGCGCTCTTTCTTTGGCCTTGGCCAATGCCGGTAACAGCATGGCCGCCAAAATGGCAATGATCGCGATGACCACCAATAGCTCAATGAGCGTAAACCCGTGTTTTGTGTTTCGCTTAACTTGCATTCTCAATCTCCTCCTCTCGTACTTTAGAAATAAGGGGACGCCGGCAATCCGGCGTCCCCAACGATCGACACCTTAAGGTTGGGCCAAACGCAGCCGGTAGAACACCGTCGGATTGGCTGGATTCAACGGCAGGAACACTTGATTCGTCGCGGCTGAACCGGCGACATCAAACCACGTGCCGCTCAAGCCGACGTTGATGGCGTTGGTCTGGGCTTGCAGCGTCCAACCGGTGTGGCTGCTCGGCCAGGAGAGCTGGAGTTGATTGCCCACCACCGTGCTGGTGATATTGGTCGGCGTCGGATCCACCGGGCTGCCGCCGCTGGTCACCTTGATGCTGCCATCAATGGCGATGCGGTTTTCCCAGACGTAGGTGACCGAATTGTCGGCATTGGCCGCGGGCAAATTCACCACGCTGAACGCGGTGACCGGACCGCTGAACAACTGATATGTATCCCCCGTCACGAGCGTTGGCCCGAGGTTGGTGATGTTCAAGGTGGCACCTGAACCCGAGAACGAGGCGGCATTGATCCGATCCGCCGTCGGCGTTGCGGTGCGATTCAGGTCCATGTTCACCGTGCCGTTCAGTGCGATCGATCCGCTCACGGACAGCGTGCCGACTCCTTTGGTCAAGGCACCGCCCACAGCGAGGTAATCCCCGACGTTGACGACCGCAGTTACATCGGACGTCGCGCTCCCAAGAATGCTGCCGAAGCCATTCAGGGTTTGGTTGGCGAGGATATTGACGACGCCACTAACCACGGCGACGGTATTGGTCGGCTGTTCAATGCTATTGGCGTCCAAGGTGGTTTGGTTCGTGAAGGTGCCAATCTGCGTGGCGTCCAGCACGCCGCCCGCGATGTTGATATTTGAAGAAGTGTTCAAATTATTTGGGGCCACAATCTTCAACGTGCCATTGCTGACCGTGGTGCTGCCGAGATAGGTCAAGCCGTTGGTAAACAGGGTGTAGTCCACCACGGAGAAATCCGGCAGCGTCACCGTGTTGGTGTAGTACATCCGGCCATCGAGCGTCAGGCTGGCAGTGCCAACTTTGACGATGCTGTTGTTTACACCGCTGATGTAACCCTGGAAGGTTTGCGGGGTGTTTTTCGCACCAATTTCCCAACTGACGATGCCTGCCTGATCGCCGATGCCCGCCAGGCGATTGCCGCCAATGATTTCTCCCAGCCGGACCGTCTGCGAATCACGCGTGTGGGCATTGACGTGTTGGAACACGAAGGTCGTATTCTCGCCGCCACTGATGCCATCGCCATTGAAAAAGCGGACGTTGGCGTTAGCGGTGTTGTTGCTGAAGATGACGACACCGGGGAAGTTGGAAAAGCTCAGGCTCTGGCCGAACGAAACCGGACCAATAAAGATGTTGGTCGAGTTGGCACTGCCATTGAATTGCGCTTGCCAGATCTTGCCTTCCGCACCTGAGTTGAAGGTCACCGTGGCCCCGGCAACCGTGGTGATCGAATTGGGTGTCCCCGGCGTGCCGCTCCCACCGGAGAGATTCAACGTTGCACCATTACTGGCGATGAGGAATCCTCCGACTGCTGCCGGCGCGTTCGGAATAGCAAACGTCGCACCGCTGCCCACGTAGGTGCCGCCAGTGTAGGTATTGTTGCCTCCCAACGTGAGACTTCCACTAAGGAGACGCACGGCCAGCCCGCCTCCACCGGAGCCATTCACAATGCTCCCGCTGTAAGTAGTGCTATTGCCGCCATCAATCACAAGCGTGTTGGTGTTGGCGGTCGTGTTGTTGGCAATGCTCCCGCCCGTGCCCGCCAACCCGCCGATCAACAAGTCATTCGGCACTTCCAGCAAGCCGGCGTTGACTGTAACTGTGTTTGTCCCCAACGCGCGAGGGTTTGCCGCGATCAAGGTACCGGCTGCAACCGTCACGCCCGCCGACAACGAATTCGATCCGGATAGGGTTTGTCCCCCCGTGCCACTCTTGACCAACGCCAGCGTCCCGGAAGTATTCCGCAGGCTTCCGGAGAATGTGCCGCCGCTATTGTTGTTGCCAATCGTAAGGATCGAAGCCCCGCCGGAAGCGACATCGACCGCGCCATTCCCAGAGAAACCATTGATCGTATTATTAAAGCCGTTCAGATCGATGACTCCAGCGTCGTAAACCGCCACATCGCCACTACCGACACTGGAGATCGCATCAGTGGCTCCGACGCGCAGGGTGCCGTTGCTAACCACTGTACCGCCGGCGTAACTATTGGCCGTTTGCAGCGTCAGCACGCCTGTTCCCAGTTTCTTGACGCTCGCAGTCCCCGCAACTTGACCGCCGCCGCTGAAGGTATAATCGGTACCGCTGTTATCCACTGTGACCGTTGCCGGCGCCAACGTGCCGACGAGATTAACGAATGGATTTGCCGCCCCAACGGAGTTGAATGTCACGTTGTCGGAGTTGTTGAAGACTGATGGCGTTGCGCCGTTCAACCAGGTGGTCGAAGAACCAACATCCCAGTTCGCCCCCGAGCCGGACCAAACCAGATTCTTCGGCACATAAATGACCACCACGAGATCAACATTGCCTCCGCTCACCTGAATGGATGCCGCCGTCCCGGCGGCCAAGCCGTTTCCACCCACCAAGGCGGCATAACCACCGCCCGAGGTAATGCTGCCGCCGGCCTGCTGGACGAGCCGATAAGTGCCCACTCCCAGCGGCCCGCTGCCGGCATTGTTGATGAAGAAGGTGTTATTTCCCAACGTCAAGCCACCTGCGGCGACATAGAGCGCCGGACGCGTCGTGTCACCCGACAGACTCGCCGGGGTGAACGTGAGGTTGACATTCTTGCTCGTCAGGTCGAGAACCGCACCGGGCGCGCCCACGACAGTAGCCGCCGAGCCGCCAATGCCCACACCCGTGCCCCGACCGCCAAAACCCGCGGTGGAAGGAGTGTAAGTCGTCGGCCCGAGCAAGCTGTAATCAAACACCGCGCCCGGTCCAACGCTGGCATTCGCTCCCGTTCCCAGCACACCAAAGTTAAGCACCTGATTGGTGCCCGCATCAAACGACCAGGAGCCCACGTAGGTGTTCGCCGTTTGCAACTGAACCGTGCCCGGCCCGGCGACGCGAAGAATACTGTCAGGCGCTCCGCCCGAAACGACCGAGTTGAGTGCCAGACCGGTGCCAACCGGAAACACGTCGGCGGCGCTGGTCGTGGCCAACGTCACATCAGTCCCCGTGGCGGTGCCCACCGCCACACCGTTCAAGCTGGAACTGCCATTCATGCGAATAACGCCGCCGCGATGCAGGTTAAGCGAGAGTTGAAACAGACTGACTCCGTCGATTTGCAGAACCCCCGTATTGGTCACCGTAGCGGTGGTGGCGCCATTGAATGCCGCCTGGTCTTTGACCACCAGCGTGCCTTCCTGGATGCGAATCACAGTCTGCGCCCGAAAATCATTCGGACCCGCCAGAATCCACGTACCGCTGCCGTTCTTCGTCAACCCGTTGGCCCCGCTGGTGGTCGTGCCGGCGGAAAGACCTCCAATGGTATTTGTGCCGGTGTTTGATCCGGCCAGCCGCCATTCGGTGCCGCGAGTATTGGCGCTGTCGTTGGTCGCGCCGCCAATATAGAGCGTGGCCGTCGGTGGGGTGGCATTGTTGACAAAGTTGTAAATACCCGCCGTGCTCGAGGGTAACCGGACATACAGCGGCACCATGATGTGCTGACTGTTGGTCACCGCCGCGGTCATTTGAATGCTGCCATTGTGCGAGATGTTCAAAATGCCCTGTTGCGGATTTCCCGCCGAAGGCAGCAGCGCCGCGCTGGCGTTGGAGATGTAATACGCGCCAACATTGGCCGTATCAAAAGTGATTCCTCCAATCTGCCGGCTACGCGTGTTTAAGACAGTGGCGTCATCGGTCAAAACAGGATTGGCCGCACCGCCAATCCCAGAACCTGGAATCGGCGTGTTGAAGGTCGCCACGTCGTTTTGCACCGTGTTGCCGGTTTGGTTGAGCCCGCCGGGAACCGCATTACCAACCCAGTTGGCGGCGGTCGTCCAGTTAACGTCGGTGGGAGCGTTTGACCACGTTTGGCTGGCGGCAAAGGCCGACGGCGTTGCCAGGGCCGCCGCAATGACGGCTACCAGACCGGACCAGAATTGGGGCTGCAATCGTTTGGTTGGGGATTTCATTTTGGGTATTGGTTGTGACTGAGGGATGAGGTGAAACGAATGGAGACCAGACTCAAACCGGCCGGAGGCATGATCACCGCGCGACGAGGTCGATTCGCCGCGAGCACAATCAATCCAGCCACGAGTTCTGCGCAAAAGAGTTTGAGCCAAGTTCGCATTGGGACAGGGCAACCATGTCACAAGGAACCGGTGTCTCCTATCCCCAATTCTGGTTAGCAGCCGCGAATGGCTTGAAGCTCAGCGATTTGAAGCAATCACAGCACCCGGCAACGTGGCCCGACCGAGATGTTTCGCCACCGCTTCGGTGCGGGACCGCACGTGAAGTTTTTCGTAGATCTTCCGAATGTGCGTGTGCACCGTGTCGTAGCTGATGCTCAACGCTTCGGCGATTTCCTTGTAGAGAAAACCTTTGGCCAGGTAATCCAATACTTCTTTTTCGCGCGGCGTCAGGTTTTCAAACTCACGCGAAGAATTGCCCGCCTGCTGAAACGACGCCACCACTTTGCGCGCGATGTGTCCGGTCATCGGCGATCCGCCATTATGCACTTCGCGCACCGCCGCGAGCAATTCAGTCGGCGGTGTCTGCTTCAGCAGATAACCGGTCGCGCCCGCGGTAAGCGCCTGAAAAATCAGGTCGGTATTTTCATACACGGTCAACATCATCACTTGCGTCTCGGGCAGCAGCGGTTTGAGTTGGCGCACACATTCCACGCCGTTCATGCCGGGAAGATTGATGTCCATCAAGACGACTTCCGGTTTCAATTTGGGTAAAGCCGCCAATGCATCTTCGCCGCTGACGTGCTCGCTTACGCATTCGAATCCCTGGGATAACTGGATCAAGCGCGCGAGGCTGCCGCGCACGCGGTTGTTGTCTTCCACGATGGAAACTCGAATGCTCATAAAAATTTTTGACCGGACCACATTGGCGTCAGGATGATGTTCGATGCGGCGCGCCGTTTCGGCCAGTCCCCACTTCGGGTGAGCGCGCGACCGTCAGGTCCACGTGCAACTCCACCCGCGTGCCCTGATCCGCCCGGCTCGTGACAATACAACGCCCGCCATTGGCGCGCAGGCGCTTTTCCATGTTGCTCAACCCGTGACCGGAGGAGATGCGATCTTTGCGCGCCGCGCCGCCGCTGGCCGCCGCTTGCAAGCCGCGACCGTTGTCTTCCAATACCAGCGTGAAACCGGTCGGTTGTAACACCAGCCGCAACCAGACTTCCGTGGCTTGGGCGTGTTTGACCACATTGTTCATCGCTTCCTTCAGCGCGAGGAATAGATTGTGTCGCACTTCCGCCGGCAACACGTGCGGCGGCAATTCCGCCGGCACATCCAGGCGACAGCGGATATTCGCCACGCCCAAATAATCCTGCGCAAATTTGCTGACGTAAGTGATGAGGCTGTCGAGCGTGTCGTTCTGCGGGTCCACCGCCCACACGATTTCGTCCATGTTGCGAGTCAGTTCGCGGGCCATGTCGGAAATTTGATTCACGTGATCGGGCAGTGCCTGCGGCGTGTCGCGGCGCGCCAGTTCGCTCAACAGCGCAATGTGCGTCAAGCCCGCCCCCAGATCGTCATGGATGTCTTTGGCGATGCGCGCGCGATCCCGTTCGATGGCGCGTTGCCGTTCGACTTGTTCCAGTTTCCGGCGATACCGGCGCACGTAAACCCGGCGCACGGCAAAAATCACCACGCCCACTCCGGACAAAACCGCCAGCACCTTGAACGTCCAGGTTTCGTAAAAATGCGGTAAAACCACCAACGCCAGGGACGCGGCCTGTTCATTCCACACGCCGTCGTTGTTGCAAGCCTGGACCAGGAAACGATATTCGCCCGGCGGCAGCACGTTGTATTGCGCCGAACGCAGCGTGCTGGGTTCGGTCCACTGCCGATCCAAGCCTTCGAGTTTGTATTTGAATCGCACGCGATCCGGCGACACGAAGCTCAATCCCGTGAAGTGAATGCGAATTTGCTGCGTGCCCGGGGCGAGCCGCAATCGCGTCCCGTCGGCGCGCTGGTTGGCCGCCAATGATTCCAGTTCCTGTTCCACGCCGTCCACCACCGCGCTTTCGATCAGCACCGGCGGTGGCAAGGTATTCACCGTCACTTCCCCCGGACTCACCGACACCACCCCTTTCAACGTCGTGAACAACAATCGTCCGTCATGCGTGCGCCACGCCGCCGGTTGATATTGGTCGGAGCATTCCAGCGACGGCAACCCATCATAGCGCCCGTATGCCGTGCAATTGATCGTCTCCACCTGCTGGGCGGCAAAGGCGTGCAACTCACTTTTGTTCGCGTGAAAAATTCCCTGCTTTGATCCGAGCCACAACCGCCCGGCATCATCCTCCAGAATTTGCGAAATCACGTCGTCCGGCAGCCCGTCCTTGGTCATGTAGCGGGTAAAGTTTCCATTTTGAAACCGCACCAAACCCCCGCGAAAGGTGCCCAGCCATAACACCCCGTTGGTGTCGGCCAACAGCGACCAGATTGGCTGATTGCCCCACGCGTCCGGGGCGCGAAACGTGGTCACTCCCGTTGCCGCGACTCGCGTCAAGACGCCGTCGCCCGCCCCAACCCAGATATTTCCCTCCGCATCTTCAGCCAGTGAACGCACATCGGTGCGCGCGACACCGTCTTGATCCGGAAAAAACTGGCGGAACTGTCCGGCACTGATTACCCCCAACCCACTCTTCGTTCCAATCCACACGCGACCATCCCGCGCCCGCAGCAATGCTTTCACCCCATGAATCGCCGGAGTGAACGGCGTGAAATTACCCCCGCTTCCGTAATACAAATCTTCGTCGCCCGCGCTGGTCCACAAGCGGCCATTCGCATCCGGAAACACGCTGAACACAAAACCGCGCCGCGTGCCGCCCGGCAACGTGAACACCTGCCACTCGTTGTGCCACCAGCGATGCAACCCGCCGCCGAAGGTTCCAATCCAAATCGCTCCGTCCGCATCTTCAGTCACGCTCACCGCCGCGGGTGCGGTTGAAACCCCCGGCGGTTTCAGCACGGTGAAGCGCTTCTCGCGAATCCGCACCAGTCCGCCGCGATCCACCCCCGCCCAGATGTTGCCCTCCCGGTCTTCCAGAAACGAATCGACGCGTTCGCCCGGGAAATTTTCCTCCGTTGTCAACTGCCGCACCCGGCCATCGGGGCGCACATGGAAGAGACCGCGGCCGTAGTCGTAGAGCCAGATGCCACCCTTGGAATCCTCGTGCAACCCGGTGCGCTCGCGCCAACCGGTAAACAGATCCCGCGCCGCTTCGATTTCAAACACCCACTCCCGGCCCCGCGCCTTGCGCACGCGGTCATTCGCAATGCACCACACGTCGCCCCCACTGGTCACCCGCAAAAATCGCACCTGCAACACCGGCTCGCCGTTGGTGGGCGTCATGCGCTCGAACTGCGCTCCCGCCCACACCGCGATGCCCCGATCCGTTCCCACCCAAACGCGCCCGTCGCGGTCGGCCGTCAACACGTTGAGGTTTCCCTCCAATCCGCCATTGCCGGGCAGCGGTTCAAAGGTGCTGCCACGCAACCGAAAAATTCTCTGGTCACGCCCACAACTCCAAATCGTGCCATCCCGATCCTCCGCCACATTCTGCCCGGGGCTCGCGCCCGGCGACCGCAGGATTTCCCACTGATTCGTGCCTGCGCCGCCCCGCCACCGGATGAATTCCCCGGTGCGCAACATGAACATCGGTTGGTTGCCTCGCATCGAAATCAGCGTGGGCGAGGAATCCGCCACGCCCTCACCCGGCCAGGCCAACGTGAAAGTTCCGCCGCGATAAAAACTGATCGAGCCGTCGTGCGCGCAAATCCACAACGTCCCGTCGCGCTCGACATAGAGCCGGCGAATGCGGGCATTGCGCAATCCCGGCGCGGTGTTCGGATAAAAATTGACGAAGCGTTCGCCGTCGAACCGCGCCAGTCCATTGTAAGTGCCCACCCAAAGATAACCGTCGGGCGTCTGCGCGATGGCCGTCACGGAACTGTTCGGCAAACCCTTCTCTCCCGTCGTGACATCAATCAAATAATCCCCGGAACTGGCCGTCACGGCACGAAGGAAACCGGGAAAGAGGAGCAAACCGACCAGCAACCACACCACCCCCGCCCGCGACAAACGGCACCAACAACGAGGGCGAGGTGAATTCACAGGATTACCCTGCCTAGCGGCGCGCGGAAAAACAAGAATAAGAAAAGTGCCTCGCACGGCACAAAACACAGAACGCGAACTGCGGTTGGTGAGGCGGCCAGTACTTAGCCTTTTTCAATCGAAGCGTACGCGTTGTGGTTGTGAATGCTCTCGTAATTCTCGGCTTCCACTTTGTACCACGTCACGTCGGGATGAGCATTAAGCTTCAAGGCTACATTCCGCACGAGGTCTTCCACGAACACCGGATTGTCATAAGCACGTTCCGTCACGTGCTTCTCATCTTCCCGCTTCAACAACGCGTACAACTCGGAACTGGCCGAGCTTTCGATGATGGCAATCAAATCCTCAATCCAGATGGGCTTGCGAAACCGCACCTGCACCGTCACTTCGCCGCGTTGATTATGCGCGCCATTCGCGCTGATGGCTTTGGAACACGGACACAACGTAGTGACGTTGGCTTTGACCGTGAGCACGAAGTCGATTTCCTGTTTGCACGCCCAGGCCTCGAACCGCGCCGTGTAATCCATCAGGCTTTCCTTGCCGGACACCGGGGCTTTTTTCGACATGAAGTAGGGAAACTCCATTTCCAGATGTGACGTCGCCGCATGCAGCTTTTGTTGCAACGCCATCAAAATGTCCTGGATGTTTTCGACGTGGATCACTTCGCCGTGCGCGTTCAACACCTCGACAAACCGGCTCATGTGCGTGCCCTTGAATTCCTTGGGTAAATCCACGAATAACCCAATCGTCGCCACCGTGTTTTGCACCGCATGCGCCTTGTCCCGCACCTGGATGGGAAAGCGCAGCCCGCGCACGCCCACTTTGTCGATGCGCAACTCCCGATGATCGCGTTCGCTTTGCTTGTCCTGCAATTTCGCGCGTTTCGTCGGTTCAATAACACTGGTTCGACTCATGAGCCCATCTTAGCAAGCCACATCCGTTTTGCAAAAAGCAATTCCGGTCCGGTTCGGCCGAAACTGCGCCGATTTCTCCCGCCAATTTCTCCCGCCATCCGATTTGACTTACGCGCCGCGCCTGTCTATCTCCCTGCCATGCGAATTCTAAAAATCCACCTGCTGTCGCTGGCGGCTTTGTTCCTTTTGGTCGTTGCTCGCGCCGAAACCTTTCGCGTCGCCACCTACAACGTCGAAAATTATCTCGATCAACCCACCGAAACCCGGCGCAACGCCAAATCCGACGCCGCCAAAGCCAAGGTCCGCGAAACCATTCTCGCCATGAAGCCCGACGTCCTCGCCCTCGAAGAAATGGGCCAGGTCAGCGCCTTGCTCGAACTGCGCGACTCCCTCAAAAAGGAAGGCCTTGACCTTCCCTACTACGAACACGTGCGCGGCTTCGACACGAACATTCACGTTGCGGTCTTGAGTAAGTTTCCCATCGTCGCCCGGCGACCGCACACAAACGCGAACTTTCTCCTCAATGGCAAACGCTTCCAGGTCAGTCGCGGCTTCGTTGAAGTCGATATCAAGGTCAACGAGCAATACCAATTCACCCTTATCGGCGCGCACCTAAAATCCCGCCGCCCCATTCCCGATGCGGACGAAGCCGAACTCCGCCACGAGGAAGCCAAAATTCTGCGCGGCATCGTGGACAAACATCTCGCGCAAAACCCGGAGGCGAATCTCGTCGTGCTCGGCGATTTCAACGACACCTACAATACCAAGGGCGTTAAGGAAATCGTCGGGCGCGGGCGCACCAAACTCGTGGATACCCGCCCCGCTACGCGCAACGGCGACAACCAACCCAATCCCGCCAATCCGAATTATTTCCCGCGCAACGACGCCTGGACGCATTACTACGGCGTCGAAGATTCCTATTCGCGCATTGATTACTTGATGCTGAGTCCGGGCATGGCCAAAGAATGGGACAAAACCGAAACTTACATTCCCACCATCGCCAACTGGGGCATTGGCTCGGACCATCGCCCGTTGCTCGCGACATTCGAGGCGACCAACAAATAAACTTCGGCCCCGCCGCGTCTCGCGGACCAAAGGCCAGACTTTGCCTGCCCGGCGGAAACTGGTAGGTTCGCGCCGATGTCGGACATCGTTCTCAGCACGCTCAACGCGAAATATATTCACGCGTCGTTCGGCTTGCGCTACTTGCTCGCCAATCTCGGCGAACTGAAGTCACGCGCGAGCTTGTTGGAGTTCGACATCAATCAACGTCCGCTCGACATCGCGGAAATTCTCCTCGCGCAGAATCCGACACTCATCGGTCTCGGTGTTTACATCTGGAACGTCGCCGAAACCACCGAAGTCCTCGCCGCCATCAGACGCATTCGCCCGGAAGTCATCGTCATTCTCGGCGGCCCGGAAGTCAGTTTTGAAACTGATAAGCAGGAAATCGTGCGTCTGGCTAATCACGTCATCACCGGCGAAGCCGATTTGAAATTCGCGGAGGTGTGTGCCGCTCTGTTGGAGCGCCGATCTCCAGATCGGCTCGACGGCATTGCCATCCCCCGAACTGCCATACTAGAGGCTGGCGCGCTGTCCCTCCCCAAAATCATCCCCGCCGAACTGCCCGATTTCTCGCGCCTCGCCCTGCCCTACGAATTCTACGACGCCAAAGACATCGCGCATCGCGTCATCTACGTTGAAGCCTCACGCGGTTGTCCGTTCACCTGCGAATTTTGTTTATCCTCGCTCGATGTCCCCGTGCGCGCGGTAAATCTGGAGTTGTTCCTGGCCGCGATGCAAACGTTGCTCGACCGCGGCGTGCGCCAATTCAAATTTGTGGATCGCACGTTCAATCTGAATCTCAACACCAGCCGCGCGATTCTGGAATTCTTTCTCGCGCGCCATCAGCCAGGAAATTTCTATCATTTCGAAATGATTCCCGATCGTCTCCCGGAAGCCTTGCGCGAAACCATCGCCAAATTCCCGCCCGGAACGGTGCAATTCGAAGTCGGCATTCAAACCTTCAATCCCGCCGTCGGCAAACTCATCAGTCGCCGCCAGGATTACCCCAAGCTCAATGACAACCTTACGTGGTTGCGCGCCAACACCGGCGTTCACGTTCACGCTGATCTCATCGTCGGCTTACCCGGCGAAGACCTCGCGAGCTTTGGCGCGGGCTTCGACCAACTCATCGCATTGCGTCCGCAGGAAATTCAAGTCGGCATTCTCAAGCGACTCCGCGGCACGCCCATCGTGCGACACGACACCGAATGGCAAATGGTTTATCACCCGCTGCCGCCCTACGAAATTCTTCAAACCAAGCTGATTGATTTCGCGACGATGCAACGCTTGCGTCGCTTTGCAAAGTATTGGGACATGGTCGGCAACAGCGGCAACTTCGTCGAAACCACGCCGCTCATTTGGAGCAACGCAGCCTCGCCGTTCGCCGCGTTTCTGCGCTGGAGCGATTGGCTCTACGCACGCACGCAACGCACCGACAGCATTGCGTTGAATCGCCTGATGGAATTGCTGCTCGAATATCTAATCAGCGAAGTGAAACTCGATGCGCGCGTGGCCGCCGAAACTTTGTGGCGCGATTACCAACGCGCCGGGCGCAAGGACAAACCCGGTTTCCTCGCCGCGCACATTCCCGACGCGCCGAAGCGCTCGACCACGCCGCAGGCCACCGGACTCAAACGCCAATCACGACACGTCGGCACGACCTGACCAAGTCATGCGTTCGCTCGCAGCCATGAGAGGTAGCAATCGTCGCGCTGCGACGATTAGCGCCGCGTACAGCGGCGCAACACCCTCCTCAGCAGCGTTACTTGCACAAGCATTCCGTCGCTGCACGCGACGGGGTTGTCGCAGCGCGACAACCCCTACCAGTCTCAAACGCCAATCCCGCCACGTCGGCACGACCTGATCAAGCCATGCGTCCGCTCGCATCCATGAGAGGTAGCAATCGTCGCGCTGCGACGATTAGCGCCGCGTGCAGCGGCGCAACAGCTTTCCCTGCACCATCGCTTTCACACACCTTCCGTCGCTGCACGCGACGGGGTTGTCGCAGCGCGACAACCGCCACCAGTCTCAAACGCCAATCCCGCCACGTCGGCACAACTTGAGATGTGAAGATTTTCCGACATTCAAGGCGTGATTCCACCGTCCCGCCCCAAAGCGGTGCTAAAGCCACCGCAGTCCAAACGCGGACGCGACTTTCCAAAATCAATAAACCTCGCGAAGCGTCTGGACTGCGGCGGGTTCACCGCCGCTTTTTACTGGGGCTTGTCTTGCTGACCTGCTGGTGTCATTCCT